>CAMYUM010000005.1 GCA_947301965.1 uncultured Azospirillum sp. | reverse complement strand
TACCGTTGTCAACAGCTGTCAGGTTCAAGTTGGAGGGTAAGAGCGGATCAACATTAATAAGATCTAATAAATTTGTTTTTTGAATCGATGCCTGCATATAAATAGCGTTATTTTCACCATTAGCGGTGTTACCGCTAAACAGCGAGGTTTTACCGTCTTTGGCAATAATATTGACATCACCGGTAGAATAAATCGCACCGCCAAAAGCGCGACCGCTGTCAGAATCAGCATGATTATTGATGAAGTTGGTGTTAGTTAAAGTCAAAGCAGCATTGGCTTTAACATTAATAATCTTCTGTTGCAGTTCTTCATCGCTCATATAAACATAACCTTCTGACAAAAGCCATTCTTCATCATTGAGATATTCGTGATAAACGGAACGGTCATCTTCAAAATAAAAGTCATTATAAATAGCCCCGCCGTAGGCATTGTCTTCGGTTGAATGCGCATAGTTGTTATCAAAGGTTGAACCCTCAATATTCATGCGTTCGGCATATACGTCATACAAACGAACTATATTTTTGACGTTAAAGGTATCTTCCCACTCTACCCATTCTTGAATAACCGGTTGAGTACGGCTCCGTAATTGTATCATATTGGCAATAGCACCACCGACAGCCATTGCTCCTTCAGCAAAGTTGTCTTTAAAATCTCCGCTGATGGTGCCGATTTTACCGTTGAAGTTGGCAATAGCGCCACCCGAATGAGTCGGGTAACTTTGAGTATCGTCCGAAACAAATTCCTCATTAACAACAGGAACATCAATTGTAGGAAGTGATTCAAGTATATACTCTTTGGCATAATTACCCAAGAAATTCGCACTGATATCGCCGATTTGCCCGTATTCGTTATAAATAGCACCACCATAAGCTTCAGAATTAATCGCAATGTTACCAATGATATTACCTGAAATATTGCCGACAGTAGCGGAATATTTTTCGGGGTCCGTTATCCGACCGTCATCCTCTGCTTTAGCAAGTTTAGGTGTCGGCGGAACGTATTCCCATTGGTCATCATAATAAAAATTTTCTATGCCCACATTGGCTATATACCCACCGAATTTTGCCGCGTTGTTGATAGCAGTTTCAGCATTTATATTGCCAACAGTACCATTCTCATTGAGGAGAAAGCCTCCATATTCGCCTTTAATGTTTCCCGCAATCAGTCGAGAAGTGATGTCACCAATGGTCGCAAACTGACTATTGTGACGAGGAGAATCATTAACATAGTTGTAAATACCATAAGTCCCGACAAAGTTACCATTTATATCTCCGATAGAAACAAAAGGTTGATCGGCATCATACACTATGTTGCTTATTGCCGCGTACACTGAACTATTTGTTGCCAATCCGTCATTAAAGCCTACAAAGTCGCCGGTAATGTTGCCAATGTTGCTATAATTGAGAATACCGCTATAGACAAAGTCGGCAGTAAGATCGGGATAAGAAGTGCTGGAGCCAATATTATATATAGCGTTATAAAAAGTTGTCTTTTCGGTAATCGGGTCATACCATGTCCGCCCGCTTATACGGTTATAATCCTCGGGAGCACTGTAAGCAAAATTAAAAGTACGAAAATAGGGAGCGTTGTCATAATCAACGATATTAACATATCCGGTGTTGTCCCAATCATCGGCAACAGCCGCTCCGGGCGTGGACATATCATTAACTTCTTCCCACGTAAAATGAGGTGTGGCAGCGTTTAGTTGGTCAGCAGTAACTTCATAGTCTCCGGCAAAAGCAGGAACGCTTAAAAATGTGCCGACAAGCAAAGCGGATAATAAATACAAATTTTTCATGGCAACCTCCCCTACAAAGGTCTCACATTATAACTAACATTATACCATATTTTAAAGGAATTAAAAAGTGTTTAATTTTTCGTATTTTTAAAGGGTTAGACGATTGGTTGCTTTTCGGTGGCGAATCGATATAAAAAAACCGCCCGAGAAGGGCGGTTTTGTTCCATTGAAAGTAAGTTATTTTACTTCTTCAAAATCGGCATCAACAACACCGTCATCTTTAGGCTGCTCACCGCTGTTTCCTGCGGTTGCGCCCATATCCGGTCCTTGCTGAGCACCGGCGTTTGCTCCGGCTTGTTTATACATAGCCTCACCCAGTTTTAATGAAGCCTGCATTAAACTCTCGGTTTTTTCTTTGATTGCCGCGGCATCGTCCGCTTCAAGAGCGGTCTTAAGAGCCTTAATTTCGGTTTCAATAGCTTTTTTATCGGCATCAGAAATCTTGTCGGCATTTTCTTTCAAAGTTTTTTCGGTGGCGTGAACCAAACCTTCGGCCTGGTTACGAGCCTCAACAACTTCTTTCTTTTTCTTATCGGCTTCGGCATTAGCTTCAGCATCTTTTACCATCTTTTCAATATCGGCATCAGATAAACCGCCGCTAGCCTGAATACGAATAGCTTGTTCTTTGTTTGTGGCCTTATCCTTGGCCGAAACATTAACAATACCGTTAGCATCAATATCGAATGTAACTTCAATTTGCGGCATACCGCGCGGAGCCGGCGGAATACCGACCAAATCAAACTGTCCGAGCAATTTGTTGTCGGCAGCCATTTCGCGTTCGCCCTGGAACACTCTGATGGTAACTGCCGTCTGCCCGTCTTCCGCAGTAGAGAAAACCTGGCTCTTGCGTGTCGGAATTGTGGTGTTGCGGTCAATCAAACGAGTGAATACACCGCCCAATGTTTCAATACCCAAAGAAAGCGGAGTAACATCAAGCAACAACACATCTTTGACATCGCCCATCAAAACACCGCCCTGAATAGCTGCACCGACGGCAACAACTTCATCAGGGTTAACACCTTTATGAGGTTCTTTGCCGAATATCTCTTTAACTTTTTCCTGTACTTTTGGCATACGTGTCATACCGCCGACCAAAATAACTTCCTTAACATCTCCGGCAGTCAATCCGGCATCGGCCAAAGCTTTTTTGCACGGCTCAACAGTACGCTCAATCAAGTCATCAACCAAAGCTTCCAATTTGGCTCTGGTCAATTTGATATTGAGGTGTTTAGGACCGGTTGCATCAGCAGTAATAAACGGTAAATTAACATCGGTTTGTGTGGCGGCAGACAGTTCAATTTTGGCCTTTTCGGCGGCTTCTTTCAAACGTTGCAAAGCCAAACGGTCGTTTTTCAAATCAATACCGCTTTCTTTTTTGAACTCTTCGGCCAAATAGTTAACAATGCGTTGGTCAAAGTCTTCACCTCCGAGGAAAGTATCACCGTTGGTGGACTTAACTTCAAACACACCGTCACCGATTTCCAAAATAGAAATATCAAACGTACCGCCGCCCAAGTCATAAACTGCAATTGTGCCGCTGGTGTTTTTATCCAGACCATAAGCCAAGGCCGCGGCTGTCGGCTCGTTGATAATACGCAAAACATCTAAGCCGGCAATTTTTCCTGCGTCTTTAGTAGCCTGACGTTGCGAGTCATTAAAATATGCCGGAACGGTAATAACCGCTTTATCAATCGGCTCGCCCAAATAAGCCTCGGCATATTCTTTGATTTTTTGCAATACGATTGCCGAAATCTGTGATGGGGCATATTTTTGATCTTTTACTTCAACCCAAGCATCACCGTTGTCACCGGAAACAATTTTGAAAGGCACCAGTTTTTTATCTTTTTCAACTTCGGGCGAATCAAAACGACGTCCGATCAAGCGCTTAATGGCAAACAACGTGTTTTCGGGGTTGGTTACGGCTTGACGTTTTGCTGCCGCTCCGACCAAACGTTCGTTGTCGGTAAAAGCAACAATTGAAGGAGTTGTTCTTGCGCCTTCACTGTTTTCCAAAACTTTGGCGTCTTTGCCTTCCATAACGGCAAAGCAGGAGTTGGTTGTACCCAAATCGATACCAATAACTTTATTGCTCATAATTTGTTTCCCTCATTAAAACCTGTTAAAATCTTTTCTACCTGCTTATATAGGGAACAAAAAAAGCCGATGCAAGTGCACCGGCAATTTTTTTTGCAAATTTAATTATTTTTATTCAATATCAAAACCGTTTTTGCCGTTTTCTATCATTGAAGTAACAAAGGCAAAATCGTTTTGATTGCAAGAATAGATACGATATAAAATATCCCCGGCGGTTACCGATTCACCGCTTTTGCGGAAAATATCAACACCGGCTCCGGCATATTGTCCGGCTCCGGCCAAAATAGCGGCTCTGCTGATAAAAGCGGTATTAATTCTTGCTACAACGCCGTCTTTTTCGGCGACCACATCACGGGTCAAATGCCCCAGCTGTACAGGTTCGGTCTTGCCTTGCGTTTTCAAAATCATCTCAAACACATCAAAGGCTTTTCCGCTTTTTAGCAGTTCTTTAGCAACCAAATATCCCTGTCCGCCACGCAGTTTGGGATCAAATTCCAAAATTCTGCCGGCCATAAACAAAGCTTTTTCACGCAAATCATCAGGAGCATCTTCTTTGTTTTTGAGCACTTTTACAACATCTCTTGCCTCAAGCGCGGCACCGACACCGGCTCCGATCGGTTCACTGCCGTCAGTTATGGTGACATCAACATTCAACCCTAACATATCGCTTACATATTCAATAATTTTGCGCAAATGCATAGCGTCTGCAGAGTTCTTAACTCTTGTCCGCGGACCGACCGGAATATCAATCAGCAAATGGGTAATGCCCGCCGCCATTTTATTTGCCAGCAGGGAAGATACGCTTCTTTCTAAAGTTGACAGACCGTTTTGTTGTTCAACGCGCGAAATTATTCTGTCTGCTTCGCAAATCTCAATTTTGTCGGCATCTACAATGGCTCCGCGGCGTTCCAAAACCTGTTTTTTCAGACTGCGTGTATCAATGCTGACATTGGCCAAAGTTTTCATTGTGTCAAGAACTCCGCTTCCGGAGAGCGATGACGAAGATATGATTTTAGGCATTGGTAAACCATAGGCGGCAACGATTGCCGTAATAATCAAATCAACTTTGTTGCCGGGAATGTCGTCCATACACTGATAATCAGCAACAATTTCTTCTGCCCCCCAATCAATGCTTTTGTCGCCGCGCAAAGCTTCGGTCAAATCCAAGATTTCATTAGGCGTAATAAAAGAGTTCATCGCAACCAAAAATGAAGCTATATCCATGTTGGAATAGCGATATTCGGAAATATCGTTCACGATTGCGGCATAATCTTTTGCGCTCAACACATTTCCGTCAATTTTGCGTTTTACGGCATTTAGCGATGGTGCGGGAGGGGTTAAGGTGAGGGTGATTTTTGACCCTTCGGGCAACCCGGTTTGCACAAAAGCTTCGGTATTTAATCCCAATTCGTCGGGACGTACCAGCTTGTTATCAACGATTTGCAAAAACGCAAAAACCGGCTTGGTTCCGCCGTGGATTTCAATTCTGGTCAGAGATTTTATGTTATCAACCTTATAAATCGTACAATCTTTATTGATATACGCAATATTTTCGTTAAACGAACGAACCGGAATATGTTTTAGTACAAGCATAGCCTTCTCCATTTTTATCAGTCTTTATCGACATAGTTAAGGCTTTCCCACTATGCCGATTTTTTATTTTTTTCGCCTTTTGGCTCAACGGGTGCCGGTCCTTTATTGGTCAAAACCCGCAATATTGTTGCCAAAGTATTTTTCATTTCGGAACGATGAACTACAATATCAACCATCCCGTGTTGCCGCAAATATTCTGCCTTCTGGAAACCGTCAGGGAGTTTTTCACGAATTGTCTGCTCAATAACACGCGGTCCCGCAAAACCGATTAAGCAACCTTTTTCGGCAATATGAATATCGCCCAGCATTGCAAAAGAAGCAGAAACACCGCCTGTGGTCGGATCAGCCAAAATCGAAATAAAAGGTAAGCCGCTTTCTTTTACGCTATTGACCGCCGATACCGTTCTTGCCATTTGCATCAAGGACAAAATCCCCTCTTGCATGCGCGCTCCGCCCGAACTGGCAACCGTAATCAACGGAATTTTGTTTTTTATGGCAATTTCAGCCGCCCTGACAATCCCTTCACCGACCGCCATTCCCATGGAACCGCCCATAAAAGCAAAGTTCAATACGGCCATCACGCATTTTACTCCGCCGATGTTGCCCTTTGCCACAACAATTGCATCATCACGACCGGTTGCTTTGCGGTATGAACGTAATCTTTCGGTATATTTTTTGCTGTCTTTAAATTTTAGCGGATCTTCGGGGGTTTGTTTGAGCGCAACTTCCGCATATAATCCGTTGTCAAACAGCATTTTCAGCCGTTTGTCCAAATACAGCCGCAAGTGATAATCGCACTCCGGACAAACATACCATGTTTTTTTCAGCTCTTTTGTAAAAAGCAATTTGCCGCAATTCGGGCATTTAAGCCACAAATCGTCGGCAATCTCTTTCTGAGCGTTTTTTTTGATTTTCGGTCGAACAAAATCAGAAAGCCAGTTCATTACTTATCCTTTTTGATAATTACAAACACCAAAACTCTTCTTGCTTTGTTTTTTTCTTAAACTTAAACAGCGATGACAATTTTTGCTTAATTTTGGCACCTTTGCCGATTGCCGGTTCGGAAGCGGCGGTCGGCTCCGAATGTTTCAGGCTTTCTATGTTTTCGTTCAAGCCCTCGACTTTTTCAACCAATTTTTGTTTTTCTACATTTAATTTTTTGTTTTGTCGTTTCTGTGCGCGCAAGGCCGAACGCAGGGGAGAGTAGGCCGCCCATGTGTCAAACTTGCCGACAATATATCCGACCAATACCAAAACAATTATGACAATACTCATCTTTGCTTTGATATCGATGTAAAACGGCCACAAGTTTATTACAACCATATCGCTGTTCATTACCGCCAATACCGCAACGGCAACCACTAAAACCAATCCGATTATAAATCTTAAGAAACTCATGGCGTTTTACCTTTCAAAAATTACTTGTTAAGCATATCGTACAAGTGTTTTCCTGCTTTAAAGTGAGGAATGTTGCGTGCTTCGACTTTGAGCTTTTCACCGGTACGGGGATTTTTGGCGATGCGTTCACCGCGGGAGTGTACGGAAAAAGCGCCGAAACCTCTGAACTCAACTCTTTCGCCTTTAGCCATTGACCTAATCACGCTGTCCAAAATGACAGACACGATTTTTTCAATGTCTTTTACTGTTAAATTAGGGTTTTTAGCAGCAATCTTTTCAATCAATTCGGATTTAGTCACTTCTTTTGTCCTTTTCTTAATTAAGTTGTTGAATTTGTTTTAATCGTAAGTTAGCGGTTTTTATCAAATAAATCAATAGCCGTATTCAAAAAATCCAAAATTATACAGCCTCCTGTTGCTTAGGCAACGTCGGAAAAGGAACGGGTTCCGGCTCGACAACGCCTATTCTTTCTGCTCTGTTAACAATTTTTCCCGCCGAAATTTTTATTTCATCAATATCTCTTACCGACTGTTCAAAATGTCGCGATAAATTATCAACCCTCTCGCTCAATCTGGTAACATCATCAGCCAACAGCCCCACTTCCTTTTGGATAATACAGGCCTGTTGTTGCATTGTTGCGTCTTTCAGCACTGCTCGCACCGTATTAAGCAACGCCATCATGGTCGTTGGCGAAACAATCCAAACTTTTGATTTATAAGATTCTCGAACCACATCTTCAAAATTTGAATACAGTTCGGCATAAACACTTTCTGCCGGAATAAACATTAATGCTGATTCGGCGGTTTCTCCGGGAATAATATACTTTTCCGCAATGTCTTTTATGTGTTTTAATACCGAGGCCTTAAAAAATTTCTCGGCTTCGTTTTTTTCTTGTTCGGATGAGGCTTTCCTTAGTGCTTGGTAGCTTTCGAGCGGAAATTTTGAATCAATAACGATTGTTCCCGGAGGATTGGGCAGTTTGATTACGCAATCTGCACGTTTTTGGTTAGATAAGACACATTGAAAAGCATATACCGACGAAGGCAACACCGATACAATCAAATCATGTAACTGAATTTCTCCGAAAGCGCCTCGCGCTTGTTTGTTTGACAAGACCTCTTGCAAAGACACTACCTGCTCGGAAAGAGATGTAATTTTTTGTTGTGCGGCATCTATTGCTGCCAGGCGTTCGCGCAAATTTGCAAGTGTTTCGTTGGTCTTTGAAGCCGACTGTTGCAATCCGCTTCCGACATTTTGTGTTACCTGAAACAGCCGCTCATCAATCATGTTCAACAAAGAAAGTTTTTGTTCGGCAATTGCTTGCGATATTTTATTCTGCTCCAGCGAGGCATATTGCGACATCTGCGCCAAGCGACCGATCAGTTCCGACTGATGCTTTTCCATAGCGCTGAAAATTGAGCCTTTTTTGAGCAATGTTACCACCACTACAACAACCGCAATCACAATTGTTGCTACGGAAATCATCAATAAAAATTCGTTAGATAATGATATTTCCATAACTATCCCTTGGTGTTTTCAACCTCAATGTGGTGTCCCATTTCCAGAATTTTATCGTTACGTTGTTTTTTCAATTCGTCGCGGCTCAGCGTCATAAGCTCTTGCAAATGTCGGTAAATGGTTTCATCAACTTTTTCTATAGCAGCGACCGTATCGCGATGTGCTCCGCCCACGGGTTCGTTAATGATTTCATCAATTACTCCGAAACGTTTCAAATCAAAAGCGGTCAGCCGTAAAGCTTCGGCAGCTTCTTTGGCTTTTTCGGCGGATCTCCACAAAATAGAGGCACACCCTTCGGGAGAAATAACCGAATAAATGGAGTTTTCCATCATCAAAATTCGATTGGCGGTTGCAATGGCAATTGCGCCTCCAGAGCCTCCCATGCCGATAATGACCGAAACAATCGGCACATGCAGTTGCAAACATTTTTGAATTGATGCGGCAATAGCTTCGGCCTGTCCGCGAGCTTCGGATTCAATTCCCGGATAAGCGCCGTCCGTATCCACAAAACAAATTACCGGCATATTAAATTTTTCAGCCAAATCCATAAGTCTTTGTGCTTTCCGATATCCTTCGGGCTTGGCCATACCGAAATTATATTTTACGCGCGTTTCCAAATCGACGCCTTTTTCCTGTCCGATTACCACAACCGAAATCCCGTGATAACGACCGATTCCGCCAATCATCGTCGGGTCATCGGCAAACATACGGTCACCGCACAACGGTACAAAGTCGTCAATTAAAGCCTTTACATAATCAAGACATTGCGGACGTTTGGGGTGGCGAGCAATCTGCACTCTCTGCCACGGTGTCAAATTCGCGTACGAAAGCTTAATCTGTCTTTCGAGCTTAAGTTGCAGACGATTAAGTTCCTTATCTATATTAACGTCGCTGTCCTTGGCTAAAGCAGTTACGGTTTTGATTCTGTCTTCAATCTCAACGATTTTTCTTTCAAAATCCAAAACTACATTTGTTTCATCACTCATTTTACAACTCTTTTTTATTGTCGCTTCTGTATGCAATAGCACAAAATCTTTCAAATTTCGACAATTATTTTTGTTATATGTGAATAGCCTTTGTTTTCAGGGTGATAACCTTAAATATTTGGTTGAAATCTGTTCCAAAAATTACTAGCATTATACAAAAATGTTTTTTTACGGAGATTAAACGTGCTTACCTTCAGCTTTTTTGCAACCGTGTTTATCAGTATTATGTGGCTGATATATGTCAGCATTTATCTCAGCATTCGTCTTGCCGGAATTGATTTAACATCTCTCGGGCTTGTGGATACGGCTCTTTACACGGCAATCATTTTTCTGCCGCTGGCAATTTTGTGGTCGATATGGGGACGTTTTTATAACCTCAGTCACGAGAAAAAATTGCAAAAACAGCTTGATGCAATTTCTGCACAACTAAATCAAAATCGTGAATATTCAGACGTTATGGCTCGAATTCTGCTCAAAAATTGCCAGCAACAGGTTCATTCTTTTGCCTTAAGCAAGGTTGATTTATATATCAGCGAAATGAATGAAATTTTATCTGACGTGCTACAGAGGTACGAATTTTTAGATAAAACCTATTACAGCACGGTTATCAGAACGGTAGCCCAAGGTAACCGCTGGGGTTTTGCCAAAGCGGTGGTTGACCTTTACAACAAAGATGCCGATTTTGAGAAAAAACTTACCAAATCGGCCCGCTCGCACCCTCTGCTTGCCGGCAGTATTACGGAGTTTTGTGCCAATTATACCAGACTTTTGCGTCTTTTGAAAGATCACGACGAAGACAATATTTTGCAAGATATTATTGAAACCGGAGCTTTAGGTAAAGTGTTTGCGGTTTTTGCGTCGGTAGTGCGCAATCTTCATGAGCCGGAAATCGAAGAAGAAGTCGTGGGCACCCAGGCGTACCGCGACGAAGGTCCGGAATTAAGTGAAGAAGAAAGGTTTTTCAAAGATGAAGCGTCAGATAACAACACTTCATTATCGCCGGACGTGCCGTCAGACAACCAAAAGCGCCCGAACCTGCTGAAAAGGATTGTTGCTCGTTTTATGCCGACAACAGAAGAGCCGGAAGAAGAAAAAGAGCGTTTTGACCCGTTCAGCATAGCTTTGGAACGCAGTTTCGGTGACGAGCAGATGTTAGACCGAGCTCCGTCGTTTTTATCAAGTTCGCGAAACGAAAATGTTTCTGAATCCGCTGCAAACAATCCTGCGCCTGAGGAAAATGCGGAAGACGAAACAAATCAGCGTTTTTCTTTTGACGGTACCAACAGAACCATAAAAAATCTGCAGAAAGAATGGGAAGACATGAAGAAAAACGATTTCACCCCCGCTTCTCAGGATAAAGCCGCGGATGAATAAAAGTATTTACCTGTTTTTTGCGCTGTTGTTTTTGCCGGTCACGGTATTTGCCCGCCAACTTGATTGTATAGCCCTTTACGGTGATGCCAAATATAACGGCAATTGGCAATCTTTTGAATATGTTCGCCCCGATGCTCCTAAAGGCGGACGCGTAGTTCTGCCGGCATATGGTACTTTTGATAACTTTAATCCGTTTATTTTCAAAGGGATAGCCGCCTCGCAGGTGGCTGACTTAACGCTCGATTCGTTAGCTTTTGTTCCGGCCGATGATGTTACCGTGGCTTATCCGCTTTTGGCCAAATCGTTTGAATTAACCAAAGAATATGTCGGATTTTTTTTGGATGAACGAGCCAAGTTCAGCGACGGAACGCCGGTTTTGGCTGATGATGTTATTTTCAGCTTTAACAGCCTGATAGAAAAAGGTTCTCCTTTTTACAAAGTATACTATTCCGATGTTGAAAAAGTAGAAAAAATTAACGATCGACATATTCGTTTTTGGTTCAAACCCGATAGTAACAACAAAGAACTTCCGCTTATAATTTCACAGATTAAGATTTTTTCGGCTCACGACTGGCAGGGACGAGATTTTGCCAAACCTGAACTAAGGGCGCCGTTAGGTAGCGGCCCTTATGTGCTGGATGGTTTTTCTCCCAACAAATATCTGATATTCAGGCGCAATCCTGATTATTGGGGCAAAGATATTCCTTCTCGCCGCGGTTTTTATAATTTTGATGAAATTCGCTATGATTATTATCAAGATACGACCGTAACTCTTCAAGCTCTTTTTGCCGGCAATATTGATATGCGCGAGGAGTATATAGCCAAAATTTGGGTTACAGGTTATAATAATGAGTTGGTAAAGAGCGGACAAATCATAAAAGAGAATATTTCTCACAATAATACGGCTCGTTTACAAAATTTCGGCTTTAATCTTCGCCGGGAAAAATTTGCCGACCCCCGAGTTCGCGAGGCAATAGATTGGGCATTTAATTACGAGTGGGCGGGTGAAAATTTGTTTTATAATCAATATTCTCGTTTGTTCAGCTATTTTACCAACAGCGGGATGGAGGCGACAGACCTTCCGCAAGGTAGTGAATTAAAAATACTCAACAAATACAAAGACGAGCTTCCCGAAACCGTTTTCACAAAAGCCCCGTCCAACCCTGTCTATGCCGATGTAGAGTCTTCCCGCTCCAATCTTCGCCATGCGGTAAAATTGTTAAACGAAGCCGGCTATGATTTTGTTGACGGCAAAATGACCAACCTCAAAACCGATGAACCGCTTGAAATTGAGGTTTTGAGCAACTCTGCCAACGGCAGCTCGTTTACTCGTGTAATGTTGCCGTTTGTCAGTAATCTTGCCAAAATCGGCATTAAGGCGGAATTTCGCAATGTTGAAGTCAACGTTTTTAAAAATCGCTTGGATAATTTTGATTTTGATATGGCCATTTTGACTTTTCCGATTAGCCAGTTACCCGGTAACGAGCAAAAAGAGTTTTGGGGAAGTTTATCTGCGGACATAAAAGGCAGCTATAATCTGCTCGGCATTAAAAATCCGGTGGTTGACAAGATAGTTGACGGTCTGGTCACGGCCCAAAACAAAGAAGACTATATTGCTCACATCAAAGCTCTTGACCGAGTTTTGTTAAACGGACATTACATGGTAATGCAATGGTATTCTCCGTACGAACGCATTGCCTACCGCAATCGTTTTGAACATAAAAAAACAGACCTTAAAGTCGGATTTCAGCCGGACACATGGTGGATAAAAGAGGACAAATAAATGCGCAGTTATATCATTAAACGCTTGCTTTTAATTCCGGTTACTCTGTTTGGTATTTTGCTCATCAATTTTGCCATTATTCAAATGGCACCCGGCGGACCTGTTGAACACGTTTTAGCCCAATACCGAGGAATGAACACCGATGCCAAGTCGCAACTGACTTCATCGGTACAAATGAACTCTAACTCAAGCCGTTATCAAGGAGCGCAGGGCGTTCCCGAAGATTTGGTGGCAGAGTTGGAAAAACAATTCGGATTTGACAAGCCGGTTCACGTGCGTTTTTGGAAAATGATAAAAGACTACGCGACTTTTAACTTTGGCAGCAGTTACTATCAGGACAAGACGGTTTGGCAATTAATTGTTGAACGCATGCCGGTTTCAATATCTTTGGGCTTGTGGTCAACGCTGATTATTTATCTTATTGCAATTCCTCTCGGGGTGAAAAAAGCGGTAAAAGACGGCTCCAAATTTGATGTATGGACGTCGGTTGCGGTGGTAATCGGTTCGGCCATACCGGTATTTCTGTTTGCTGTGTTTTTGATTGTTTTTTTAGCCGGAGGCACCTATTTTCACATTTTTCCGCTGCGAGGACTTACTTCCGACAACTGGGAAAACCTGAACTGGTTTTATAAGATATTGGATTATTTGTGGCATATCACTCTTCCGGTTACAGCAATGGTTATAGGCGGTTTTGCCAGCTTGACCATGCTGACCAAAAACTCTTTCTTAGACGAACTCAACAAGCCATACGTTTTGACCGCCCGCGCCAAAGGATTAAGCGAACGCAAAGTCCTGTACGGGCACGTTTTTCGCAACGCAATGCTGATTGTAATCGCTGGTTTTCCGGCGCTTTTAATCAAAATGCTGTTTACGGGCTCATTGCTGATTGAAGTAATATTTTCGCTCAACGGACTGGGATTACTTGGATATGAGGCTATTACCACCCGCGATTATCCGGTCATTTTCGGAACATTGTATATTTTTGCCCTGCTGGGGTTGGTCTTGAAACTGATTAGCGATATAACTTATTCACTGGTAGATCCGCGTATTAATTTCAGTAAAATTGAGTAAATATAAGCCATATAACGCTTTGAAAATACAGATAAAATATCTGTAACAATCTGTAACAAGATGTTAGCAGATTTTTTGCTCTGTTTCTGCTATATTACGCCCAGATTTAATATCAACATTTTAAGGATTGAATAATATGGGAAAACTTAAAGTTGCGGTTATTGGCGCCGGTATGATGGGCAAAAACCACATTAAGACCTACAAAAATATGCAAGATGTCGAATTGGTCGGCGTTTATGATATTTTCCCCGAAGCCGCAAAAGCAGCTGCAGAAACTTTTGGCATCAAAGCCTTCACTTCTATGGAAGAAGTTGCTAAAAAAGTTGACGCGGTCAGTGTCGTTACCACCTCTGTTACCCATGCCGATGTCGGTGAGTTTTTCTTGAACCACGGCATTCACTGCATGATGGAAAAACCTTTGGCGACTTCTCCTGAAGGGTGTCGTCGTTTGATTAATGCTGCCGCCAAGAACAAAGTTGTTCTGTGCGTCGGCCATATTGAACGTTTCAATCCGGCAGTTGAGCAAATGTCAAAAATTCTTTCCGATACATCAAAAATCCGTTCATTGACGGCACAAAGAATGTCCGCCGCTTCCGGTCGTATCACTGACGTTTCTGTTGCTATGGACTTGATGATTCACGATGTTGAAGTTATTCAATCTTTGGTTAAATCTCCGGTTGTTGATGTTCAGGCCGCCGCGGTCAAAACCCCTGACCACCCGGAAGGCAAAGACTATATCACCGCGTTGTTACAATTTGAAAACGGAGTTACCGCCAACATTACCGCCAGCCGTATTACCCAGGCTCGTGTACGTACTTTGACGGTTACAACCGATACCAACTACATTGATATGGACTTTATCAACCAAAGCATTAACGTTCACTCCCAAGGCCGTATGCCTTATGTAAATCAGGAAGAAATCCCCGAATGGATGAACTATGGCTTAAAAGGTAGTGTTGAACAGCTGTTTATTCCGACCAATCAACCGTTACAAGCCGAGTTAACACACTTTGTAAAATGTGTTAACGGCATTGAAACTCCTCGCATTAGTGGTGAAAATGCTTTTGAAGCTCTTAAGGTTATTTGGGAAGTTGAACGCAAACTTGGGCTTTCGTCAATAGATGTCCCTGCAGAAAAATCTCTAAAAGCCGCATAATGACACAAAGGTACAAAACTGTTGTAGAGTACGATGGAACCACGCTGTTAGGTTGGCAAAAACAGCTTGATGGACCGAGTGCGCAAGAGTTTCTTGAAAAGGCTATACTTGATTTTTGCGGACAGAAGGTTGAAGTCTATGGTGCCGGTCGCACAGATGCCGGCGTTCACGCTTTGGCTCAGGTTGCTCATTTTGATCTTGATTCTCCGATAGATACATTTCGTATTCGTGAGGCGGTAAACGCCCACTTGCGTGAGCTTGATGCTCCGGTATCGGTTTTAATGGTAGAAGAAGCATCTCCCGATTTTAACGCCCGATTTTCGGCAAAAGGTCGCAGCTATATTTATCGCATTACTAACCGCCGCGCTCCTTTGATAATTGATAAATATCGCAGCTGGTGGGTATATGTTCCGCTTGATGTTGAAAAAATGCGCCAAGGCGCAGAATATCTGCTCGGTCATCATGACTTCAGCTCTTTTCGTGCCGCCAAATGCCAGGCAAAATCTCCGCTCAAGACGCTTGATGTCTTTGAAATTAGCCAAAACGGTGAAGAGATAACCTGCTATGTCAAGGCCAAATCATTTTTGCACCACCAGGTACGCAATATGGTCGGAACCCTTAAAATGGTCGGCGATGGACATCTTAAGCCTGAAGAAATAAAGTCTATCATTGAAGCCAAAGACCGTGCTGCTGCCGGTCCCACCGCTCCTGCTCACGGACTTTATCTGAAAGAAATCTTTTATTAAAACTTCCGGTTTTCGTTCCCAACAATAATTTATTGGATTTATAAGACCGACGTTCTTATAAACAAAAAACTTGACAAAAAAGTCTAAAAGAGTCATCATTCAGTTACTAAAAGAATTATTAATTTTAAGAATATGAAAAAGCAAGAACAACAAGTAGAGAAATTCTTGACCAAGAGGTTATGGATTTCCGCAGTCGGATTTATGATAGCCCTCGGCTACATAATGAACTGCATCGTTCAGCCGTCATGCGAAGGGGCCGTACGCTTGATAGACTGGAAAGATCTCAACCAGTCTTTGCTGATTTTGCTGGCCATCAGCGGAACGCGCGACATTACCCTCGAAGGCATCAAACTCATCGGAGGCCGTGTTTCCATCAAAAACATAACCGAATGTGAAGATCCCGAATGCCAACCTTTCCGCAAAGCCGTAAAACGCTACTGGATACCGGTCGTTGGCTGGGCGCTGGCTGGAGGTTATTTCATGAACTGTGTTATGTGGCCGCTGATACCGTCGATCACCGTCGTCGAGTGGGACAACCTGGCAATTGCATTGCTGACATTGCTGTCTATTTCGGGCGGACGTGATATTTCCCTCAGCGGTGTCAAACTTTTGGGCGGAAAAATTTCCATTCAGACCCCGAAGTGCGAGCACCAAAAGACTTCGGAAAACATTCCCGACGAAGATGGTGCTGCCGCAGATCCCCAGGAAGAACCCAAAGAAGAATCCAAAGAAGAGACTTCAGAAGGCGACGACTAACGGACACTCTCATCAAAAACAAGAGCAGACTTATCAAAAGTCTGCTCTTGTTTTTTGTTTATAACTCTTGACACATCATCAATCCAAAGTTTATTTTTATAAAAAAACAACAAGGATTTCCACCAATGTCACTACTTAAAACCCGCCGTTTCCTGCCATTGTTAATCACTCAATTTTTGGGAGCGCTTAATGACAACTTGTTCAAAAATGCTCTTCTGACCATGGTTACTCTCAAAATGACCGCCCAATCCGATGTCTTGTCAAATGTGATTGCCGGTCTTTTTATTTTGCCGTTTTTCTTGTTTTCGGCAACTGCGGGAGAGCTTGCCGACAAATATCATCGCAATATTATCGCGCGGATTTTAAAAATCACCGAAGTCATTTTAATGACCGGTGTTGCCATTGCCTGGTATACACGCAGTTTGCCGTTTCTGATTGTTATTTTGGCGTTAATGGGGTCTCAATCGGCATTTTTCGGTCCGGTCAAATATTCGCTTCTTCCTCAGCACCTCAAGACCGAGGAACTGATAACCGGCAATGCCTATGTTGAAAGTACAACCTATTTAGCCATTTTGCTCGGTTTGATTTTAGGAACCTTACTCCCCACAGACGTCACGATAATAGTGCTGATTACTCTTGCCGTTTTTGGTCTTTGCTCTTCATGGTATATACCTGATGCTCCGGCTCCCCGTCCTGATTTGAAGGTTAGGCGCAACATCTTTGCGGCAACAATTTCAAATTTTTCTTTCTTACGCAAAAACAAAACCGTTTTTCAGAGTATTCTTGGGGCTACTTGGTTTTGGATTATCGGCGCACTGGTTGCGGTTCAGGTTTATCCGATTTGCGGACAAATCCTCAATACTTCGGAAGGTGTTATAACTTTCTTTTTGGTACTTTTTTCGCTTGGCGTTGCCGTTGGCTCATATGCCTGCAATAAACTGCTCAAAGGTTTTATTCATACCACCTATGTACCCTTGGGCGCCATCGGCATGGCAATTTGCCTCTATTTAATTTATGTCTTTACAGACGACTACCCGACCCCCTCCGCTCAAATATCTTTTATAAAATTCTTTTCACAACCGCACGCTTTAGGCTTGAGCATGTCGTTGTTTATGCTGGCGTTTTTTGGGGGGCTTTATATTATTCCGCTCAACGCCATGATGCAATCCCGCGCTCCAAAATCTCACGTTGCCACGGTTATTGCCGGCAATAACATTTTGAATGCACTCGGCATGGCGCTAGTTGCCGTATTTGCTGCCGTCTTTTTAGGGCTAGGTCTAGGTTTGCCCAACCTTTTTTTATGCATGGCAATTATCAGCGCGATAGTTTCGTTTTATATCTGCAAACTTTTGCCCGAAGCCCTGCCTCGCTCGCTGGTGCAGAGTCTTTTGGGTTTTTTGTTTCACAGCAAAGTTCATGGATTGAGTAACTTTCGCAAAGCCGGCAAAAGAGTTCTGATTGTTGCCAACCACGTATCATTACTTGATGGTGTTTTAATGGCGGCTTTTATGCCTGAACGCATAACTTTTGCCATCAACACTGCCTGGGCCAAAAAATGGTTTATGCCCGTAGCTCGATTGTTGGTTGATTTTTACGCCATAGATCCTCGCAACCCCATGTCTCTGCGCAATTTGATAGACGAACTCAAGAAAAACAAAAAAATTATGATTTTTCCCGAAGGGCGCATAACCGTTACCGGTTCTATGATGAAAGTTTATGAAGGAGCCGGGGTAATCGCGCAAAAAGCCGGAGCAAAAATTCTTCCTGTACGCATCAATGGCGCACAGTATTCCAAGTTTTCATATCTCAAAAACAAAATCCGCACTCGTTGGTTTCCCCAAATCAATTTAGAGATTTTGCAACCGCAGAAATTTGAAATCGACACCACCGTTCCCCGTCGTCAATATCGTCGTTTGGTGTCTCAAAAACTGTACGATATTATGTCCGCAATGATTTACCACACCTCAAAAATAAACCAGAATATTTTCGATTCGCTTCTTGATGTGCGCCACATTTACGGCAAAAAACATATTCTTGCCGAAGACATCAATCGCAAACCGCAAAGTTGCAAATCGTTTATTTTCAAAAGTTATATTTTAGGTACGGCGTATCGCCAAAGTTTTGCGCGGCAAGACAAAATCGGAATTATGCTGCCCAACGTTTTAGCCAATATAATCAGCTTTTTTGCTTTGCAATACGCTGATAAAACTCCGGCCATGCTCAACTTTACTCTCGGAAGCAAACCGTTTTTGGCATCTTTGAAAGCCGTTAATTTAAAAACGGTTATTACATCTCACGCCTTTATTGAACAGGCTAATCTCGGTCGTTTGGAACAGATAATGCAGGAAGCCGGTGTTAAAATTGTTTATTTGGAAGATTTTGCACATCAAATCTCATTATTAACCAAATTACGCGGTTGCGTAGAATATTTACGACATCGTCGCCCTGAAAAAACGCCGGATAAGACAGCGGTAATTTTGTTTACTTCGGGTTCTGAAGGATTGCCTAAAGCCGTATTTTTATCTCACCGCAACTTGCAGGCAAATCGTTACCAAATTTCAAGCATAATCCCGTTTAATTCCGGCGATGCGGTCTTTAATGCGTTGCCGATGTTTCACTCTTTTGGCTTGAGCGTCGGAGCTCTTTTGCCCTTACTTTTCGGATTAAAAACCTTTTTCTACCCATCACCTCTTCATTACCGCATAGTTCCCGAATTGTGTTATGATACCGTTTCAACAGTAATTTTCGGTACCGATACCTTTTTTGCCGGGTATGGAAAAATGGCCAATCCGTACGACTTTTTCTCACTAAAATATGCCGTAATCGGCGGTGAGAAGCTCAAGCCGACAACAGCCGATTTATGGATGAAAAAATTCGGAGTACGTATATTGGAAGGCTATGGTGCAACCGAAACCTCTCCGGTATTGAGCCTCAATACTCCGATGCATTTCCGCGAGGGGAGCGTAGGGCGTTTTATTCCCGGTATAGAATACAAACTTAAACCCGTACGCGGAGTTGACAACGGCGGAGAGCTGTTGGTTAAGGGCGACAACATAATGCAGGGTTATATGAAAGCCGATTGTCCTGAAGTTTTGCAGCCGCTTGATGACGGATGGTACGACACGGGAGACATTGTCAACATAGATGATGACGGTTATATTTTTATCCAAGGTCGAGCTAAACGCTTTGCCAAGATTGGCGGAGAAATGGTTTCTCTAACCGCGGTTGAAGAAGTTATGGACCGTCTGTACCCCCAAGCTGTTCAAGGCATTTTGGCCGTTGATGATGAAAAAAAAGGCGAACAGTTGGTCTTGATAACCGATTGTGAAGATGCCGACATTGCTACCGTCAGAGAACATTTCAAAAAAGAGGGATTAAGTGAGTTGTGGATGCCCAAAAAGATAATCTATGTCAAAAAGCCTCCGGTTCTCGGTAGCGGCAAATTTGATTATATTTCGGCGGCAGAACTGCTTAAAAACTGACTATTCTCCCTGTTCGGGATTTTCGCTGGCTTTTTGTCCGTTAAGGTTATCAAGAAACTGATGTTCAATTTTAAGATATTGCTTAAACAACCAGCTTGATTGGGTCAGCAACAAAATCGATATAACCACCAAAGCCCATGTAACCTTTGTGTTCTCGGTCAAAAACTGGTGTACTACGGTTGAGATAATAAACAGCACCACTAGCAGCCTGAAACTTGTCATCAACATTAACGGCAATCGGTTAATTCTTTTCGCGTTCCATAATTTATAATATACCGCGGAGGCTTTATGGTTTGAAATAAAGAAACTTTTATCGGACAACGCCTGAAGATAAAGATTGCTGACTTTTATGGTGTTGCTGACGAGTTTTTTGGCCAGACTTTTCTTATTTTCGGCATTATCTTTATTTTTCTTTTTACGCTCCATAACTTCAACAATCTTGTCTTTGACCACCGGCGGAACAATGGTTCTCCACCCGATTAACGCCTTTAAAAACGGCGACATCAGCAACAAAGTTATTCCGGTTACAATGATTCTGGCCGCCAAATTAGGCAATACTTTATGAACAAACGGTTTTATAAAATAGTTTGACAAACCGAAAATCGTCAGCGAAATCATAGTCAGCAAAACCAAGCGGATAAAATAATTCTTAAATAACAACTTCCAACGCTGTTCTTCAATTTTTGTTTCTTGTGCAATTGCCGTATTTTCAATCCGTTTTAAAACCGCTTCCGGCAACATCTTCTGCACATATTTATAAGCCGGATCGGCGGCCTTAATCATTACCGGAGTTAAAAAAGTCGTAATTACCGATACCGCCACAATAATCGGATATACTTGCGGGCTCAGCACCTTAATACTCATGCCGAGACTGGCGATAATAAATGCGAACTCACCGACCTGTGCCAATGAAAAACCACCGTGCATTGCAGTTTTTAAGGTTTCGCCCGAAAATAAAAATCCCATGCACGAAAAGAAGACCATTCCGACAATAACAATTAAGGTAATCACCAAAATCGGCTCGGCATACTTTATAAACATTGCCGGATCAACCATCATGCCGACAGATACAAAAAACACCATTCCGAAAAAGTCTTTCAGCGGCTTTATGTTTTTTTCGATTCTCTCAATAATCGGGGTTTCAGCCAAAATTGACCCCATCAAAAATGCCCCCAACGCTGATGAAAAACCTGATGCCGTGGCCATCAAGACCATACCGAAACAAAGACAGATAGAAATCAACAGCAGCATTTCATCGTTCAAAAATGAGGCAATTTTTTTCAAAAAACTCGGTACCAAATATATTCCGATAACAAAACACAGCACCAAGAAAAATGCCAATTTGGCAATACTTTGCGCCAATTCCTTGCCGTTTATGGTGCTGCTCAAAGCAATTGTCGGCAACAACACCAACATCAAAATCCCCATAATATCTTCAACCACCAAAACCCCGAAGACCAAATCCGTAAACTTTTGTTTGCGGATATTTAAATCTTCAAAAGCCTTGATAATAATGGTTGTCGACGACATGGAAATCATACTTCCCAAAAAGAAACTGTCCATTATCGACCACCCGAGCAACAAGCCG
This sequence comes from uncultured Azospirillum sp., assembly GCA_947301965.1. Lineage (GTDB taxonomy): Bacteria > Pseudomonadota > Alphaproteobacteria > RF32 > CAG-239 > JAFUYI01. Next base: position 64,784 of record CAMYUM010000005.1, on the reverse strand, counting down.
GTATTGTAGCCCAAAAACAGCATAAACAAAATATTGGTATTTGCGGTAATCAACGCCGATTTACCTACATTCATCATTTTTTTGAAACTGAATTCCAATCCCAAACCGAAAAGCAGGAAAATCACGCCGATATCTGCCCATACTTCAAGGTTGGCTCTATCGGTAACCGTCGGCACCAGACCAAAATAAGGACCGGCGAAAATACCTGCCAATACATATCCCAAAACCGTCGGTTGCTTTAGTTTTTTGAAAATCAAAGTCGTAATACCGGCATAAATGGTAATTAAGGTCAAATCCAAAATGAGCGAATTGATTGAATGCATTTTTAATGTCCTTATTTCTTTACTGTGCCAAACATTATAGAACGGCAAAAGTTAAGATTATTATAAAGAATATTCAAAACATCAAAACCCCGGCTTGATCCTTGACTAGTTTAAGCAGTTGTAATAAGCTATAAACCAATCATAAATTCAAATCAAAACAAAAATTAAATGTTAAAAATCCGTAGAAACATCAGGTTATTCAAACTAAATAATTTTTTTATATACATGTGGCCGTTGTCAGCGGTAGCAATCATTTATTTTGACCAAATAACAGGCAGTTATGCGTCTGCAGCTTTAGTGTTCTCTGCTTATATTCTGACACAATCTTTGGCAGAACTGCCGACAAGTTTGATATCTGATAAATGGTCTCGAAAAAAAACATTAATTATGTCGGGAATATTTTTAATTCTATCAGGATTTTGTTTTGCTTTAGCGGGGAACATGCATAGCATATTTTTATTATTTCTGGGAGCCGTCTTTTGGGGGATAGGTGATGCGTTTAACTCGGGTACAGATGAAGCCCTCATATTTGAAACTATGAAAGATTTACGCAAAACAGAGAAATATGACATCATATTTTCTGCAACAAAGATATACAGATGGTTAGGTGCAGCAATATCGACAGTAATTGCTGTTCCTGTCATATATTTTCTTAATCTGAATATTTTAGCATGGGTATCTATACTTCCTGCCATTTGCCAATTATCCATATGTTTCTTGTTTGTAGAACCTTCAAATTACACGCCTTCATCCGCTAATACACTAAAACATTTTATAGAAGCTCTAAAACAATTCAAAGAAAATAAAAAATTGCAAAAAATAACCGTAGCTCAAATTATGAATTATAGCTGGGGAGAAACTCAATATAGACTTAATAGCATATATTATAACTCGTTTATCCCTTTATGGGCTGTAGATATTGTGGTATTTATTTATAGAATTTGTGGTTCAATAGGATTTTATTTTGCAATATTTATGCGCAAAATCGGTCTATTTAAAATGGCTTTTGTTTCAAGCACATTTAAATGCATAACCATATTTTTGGGATTATTAATTAATAATGTTTTATCGCCGTTTATTATGTCTGTTTCATCTTTGGCAACAGGCGGAGAACATTCTGCGGAATCAGCACTATTGCAAAAAGAATTTTCAGATACACAACGTGCAACCATGCGCTCTATTGTTGCCATATTTGGTGGATTGTTAACCACGGTATCGTTTTATGTTTTTGGTCTTATTGCAGATATGTATTCTATATATGCGGCTTTATCTGCATTATTATGTTATAAAATTGCCGTAAGCATTTACTATTGGTTACTTATGAAACAGTTAAATTCATAGTTTTTCATTCGCTATTTACATCAAAACCCTCCGCGAGGGAGGGTTTTTATGTAAATGGCGGATAGAGAGGGATTCGAACCCTCGGTACGCTTTAGACGTACACACGATTTCCAATCGTGCGCCTTCGACCACTCGGCCATCTATCCGAAGTGCTTATTGTTTAGCTTTTTTTATTTTACTTGGCAAGAGTTATTTTAAAATCAACAAAGCCGCCCTTGCGGACGGCTTTGTCAAAACCAAACCATCAGATTCGATTATTTCTTTTTCAAAGCTTCGCCCAAAGCATCACCGAGGGTAGAGCCTGAAGTTGTGTTGGAATATTCTTCCAAAGCCTTCTTCTCTTCTTCGATTTCCAATGCTTTGATTGACAAAGTCAGTTTACCTTTTTTCTTGTCAACGGTGCTGACTTTAGCTTCAACAACATCACCGGCTTTGAATTTGCTCAAATCCTGACCGGCTTTGTCTTTTGCCAAATCGGCTTTTTTGATTGTAGCGGCAACGCCGTCAACCTCAACGTTCAATACATCGTCGGCAGCATCAACAACGGTGGCTTTAACATTGTCACCTTTCTTGAAGTTGTCCAAAGCGGTAGCATTTGCGTTTTCGGTCAACTGCTTAATACCGAGGCTGATACGTTCTTTTTCGACATCAACATCAATGATTTTAGCCTGAATTTCCTGGCCTTTGGTGTAGTCTTTAACAGCTTCTTCACCGGCTTTGTCCCAAGAAATATCAGACAAATGAATCATACCGTCGATTTCGTCGTTCAAACCGATGAACAAACCAAATTCGGTAATATTTTTAATTTTGCCTTCAATAACTGATCCGACAGGATGCTCTTCAACATAAGCAGCCCATGGGTTAGGAGTGCATTGTTTGATACCGAGGCTGATTCTTCTCTTTTCGGCATCAACTTCCAAAACCTTAACTTCAACTTCTTGAGAAGTAGAAACGATTTTGCCCGGATGAACGTTTTTGCGTGTCCAGCTCATTTCTGAAACGTGAACCAAACCTTCAATTCCATCTTCCAATTCAACAAATGCACCATAATCGGTAATATTTGTAACCTTACCTTTGCATACGTCGCCGACATGGAATCTTTCTTCAACGTTTTGCCACGGGTCATTTTCCAACTGTTTCATACCCAAGCTGATGCGTTGGTTGTCTTCGTTGAATTTAATAACCTGAACTTTAACTGTCTGACCAACCGACAAAACTTCTGCCGGATGATTAATACGTTTCCACGAAATATCGGTAACGTGCAACAAGCCGTCAACACCGCCCAAATCAATGAATGCACCGTAATCGGTAACATTTTTAACAACACCTTCAAGAATAGAACCTTCTTTGATGGCATCAATGAGTTCGGCGCGAGATTCTGCGCGGGTTTCTTCCAAAACGACACGGCGAGAAACAACGATATTGCCTCTGACCTTGTCCATTTTCAAAATTTGGAACGGCTGAGAAATTCCCATCAACGGAGAAATATCGCGGATCGGGCGGATATCGATTTGTGATCCCGGCAAGAAAGCGATAGCGCCGTTCAAGTCAACGGTAAAGCCGCCTTTAACACGACCAAAAATAACACCGTTGATACGTTCGCCGGCATTCATAGCCTTTTCCAAATCCTGCCAAGCTTCTTCGCGGCGAGCTTTTTCACGAGACAATACAACGTTTCCGTCTCTGTCTTCATAGCGATCAACATAAACTTCGATAACGTCGCCGACGTTCAATTCCGGGTTTTGACCGAATTCACGAAGCGGAATACGACCTTCGGATTTAAGACCTACGTCAACCATAACGAAGTCGGGGGTAATTCTGACAATAGTGCCTTTAACTACTGAACCGGCAAAATGTTGGTCGCCCATTTGCTCTTTGAGCAAGTCGGCAAATACTTCTTTTGTTTCTGGAACTTGAAATTCTGTATTCATATAAAAAATCAATTCAAAACATGCCAACCCAAGAACTAAAAAGGGTGGACTTGTGCGTGTTACATCACCCTGAAAACAACGCACCGTATTTTCAGAGTCAGGTCTTTTATACACACAAATATTTATTTTTCAAGTGTTTTTTGTTTTTCAACGATAATTTTGCAAACCTGCTCAAAAACCTCACTGATGGAAAGGTCTGAGGTGTCAAAATGTATGGCGTCTGCCGCCGGTTGACTTCCGGCGCGGGCAAAGTCGTTTTTATCCCGAGCGATGGTCTGTTCCAAAACTTCTTTATAATCTACATCTTGCCCTTTTTCCTGATATTCTTTAAAACGGCGCATTGCCCTGACTTCCGGCGATGCGGTAATAAAAAATTTTATATCGGCATGCGGACAAATTACGGTTCCGGTATCTCTCCCGTCATAAATTGCGCCGTCTGCCTTGCTTCCGTCAGCAAATACCGGATTATGCGAAAAATTTTGTTGCATTTCCAACAAAGCTTGTCTCACTTTGGGCATTGCCGCTACTGCCGAAGCCGCGCGGCTTCCGTTCAAAGAGCGAAATTCCGGATTTTTTGACAGTTCCATCATTCGGGGAAAAGTTAGTTGTTCGGCAAATTTTTCGGCTTTTTCGTTGTCGGTCAGCTCATATCCGTTGAGCAACATTTCCAAACCCACGGCTCTATATACCATACCGGTATCAAAATACGCCAAATTAAACTCTTTTGCCAGACTGGCTGCCAGAGTCCCTTTTCCTGCTGCCGCAGGTCCGTCGATAGTGATAATCATATTTTTTGCCTGTAACGAAAACTTAACTAACCATCAGTTATAATAATTTGCGTTGAAACTCAAGTTGATTGAGTCATTTATGCAGAATTTTGTTCAGGGAGAACGCTGTGCCGAAGACTTCAAAAATACGTATTTACGCAGATGTTGACTTAAGCGTCGATTCGCTTGTCAACCTAACTCCCGAACAGAGTCATTATTTGCTTATGGTCATGCGTTTAACGGCTGACGAAAAAATTTTGGTCTTCAACAACCGCGACGGAGAATTTGAGTGTACGCTTTTGCCCCAAAGCAAAAAGCAGGCACAGTTAAAAGTCAATTTCCAAACCAAAAAATACGAAAGTTGTCCCGACATATGGTTGATGTTTGCTCCGTTGAAAAAAGACCGCACCGATTTTGTGGTTGAAAAAGCAACCGAACTCGGTGCTTCTAAAATTGTTCCGGTTATTACCGAATATACCATTTCGGACAAGATAAAAATTGAGCGTTGGCAAGCTCAAACAATTGAAGCCGCCGAACAATCACGCCGCGTTGATCTTCCGCAAATTGATGAGCCGATTGCGCTTTCCAAACTTTTAGAAAATTGGGATTCGCGTCGCCGACTTTATTTTATGGATGAAACCGGCTCCGGAACAGACGTTGCAACCGTCTTTTCGTCGGCAAAACCTCCGTTGGCTTTGTTAATCGGACCCGAGGGTGGTTTTAGTGCGCAAGAACTTAATTTATTACACTCAAAGCCATATGCCTGCGCCGTTAGTTTAGGCAAACGCATTTTGCGTGCTGAAACTGCGGCGATGGCATCATTATCATGCTGGCAAGCAATTTGTGGTGATTGGAAAAAGGAGTAAATCATGGCAAAACAAAAAATAGTTGAAAATCCGGCAATGATTCCGCCTTATCAGCAGGAGTTTTACAGCGGTCTGTATGAAAGCCGCCGCCTGACCAAGCTGTTTGATCATCAATGGTTGTTAAACATATTAACCTTTGGTTACAGCAAAAAACTTGCCGATGCTTGCGCCGCCGAAGTAAAATCCCGCCAACAGGTTTTGCAGTTGGGAGCAACTTTTGGCGATCAACTCGGGCGGCTTGCTTCCAAAATCGGAGTTTACGGTCGTCTTGATGTAGTTGATGTCAGCCTTACTCAACTGCGCTACATTCGCAACAAACATCGTTTTGCTTACCCGTTTATGAACTTTATCAATCGCGATGCAACCGTACCGTTCAGCGGAAAATATGATGTAATTATTTGCTATATGCTGCTCCACGAACTTCCTCTTCCGTCCAAAAGCAAGGTAATCAACCAAATTCTTTCAAACCTTGCTCCCGAGGGCAAAGCCGTGTTTATAGATTATAATAACGCCGTCTGGTGGCACCCATTAAAATGGTTGGTCAAAATGTTCAACCGGCTTTACCAGCCTTTTGCTGAAAGAATGTGGCAGACCGAAATTAAAGACTATGTTTCCAATCGCCGCTCATATGAATGGCACAAAACCACTTATTTCGGCAAAATGTACCAAAAAGTAGTCATAACCCGCAAAGGCAATTTGTACTAATCGAATAACTGTTTTATTTTTTCAGCTGCCTCAATTGCCGGCCGCAAAGTTTTTTCCGGTGCAAAATCGACGATATTTTTGGTTTCGGCGCCAATCGCATAACCGCCGTCAATCAGCGATTGAACAAAGCGCAAATGTTTACGTGTCAGCCATTTTTTGCCGGTAAACACTATCACCGGTTTTCCTGTTCCGCAGGCTTCACAAGTCATCGAAACCGAGTCTCCGGTTGTAACAAAGCGGTCTGCGCAGGCATAAAATCCCATAATTGGGTTTTCTTTGTCTTCTCCCCACAAATATGTATATGTAGGAATCCCGCTAATTTTATTCATTATAATGTTTTCGGCGCTTTTACCGGTTCGGCGCGAAGATGTAATTAATATTGATCCGCTCACCTGATTTTGCACCATAGCGATGGTATCGGCCAATCTTGCGGCATTTTCATCGGTAAAAGGTTTGCCTTTAATTGAGCCTCCGACCAAAACCGCCGTTAACGGCTTGGGCAATTTGGCAAATTCACCGCTCCATTTTTCTTTTGCTTCTGCCAAAGTTTTGTCGTTTATACGGTGCGGACAGCCGGTAATATAAAACAGATTTTTGCCGAAGACCTTGCCCTGGTCATGCTTTGAAACAATTACCAAGTCCATATCATTCAAACCGTATTTTCCCGGCAGCATAAGTTGAATTATTTTGGTTTTTCCTTTTGATTTTCGCTTAATCCATAGAGCAATGGGAGCGGTTCTGCGGCTGATTGATAAGACGGCATCGGGATATTCCGTTGTTTTCAGACAATCCGATTCTTTAGTATTAACGCCGATTAAAAAATGACACCCTCTGATTTGGTTGGGCAAAGCGGCAAATTTTGTATATACAATCTTTTTCTCAACAATTTCAAAGTCATCTTGCAGTTCCTGCAAAACCCCTTTGGCCTGACCGACACTGCCCATACGGTTGTCAAGCAGCACCCAAATCGTTTTCTTCATTACAACCCTCACTATACAATTGCGAATATATTTGTTTGTATTATATTATTACCGAAGACAAACTCAATCATTAATTTATAAAGAGGGAAAAATATGAAAATATTGCCGATTGTGATGCTTGCAACCCTTTTGGCTACCGGTGATGTAAACGCCCAGTTTGCGGCGAGTAAAGATGCCCAATATCTTGCGGTTATGAAGGCCGTTGCCAACTACAAAATTGACGATGAAGAAACTTTGCGTCAGATGGAAGAGCTTCGTTCCAACGAAAAATTTAATAACAAACTTCAAAAAATGCTCGACAAACTCAGCAATGCCCGCACCAAAGATACTACTAACCGCAGGGTTTTGCAAATTTTGGAACGTTCCGGCAAAGAGATTTATGATTTGCTTGATTAAAAACAAGTTGCCATTTTTGTCAAAAAGTGCTAGATTTCCGTCACATAATTTTTACGAGAGGGCATAAACTATGAAAAAAATTAACTTAATCACACTCGGACTATGTTTTGTTTTGGGAGCCTGCCATTGCGTAAATTGCACTACCGGCGGGTGCGAAAACTATTTTGCTTTGTTCTGCAATCAGCCTCGTCGTCAACCGGCAATAACCATGGTTCAACCGCAAAAAATTGTTGTTCCGGCACCGGTAGTTCAAGACAAAATCAGCTATTATGTTGTTGAACAAGACACCAGCTGTGTCAGTGAGAGCGCCGTAATCAAAGCTCCGACCGTCAGCAAAGATGTTAAAGTTGATGAAAATGAATATAAAACATTTTCCAAACGTGTTTCGGTTAAAGAAGAAAACAGCAATGCTGTTACCTACGAATACCGCGATATTCAGGTTGATGAACTGATGCCGTTGGCCGCTCACTATTGCCGCGAACATGGCAACGGCACGGCTATTATGCGCAAAATCAACCTTTACCATGGTTATTATCGTCGCGTTACCTTTGATTGCGTAAACTTGTAATCGTCAAAAATAAACCCTATATAGATACTGAAAGGTCGTAAAAGTATCAAATGGGCAAAGATTTATATGCAATATTAGGTGTTAGTAAAAACGCAAGCAAGACGGATATTAAGTCTGCCTACCATAAACTTGCGCGCAAATATCACCCCGATGTCAACAAAGACAATCCCTCGGCGGCAGAAAAATTCAAAGAAGTTTCTGCCGCTTACGATATTTTGGGTGATGAAGCCAAACGCGCCAAATATGACAATAATGAAATCGATTCGGATGGCAAACCGACGGGTTTTGGCGCCGGATTCGGTCAAAACGGCAATCCTTTCGGCGGTGATAATGGTTTTTACTATTCTTCATCGGGCGGGCAGGGTGCCAATTTTGATTTTTCATCAATTTTCGGAGACGATATTTTTTCAGCTTTTACCGGAGCCGGACGGAGACAGACGCGCGCCCGTAAAGGCGAAGATATTGCCTATACCATGAAAGTTGATTTTCTATCGGCGGTTAAAGGTTCTGAAAAACAAGTCAAAATCGGCGGTCGCAATATCAACGTCAAAATTCCTGCCGGCACGGTTGACGGGCAGACTTTGCGCCTTAAAGGCCTGGGCAATCCCGGTCACATGGGCGGAGAAAACGGCGATGTGCTGATAACATTGAGCGTTGCCAAGCACCCCTATTTCAACCTTGACGGTCAAAATGTAATTATGGATTTGCCGATTAGTCTCAAAGAAGCAATTTTGGGAGCCAAAATCGTGGTTCCGACCATTGATGGCAGCGTCGCTGTCAAAATCCCGCCATACGCTCGCAGCGGCGAAAAATTACGTCTTAAAGGCAAGGGGTTGAAAAACTTTAAAGGTACCGGAGACCAAATTATGACCTTAAAAATAATTTCTCCGTCACAAAAAAGTGCCGAACTTGATAAAGTTGTTTCCAAGCTCCCCGATGAAAATGTCAGGAGTTTTTGATGCTGATAGAGGCTATACGAGACTTTGAGTGGTTTAACGAGCCTGATTTTCATCTGGTAAACGATGCTTTTGAAATAACATCTGCCCCCAAAACCGATTTTTGGCAGGACGTTCGTCATAATGTTTCTCGTGACAACGGGCATTTTTTCTTTGTTCGTTATTTGCGTGATTTTATACTTACCGCCAAATGGCAGGTAAACTCCGAACAACCCTGTGGAGCGCAATGCGGGCTTATGGGGCGCTTTGACGAACATAATTGGTGCAAAATTTCGCTGGTTCGCAATTCTGACCAAAGTTGGTCTGTTGCCGCAACGGTTTGTTGCAATGGTATCTCTGACCTGTCTTTAGTGCCGTTAGCCGTCATTTCCGATCAAATGTCTTATCGGCTTGAGTCGTATCAGGGCAGTTTTTGCCTTTCATACTCACTCAACGGCAAAGATTTTATCAGGATTCGCCTTTTCCAAATACCGACACCCTACGCCGAAATAAAAGCCGGCGCATATATCTGTAATCCGTCTGAAGAAAAATTTTCCGCCTTATTACTCGAAGTCAACCACTGATTTTTATTGGAAGAAGAACAGCACTGCACATTTTGATCCGTTACAAATGCAGTGCTTTGATGTTTCATCATATTTTAGCGGCAAATTTGATGAATCGTATTCGCCGTCGCTCAGTCTTTCGGGGAAGAATTTCGGCATTAAATAGCCGCTCGGACTGATCATTAAATACTTCAAACCTGAGGAATGTGCGTGTCCCCAATCGGTAGAAGCGATAGCGTTGCAAGCCTTCGGAGGCAACCCGCCATACAAAATAGCAAATCCTTCACCGCCACTGACCGAACCTAAATGAACATCGCCCTTAAACGGATTGTGCAAAACCAAAGGTGATACAATCATATCTTTAGGCAAAATTCCCATTTGTACAGCACTAACATTACCCAATCCGTCATATAGTTTTCGCCAATTATAGATTGCATAAGTGTTATTAATCAGGGTCGCAATTTGGTTCAGCGTATTATTTATTCTCGCTTTTTCAAGCAGATGTGTATAGATAACAAAACCCGATGTTCCGATAATGCACACACAAGCAAAAGCAATCAACAAGTTTCTAACGGTAAATTTTTTGTTCTGTACATTTTTCATTATAGCTCTCCCGAGGTATCAAAATCTTCAATCAATCTAGATCATTATTTGTTGTTTGTCCATATTCTTGTACTGATATTTTGCCATCCCAGAGCGTAAGCAAACGGGTTGGCCGATGCCATTTTTCTGACAAACGTTAGTGCAATTTTTCCGCTTGTCGGAATATCTGCTTTGCGCAAGCACAATTCTCTCTCAAACGGGGCGTTTTCTTCTTTTACAAAAGTCCACTCGGTAAATTTTTTATTGTTGAGCAGCACTTCGATTTTTTCATCTGAACGATTCTTTATCAGCAAAAACTTTGCTTTGAGGCACAAGCCGTTCTCATTACCGACCGCGAAATTCAGCCCGTCACTCCACACAGCATCAAAAGCATTGTCTTTTGTTTCAATCAATAATGAAGTGTAGGGTTTAATCTGATTTCCTTTCAGTGTAACGCCTAACGGGAGTTGTTCATATTTTTTGTTTACTTCCGACGTTTGGTTCAGCTTTTTATAAAAATCAGAATTTTTCATAAACTCCAAATCCAAACTGTTGCCATATTTTTCAAACAGCGTCGGTTCATTTTGCCATAATGATCGTCCCAAACCGAACTCGGGAGCCTTAATACCGATAGCTTCCAAAATTGTGGGCGCCATATCCAAAGTTGTCCATTTATGTTTTTTAGCACTCAAATCTTTAACCGGATTGATAATTGCATTAAAAATCTGCCGCTCCTTCTTGTCGGGATAAATATTATTTTTACCGACAAAAATATGATCACCCAACAACACAATGGTGGTGTTTTCAGAAAAATCCTGTTCTTGTAACCAATGCACAAATTCTCCGGCCATAAAATCGGCACATTGAACAATATCACGTCGGTCGCCAAACCTTTTGAGGCATTGGGCATCTAAATATTCGTTCGGATAGAGCATATCAAGAGTGGTCACTACGGCTAAAAACGGTTTTTTCTGCGCTGCCAACCATTTAATTTTTTGCTTAGCAACAGTATATAAATCACTGTCTCTTATACCCCAATCGCTGCCTTTTTTATAGTTGGATAACTCGTGCAAGCCCTGCAACTCTTTAAAACTATGTTGCGCCATAAATTTTTCGGTCAAAGCAAAATCAAGTGATGCCCCTTTCAAAAAATAAGAGTTATATCCGGCATTTGCCAACACATCAGAAATGCAGACCGCATTAGGCAGAGTATTATTTAGTAGAGCAGACAAACTATATTCTTCAAGTTCGGTCTTATAAACCAAACCGCACAATCCTGCCACTTGTGCCGAAATTGTTGCATTACTGTATTCCAGCTGATAAAAATCATCAAAATAGTGGTTATTGTCGGCAATTTCCGATAATTCCGGTAACAAATTTCCCCCATCAGCATTATAATTGCGATATTCATTTTCCATTGATTCCAAAAATAACACAACCAAATTGCGCTTGGGAGCTTGTTCCATCGACAAAAAAGTTTTATATTCTTTTTCATACAAAGTTGAGACTTCACCAGCATTCCACCAACATTCTACAACCTTGAATGTATAAGCAAAAAGTCCGATTGCAACCAACGGTATAACCAAAGCAATTTTTTTAGAATATTTTCCCAACACGGCGAACAATATTGCCCCAACAGCAACCCATAGTGCAAAAACACATTTTAGGCTCATTCCGACATCGCCAAATGTCAGTGCGTATATCCAGGCGTGATCAATTCGTACTCTGCCCCACAAAAACAAGGTCAAAACGCATACTGCAACAATACCGCCGGCAATAAACATCAACAAACTTAATATCGTATTGAATATTTTTTTCATTCTTCTCACCTAAAAACAGGCTATATTTTTTTTATGCCCTCTGCAACAAATAAACTTTACTCATCCGCACAAAAAAAGAGGATGGCTTTCGCCATCCTCTTCAAGCTTTTTCCGTTACGGAAATATTCTTAGTAGTATTCCCAAGTAACATAGTTGGTGTCACCGACAGCATTACAACCAGAAGCTGCTGTAGCCAAGCTCAAAGGTAATGTTCCGGCAGCTGTTGTTCCAGCTGTGGCACTACCGGCTTGAATTGATACCAAACCAGAACCTGAGCCAGATCCCCAGTCAGAAGAAGCAATTGCTACGCAAGCATCTTTAGACAAACCTGCAAATTTAAGTTTGAAGGTTTGACCAGATGTGCCTTCAATTGTAACTGCACCGTTGAAAGCGTTGTATGCAGCTGTAGCTGTAGTTGGAGAAACACCGTTCAACATTTCAGCACCGACTGCACCCATTTGAATCATAACCTGTGTGGTTAAACCTGAATAGTTAGGCTGACCAGAATACAAAGTACGAAGATTGGTAACAGTGGTAGAAACCTGATCCATACATTTGGTCAATTTATATTTGGCCATAGCCTTTGAATAACCGGCGATACCACCAACTGACAAAACGCCGATAATGGCTAACACACCAAGCATTTCAACCATTGAACGACCGGTTTGTTCACTTCTCATTTTCATCATTTGATCTCCTCAAAAAAATATCACATCCCACTCTACATTATATCGTATTTTAACAACATAAGCAAGCGTTTTTTATCTGAAACCCCTTTTGCTTTCGCTACTCAAAAGTCCAAACAACCTTTGCATTGCTCGAGCAAAAACTTTTTGCTTCGACCCGACTTATCGGGAGCCTATGGTCCTCAGCGCCCCACTCAAATGTCTGACTTTCTTCGTCATTCATAATTGTGATTTGCAAAAGTCCCAAATTTTCCGGTTGCTCAAACCGATAAGCCGCAACACTTACGCATTCTTCTGCAGTCAAATCAGTATAAACAACGTCAAAGCTTTTTTCGCCGGGCATGATCACGTCTCCGCTTTCACCTCTTCCAATCAGAATAGGTTTGCCCAGGGTATTAATCAGCTGATTTCCTTTATAACGATATTTAGTTAATATATCGTTACCAAAAAAAGATTTTGTACTCAATTGCCAATAACTTGCTTTATTTACATACATTTTATGCACGTCACCGACAATTTTTACAACATCAATAGCAGCGTTTTCTCCGCTTATTTGTTTGTTTTTATAAACAAACGCAAAGACGAGGACAACTACTGCCAAACTGATTATAGCAATAGTTAATAATAATTTTTTATTGTTATTTTTTTTGTTTTTAGCCATGTTAACCAATTCCCATCGCGCTGGTAATTTGGTCTTGCATGACAAATGTACCCATAACTGCCCAAGCAATAACACCTGACACCAACAGTAAGGCTATCATGTTCAAAATGCCGGCCTTTTGTTCAATGGTATAAGCCGAATTTTCCAACCACTCGTTAGCCAACTTATCCAGAGCTTCTTCAAAGTTATCCATTTCTGAATAAATCTTTAAGTCACCGATAATTTCCGGATCCGGAAAATCCATTCCGGTTTTAGCCAAAGCTTGTCCCAAGTTATCACCGTTATTAATAAACACTAAGGTCTTATCAATTCTTTCTCTCAAATATCTTGTCGAGTCACGACGCAGAGCTCGCAAGGCATTAGCCACAGGCGTTCCGCCTTTAATTAATGCCGACATAGCCAACAGCCATGTAATACCCACAAATACTTTATACAAAGACCAAGGTGGAAATTTATCAAAAACAGCTCTGATGGTACCGGTCCAGACACCGATGGTGGCATAAATTATAATACCGGTAACCGGCACAATAGAAAACGCAATCGGCCAATATACTCTGATCCAGTCAGACAAATCAGCCAGGTTTTTAGCAATACCCGTCCAGTGAACATTCGGGGCAGCTTCAATCATTGGCGGTACCATGTAAGCACCGATACCATAAATAATAAGGGTTACCATCATCAACAAAAATGCAGGGTAACTGATAGCACCGACAATTGGTCGTATCATTTTGGTGGTGCCTTCCGTAACCTTAATCAAGTTAAGCAAAGCGCTTTCCAGGTCCGAAACGTCACCCACCGACAACATCAATCTTTCACGGTCAGGAGCCCAACCACGCAATGCTTCCGAAAATGGTTGACCATTTTGCAGGGCGTTTGCCCAACTGGCAATTGCAATCGCCATCGGTTCACTGGGGTTTTTCCCGTCATTGGTAACTGTGGCGTGTAACATATCCAATGCATTCATCAACGAAAATCGGTTTGACATTAATGATGCAATTTTGCGATACATTTTCAATCGTGTTTCGCCCGACATATTGCAAATTATTTTGGCATAATAAACCTCAATCGAGTTTAGCTTTCGCATTGCTTTTGCTAAGTTGGAGGTCGTTGGTCTGTCATTACTAGCCATAAATTTTCTCCATTATTAATATACCGGGCGTTGATCTAACAAACCACACCAACGCTCAACTTCATCAAGGTCAATCAAACCTTTCAACATTCTTTCCAATGCCGCATCTTTCAACGGACGACCATTGAGGTCACTGGTCCAATAATCAATTGCCTTACGAGTTTCACCGGCAATCATCAGTTCCAAAAATGTAGCATCGGGCAAAATCATCTCCTGAACACCTAAACGTCCTTTAATACCGCGTCCTCCACAGAATTTGCAGCCTGGTCCTTTCAAATAAGTATTTTCAATACCAAAATCACCCAAAGCTGTTCTCAGTCTTTGCACTGCCGGATTATCAAGGTGTTCTCTTGCCGGCATGCGACAATAAGGACAAAGTTTACGGAACAAACGTTGTGATACCAAACCTTTCAACAACTCAGGATCGCCCAGCATATATGATTGTACACCCATATCGCGCAAACGCGTAACAATCGCAGGCGCTGAGTTAGCGTGTAAAGTTGTCCATACCAAGTGTCCCGACAATGCTCCCTTAAACACCAAATTTGCTGCTGATAGAGAACGTGTTTCCCCAACCATCAAAACGTCAGGGTCAGAACGCAACGCGGCGTTTAGTGCCAAACCGAATTGTTCAGCTTTTTCTTCTTCGGTATTAGCGTTGGTAACCGGCATTTGTCTTGCTCCCGGGATCGGATATTCCGGAGGGTCTTCCACGGTCAGCAAATTAACTTCATTATTTTTTTCTTTAATCAACTTAATCATGTTGCGTTGCAACAACGTCGATTTTCCCGAACCGGTAGGTCCGGCAACCACATTCAGTCCGACCGGAGCCGAACGCAGACGGAAGAACAAATCCTGCTCATAATCTCCGCAACCCAATGCCGACAAGTCATCACTGCCGTCGGGGTTATCATCGGCGTACAAAATACGCATAACCAAATATTGAGAACCGAAAGCAATCGGGTTAAATTGTAAACGAATAGCCAACACATTATGCGGCAACATCAATTTACCTTTTGATCCGCGCAATGGAGTAGAACCTAGTTTTTGTGCACCTTGGAACTCGTTTTGAGCATAGTTGGAGTCCGAAATATCTGACGATGCAAAAGCCGCACGTACAAACAAATCGCCCCATTCTTTGCTGTACTCCATCTCCTTTACCATAATACCGTTGGTACGGAAAATAACCTCTGAATAGTTGTCGGAAACCACGATATGCACATCCGACACTTTCATTGATGAAGCACGTTTAACAATGTTCACAAAGTCTTGTTGCATTTGCAGGCGTTCCAAGTCGACGTCATCACCCGAAATCGTCTTGTTACGCTCAGCCATGGCATAAATGGTATTAAGTTCGTTTTGTGAAATATATTGCGGCTGCTGCATAACCAAACCTTTTTTAGCCGCAATGGTCTGGAAGTTTAATACCGGACCGTCAAACTTATGCTCAACAGAAACCAAAAACTGTCCATCCGAAAACAAAGCCAAACGACGTCTGGTTTCGTCGTTGATGTTTAAAGTTGTTCCGTCCGGAAGTTTTGCGCCGGGAAGAGTACAAAGATAGTTGCCGTTGGCAAACAATCCTTCAATAAAAGCCTTTGCGTCAAAAGGTTTTTTAGGAGCGGCTTTTTCTGCCGCTCCTTCCTCTTGAGATTCCTCTTCTTTTTTTTCTTCTTCTTCAGCCATTTTTTCTCAATGGTTATTTAACAATCATTCCTTTACCAAGGCTGGGAATTCCCTTTGTTACATTAAATCTGCGTCGTGTAGCAGACGCACCGCCGTCTGCACCATCGGCACCTACCGAAGATGACGAACTTGTCGGTTCCTTAATGTTTACGGCTGGTTTCACCGGCTCACGATCCAAAATACCGCCTGCAGCAAAGTAGAGGTAGTCTTTATCGTTTTCTTTTACTGCACTTAAGAAAGTTTTGGTAATTTCATCAACAGTATATCCATTACGCAAGGTTGTGCCGACCTTAACCATAAATACATCGCCGTCTTCATTAATCAATCGAGCGGCTAAATCATCACCCGAACCGAGAATTTCCATAATTGCATATTCTCTGCTCAATTTTACTTTTTCCGGAGCAACGGCCTCAGATGTTCCGTCTGCAAACGGATTCTTCTTAGCTTTTCCAGATATAACAGCTTGTCTTGCTTTTTCCATCTCGGCTTCCAATCTTGTCTTCAAGATTGAAATTTGATTTTCGAGGTTAGCCACTTTTTTATCGTGATTGACTTTTGCAACTTCTGCTTTGCCGCGAACATCTTCGGCTTTTTGAGCAACAATGCCGAATTTTTCTTTGTAATCTTTCAGCATTTCTTTAATCTGTTCATCGCGTTTGGCAATCTCGGCATAAATTTCTGCGTTTTTCTTTATCCATTTTTGAGTTGAGGCCAACATTGTCTCTTTATAGGCCTTAATAATCTTTTCCTGACGCAGTTTTTCAAGAGCCATCTCAACTTCTTTCAGCTTGCGCTGTTCTTCTACCATCAAGCGCTCTTGCTCATTTTCCCATTCAATACGCTTGCGTTCTTCTTCAGCCTTGCGAGCTTCTTCTTCTTGTTGAGCTTTTAGGCGTTGAGCCTTAACTGCCGCAATTTCGTTAGCGATTTTTTCCTTTTTTAATTCCAAATTCAATAATGTTGTTTGCTTTTCCAAATCAGACATTCTCATAAACAATTCATTATTGATATTATCGTTCAATACAGCAGCTATGCTTGTGTCCGGCTGCCGAACATCGTTTGCAACCTGAGCATTCTGGGCTACCGGACGTGGGTCAGCGTCAATTTGCATATCAATGTCATCACCGTTGTCATCACCATCATCGAAACTCATAGAAACGCGATTGACATCGTGATTATCAACATCCATCGGAATAACGTCTGACGGAGTACTCGGAGTAGCGTTCTTTTCCGGAGATGAGGGCGAAATCAAACCGCTGCTCGGTAACGAAACATCAACATTCAACGAGAGGTCATCGTTGTTGGACGATAAATCAACTTTTGCTCCGCTGTCATCAAGCAATGAAACGGTTCCTTGCGCATTAGCCAAATCAGCCAGCAATCCTGCCGCAGCCAAAACAGCCAAACCACATAATGTATTTCTAAAACTATAACGCATAGATAGCTCCTTCATAACTCCAAACACCATTTGCAGGGTTATATTGTATTGTATTCATCTCAAGTCCTGAAAATTTAGTTAACAAATTGCTCCAAATTCTCGGATTATAGTTCGACATGAACTTAAATTTTACGGAAAAATAAACATTTTGTTGCGGCGAAGTGTAAGTATAGTCAGACAATTCAACCGTTTGTCCGATAGACTGGAAAAAGTTATTCAAAATGTTTTTCAAATCAACCATATTTTTCGTCGGTTCAGAATTTTCTGTCTTAATTTCGCCCATCGAAACTGCTGCCATCGCCATATTTCCATCCGGCGAAATCGATCTGCCCGACAGGTTAACGCCGGATTCGGATAATGCTTTATCAATCGTTGAAATCCGACCAAACTCCCTATTCCAGGAAGTGCTGGTTGCGCTCAAAGAGCAGTTAACCATACCGATATTCCACCCCGGAGGCAAAATCTTGACCAAACTAAGCACATTTGCATAACAACGCTGCATATAAACATCCTGTTGCGGCAGATTCTCCCACGGCTTTGGCTCCGGTGGAACTTCAGGCTGGGCAACTACTTTAGGCTGTATCGGAACCACAACCGGTTTCGGTGGAGCTGAGAACAACATCATAAACAGCTTGTAAACCAAATATAAAACGACAAAAGCTATAACGGCGGCTACGATATAAAACGTTTTACCTTTAGTATCGATTTTTTGCAGTCTCACGCGGCTGCCGCGTTGCATAAGGTCGGCAAGGTCAGGATATAGTGTTTCTTCAATACCCCATTCCGGAGGAGCGATTTTTAAACGCCAATCCGGCACCATCAACATGCTCATAAATTGCTTTTTAGCATCTTCTTCGTTTTTATAAAGCATGTCGCCGTTTGCTAAAATAACATCATCACGAACGCAGATATACCACCAACCGTTATCAACCTTAAATACAGCTACAAAAGAGGGTTGGTCTGCAAGGGCTGTAGCGACAGTTGGCGCCGCAACATATTCACCCTGTTTGTAGCCGTCTGCAGATACACAGATACCGAATTGCGGTGTTTTACCCTTTTTAATACAATATAAATCGGCACCTTCCAACACGCCCTGTGAAGATTCTATAACTTCAGGCTGCGGATTATCCTGATTCTGCAACGACTGCCAAAACAGACTGGTAGCATACTCAACACCGTCAACAACAATGTCGGTATCCCACGTTCTGTTGCCGTTAGCCTCATTTATGTCTGCATTATCTGCCACTACGGTTTTTCCTTATGGTTATTCGTGTACTCTTGTTTCCGGATTAAGCGGAGATTCCAAAACCACCGGCGTTAAAATGATTACCAAAACGCTTCTTGCTTTTGAGGCAACCGCTGCACCGCCGAGTAAAGAGTTCTCTGCGGAACCCAATCCAGTTTTTTCTGCAGAATTTTCAACTCTTTCGTAGCCGGTCAAAACCAGAGATTCACCTGATTTAAGAGCAACTTCTTGTGAAAATCCGCGTGATTCGATAATCGGGTTTTGAATGTATTCACCGCCATTATCTGATAAGTCAACTTTTTGCAGTTCAAGCAAGTCTGACAATGTCAGGTTAAACATGAGCATCAAGCGTCCGTGTTCCAAAATTCTCGGCAAAACACTCATCGTAAAACCGGTTTCGATTTCTTCGGTTTCGGTAGAGATATCATAGTTATCTCCCTCGCCGCCGCTGTTAGTCTTGGTAATTTCGGAAATGTAGTTTTGTTTCTTAACTACCTGGATCGGAGCCGGCTTATTATTCATAGTTGTAACCGTGCCACTGGTTACAATATTCGCCGTATTCTTTTTAGATAACGCTTGAATGCTTGCATTGATATTCCAATCCCCAGGCATAATCTGCATGGTCAGGTTTTTAGCAACATCTTCACTTATACCTGTATTCGGGCTAAGAATTTGTATGCTTCTCAAATCGTTAGATCCCGTATATGTTGCCGCAAAATCAAGACCGAAAGTGTCTGAATCGCTCAAATTTACCTGCAATACTTTTACGCTGATTGCAACTTGTCGTGACAAACGAATATTTTGTTCATTAACATATTTTGACACCTTCTTAATATCTGTCGGTGTTGCGGTCAAAGAAATGGTACCGTTTGATTGATCAACGGACATTTTGGCATCATCGCTTATCATTGATCTGATTGTCGCCTCAATATTGCTCCAAAGTTGTAATTGAGCAGATGATGACAATGTCAAAGCTGAAGTACCGCCGCTTCCGGAATCCGTCGAAGAACCACCGATGTTGTTAGACAAGCTTTGTGTGGTCGGCAGGCTGTAAATGACAAAAGTCTTGCTTATGAATTTATAAAAGTGTACCTCGTTTTTATCATACTTCCACCATAAACCGAAACGAGCAGCGACTTCATCAAGCAAGCCACTCAAAGGGCCGCGGTATGAAACGAGCATTTTTCCCGGAGCTGCCCAGTGAGCGTTGATTTTATCCGGTGTCGGCTCGTTGCCTGCGGCATCGCTTTTTACCTCGTTTTCAAGGTTTGAAGCATATCTTACACGGATTGAGGTGATTTTTGTAATCATATCGCCGATTTCATAAAGAGTAATCGGGCGATTGCTAATCAAAGTTATACCGTCCTTTGTTTCCAAATAACTCGGAACTGGAGAACCTTCATATTCAATTTCACTTTTGTCGCCGAGCCAAATTTCATCTTTTACATGAACCACATCATTAGAGACCATTTCTGTCGGAACTTTTGCGCGTTCTTTCAGTTCGGTTGTTGCTTCAATTTCTCTTTCTAATGTAGCATCCAAGTCTGTAGATATGGAGCATGCGCCAATCAAAGCGACTATGCCGCAACCCAAACCATATTTTATCCATTTATTCATAAGCATTTTCATCCTCCATAGTCTCAACCACTAAGACTCGGTTTCCTTTGTAAAAAGTGGCAATCGGTGCCGGGCGAGCCCTTGCAAAGGCTCTGACTAAAGCCGAACTAACATCGGCAAACCGTCCGCGGAACATTGCGCCGGCGGTCAATGTGTAATTTCTGTTGGTATTCCATACCAATCTCCAGCCGGAACGCTCACTCCAATCGGTCAAAATTACTTTCAGGCTTTTTCCTTCCTCAGCCAACCAATCTTGAACGGGGTCATCAGCAGCATATTCACCGCCGGAGGTTCCATCATCGTAAGTTTCCATAATATCACCGGAGTTTGCGGCAACGGCGTTTTCATAGTCAACAACTTCGCCTTCCAGCATGGGAGGAATTGTAGCTGACATATTGCTGCCGGCGCCACCGTCTACCACCATATAATCACGAGGAGAGCGCTCTCCGAATTCTCGATAATCTGCGGCTACCTTGGTGTAATTAACAAATTCATCTTCTGCGGCGCATTTTGCGTCGTATTCACCCGGATATTGTGCAGCGGGGCAGGTTTGTCTGTTTTCAACAGTAGGTTGTTGCCCATGAAGCGCAGCGTATTCTTCTTGTCCTTGACGTCTGTCAAAACTTGCGCATCCCGACACCAGTAGAACCCCCAAGAAACCTGCTGATAAAAGAATTTTATAGCTCATTTTTTCCATGCTTTCCAAGTTGTTTTTAATCATAATTTTATACCATCATACAAGCTGAAAAAAAATAATCAAGCGCGCTCAAAATGTTATCACCATGTCTGATAATTTGTTTTTGGTTGCGGATTATTTTTTATCATCTTGCTCCTTTCACTGTCATTAATCCTCAATGTCCTTATAATAAAGGAATTAGGCTCTCTTGACGTAAATACGGTGTTAATTTTCTCGTCATCGACACCGTGACGATCAAGTACTTTATGCAAAAGATCTAATCTTCGTTGTTGCAAAGCATAAGAACTGTTTTTATCAATTCTTATTTCCAAAATTATGTTCGGATCTTCAGCCGCTTTATTGGCAAAAGCCTGCACCCAGCGCAACGTCTGTCCGGAAATTTCCGCACGACCGGGTTGAAAAGAAAGTCGCATTTCTGCCGGCAAAATCTTTGTGCCGCCCTTTTCTCCTCTCAAACTTCCGATTAGTTTTTTATTGGATTTTTTCTTTTTTGAAGATGTCGTTTCTTCGTCTTCTTCGTCAGTTTCGTCTTCATCATCGCCTCCTCCGAATAGTGAAGACAATTTCTTGAAAAATCCTTTTTTCTTTCCGGCTCCCGATAGTTCTTCATCGGTTTCAGCCTCTTCATCCTCAGTATCTCTTTTGTATCCGACGCGTTCAACCGGTGTTTTTTTGGGAGAAACCAGTTGCGGAGTAAGATTCTCGTCATTCAAAATATCTTCGGGAATAGGAATAAGAATATTTTTTACCATCTTTTCAGCGGTCTGAACTTCTTTTCCTTCTTCTTCCATTTTTGACGGAGAAAGCAGTTTTTCCACTTCTTGCTCCTTTCCGACATCGGAATAATCTTCCGCAGCCTTGCTGTTTTTGGCAAAACTGTTCGACTTGGCAACCACCCACGGATTTTCATCCGTTTCGCTCATTTCTTGCCACTCGCGCTGCTTCGGCTCTTCAACCGCGTCGTTGACTTCAATAGACATGGTGTCAACCGAAATCTGTTTGCTTGCCGCGGCTATTTGACTTTCCGGAGCGCTATCGACAACTTCTACCTTGTCGCGGGTAATTTCTGAACGGCTGTTTTCTATCGGAATAATATCGGTATCTTTATCATCTTTAGTCACAATAGGGGCTGGAGCCTTAATTGCCTCCGTTGCATCAGCGACCTTAATAATCGGCTCTTCCGCAACCGGCGGTTTTGCCTTTGGTTTTATATCCGAAATCGGCGGCATATACGATTTGCTTGCTATTTTTTGAGGCTGAAGATTTTTTGTGTCATCACTATACGCAACCTCGTCGTCGGTTGAAGTCGATATATGTTCAAGAGGTATGTCGGCAACATCTTCTACCGATGCAATTTGGATGGGATATAAAACATCGGAAGTAAGTTCGGCAATTTCCTTGTCGCTCAGACCTTCTTCTTCCTTCGGAGTTGACAGTGTTGACAGACGGGTAACGGCAACTCTTCCGGTTTTTAACGGTTGAGGTGCAAAATCATTTTTTTGAAAAAACAGCGCAATGCTTTTTTGCGGAATTTCTATATCATTTTGCGGAGCCGGTACAACAGACGAAAACACCTCGTTTGCAACCCAAATTGCAAACGAAGACAGCGTAAAACTTATGCAAAATCCCTTGAGTGTTTTCTTCATTGTTAACCCATCCGAAAACTAAAGTAAAATAAAGCGTGACTCTTGGCAAGGTCTTATTTGAGGCTGTTAATAAAATCGATTTTTTTCTTTTTAATCTCTTTAAAACCCGCCTCAAACGCCCAAATTTGCTTTGATATGACTATGAATTTTTTGTTACAGACTTAAAAAATATCGATAAAACAAAATATTAGCCCCTGTTTTTGAGGGAGCAATAATACTGGAATTTTTGGCAAAAATTTAGTATTCTGAAAGTGTATAAGAAGCACTTTAAATTAATTTAAGGAGAAAAACTATGCGATTTATTAGTAAGAATATGTGGGCTTTAGTTACCTTTGCTATGGTGGCCTTCATTGCTATGACTGGCGATGCTTGCGCAACAGTAATGGATGTTGCATCTCAAAAAATGGTAACATTGTTCACAAACGTCAGAACCATCGTGTTTATTCTTGGTGGTTTTGGTTTGGTTGCCGTCGCTTTTGCCGCTATCTTCGGTAAAGTAAACTGGAAATGGTTTGCCGGATTGGCTGTAGGCTTGGCTGTATTGGCTGCAGCTAATGCGGTTGTTCAATACTCTGCCGGTAGTCAAATGGGTGATGGTCTTACTAACAGTGGTGTTAGCGACACATTTGAAGGCGCCGCAGGCGGAATGTAGTAAACAGGGGGGGCTCTGCCCCCTCTTACCACAATTTTAATACGGAGAGTAGAATGTTGTACATAAAATTAAAGAAAATTGTTTTGTTAACGCTGATGGTGTTTGCGTTTTCTTCAATTTTATTTGCAACCAACTCGTTTGCTGACGGCGGTTTGTTTGCGGACTTAACCGCAAAAGGTGGCGAAATTTTTGAAGGTATGCGCGATATAATCTTTGCCGTTGCAGGTTTTGGTATTATCGCTATTGCTGTCGGTGGTTTTTTTGGTAATTTTAACTGGAAGTGGCTTGGTGCGATTATTATCGGATTGATGGTTATTGCTCTTACTTCCGGCATTATTGAATATATGGTTGGTGAAGAAATAGTCAACATTACCGATACACTAAAATGAGGGAGGGTGCGATGAAAAAACTATATAATCTCGGAATTATAACGACACTTTCGCTTATTTTATGCGTGGCGCTGGTTTCTGATGCCGCAGCGGCCAATATTTTTGAAACAGTAAAAGATAAAGTTTATGAAACATTGAAAGATGTACGCGGCATTGTTTATGTTATCGGAGGCCTGGGCCTTGGTTGCTTTACTTTTGCTGCAATATTTGGACGTATAAGTTTTAAGCACTTGGCAACTATTAGTTTCAGTTTGTTCTTGGTTGCAGCGATGGGGCTGTTTATCAGTCATTTTACCGGTGATGATACTGCGCAGGGTGAGCTTGAATATAAAGATAACACCCCCACTCACAACAGTACAGTTCCTAACGACAGTCCGGGTGGCGGAAAATGTGGCGGTGGAGAATGTCCAAAATCTGACCCCTAAAGACTAAAAATCTTGTTAATTAAATAAATATGCCGCATTCAAGCGGCATATTTTTTGTGCTGATATTACCAGTTTTTTGTTGCAAAGCTCAAAATTTTTGAATAGAATCTTCGATATGATTACGAAGGAGATTCGATGAGAGAGCCTATATTGAAAGCTGTTGCCAATCCTCCGAAGATTTTGTGGGGACCATATCTTCCGGTGTTACTTAACCTCGGACTGCAGTTTCCCATGATGTTTGGCGCGCTTGCAATGTTTGAAATTAATCCGCTGGTTTTTGTGGCAACTATCATATCCTGCCACAGTGCAATAATTTTATGGGGGGCTAAGGAACCACATATTTCCAACATGATTCAGGCTTTCGGAACGACATATCGCTCAACCAATAATTTGTATAAAGAAAAGGGGAACAAATTTGCACCCTGATTTTGATTTTTTCAGCATCTTTGTGCAGGGGTTAAGCAACAAAGAGGTTTTTGTAACAATACTAGGCTTTATTTCAGCCGCTGCCTTTGCCGGTTTATGGATTACCAAAATCGGACGCGCTGTTTTACCCCAACCGAATGAGTCGCGTGTTTCCGACTTTTTGCCTTTTAATAAGCTGATGTCCGACGGCATGACCATTCGTTGCTATAACGGCTCATTTTGCCGTGTATTCCAGGTTGAAGGGATGGACTTGGCCTTTGCCACCGAAGAAAAAATTATTTCCATGGCCGAAGCGCGCAAAGCGTGGATTGACAGCATGTCGGATTTGCAAATTACCGCACGCGTGCTTACACTGCGCGAACGTATTCCTGCCGATGTCATAGAAAATACCTTTGACAATCAAATTCTCGAAAAAGTCGCCTACACTTGGCAATCAACATTAAATCGAGTTTATACCAACTCACACTACATAATAGTGTCGGTTCCGGATCGTCCTGATGCGCTCAAAGACCTGAATTATGCTTCGCAATCTTTACTGGCAACCCTTAGTGAATATGGTGTCCGTGCCATGTTTGAAAGCGAAGACAGCTCCGCCTTGGACAGTCCGTTTCATGTTTTCAGTCGTTTATGCAGTCCGATATCCAAGCCTGACCCCAAAGTCGGTAACGCGGAGGGCGCACAACTTAATGAATTGCTGACTTCCGACCATATTCATTTTACCGGTGAAAACGGTCTTATACGTTTCTTTTCCGGGGATAAGGAAAAATTAGCCATCACCATGGGGATTCGCGCATCGAGCGACTACATGGACGAGTCAATGATTGTTTCATTGTTGGCAATAGATAGCGAATTAACCCTTTTGCATAACATAAAGCCGATTTATCGTCCCGCGGCCAGAGGTTTGTTGATACAACAGCGCAACATGGCGCGCATGACCAGTTTTTCTCAAGACGTTATTGATCAATACAGCTATGCCATGAGTTCGATTGAGGATAGTGATGCCAACTTCCAGGCTTTGACACAATATGCAATGGCCATAGTTTTGCGCGGTGACAGCAAAGAAGAGATAGACTTTGCGGAAAGCGAAGTCCAAAGAATTTGTCGTTTGTTTGGTGTTACCCCGGTTCGTGAGGGCTGGGTTGCCCAAGCAACATTCTTTAACCAATTTCCGACATACGAAATTTATCCTCGGGCATACTTATATTTATCACGCGTGGTTACGGCGGCAATTTCTTTTGACAAGCCGGCCGAAGGCTTCAATAAGAGTGACTGGGGTCCCGGAGCGATTACGACATTCCGCACCACCACCGGATCCGGCTATCGTTTTCAGTTCCACGTATCTTCTGAAGAAGCGGCGGTTGCTCACTGTTGTATTATCGGACCTACCGGTCAAGGTAAAACGACTTTGCTGACGTTTTTGGCCGGACAGGCCATGCGCCACAAAGACCTTAAAGTATTTTTCTTCGACCGTCACTTGGGTGCGGAAATTTTCACTCGTGCGGTTGGCGGAGCATATATTGGTTTTGACGGGGATGAGAAAAATGTGTCGCTTAACCCGTTTGATGCCTCTCCAACACCTAATAACCGTGCATTTTTGCGTCGTTGGATGAAGTCGATTACCATGGTTGATGATGCTCTTTCTGAGCGAGAAATTGCTCGTGCCGTAACTACGGCATTTGATTATCTTCGTCCTGAAGAACGTGTTATGAGCAATTTATATAAAAGCTGTTTTTCGCCGACCGGGAACATGCGCCGAGAGCTTTATCGTTGGGTCAATCCGGACCAATACGGCAAAATTTTTAATGCCACTACCGATAGCCTTGATTTGCACAGCAAACGCTTTATGGCATTTGACTTTACTCACATTTTTGAAGATGACACATTGGCTCCTGCGGTCATCAGTTATATCATGCACCGTATTCAGTCCGAAACCGGTGAAACAGGTGTTCCTTCACTGATTATGATTGATGAAACCGCACCTATGTTAAAGCACCCGATGTTCCGCGACTACTTTATTATAGGTCTGCAAGAAGGACGTAAAAAACGCCAAGCTTACCTTTGCGCTTTCCAACAACCGAATATTATTGACTCTTTAGGGGTTGGCGAGGTTATTCGCGGTCAATGCCAGACCGTAATTTTCTTCCGTAACCCGCAAGCTCGTCCTGAGGACTATGAAAACTGGAATCTCAACCAACGAGAAATAGATTTTGTTTTCGGTAAATCATATCGTGAATTTCCGTATGCAATTTTGCTTTCACGTCCGGCGACGGGAGAGTCGGTTATTTTGGATGTCAATTTAAGCGGACTCGGTCCGTATCTTAAGCTTTATAACTCCAGCCGCAAGAATGTTTTGCTGGTTGAAGACCTCATAAGACAGTATGGCGAAGAAAACTTTGTTACAAAATATTTAAATTTAGCCTGATTATATCAAAATAAGTTTATAAACAGTTTTTTTTATGCTATCATGTATTATGAGGGAGAATCTCATAAGGGAGGATGGTATGATAAAAATTAAGTCTATTACTATGGTTTCGGCATGCGCGGCGATTATTATGACGTCATCACCGGCAAAAGCGTTGGTCACATTAGACCCCGGTAACATTGCAGGTACAATCGGTATTGTTATTAATGGCGCAACCGGTGTTATGCAAGCTGTTGAAATCATTACCAACGGCAGTTCGCTACTTTCAACAATAGGTGACGCTGCCGGAACATTAAGCAAATTCAAAGATTTGTTTGGTGAGAACATTCAAAAAGCCTTACAATTAGCTCAAGAAGCTCAAGCTCGAATTCAAGAGGGCAAGGCGGCTTACAATAAATATAAAAATGAAATTGAAGCCCGCAAAGCCAAATACCAGGCTCTCCTTGATCAGCTGAATCCTAAAAAAGAAAACTATAATGATAGTTCAGAAACGGAAAACGGCGGATATTCTGAAGACTATAGCGCAGAAAACGACGCTGATTATGATCCCGATACAACTTCTACTACGGAAACATCAAAAAATGACACCACTGCCGGCAACAGCGTAGTCGATGCCGGACCGTCAAGCGGTAATACAACCTCCGGCAGCAATGTAGTCGATGCCGGACCGTCAAGCGGTAATACGACTAACGGAACAAACAGTTCTGATCTCCCTGGCATATTTGATGCCAAACCGGGCAACACCACCAATAGTGCAAACCCATCAACCGGTCGTCAGCCTTTCGCTTCTTCGGACGATATTTCGACGGAAATCGATTTGGGAACTCCCTCAACCCCGGCAGGCGCAGCAACAAAAGCTGCTGTTGATACAATTTCTTCAGATGCTGCCACTGAATCTATTTCTCCTGATTCTGCCACAAAAGAACCCAGTCCAAAATTCAGAATATCTCCGTCAAAATTGCGTGAACCGATACAACTTGACAAGATTTCAAGCAGTGAACTCAGTTTTACCAGCCGTCAGGTATTTGCTGCTGAAATCAGTAACGAAAAAGGCGTTAATTATGACTCAAAAGGAACTTTTATAACTCCGTTTGCCAAAAGATGCGATTTGAGCGTTAAAGATTTAGTCAGTTACGATGGTATGAAGTCCTGTGCAACCAAAATTGTTGCAGAAAACAACGCCAAAGACCAAGAAGATGCTATTAACAGTCGTAAGGACTGTGAAACCATGGTTTATGAAGCCGTGGTTGCCCTGCTTTCTGAATCAACAAAAGCTAAATATGAGGCATCTAATTATACCGACACTCTTGACAAACAAGACAAACTCGGTGCCGAAAGCAGCACAATTCGTGACGATACCGGCGTAATTGGAATGAACGGAGAAGAAACTCAAAAATTATTAAATCAGATGAATATGTTAGAGTCAGCAGCCATCCTTCTTCAGGGAGTACAGCAAATCTGTGCGACTTCAAAAAATATATTGGTAGATAGCGAAAAATCTGAAAGCTCAAATGGAGGTCAATAATGAAAAAAATACTGCTGACATTGTTGGCTTTATGCTTTTGGATGTCGGTCATTCCCGATGCCAGGGCTGACTTTGAGCTAGTTGAAACGGTTTTGAGTGTTATTGAAAACATTCAAAAGAAAGCTCAGGTCATTCAGGAAAAATATCAGAAAATTGAAAGTCAATTGAATGCGTTGCGCCAAGGACCTTTAGGCAAATTGTTTGAAGTATCAAGCAAACTCAATTTCAAAAACATCCCTGTTCGCACGCTTCCGATTGTGTCAGAAAATCTTGGAAACCTTCGCAATTTGGAAAAAGCTATCCAAAAAGGCACCATGGCCAATATTGGTAAAAAGGATCAAATAGTAGTTTCTGTTGCCAACGAAAATAACAATGCGGACATTATGCGTGAAGATTTGAGTCGATTGTATGCCTACGCATTTACTCTTCGTACCGGAATGGCCAAAGACAGAGAAAGTGGAGACGACCAACCGTCGTTGCTTGAAAACAACCGTGCTACCAAGCAAATGCTGAAGAAAGAAACCATGGAAACTGCTCGTCGCTTTACACGAATTTTAGATATGCAAAGTTCGCTTAACGAGTTTCAGCGTCGTCTTATCGCCGCCAATTTGAGAGTTCCTGAAGCGGATGAAGAAGATGAAAAAGAAGGAGGCAATCAATGAAAAAAATAAAGTCAATCATAATTGCGGCTTCCATTCTGTTTTCGCTTTTTCCGCTGAAAGCTGAAGCTTTTTTGTTGCCGCCTTTCAAAGTGGACCTCGTCAACAGTTTGCAAAAGGGCTATACAACCATCAAGACTAAAGTTGATAAAGCTTATAAAATGGTTATGGAAAGTAATATCATGCAAACCATTATCCAAATCGGCGAGGGAGCTCGTGAGGCTTATGATTTTGTAAAAAGCGTAAACTTTGACTCCATTCAAAATATTTTAGGTGCCGATTATCGGCAAATTTCGGTTTTGTCATCAAAAATCAAGAAAATAGACATTCAGAAGACCGAAGCCAAAGATAAAGCCGCTCAAGAGGCAGGAGCCATTGCAAAAGAAGCGGCTGAAAAGGAAAAAAGCATTAATGACAACATTAATAAACTGTCACAGGACAGTCTGCTTAATCCCGATCATGCTGTGGCCAACACTGCAAAAATAAGTGAGCTGATTGCCAAAAAAGACGAAATAATCGCCAATGCCCAAAACGAAACCACAGGCATAAACGATGCACTGAACAAGGCATTGCAAGGGTTTAATGATATGAAAGATGCTGCCCGTGCCGAACTGAAAGCAATACTTTCAGATTTTAATCCGTTACCCAAAAACTATAATTCAGTTGAGGATCTGAAAGATACTGTAAAAATGTTATCTCCGGCTCAAGATACCAGAGTTACGAGCAACATTGTTTATGCCTACAAAGAAAGATATGATTCTATGCATTGGCAAGATCTTAATACAGCTATGCAACGAGCCACGGCTATTCGTGCTCAGTTGGTTGCCAATAATGAAAACGCTCAAACCGTCAATCAAGCCGCCAGTAGCACCCTTGAGGGTTCTACATCTGCCAATGCCGCAGCATCGCTTGAGTTGAAAAAGGCTAACATGTTAGCGTTACTAGACTATGCAGAACTGGTGTTACAAAGACTCAAATTGGATATAAGTTATGATTTGTCAAACAGCGGTTTCCAAAAAATCAATGCCACTACGGCAGTAGATAACTTTAACTTTGATAATTATAAGTTTAATCCCGAAGATCCTGAGTATGATGTTGACGACGTAACATTATCTCCGGCAACACAGGGAACCCCGTTAGACAGTTCTATTACTGCCGCATCAGAACCGGCAGTTGCGGCCGGACTTGCCGATATTTCGGCATCCGCAACAAAAGAGTAATGCGTCGACATTGACAGTAGTAAAGGAGAAAACAAATGAAAAAAATTTTTAGCCGTATTTTTCTAGCTGTTTGTGTCGTGACCGGCGGGCTCTTAATGTCCAAACCGGCGGATGCGCAACTTTTGTTCGGTATATCTTTTGATGCTCCGGGCGATGTCCAATCGACTATTCAGCAAGTTGAACAATATTTGGCCACAATACAAGAAGAAGTCGTTGCCAACGTCAAAAAGGCGTTAACAGCCGTAAAATCAACAACAGACAAGTTGAGAGGAACGATTACCAAGCTTGTCAGCAAAATCCCGGGAACCAAAGATTTTGACATGGGAGGTTCGGTTGATGTGTACGACTATGATGCTGTTAAAACCGCATTTCATGAGTTGTTTTTACAATATCCGTCAGATGATCCCCGCATAAAGAAAGCATATGAGCAAAAAGCCGAGCAATTTTACTATGATACACTAGTTGAAGTGAGAACTGCGCTTGATAGGCTGGAAACTGATTTAGGAAGATATCGTAAAGAGGTAGAAGCCTTTACCGAAGAAGCAATGACTTCAGACGGAGAAGGTTCAACCGCCAACTCGGAAGAAGAAAACGGTGTTGACTATAACACTTATATGGCAGCCCGCAAGATGAATGATATCTTAAAAATTACAGAGGAACTCGTGGCCATGCGCAACCAATATTATGCTGCGAGCATGATGCATGGCGGGAGACAGGTATTGCCGGCAGAAATGAAGAAAGAAAACAAAGACACATCATCAATAAAAACTTCTGAATTAAGCGGAAGCATTGAGTTGATGTTTGCTCAATATATGTCAAAGGAAGCCGCCGCCCCGTCAAGTAACGAGGAAGAAGCCAGTGCCGAAAACACTCAAAAAGAAACTGCGGACAAAGGCAAATCAGCCGACCGCTTTGTTGAAGCGCCAGTTCCAGCCACTTCTGCTCAACTTGAAGGCAGCGAAGCCGAACTTGAAGCCCTAAAACAAATTGCAAATACACAAGAAATTGTTAACTCTGCACTTGATGTTCACAACATGTTGCAGCGTATGCCCGAATATAGAGCAATGTATAAGCAGTATAGCCTTTACAAAAAACTTCACGAAAGATCGGTCGAGGCTGTAAGAGAAGCCGATGTCTGCGTAATCAGATATCTCGGACGCCATTATTCCGAGCCTAACAACGTGTGGTTCGGACAGGCAAAAGCCCCCCAAAACGCCTGTGATTACAACTCTCGTAAAGGTATGTCTCAATGGGCTATTACCGCCTATCAATCAGCGAATAATGATGCCGGTACTGCAATTGACGTAAACTCATTTTCTAACTATGACATAAACACAGAAGAAGATAGTGAAACTTTAGTAGATGTTGACCCTGACCAACTCGCAAAAGAAAACGAGGATAAACGGGTAGAAGAATCATATAACAAACCCAGCCATGATCAGGAGTATTCGGATTCTGTTCGCGAAGTTGAACTGCTGAATTGGATAATCGGTAGAAAAGCGGCTATGGAATTAGTTGCAGACCAGTATAAAGACCAACCCGCTTATGGCAAAGCCGCGAACCCGTTCCCGATTTGGAACGACCAACGCAGCTATTATGATCAATATATCAGCGGCAAATATGGAGATATGAAAGCATATTTGCGAGAGCTTGATTTTACCAAAGTTGCATTATCTATCGCTCAAATGTTTAATAGCGGACAGGAAGAAGGCGAAGACAAAGATGCTACAGCTACCGCTTTGGGACAGTTGGCAAGCGCGATGGAAAATATGGAACCTCCGCTAAAAGCATCCAGCAAACTTTTGGCCGAAAAAACTCAAAAGCTGAGTCAAATCAGACAGGCAGAAGCCAACGAGCTTGCTCCGTACTACAATCAAAAAGACAGTTTGGATGAAAAACTTGACGCATGGACTGAATCTATCGTTGAAATTACGGAAGAAATTAACGGCTTAAATCAGCAATCGTCGTATAATAAATCTCGTGCCGAAAGCGCTAACAGACAAATTGAATCTATGAACAATCGCGGCACGCCGTCTGATTCCTCTTTGTACAAAGAAGCAAAAGATACATTTGCAAATGCGACTGAATCATATGCTGAAAACGTAGAAGAACTCGGCGAAAAACGTATTACCCTTAAAAAATACGAACTTGAGCGCGATAAAGTAGAAGCCGCTATTGATAGGTTGAATGCCCAAATTAAAGAAATTAAGGACAGATATCAACATGAGATAATTTCAATCGAAAGCGACTATGATGCCCAAATGATTGCACTGCAAAACAATCCTGAGATTGCCCCGCTTCTATCAACAATCGCACAAAGTGTCGGCATATCTGACGGCGACGCTCTTGGGTTTATCAGTAAAGCTGACGGCTTAATCGGTACGGCACGCACTTGTGCAATCAAGTTTATTGAAAATCACGAAGAAGATTTGTCAGCAATGAAAGCCAATGACGTTTTGTATCTAAATAGTAATCACTCCGGAGTTGTTCAAAAGCACTCCAACTTGATTACCACGCTGCAAAGCTTGCCCCGCAATTGCTTTGAAAAGAGTGTCGCTTCCGCCATCGGATCATTGAGTGTAAGTCCGGAAAGCATAATTCCTCTCTTGCAGAATTTGTTCAAACCTTCTTTAAGTGAGATTTGTGCACAGTACAGCTGTGATGCCGGGGATGAGCAATATTTTGTCGGATTACCGGCCAAAGCACGCGACTTTACGGCGCCCAAAGCTCCGCTCGTCGCCCACTATCCTCCGGTTCGTGACATGATCCACTTGGATACGACAGACTACAAACGTCTTGATGTAAGTGATGACGGTCGCCTCAATCGTAATGCTTTTCTTGAATATGGACTTGAACAACCGTATATTTGGCAATTACTCCTCTCTGATAAAGCGTTTATCGAAAGAGGTGTCGACCTTAATGTTGTTCTTGAAAAAGGCGGCGAAGGTAAAGCCTTTGCCAGAGGCTCACAACTTCCTTGCCGTTCAGGTCACTATATAATTGACATTTCTGATAACGGTAAATATTCAGTTGTCGATATTCAGAAAAATTCGTCACCGTCAAATATGCAAAGGTATAAGAAACTTTATGAATGTAAGGATTTGCGCGTAGACGGTCAAACTATCGGTATAGGAAATACACTTAACACCTATATCATATATGACGCTGATATTGAAAAGAAGAAAGATCGCAGAACACTTGGTAATGCTGCCGGAGGTATCAGCGATACCAACAACAGTGAGCTTGGTATGTTCTTAAGGTATAACGATGGCGTCTTGTCTATGAATAAACTTCCTTATTATGGCTTTACAACCTTGATTAAAAAGGAGAAAGAAGCCGAGAAAAACGGGAAATATAAACTTAATGCTGATGACAACATTTATCAGCGCGCGATGTTTACCAACAACCAAATCGGTGACTTCCTGCACTTTGTAGACAAAGAGCTTGACATCAAGAAGAACCTTGAGGAAATGGAAGCCAATATGGCTAACCTCAAAACAAGTATTGTTGAATTGTTTGATAAAATAGGCTTTAAGCTGAAAGAGGATATTAATTTTGCATCAGAAAGTGACTTTAATTATGTTTCTAAAAAACTTGTGGAAACAAAGAATACTCTTATGGGCAGAATTTCAAGCTCTATGAGCTCAATCAATCATGGTAACGAGACGGTTAACGAGCGTTATCAAAGATTGAACAATACATATAAAGCTCTGATGCAGGACAGCAAGTATAAAGTCAGTTTGACGACAAATACTCAATCCGGAGCTTCTCTGACGGAAAGTATGAAGACTGCGGTAACAAACGAAAAAGTAATTGAAAAATCTCGTAAGGAAGGCTATGATTCTATCCAAGAACAGATTGATAATTATGAACGCCCGGTATGTATGCCGTATTAGAGAACGCCAGTAAATGAGTAAATTAGGTAATATACTTGAGAACACTAAAATAATGGCTTTGACCGACAAAAGTGGTAGAATATACCACTTTCTCGGTCAGGCCGAAAAAGAAAAACGCAGCGTTAAAATGTATTATTACCTGTGGCTGTCGCGTATGTTTATTTTTACTGCAGCCATATCGTTGATTGTTTTTGTCGCCGCATCACTGGCTTTATTTAAGCTTGCTCCGATGGTTACGGTTGAACCGTTTTTAATTATCAATCAAAACAGTTCCGAAGACATTGCCCGCTATGAGCCGATTGCCTACAATATGGCATCGCGCGAACAATTTATGGAAACTTTTGTTCGTCAATATGTCATATATCGCAATACAATTCTTAATGATAAACTTGAAATGATGTCTCGTTGGCATCCCGGCGGAATAGTCAACTTCTTATCCAGTGCAAGCGTATACAAGGAGTTTAACAAAAATCTTGAAGCTGTTGAAAGGTCTAATCAAAAAAAAGAAGTTTCTCAAGAGGTGGAAATTATATCTGCGCAACGTGTCGGTGGCAAACGTAGTGCGGTTTGGAAAGTGAATTTTAAGACATTTGAAATTGCGAATAAAGACCGTAGCGACAAAAGCGGCTACTTGGTCCTGAATACAAGTTATTGGACTGCTTCGGTTACGGCATATTTTATTCCTGAACGTATATTTATGGGGCGTCGTTTGCTCAATCCCCTCGGTTTTACGGTTGTTAAATACGATCAAGCAAAAGTTCAATTTTAATATTGCCTGTTAATAAGTTGGTTATATTTAGACTTTTACAAAAAAAGAGTCTAAAGTCAAACTAACTATAGTTAACAGAGGAATATTCTTATGATGAAAAAAATAATACTTCTTTTATTTGTCGTATTATTGGCCGGTTGTGGCCTTTTCGGTTCTTATTATGAGCCGGAACCGGTTGAAGTCGGTAAGGCAACTGACGAGCTCAAACTTTCGCCTTGTGCTTGCTTGCAGGTTGAGCTCCCGCACACTTTGCCGGATTGGTTTGTTGAGACTATTTAACTTATTCGGAGAGTTTGAAAAGTATGGCCACACCAATCGGAAATACCCCCAATAATCAACGTCTTCTGCCCGGCAACACGCCTGCCGCCAAGAGCAAACCATCTTCATCCGGAGATGTATTTGTTGCCAACGTGGCAGAAAAAAGATATTTGTGGACAGCTCGCGCCTTTGCCATAATTACGGCAATAAGCTTTTGCTGTAACATAATCCTTCTTTTGGCGGTTGCTCAGGTTATTCCGCTCTACCGTGTTGAACCGTTCCTGCTTACTTTTCAAAACAAAGAAGAACAGGTCTATAACCTGGTTCCGCTCAACAGAAACATGACTGCGGCAAAAAACATTACGGAAGTATTTGTTCGCCAATATGTTTTAATGCGCAGTTCTTTCAATCGTGACATTAAAGAGGTTGAGGCCAGGTGGATGCCGGGCGGCGCGATTCAGGAAATGTCGGCGCAAACGGTATATGATGACTTTTTGAAAAATACGGCCAATCGTGCTCTTGATTTAATCCGCACCCGCAGAATGATTCGTGATGTGCGCATTATGACCGTCAACGAGCTTAGCCAGGGAATTTGGCAGGTCGAATATGAGACCAGAGATATGTTTCCGGATTCCAAAACCCCCGAAGTCAATTATTGGACAGCATCTTTGCGAGTTACGTACAGACATAAAGTCGTAAAACACAAAGAGCGTCTTAAAAATCCGATTGGCTTCACGGTTACAAATTATTCTTTGAGTTTTAATAAGGTACAATAAGATGGATAAAATTATGCTGTCAAAATATGTTAAAATCGGTTTTATAGCCTTATTCGGCGTTTTCTTTGCCGAGGATTCTTTTGCCCAGGCAACGGTTAACAGCATGGATCAGGGCGCGGCGCAGGCCAACGGACAATATCAGCCGATGGATATGAGCTATGCCGGCTTCAGTTCTTTGGGAATGATGCAAAGCGCATGGCTTGATCCTTTGCAAAATCTCGGAGAAGGCCAAAGCAAGCCTGCGTATTCAAAATATTATTGGTCGCCGGATTTGGTTTTGCCCTTACGCCTGCGTGAAGGCATGATTACCATGATCAACTTCCCCGAGTGGGAAATGATTGAAGATATCTACATCGGTGACAATTCTACATTTGACGGGCAAATTTCCGGTCCCAGTACCTTGTTGCTGTATCCTCGCTCTGGAGCCAACGTCGGAGTTGACACCAACGTTATCGTTTTTGGACGTTCAGGCAATCGTTATGTCTTTTATGTCCGTAGTGAGGGTGTAAATACCGAAAGATTGACCAATGCAATCGTTGATATTGAAGTTGTCGGCGGTAACAACGGTCATGGTGGAGCCGGCGCAATGGGAAACGGGAACGCCGCTTCCGCGGGAGGACACGTTAATGCAACCTCTTATTATGGCGGGGGCGGAAAATCTGTTGATTCCACGTTTACTAAACGCAATCAAAAAAACAATTGGATAGAGAGTATTCCTCTTGATCCGACCAAATTTCGTTTTGATATCGAAGTTTACGTTCCGAACCCTGATGACGTTGTAATTGCACCGGAAAGAGTTTGGCGTGACGACATATTTACATATATTGATTTAGGCAGCAAATCTCTGAACATGACCCAACGTCCTATTGTTACTTTGATTGTTGAAAGAATGGAGGTTCCCGTAGGTTTTCGTACCAAAGGTCCGAACAACCGTTTAATTATTGTTGAAGCAATCGGTGATATGGTTTTGCGTAACGGCAAAAGGATTGTCTGCCTGAAGATGCGTCGTTCTGATGATACCGGTCTTGAGGATGTAAGTTATGCTAAAGATGTCACCGACAAAGAATGGGATCGCGGAGCCAAAATTCCGACCGGAGCCCAATCAAAAGCCGGTGGTGCTTCGTACCCTGATTTCAGTTCAGGTCCGATTGATGGTGCTGCCAATATACCGTATGGTGAAGTTAATATTAATGTTGACGGAAGCTCAATTATTGCTCCGCAATATGGTAACGGAGCCGGCGGTGGTGCACAAGGAGGCTTATACGGAGCCGGTGCGGGCGGAACAGATTTTGATTATTCAAAAATGCATCGGATTCAAAATACTCAACAATTTGACCCCGCAGCCAGCAATTTTGCTAGCCAATATCGTTACGGTTCAGGCTTTAGCGATGGTTCCGGATCAAATATTTCAATTGAGCTCGGTACTGATGCCAATGTCGAAAATCTGGAGAGTTTGTGGGACAATCTTTCCGACAAGCACGGTAAATTGCTTAAAAAGTATGATCCGTTCTTCTCTGTTGATGCTCCGGCAGATGGACAGGGCAAAGAGTTATTCCACCTGCGTGTCGGACCGGTTAAATCACTTGAAGAAGGTGACGGCGTTTGCAGCAGACTTGGTCGAAGTGGTGTATTTTGTAGTGTAGTCAGAACCCAATGAGTAAAGAAGTATTAACACATTCGGAAAGTTATATCAGAAAAACCAACCGCATAATTCTTGCGGTTGGTATAACTTCTTTTGTTATTTTTCTCCTTGGTTTATACCTTCTTTTTTCAAGCGGAGAAAAAACTAGCGAATATACAGACCCTGTTTTTACCGATAATGACGATCCCCTTCAGGTTGAAACTTCAACCTCTGAAGATACCGGTATAG
The DNA here is from genome assembly GCA_947301965.1 of uncultured Azospirillum sp. Classification (GTDB taxonomy): domain Bacteria; phylum Pseudomonadota; class Alphaproteobacteria; order RF32; family CAG-239; genus JAFUYI01. The sequence goes on along the minus strand of CAMYUM010000005.1, from coordinate 26,914 downwards.
AATTTACGGTAGTTGATGACGGAGTACCGCCGATTACGTCGACACCCAACCCGGTCGCTCTCGGTCAGGTTGTTATCGGTTCTGATGCCAAAAATGTCTTAACTATCGGCACAAACGGAAAAGCCTCTGTCAATATTATATCCGTACAATTGGCGGAAGCTCCTTTTGACGGCTTTAGTTTTAAAGATTATTGTACCGGCAGACTTTTACGCGGTTCCGAAACTTGCGATATTACCATGGAATGGACCCCGGTTGCCACCGGAAATGTACAAAACAATTTCATCATTGCCTGGCATGAAAGCAATTTTGCTAAAAGTAATGCCAAATCGGAAAAAGTACCGGTTTTCGGGAATGCTGTTACCAAAGAAGATTGCAATTTCTGCGATACGAATGTGGTTGGCGGAGGTTCTGGTTCAGGCTCTAAAGCAACCAACAAAAAAGGAGAAACCCTATCAAGAACAATAGTCGGTCCTGATGGTTCGGTAATAGGGTATGCTGACGATGAAGGTTATGTCTACGATTCTAAAGGCAACGTAATCGGCCGCATTAATGAAAACGGCTTGGCCGTAGATGGTGACGGCAACATCATTGGTGTTGCTAATAATCGTAAGTTGGTATTTGACCAAAATGGAAATGTTATCGGTTATGTAAACCCCGACGGTTCGGTTGTTGATTTAAATGGCAACGTAATCGGTCGTATGCTGCCGGACGGCACGGTTGTTGATAATGATGGCAACGTAATCGGTCATGCTGTAGATATGGGATATGTGTATGACGACAATGGCAATATTATCGGACGGGTAATGCCGGACGGTACGGTTGTTGACATGAACGGCAATGTAATCGGTCGCCTTAATGAAAAAGGTGAGGTTGTTGACGAAAACGGCAATGTAATTGGTCATGTTACCAAAACCGGACGTGTTGCCGTCGATGAAGATGGTAATATTATAGGTGTTGTAATGCCTGACGGTTCGGTAGTTGATGCTAATGGTGATGTTGTCGGCAATGTTGATAAAGACGGTAATGTTGTCGCAAGCAAAAATGCTCCTTCACGCAGCGCTAACCGCCGTCTTGTTCGCAATAATGACGGTCAGGTCGTCGGGTATGTCGACGAAAACGGCACCGTCAGAGATTTCAACGGCAACGCTATTGGTAGAACTCGTCCTGACGGAACTATCGTTGACAACAACGGTAACGAGCTTACCACATCGGGGTCTTTATTAGCATATAATGATGACGGAAAAGTAATCGGCTACATTGATAAAGACGGCAACGCAATCGGTGAAAACGGTAAATCTTTGGGTACCGTATCCTCCAACGGAATGATTGTTGACGGCGAGGGGAACATAATCGGTCGCGCCGCTTCTGAAGGTGATAAAGATTCTCGGGTTAAGGCGTTTGCCTACGACAAAGACGGCAATGTTATCGGATATATTGATGAAGATGGTATTGTCCGTGATTTTAACGGCAATATTATTGGCAAGGTTATGCCCGACGGCACAATAGTCAGCGGAGACGGAACAATTGTGGGCAAAGCCTTAAACGGCAAAAAATTAGCCTACGATAAGGACGGTAAACTCATAGGTTATGTTGATGATGATGGCAATGTTTATGATTTTGCCGGCAATAAAATCGGTAAAATGCTTGATGACGGCACCATCGTTGACAATGACGGCAACGTTATCGGTCGTGCGGTTCAGGCCAACAAATTGGCTTATGATAAAGACGGCAAGCTGATAGGTTATGTTGATGAGAACGGTGACGTTTATGACTTCAATGGTAACAAAATCGGCAAAATGCTTGAAGATGGTACTGTTGTTGATGAAAACGGCGACGTAATCGGTCATGCTCCGGAGCGTCTTGCTTATGACAAAGATGGCGACCTGATAGGCTATGTTGATGAGAATGGTGACGTTTATGACTTCAATGGCAATAAAATCGGCAAAATGCTTGAGGACGGCACCATTGTTGATGAAAACGGCAATGTAATCGGTCGGGGAGCATTGCCTACAGAGTTAGTATATGACAAAGACGGCAATGTTATTGGTTATGTCGGTGAAGATGGTAATGTTTATGACTTTGCCGGCAATAAAATCGGTCAAGTTCTTTCTGATGGTACGGTAATTGATCCGAACAGCAAAATAATTGGTAAAGCCGGTCCGGAAAAAGAAAACGGATATCGTCTTGCATATGATGCTCAGGGCAGAGTTATGGGCTACGTTGATGATGACGGTACAGTCAGAGACTTTAACGGTAACATTATCGGTAAAATGCTTCCTGACGGCTCTATTGTAGATGCCAATGGCAATGTTATTGGACATGCCGGCTTAACCCCGCGTCAACTGGCGTATGACAAAGATGGCAAAGTGATAGGCTATGTTGATGAAAACGGCAATGTTATTAACTTTAATGGTGACGCCATCGGCAAAATGATTCCGTCGGGAAAACTTGTTGACGGCAAAGGCAATGAAATCGGCACGGTTGGCGGTTTTGCTAAATTGTTGTTGGATAATAATAACAAGATAACCGGTTATATCGGAAAAGACGGTGAGGTCTTTGATGTTGAAGGCAATGTTACTGGCTATACGGATGAAAACGGCAATATTGTAAGCAATACTCAGACAGTCTTGGGACGTCTTATCCAAGAACATATGATTCCGGTTACTCCGCAAGGCGAAGTTTTAGGTACGGTCAATAACAACGGTACGATTGAAAACGAAGATAAGCAAATTGTAGGAAGAATACAGTCTAACGGATTGGTAAAAAGCCCCAGCGGTTCAAAAATAATTGCTCGTCTAGTTCGCGGTGGTCTTGTGGTCGGACAGGGGTGCAAAAATATTGGTTATCTGGAAAAAGACGGGCTTGTTCGCAAATCCAACCAAGAAACCGGATATAAAGTTAATTCTGACGGTGTCGTTATAGATGACAGCGGTAATTATATCGGAGAAGTTGTTGCTCCCGGACCGGTTTTTGACGATACATGTACCAAAATCGGTGATGTCGAAACCGACGGAATTGTTCGTCAAAACGGCAACTATGTAGGGTGTGTAAATCCTGATGGCACGGTTTTGAATGAAAAGGGTGATATTATAGGCGGAGTTGCCCGCTCCGGCATAGCTGTTTCGTACGACGGCAATCTTTTAGGTAAAATTGTTGAAAACGGTCTTGTTTTCTCACCTCAGGGACAAGCGGTCGGCTGTGTAGGCACCTATGGAGACATTTTTGATAAAAAAGGTGCGTATATCGGCAAAGTTCTTCAAAACACTTATGCTTATGATTTGGAGGGCAACTTTATCGGCATGGTTAATGCCAATGCCCGGGTTCCGATGCGAGGACAACCTTCGGGGCGTTTGCTGCCGAACAATGTAATTATTGATGAAAACAGCAAAATCATCGGTGTTGCTTTACCTGCAAAATCGGCAATTATAGATGCCAAAGGCAATATCTTGGGACGCTTATTCCCTGATGGCAATGTTTATAACGGCAAAGGGGTATCCTTAGGCAAAATTTATGGCGATGGTGTAGGTTTTTACGGTCAGGTAAACGGTTATTCCATTCCTGTCGGACAGGTTGCGGATTTCAGCGGTAAAATCGTTGGTTCAGCAGGTTACAACAGTGAAGTGGTCAACCGTTTCGGAGAACGGCTCGGAAAACTTGATGCCAAAGGGTTCTACTTTGACGACAAAGGGTCCTTGAAAGGCGGATTAATTCGCCGCGGCACCGCTATCGGCTATGACGGCTCTTTCATCGGCTATGGTTTATCTGACGGTCGTATCATTGATTTGGAAGGCAAAGTTTCAGGACAAAGCACTCCTGACGGCAAAGTTATGAATCAAAAATCGGTAATTGTCGGTGAAATTATTTCTGAAGGCATTGTTACCGATGTCTGGGGTACATATAAAGGTCACACCGATTCACTTGGTGATGTTATTGATTTGAACGGCAACAACATTACGGCTATTTTGCCCGGCGGCTCCACCGATAAAAACTTAAGTTTGTTGAAACGCGGTACGGTTATTGACTTCGCGGGCAAAGTAATAGGTTCTGTAATGCCGGACGGTTCGGTTATTGACACTCTTAACATCAAAATCGGCCGTGCGTTGTCTGACGGAAATGTCCTTAATAATTCGGGCAAACTTATCGGCGAAATAGTAGATGGTGATTTGGTAATTAATAGTGAAGACAAGATTGCCGGTTATATTAATTCTGATGGTTCAATTATTGACCGAAGCGGATCAATCATCGGCCGCACTCTTTCAACCGACCTGGCAGTAGATAGCGAAGACGGAATTCTCGGCCGTATATACAAAATAGGAGCCACAATTCTCGGCAACACCGGAAAATATATAGGGCGTCTTGCCGCTGACGGCAATGTAATAGATACCGGCAATAAAATCATCGGTTATTTAAAAAGCAACGGTTCGTTCATCAATTTGGATAAACGTGTAGCCGGATATGCTTTACAGGAAGTTGCTAAAAATCGGAGGAACTAAAGTTGATTTTGAAGCTGAATGGCAAAATTATAAAAATTCTTGGGACTGCTTTTGCAGCGGTGTTTGTGTGTGCCGCAAACGGATATGCACAAGAGATTACTGCCATTGACTTTAACGGTGATTTAATCGGCAAAGTTATTCCTGATGGTAAGGTTGTAAGCTTTGATAATCGACTTATCGGCAATATCACCGCCGACAGCTTGATTTTGGACGCAAAAGGAAAATTGATCGGCGGCGTTGTTCCGCAAGGTGTTGCCATCGGCAACGACAATCGTTTGTTGGGAAAGGTAAGCAATGATGGTACAGTTCGCCTTTCTACGGGCAAAATAATCGGTAAAGCTCTGCCCAACGGTCTTGTTGTTGACGATAAATTTGATGTACTCGGAGCCGTTCTTTTTCCCGGTCTTATTTATTCAGATGACGGTCAGACTGTTGGACGTTTAACCGGTGACGGTGCGTATGCCAATCTTCAGGGACAAACCATAGGTTTTGTTTCTCCTGACGGCTATGCTTATCGCCATTCCGGCAATGATTATGTTATTGATGGTCGTCTGATTTCCTCAAAAATGGTAATTGATTCGGTCGGACGCTTTGTCGGAAGTATTTCTCCGGGTGGAAAAATTACTGATTTCGATGGCAAACAAATCGGTCTGATTAAGGCCAACGGTTTTGCCTATAATTCTGACAATAAAGTTATCGGTAGCGTTGTCCGTTCGGGATATGCCTTTGATATATCGGGAAAATATATCGGCTTGGTTACTTTTAACGGTGAAGTCGTTAACAATGAAAAAATTGTCGGATATTTACAGGTTGACGGAAGTATTGCCGATACCAAGGGTGCAATTATCGGATATATGGTTGATATTGCGGCAACAGCATCGGATAACACAGGAAAATATTTGGGAAGAATTATGCCTGAAGGCAAAATTGCCCGAGGACGTAATATTATAGGGCAGATTGGACCGTGGAATGTTGTTTATGATGCTGAAGGCAAACAACTGGGCAAACTTATTTCATCAGGTCCGGTTTTTGATTATAAGGGATCATTAAAGGGGCATGCGCTCAAAAATGGTCAGGTTATAATGCCGAGCGGAGCTCCCTTGGGGGTAACACGTAACGATTTTGCTTTTAATTCCTTGGGAAAGGTGGTCGGATCGGTCTTACCTCATAAAGTTGTTATTGGCGAAAACAATCGAGTTATCGGAGTTAGCGGCATTAATTCTGCGCTTTCCGTAAGTGATGATCGTCGAATTGTTTCTCCGTTCGGATATGTATACAATCCTGACGGCGGCATTGATGGTAATGCGATTTCTTTAGGCGGCATATACAGCCTGGGCGGAGTAACTTTAGGCGTTGTTTCACCTAACGGAGAACTCATAAATAACGGAGCTGTTCAAGGCGGAATCATTACTCAGTACGGATATAATATCGGGGAAAGCAACACGATCTCCGGTGGAAAAATCAACAGTATTTATGCTGTCTCGCCCAAAGGAGCAAGTCTGGGTATTTTGGCGGACGGCAACCAGGTGCTCAATAAAAATTTCAAGCCGATTGGCAAAGTTCTTCCTGACGGCAGCATTACCGAATGGTCGGAGAATAATTCTTATATGCCTTTCAGCGGACGTGGTAGTTCTGCACGTTTGGCCGTTGGCTATGACGGAACAGTTTTGGGCATTATTGATAATCAGGGGCAGGTTAAAGACAGTAGCGCATCAACAATCGGCAAGATAAATGCGGCAGATATCGTTTTGGACAATTCGGGATCAAGCTTTGGTGAGTCGGTGCCCTTTATGAGCGTTATCAATGATAAATGCGAGTTTACCGGCGTTGTTACTCCTAATGGTGAAGTTCGCAATTATCGTGAAGTAAATATGGGCAAAATTTTGCCTAACCGACAGGTTGTTTCTGATGACGGAAACATTGTCGGTTATGGGGTAAATAGCGGAAGTGTTGTCAATTTTGGCGGAAAATCAATTGGAACCGTGACTTCTGCCGGAAAAGTCCTGAATTATGCCGGTGAAAATCTTGGTTGTATTGATGTTCAAAGCCGCATCTATAATGCCCAAAGAGCTCTTATCGGCAAAGTGGTGCCGATTACAACGGTGATTGACTTTAACAATAAAATTGTCGGACGCAGTTTGCTTGACGGTAGTGTTGTTGACAACGGAAACAAAAACATCGGTTTTGTTGCTCCTGACGACGGGGTAAGTTCAAAAACATCTTCTCCGTTGGGAATGCTTTTTATGTACCGTTATGCTTTTGACAACAACAACAAACAAATAGGTACAATCAGTTCATCGGCAGAAGTGATTGACGCTCAAGGCAAAAAAATCGGAACGGTTGACTTTGATGGCAATGTAATTATTGGAGGGCAGAAGAAAGGTTATGCCCTATACGATCTTTATATTTACGATAACAGCCATATGACAATCGGAAGAATAACTTCCGACGGTGCGGTAGTTTCGCTGTCTAACCAAAAAGTCGGACGTTCGGTACATGGATTTGCCATTGATAATAAAGGCAATGTTTTGGGCCGCGGAAATCGAGATTTTCACATTCGCAATAAAGAAAAAGAAATAATCGGGGAACTTCAGCTTAATGGTGCAGTAATTTCCAAAACCGGAGAACCAATCGGTACTTTAGGTGCCGGCGGAAATATTCTTACTTCCGACGGGGAGTTAATTGCCACCGCCACCCCGTTGCAATATTATGAAGCCGAGAAAAAACAACCGGTGTATGATTCTGCAGGAAATGTTATCGGCTATGTTGATGAAAACAGCCAGGTTGTTGATCAAAGCGGCAATGTTATCGGACAAGTAACCGACAATGGATCTGTGGTTAATCAGGATGGTAAAGTTATCGGCAGTACCAAGATTGATTGGTATGAAAGCCCCCAAAAACAACAGCCTAGCGGCAAACTTCCCGAAGTCGGCAGCCGCAAGCTTGAGCAGGGAGAATATAAACGCTCCATCAATATTGCACTTACACCGGACGGAGAATATCTCGGCGATATTCTTGAGAACAATGACGTTATTAATGACAGAGGTGAAAAAATCGGCACAGCTCTAGATAATGGCTTGGTTATGGATCCAGGAGGAAATTTAATCGGTGTCGTAGATACAGGTGGTGACAAAGATAATATAACCACCCCTCCCGGAGGTTGGGCAGGATACGTCCCTGACCAAAAAGAAGAGGAAGATCCGGGAGTTACATATGCACGAGAAAGAGCCAAATATGAGCGCCGTAAAGGTATGGCGGTCGGTCGTATCAGTAGTGGTTATAGCAAAGAAGATTTTGAGCAGCGCCAAGATGATTGGGGATTGCCTAAAATAATATCAACATACCCTGTTGATATGAGCATGATGATTTTGGCTGACAAACCGATACCTGCAGTCATCGCCCGTCCTATATATACCGAAGCAGACGAACAGCCGCCAATAACCGCTTATGTTGAACGAAATGTTTACACCGAAGAAGGTCGTAATGTTATTATTCCTGCCGGTAGTCACCTTATTGGTGAGATGTCTAGTGGCGGAGCCGGAAGAGCCGGAGGTGGTAATAAAGGAGGAACAAATTCGGCACGTATAAGCGTATCATGGAACAGAGTTATTTTACCGAACGGTGCTATGTTCAAGCTTACAAAATCTGTTTCAGGAGATGCCCAAGGACGAGGAGGTGTTCTCGGGTACTTAGATCGCCGAATAATTCAAACATATTCGGCGCCGTTGGCTAGTTCTATTATTACTAACGGTATAAGTGTTTTGTTCTCGACTGACGACGATTCTCAAGGCGGTGAAAACAGCACTGAAACCTCAAAACAACAAGCTACCAATGATGCTCGAGAAAGTTTCTTAAACGACACCAAGCAAATGTTTCAAAAGTTAGTAAGTGAGTATATGCAAAACCAACCGGTTATTTTTGTTCCTGCCGGAACCAGAATCACCGTTTATCCCAACGTTGATTTGTGGCTACGTACAGAAAATACTTCCCAAAATGCGGGATCTGGAGAATTGTCTGAGGCTGGTGCATTCACCGATGACAAGGCTGCCGCCGATTATAACATAGGATTAAAAAATAGGAGAAGTGCCCCTCAAACCACAGTTACTTATTCGCCACAAGACAACAATGTTCAACCTACATCGGTTCTAACTAGCGATGCTCCAACCACCCAAAGAAACAGGGTTGGTACCCCGCCGCCACCACCACCGCCGAGCAGCGGTTTAGTGAATACCCCGCGCCAGCCTAACGGTTCGGGCTCATCATCAAACAACAATAACAACAATGATGTTCCGCAACTTTTTTAGAGGGAGAAAAATATGAGTTTTGAAGTTTTAGAATCAGTTTTACGCCCTCTGGCATATTGGTATAACCAAGAAAACATTGAGGAAGTTGCCATCAACCGTGCCGGTCAGGTTTGGTTACGCCTACGCGGCAAAAGAGCATATCCTTGGGTAATGTACAAAGACGAAAAACTCACAAAAGAATATTTAACCGATTTGCTCTATATCGTTGCTAATACTTATGAGCTTCCGTTTGATCCGATTGGCGGTACTCCGGTTGTTTATGCAACAATTCCCGGAGAACACCGTTTCTCGGCAATTTGCGGTAAAAATGTAATGTATGATGAGGGTGATATCACCGGAGGCGTGGCTATAGCCATCCGTGTTCACAGTGATGACGTTGCTTTTGGCTTGGGTGACTACGGCTTAAAACAAGGCGAACAACTGCACCAAATCAACCCGTTGAAAAACATCAAAGATCCCGATGACCCGTATGAAAGACTGCTTCTCAGCATCAAACGCGGCGATCATATTTTGGTCAGTGGTGCTACCGCTACCGGTAAAACAACATTTTTGAACAATCTGCTCAAAATTTTGGACATTCACAAACGTGTTATTACCATTGAAGATGCTCGAGAATTGCTGGTTCCGCACCCCAATCGTGTTCATATTGTAATGTCTCGTACCGGTCAGACAAACCAGTTTGATTACAAAGGTATCATCGACTTGGTAGTACGTTTTACCCCCGATGCCATTATCGGTGGTGAGATTTCTACCGGTAACGCCGGCGCGCTTTGGGAACTGATGGGATCAGGACACGACAACTGCCTTGCTACTATCCACGCGGAAAGCTCCAGCGCCGCCTACGAAGCTTTTGTTGATCGTATTTTACACAGTTATCCGACGCTTGACCGCCGTAAGACTATTGAAGAGATGCACCATAAATTACGTGTGGTTCAAATTAACCGTGACGGCAACCTTCGTGCTGTTACAGAAGTTACTTAAAATAAAAACTCCCGATTTTGGGAGTTTTTATTTTATTGCAATGGTGGAATATTGATTTGAGCAATTTCTCCGGGGCGGATCTTGACATTTGCATACCGCATATTTGCCGTTTCGATAATAAACCTTTGGCGATCCGTGAGTTGTGCTGCCCACTCATAAAAATCTCGCCCGTTCAAATCCTGCCGTTGAGGATTCATTATATATAAGACGCAGCCTTGAGTTTTTTCTGCGGTACCGCAACGAGCCCGACCGCGTGGAACTTCGGCGTTAATTACCACCCCTTGCAAACCGTTTTGTACGGTTGATTGAGTAGGAAAGAAGATTTTGGCAATAAATATACCTAAAATAAAAGATACCAAAATTGCGGATATCAGTGCTGTACCGGTATATGTATTGCCGGCAACAAAGTGATCCTTGAGAGCAGGCGTTGAATAGTCGGCTTCTTCATCAGACAGAAACGAAGGATTAAGGCGGTTATCTTGCTGTATCGGAGGCAGATTATCCTGCCCTAAATAGTCGTTAAAATCAAACTTATTGCTACTCTTTTGATTAAACGGATTATCCATAGTTGCCTTTGCCGGAACTGCCATATTGTTTTCTGCATTCCCGGTTGCACGTTTTATCGGACGTTTTACCTTTTTAAATCTGGGCTGATTAGGCTGAGTATTATCCATTTTTACCTCATACAATATCACATTGCGTTAGAAACTTGTTTTTTTACAGTCTTTATAATACGCGGGACAATAAACACGACAATCTGCGAATTTTGCGGTTTTGCTCCGATGATTCGATCGGGAATACCGATAATCAGATAGTTTTCGCCGAGTTTGCTCCGCAAATCAAATTGGGTAATTTGCCCGTCACGACCTTCAAGCGTTATGTCCGAAAAAAGTCTGTTTTGCGGCATTAAAGAAGATTTTGCCAATAGGGACAATTGGGTTTCGGGCTGTTTTGACCCTGCACATTTTCCGATATCAAAACGTGCCATCCACAAATTCGGTACGACAAATTTTCCTTCTGCCAACTGATCAACGGTAGCCTGTCCCTGCAAGAAGGCTCTCAAACTTGCGATGTTTATTTCGTTTGAAGTCGTCAGCAATCTTCCGATAACTCCGGTTTTTGCGGTTTTTACGGAACCGAAGTCAAAAACTTTCAGCATCTTTTGCCAATCGACATCATTTTTTCCGTTTTGCGGAGTAATTTTGAATATGCTGACATCATAAGCAATCAACTTTGGATTACTTTCAAAATATGCTAACAATTTTTGTATTTTTTTCTGCAGTTCATAGTCCCCGTTAAACGTTAAAGAATAATCGGACCAATCGGTAGTAACGTCGGTTATACCAGCACCTCTCATTACATCAAGCAAAGCCAAAATAATCGGGCGTGATTTTGGGACATATAACGTAAAGTTGGTTTTGCGACCGATAGTTAAAGTTTTTGCTTCTGCGTCATAGGTATAATAAATTTCGGCGGCATCGGTAATCATCTTAATTACCTCTGACAGCTCACCGCGCAGATTTTCTGCAGAAATACTTGGATAAGGAGCATCTTTTGCCACTAACTTAATACCGGCTTCTTTTGTCAGTTTAAGCAAAGCTTTTTCTGCCGGCATGGTTTTGAATGAAAAGCCGGTTACCTCAAAACGCGGTAACGGATTGTCCACTCCGTTTCGTGTGAGATTAAACGCTTTCATGTTATAGGGCAGAGTAGTAATCATTTGCTGTGTATGCCAATTGACATAACAACGCAACGGCGTTTCCAAATCAAGTGAGCTGGCACCCTCAGTGGTACGTATCATATTCGGATCAATCGGATTAATGATTCTTGCGCTTGATGCCGGGTCAATCGTAATAGTTTTGTCTTTAGCGGCAAAAACATCATCACCGGAAAACAGACATCCCGAAACCCCCAAGACTGCAAAAATCAATGATAAAGATTTATTAAAGTTCAACATCATGCCCCTATTTTTTATGTTTTTCTTCTTCAGCTCTTTCTTTTGCTTCCTTAAATTCAGCCTCTATTTTGGCTTTGGCTTCGGAATCTTGTTGAAGGAGTTTTTCCATCAATTGCTCCATACCCATTCCGGCGCCGACGGTTGGATCTTCGGCTTTATCAGGAACTTCCAACACTTTTTTCATTTTTTCAACTTCGCGAGCATCGCTCTTAATCATTTCTGGAGTTGAATTGCGGCGTAATTCTTCTTTATATTCGTCTAAAGTCTTTCTAAAACCGTTCATTCCGCCGGCTACTTTCTTTTCGACATAAGGATACAAATCTTTATGCCTGATTATATAGTCGCCGGTTTCGCTGATTTCTTCCAACACATCGAGAATATATCCGTAGAAAGGATAATCTTCCAAGGCTATATTTCCTTTACGCACACAGCGTGCCGCAATACGAGATATGGTGCGGTCATAATAATCTTTCAACAAAATATAGTTGTCGACGAACCAAACGTCGGCAATATCTTTTTTTTGCTCTTGATTGTTTTGCTGTGCCATCTCACACTCCTTATATTTACAATACTAAATTAGGTAACAATGATTGTAAATTGTTTATTAGTATCTTATCCCACGCTATTAGTCAGTCCGAAATACGGATCAGGTTTTGTTTCATCTTCCATTCCGACCAAAACAAGTTCAAAGCTGTCGGGAACAACAATGTCAGACGCTCCGGCAAAAACGTTGGATGAAGGAATTTTTTGCGTACTCGTTTCATCACTGCCCTCGGGAACTTCTTCATACCCCCATTCCCAATCTTGTCCTTCTTCACCCTGAATGTCTTCTGCGGCGACTTCTTGTCCTTCGGGAACTTCTTCATACCCCCATTCCCAGTCTTGTCCTTCGGTGCCGGAAACTTCCTCAGCTCCGTTTGCATCTCCGTCTTCCGGCTGGTACTCCCATGTCCAATCCTGTCCTTCTTCGGTATTATCTTGCGCGGTTTCAGGCTCTGAGACAGCGGTTTTAGCAACGTTATTTTCAGATGATCCGAACCCCCAGTTCGAAGAATTATCAACAGCTTTGTCTTCTATGACCGGCATCTGGGGCAGGGCTGAAATTATAGTTTTTTTCTTCTTCAGAGGTTTGCTCACGATTGGCGACTGATTCGCAGGCTCTTCTGCTTGAGATTGAGCAGCTTCGTCACGATTTTTTTTCTTTTTTTTCTTTTTCTTTTTTGAGCCGGAAGTTTCGACGTCAGCAACGGAAGATTTATTATTTTCGTCTTTTATTTCATAGTCTTTTTCGGGGGCAATTACTGTTTCCGGCTCCAATGATGAAGTTGTAACTTCAGGCTCTGTTTCCGGTTCTTCATAAGCCTGCCTCAGGAAAGGATAAGAGCTGTTTATAGAAATGCCGCCTTGTCCCTGTATTTGCGATAGAGCAGTCAGTATGGTTTGTGTTGACTGTTTTTGACTCTCTTTCAAAGCCGAGGCAATAATTGCCGAAAATTCCTGATTTTGTGTACGTGCAATTTCACGGAACAAATCAGCCTGCATCTTAACAATATCTTCCATTTTAGGCTGATTTTCCGGGTTTATGGCCGCACTTCCTCTCAATCCTTCAATCGTTTTGATAATGGTTTGAGCCGAATTTTGCTGGCTTTCTTTGAGAGTAGAGGCAATGATTGAAGAAAACTCCTGCCCCTGTGCTTTCAAAACTTCGGTAACATTGTCAACCAAAAGCTGTTTTTTGGGAGACGACGCGGCATAAGTAATCGGGGTGGGACCGTCTTCCATTTGCTTAAAACTGTCAATCAACGATTGTGTTGACATTTTTATACTGTCTTTTATGGCCAAAGATATAATCTGTGATAGTTCTTCTTTTTGAGCTTGTGTTGTTTCTCTCAAAAATTTTGACTGCGCTTTAACCAAATCATCAACTACATTTTTTATCTGAAAGGCGGACGCTGCCTCTGCCGGAGCATCGCTGTTTGATATAATTTTAAGTTGATTGTTTTGCTCAACCATTTTATTCAGATTTTCCTGCATCTCCAAAAATGATTGAGTTATAATTTTGTTGTCTTCCTGCCTTTTTTGTTCTGATGCGGCTATAGCCTCGGCCAAAGCAGCCGAAATTGTTTGCGTAAAGGTGTCATCGGCAACCAATCTTACCGGTCCCTGTTCATCTTTACCGGACTGTTTTTTAGAACGATCATTTTGCAGTTCTCTGATTATTTGGGCGTTTGATTGAGCCAGACTGTTAGCTAAAATCTTGGCAAAATTATCGCTGTTGATTATCGGTGCGCCGGTGGCAACAGGTGCAGCGGCAACAGCAGAACTTGCAACGCTGTCGGCAATCGGTTCGGGGGTGTTTACAATCGGCTCAATGGTACTGTCATCATCGTCGTCATCATCACTTTGTTTGCCAAACTGCAGTTCGTCAATATATTCCAATAAGACGGAACCGCCGGGAAGAGTTTTCAGACACTTTTTTACCGATTTTGGCTGTTCCAAAATCATCTTGTTAAATTCGTCTTTTTTCTCTTGGCTGAAGATGTGCAACTGGCGAAAAATGTTCAAAAAACGTTGGGCGATAATGATTGGCTCTTCTTCTTCATCGCCTTGTTTTTTTTGCCCGAAGGTTGCATTAGTTATAACATTGTCCGCCAACGTTTTTACCCCTGTTTGTCTACACTAAATATAATCAGTAGAAAGCAAAATTACAGGTAGATGGCCACAACTTTGTGCAAGTTGCTCAAATCGTTGTTGTTAATCTCGATTTTTTCGTCCGGATTCCACCTGATGCCGTATAATTTGCCGTTATCATCTTCACGAATGCTGATGATTTTTACTTCATTCGGTTTGATATAATAAATAGCAATATCTCCTACACTCACAACTTCTTGCGGGTCGATCAAAAGCACCGAGCGAGCCGGCAACAAGCTGCCCAAACGTCTTGAACACAAGTTTAAGCCGTAAGCATCTTTTTTACCGAACAAAGAACTCGGACGAACCACGGTTTTGGTTTCGTTTTCCGTATCAATCAGCACATTTCCGTCTTTTCCGGCAACTCCGTATACCGGGATTTTTTGATTATCTCTGGGGGAAGCTTCAAAGGCCGAAATTGCACCGCGCGGATTAGAAAGCAATTTATATTTTGAATCGTTACGTTGAATAATTTCTTCAAGCAAACCTTTTTCTTCAAGTTTTTTAATGTTTGATTTCAATTCATCAACCGACATTGACAAAGCTTTTGCAATATTTTTCATTTCCTTATCGGAAACCTCGCGTTGTCCCATTTCAATACGGTGATAAACGGACAATGTCATATCGGCGCTTTCCGCCACTTCAATCAAAGTCAGATTTTTTTCATTACGAATTTGTCTTAATCCGGCACCCAGAGTCTTTAAACCGGCTTTTTCATTAATTTTGTTTCTTCTTTCCTGCTCTCTGCGCCAAGACAACACAACATCTTCTTGCGAATTTTGTTCATTAACGAACAAATCCTGCATCGGGCAGTCCAACAATTCGGCAACGCGAACCAATTGTTCCTGATCAATTCGACGGTATCCTTTTTCTATTTTTGAAATAGCTGAAAGGCTCACTCCCAAATGGTCAGCCAATTCTTGCATTGAGCGTCCGCGTAATCTTCTGTACATTCTAATCTGATTGGGGAAAATAATTTCTTCCATAATGCCACCTCTGAAAATGTTATAAACAACTATGTTTATAATAATCTAAGTTTGCTATTAATCAAGAATTTTGCACAAAAGATGACAATATTGTGCAAAAAACGACAGAAACTTTTCGTATCTGCCGTTTTTTTCTCTATTTTTGGCTCAAGAATTATTTGAATTCAGACAGGGTATAAGCCTTGTTTCCTTTGTCTCTGACCTGTTCGGCAAAGCGCTTCATGTCCTCACTGCTAAACATAATATCCTCACGTTTAATATTCGAAGCCAAATCTCCGTTCATAAATACCGGACGCGGAGTTTGATCCGAATACTCTTTGGCAATTGAATATTGGTGTTTGACAGTATCGCCGTTTATTACCGTTTTGCGTTGTACGATTCCATCTGAAGCATAGGCAACACCCTTGCGGTTTTTATCGACGGTGATAATGGTGGTCATGGCCCGATCACCTTTTAATGTCACATTAAAGCTGGTTATGGTTCCGTCTTCATTCATCTGTTCAACTTCAATAAAGTTGTTGCCTTGAGCATCAACACCGTTTCTTACATTTCGACTTTGGAAACGACCGTCTATTTTTCCGCCGGCATATTGGTTCATACGGGCTTTAACCAGCATATCGACAATCATTAACTGTTTTTCTTTTTCAGAAAGTAATGAGCTTTGAACAAAAGCTTTGATTGCTTCGGTATTTACTTTTCCTTTCGGCGACAGCATATATTGCATTGCTTTGGAATAAGTAAATGAGCTTCCTACCAGCTTACCGTTTGCATCATATATCATGGTTGAAGATCCGAAATCGTCACTTCTTGTAACCGTTCTTGAACCATCGCTGTTTTGTCGAGTCTTAACTTCAACAATGTTTCCGGTTTCATCGGTGCTATAGCTGCGGTAATGACTATGAGTTTTAACTTTTGCTTTTTGCGCTCCCTTTCCGACCAGTCTTCCCAAAGCAGAATTTCCTGCTTTGCTTTCAAGTTTGTTCATTGCCGAATTCCAAACTTTTCCTATCGGAGAGCCGCCGCTTTCGTACATTTGGTTGCCCTCATTATCAAGCATGGCGGTTCCGTCAGCGTTTTGGGCCGCTTTACCATATGAATTAAAACCGGCGCTTTTCAATCCTCGATATCCGTGGCTGATTCCTTCTCCGGCAATTCCGGCTCCATATTTTGCTGCTTTGACGGCTCCTTTTGCGATTGGTTTGGCAACTCGATTTTTAAGAGCAGCATTAGCTGCTGCGCCGACCGGAGAACCGATTGCCCCCATCCCTGAACCGACACCACTTCCTCCGCTGCCGATGCTGCTTGCAAAATTACTTGCAAATTTTTGAATTTCGCTTAAAACCGCCCATCCCAGGAACAATACAAACATAACCTTTAGTGCACTGGTCATAAACCAGGTTATTGCCTGGTGAGCCGATTTTACTTCTTCGGTCAGCATCTCGCTTACATATTGCTTAGCAATAGTTGCAATTATCATAATTACGAGTGATAAGAATATAAAGGTCAGCACGGCATGAATAAAGGTTCCGAATACTTTATGCAGATATTGTGACGTTACCTTAAACGCAAATGCGCCCAGGGCCACCGGCAATAACGCAATGGAAATTGCCATTTTAAGCAAACTGTCAATCAGCAAAAACGGATATGACAGCAACATAACAATTGCAAAGATAAAGAACGCAAAAGATGTTATTAAGTAAGCAAAGTTAGGAATAAAGAGCAAAATTCTGTTAGTCCATGCCAAACAGTGACAAACGCGTCCCATTGCCAATACTTCAATAATTTGATCTTGTATTTGCTTAATCGTACATTGAATACCATTACCGAGCTCCGGCGATAATCCGCCGACATCAGAATCAACCACACTCGGAATCGGTCCCGCCGGAGCCACAGTATCAAGCCCTTTTTGAATTGCCCATCCCATCACTCCGCCGGAGCTGTTCTTTTCCATCGGTTCTATATCGCATTGAGCCGGATTTCCTCCGCCGGCAAGTCCGCCACCGATTTGTGCTATTCTTAATCCTGTCGAAAATACCGGATCAAGAGTCATCGACAATATATCTTCTAACGGACCTTGCAACAACAAGACAACGACCAAGACTCTGAAAGCCTGATTGAGTAAAGTTTTGATTACCATACCAGGCTGACCGGCTTGGCGAGCCTCAAAACTAGAAACAAATCGCATAATTACAAATGCCAGCCAAAGAGCAAATCCGATAACAACCACTTTTACCATCGCCGGAGCAAAAATATCATAAACTGACTTGGCCATAACGCTGGCGGTATTAAACAAAATTCTGAACGGAGTGCAGAACATACATCCGGCTTGCAAATAATTGGCCAAAATCTCCTCAAAATTACACGGTCCGCTTTGCGGAATTTTGGTATCTTCACTGGTAGTTGCCATTTGACCGCCATCATCGCCGGTATACACATTATCCGTATTTTCGGGAGGAACGTCGCCGCCATTAAAACAGTTCATGCGGTTGACCTGTTTTTCAGGCTGACAACTGCAAGCGTATGAATCAAAGCCCTTATTCATCGGGTCGAGCAAAACTCCGCCTTCTCTGATTTCAATATGCATATGGCACGGATAACCATTCAAGTTGCCGGCTTCTCCGATTTTTTGTCCTCGTGAATATTGTCCGGCCGCCGCACATGCTTGGTTATGGTAGAAAGTATATTCAAAAGTCTTTCCGCACATTTGGCATTCAAACCTCATGCCGTTCTTTTTAGCAACGGTGATTCGACCGTCACAAGGTGCATAAATCGGTGTTCCGCAGGCGGCGCTATAATCATATCCTTGATGGTTTTTTGCCTCTTTCGGCGGAATAGGGCATCGTGCCGAACTCACATATTTTCCGCCCGATTTATTGTGTTCGCACCATTCATGACCGCGCGCACACATCTCTGACGATACACCATAAGCCGCTTTTCCGCTCATCTTAAAAGGAGTTGTGTCCATGCACGAATTTGAGTTCATTGCCTTAAGACAACTTCCTCCGCCTCTTTTTTGAGGATAGGAGCACTCCGGCAATTTACCTGAAATCTTCAAATATGGAGAGTCATAAGTAGCACTCTTTTGCGCCGCGGCATCAGAGGCAAAGAAAACAAAAACCGCGAGCATTGCTGCCGTGATGCTAAAGATTTTTATGTTCTTTTTCATATCAGTCATTGTTTTCCTCTTTTACTACTTTTTGCTTCCCGTCATTGTTGACGTAATATTTTCAACGGCATCGTCACTACCGTTATCTTGCGGCTGTTGCTGGTTTTGCTGATTGTTTTGAGCATTACCCTTTTGCATTTCCTTATCTATTCTTTCTTTTGCTTTTTCCGCGGTTTTGCCAGCTTTTTTGGCCGCTTTTTTCGCAATTTTAGCAGCTTTCTTAACGCCTTTTTCAACCTTGTCAGCTACTTTTGCAGCCTTCTTCATTGCTTTTCCGGTTTGTTTCATTGTCTCTCCGGCAACTTGTCCGGAAACCTTTATCGCGGTGGCACTGGCTTCGGCTCCGGCCTGAACCCCGTGCCCGACTGCGGCACTTATACCGAGAGTCGGTACGGCAGCAGCATCACCTGCAGCTGCTACCCCTTGACCGGCAGCTCTTACGCCTTCTGAGGCTGCTTCTGCCGCTTGTTTAGTAGCTTCGCCTGCGGCGGTCAAACCTTCTCCGGCGGCATCCATAGCTTGAGCAGAAGCGCTTGTTCCGCCTCCGCCTTCAGATGTTTCAGGTTTGGTTCCGCTCGTCTTCTCCTCAATCTTCTTATCATCTTTGGCTTCAAGATTGGTAACTTTCTTCGCGGTATCAAGTTTTGATTCTTCTTTCTTAGGACCTTCTTCCTTAAATTGCTCGCCTTTTGACAGTTTTTCCATTTTTTTGCTCAAATCGCTGGCCTTATCGGTCAAGCTCTTATCTTTCTCACCGTCCTTACGTCCGGCAAGTCTTTGCACTCCTTTGCTAAAGCCCAAAGCTGTTTGTGTTTTGACTATGTCCACACCCAAGCCAACAACACCCTTAACTTTTTTATTTACCATATCTAACTGTTGAGTCATCTTATGGTGCATCGGATTTACTTTGGTCAACGCGTTTTCGGGGAAGAAAGGAGATACATAATCCTGCATTGTTGAACCGATGGTTCTAATTCCGAAAAGATAGGCAAACACTAACAAAATAAAGCAAGATCCCCAAAGCGATAATACGTCCGAAACAAACTCGGCATTACCTTCATCAACGGCCGTAAACAGCGATTGAATACCTCCGCCGATACCGTCTACGGAAGTGCCGACATCTATACATTTTGCTACCACAATCAATGCAATGGAAGCGGTCATTGCCAAAAATACGAATATACCCGCAGCATTGAGAATAATTTTTATACAAGCCGAAAATCTGTCACGAGTAATACCGAATGGCCACAATCCGACAACTATCGGCAGAGCGACCAATGCAATGGAGAGTTTGAAAGACATGTCGACTAAATAGAATAAAATTGATAAGGTCATCATAAAGCCAAAAAACCAAATTAGTACGCCACATATCATAATCCAAGCATTCGGAATAATAAGCCATTTTCCGGCATGGCAACTGTGACATGCAATCATATGCCCGAGTTTCATGTGCTGTGAGGTTACGCTGTCAACTCCGGATACGTATTTTATAAGCTTATTCAGAAAAGTTGCCGGCAAAAATCCCGTTGGTCCGGACACGGTTTCTACCGTCGGTCCCTCAAGATTAACACCGCTTGCTGCGGCAATCTTTGAGAGCAACGTGTTTCCGAAATCAAGACCCCATTGTAAAAACGGCACCAAAACAAAATCAACACAAATTTGATATCCGGCAGCAATCACAAACCACGCACCCAATACTTTGAATGCCATAGTCAGCATATCATTAACCATTGCGGACGGTTCAATATTTTTCCACGAACTTATTTGTTGGAGAACGTAAAAGGCAATCCACAGAACAAAACCTAAAATTAAAATCTTCTTTCCGGCCTCTTTTGATACATTTTCCAAATAAGCGCATCCATTAAGAAAGGCGCTTAATAATTCTTTTACCACTTTGCATGAATAACATCCGTTGAGATATATTTTATCCATTCTATCCTGCCGGCACAGATAGTTGGAATATCCTACCAACTTTTTAGCCTCTTCAACAGCCCAGTCGGTTACGCTTTTAGCCGCATCGCTCAAAGCATTCCAGCCTGTTTGAATATAATCTCCGACGTTTTCAAGTCCATTTTTTATTGCGTTTCCGGCATCGTTTGCCCATTGTCCGAGATTGTTCCAAAAACCACCTTTTTCATTGTTTTTTGTCGTGTCATTATATGGTGAACTTGGTCCTGAATCAGAAGGCTCTTGCTTGAATGCAGACGATCCTTCGCCTTTATTTTTAATAATGGTAATCGTGTCGTTGCCGGTTTTTACATAATTGCCCAAATTACCCCAAGTATTTGAAAATCCCCATTGAGTACTGGTCTGAGCCTGAGCCGGAAAAGCCGCCGCAATCCACCCCAACACCAAGAGTAAAAACATCGCGGCTTTAATATTTTTGTATGTATTCATATACCCTTTCATGTTTTTGCTCCTGCTCATTCTCGCCCGGCCAAACGATTCAGCTTTGCCATTGTATTGTCAGCTCCGGATTTTGTATCGCGCAAAAATTTGGAATTTGCCAAAGCGTAATTTCCGGTAACCATTGCCACGCGGCGAACCAAACCTTTGGCACTCTGTGCGGCAAAAGTTCCGAATTTTCTTTGGAAATTATCTGCGCCGCCTGATCCTGCGCATACCAAATTATCACAAACTTGCTTTGCAACATTTAAAGAACCGATTGCTAAAAATGCCGTCAGCAACAACAATATCAACGGTACACCCATATCACTGTAACTTTCAACATCTTCAAATTCGGGCTTAAAGTGGCTTAAAATATTTTGGATAGCGGAAAATACCATGATTGTAATAATCGCAATCATCATCATAAACGCACCGGAGTTTAATATTGCATAAAAACCGACTTTTGCACATTTGCTGGTGCTCTTAAAAGCAAACGACATAATCAATAGCGGCAACATCATTGTTACCATGGCAAAGCGAAAGATTGCATCAATTACATAAAAGGCAAATGCTAATTTTATAATAAAGAACGAGCATACCAAAATAATTCCGCATAAGGCCGCCAATACCCCCTGTTTAATCGTGACCCATCCCAAATATATACCGAAATTGAGTCTCTCGTTAACGGCACAAGTCAAACATTCCATCATTGCTCGCGGTCCGTCAGGAAAACCGCTCTCCGACGCTTTGTCAACACTATCCAATGTACATAATGGGTTAGAAAGAGGCACTTGCCCTAAAATAGGGATGTCCATGTTGCTCATGGTAGATTTAGCATTTTGAGAAATCATCTCACTGCCCAATTCCAAAAAGGCATTATAAACCGGAAAGATTATCGAGTTCAGAACAAATAAAACGCCTTCGGTAGATGTTGCCAACAATCCGCAGACAAAACATATAAAAAATTTCTTGCATACTTCAGTCCATAACTCTGCCGGAGATTCCTCGGTAAACGAGCTTACGTGTTTCATTACCTGCCATGCCAGCCATATTGCAAATGCCGTCATCATCAAAGCCATAGCGCCACGACTTAAGTCACGGTACATACTCATGGTCAGCTTCCCGGTTGTTTGGTAAATTGTACCGACAAGAGCCGCCTGCCAACACTCATTATGAGTATCAAACATTTGTTGCTCACTTATTTGCTCTTTTGTAACCGGATCTTCAGAGGCGGTACTGGGTTCGCCAAGTCGTCCGCAGGCGCTCAAAAGGACTATAACGGAAAATATTGCCGCCAGTTTCAATATCTGTTTTATGTCAAACCGTATTTTCATTATAGTTCCCCAAAATCCTTATTTGCGAGACCTTTCAAGTCTGTCGAGTTCTTCTTTCAATCTCTTTATTTCCGCGGCTGCTACAGAATTTCCGGAAGCTCCCAGTTTCTTCTGCAATTCTTCAATTCGCTTTTTATAGCCGTCAATTGCCTGATTGAGCAGAGCAGCTTCTTGTTTGGCGGCATCTAAATCTCTTTGATTTTGCTGTTTGCCGTCGTTGTCTTTATCACCGCTTTTTTCTCGTCCGATAGTGTCGTTATATTGACCTCGAATCATTCCGCCTGAACGTCCGCTGTCATCGGAATTCGCTTGCGGGGTTTCCGCCGATTGCGTTCCCGAAGTTCCGTTTCCGCCGCTGCCGACAGATGGACCTGATTTAGCATCAGGAGATTTCGCCGGTTCACTCGCCGCTTTGGCTTGTGCGGCTCGCAATTGTTCTTCGGCTCGTCTCAACGTTTCATCATCAATACCTTTTCTATATTCATGAACGGAGCTGGCGTTCTTTTTCTCGGCCACATGCTCGCCCTTCATTTCGGCAATCACATACGAAACTGCGGCAATATCTTTACGCTCAACACCATTTGCGGCGGCGTTTTCAACCATGCGTTTCATTTCTTCTCTGATATCTTTTGATACCACGCTTTGAGCGCTGACAATTGAAGCCACGGTATCAGGCGACAACTGCTTGCCTTCTGCCAAATCATATTTGGCTTGTGCAACTTCTTCTCTTGTTGCCGGAGCCACGCCTTCTGCCGGAGCTGTCGGCGCAGCGTTTTCTGTCGCTTCCGGACGAGACGGAGTACCGTCTTTGCCTCCGAATACAGGAGGTTCTTTCTTTTGAGTACCCGGCTGCGGTGTCGGTGCGGCATGAGCGCGAGCTTCTTCTTCTCGTTTGCTCTTTTCGGTATCGACACTATTTGCAGAGTTTTGTGCCTGACTTGCCATTTCCGACTTAGCCTGACTTACTATACCATTGGCTGCAGCCATAGCCGCGATGGTAGAATCTCCGTCCTCTCGCGGAGCAGCATTTTGAGCCGCCGCAATACTTTGCTCTTCGGCACTTCCGGTACTTTGCGGAGCATTTGCCACAGTTACGGGAGCTCTGCTACCGCTTTGTTCCGCACCCTGATTCATATTGTCATATGCATTAGTTCTGTTGGCTTCATTTGCCTGATTTTGAACATTATTTTGAGCCTGATTATTTGGCAAACTATTCTGATCGCCCTGCAAAACATTTTGTGCTTCATTCTCCGGCAAAGCATTTTGTTGCTCTGTTTCTCCGCCACCGGCACGTGCATTTTTCAATCTCCGTCCGGCAGGAGTAAAGTTGTTATAGATAGCACGATTGATTCGACCCGGAACGCTTGCTACGGTATCACCGATAGCCCTAAAGTCACCGGCAAACGAACCATGATCGTCGACTATCGACGTAATTGCTCCAACTGACGGCAACGCCTCTCCGGCAACCTTTGCTGCTCCGACAAGCGTGCCGACAGTTCTTTTTGTAGCTCCCTTAGCGGCACCGGCAGCAACGGAACCAATTTTAGAACCGAGATCCGGAGACTTAGCTTGGCTTATTTCTGAAGCAAGCTGTGCCGCTTGTCCGGTCAACTTAAATCCGAAGAAACAGCAGACGAGCAAGAATATAAGTCCGCTTAATCCGATACTCATCCTTTCCATCAAACCGTCAATGTCATTTGCATTCATTAATCCTATAATATCGTCGGTTCCTCCGTTACCACCGGTGGCGGCTTGAGCGCTCAATTCAACATTAACGCTGATAACCAGTCCGAGGAACACAAATGTAAAGAACGCGTTTAAGAACATTTTCCATCCGGTTTGCGTATATCCCCGGGTTATTCCGAACGGCCACGCCGCAATCAAAAATGGCAGAATCGCGCCGATCACCCCCAGTCTGATAACCGTGTCAATCAAATAAAAAGCAAATGCCAAACAAATCAGCCAAGCCATAGCCCATACAATCAATCCGGTCATAAACATGGTCAAATCCCACATACCCATCCAGTTACTGGCTTTATGGCGAGCTACACACATCAACGAACTTCCGATGGATTGAGATACGGCAATTTCCTGGGTTACTTTTTTCAAGAAACAGTCAATCTTAGAATATAAAGAGTCTGAATAAAATGTAGTGTTGGTTCCCGAAATTGATCCTCCGCAACCCGTAACATCTACGCTTGAACCGGCAGCCTGGTGCTGCATAAATTCGGATCCCATTTCAAGACCTGCGGACAACAAAGGCTCTAATCCCAGACGATAAATTTCCGGTCCGTTTACCAATAACAACCATGCAAAAAACACCTTAAATGCCATAGTCAGACTTTCGGTTATATACTTGGGAGCATCCTGTTTGGTAAATGCACTGACTTGGCGTAATGTAATATATGCAATATACAAAGCAAACCCGATTAGCAAAAGCGTCTTAAAGGCTTTGGCTAATGTCCCGAAAGACGCGACCGCCATGGCTCGTGCAGTCTCGTACAATACTTTAAATAGTGGGCAGAAAATGCACTTTTGCAATTGTGCCAACTTCAGCTGTATAGGTATGCATCCTTCCATTATACCATCAACGGCATTACCGTTTTTATCTAAAACATAAGAATTGCCGCTTGGATCAACATATACGTCACTTCCGCTTGTTGCGCGCTTTAGTGCATCATCACCTTTTGCAAAACCTTCTAATGCTTTACGAGATGTTTCGTTCGAGAGATCTCGGCCCGCTTTGTCTGAATTTCCGGTGGCAAAATTAATTATATCTTTTCCTGCTCCCCAAATTGCATTACCTACGCCTTTTAATCCGCCGCCGGCATTATTATATCTTTCTTCTGCGGCTGCTGTTGCTCCGCCTATACTGACACGCCCGCTGTTTTTGGTATAAGTGCCAAAATCTCTTGCCCTATCTGAATCCGTATATGGTCTTGTACTCCCGCCGTTGCCGAAAGTTTGTGCCATCGCTGCAGATGAGCTTGCCATCAGCAATCCCCAAACCAAAAGGCTAAAACCTATCTTCTTTACTATATTTCCAGTCATTGTTTATTTCCTCGATCAAAGGGATTGCCAAACACTTTCAATCCGATTAACAGCAGTACGGCTACAGGTATGAGAGAATACCAAAAAGAATGTTCAAATGCGAACCAAGACCAGAATTTTGTATAATACATTAGTGCCAAAACTGCTAACACTATGATATTAATAACAAAATTCTTCATCTTTTGCTCCCACACTACCATTTATGATAGTGTATCACAAAAAGAGTATAAAAAGTGTTACAGTTTTTTTATTTTTTATGCAGATTTAAATTTGCCGTTTTTTATAAAGTTAATACAATAGGTTATAACCTTTTGGCTGGAGCAAAAATTTAATCCCCAAAATTTTACGGCAAAAATTTCTTTTGCTGCGTTAACAAAAGAGTCTTTTTTATCGGGCAAAAGCCGTTGCCACGAGCGAGGCAATATTCTCAACATTGGACGCAATATTGGATTCCATGATGTAAGAACGCCGATTTCGGTACTTTTCGGATAGTCGGGAATATTTGCGGCCAAATCGGGAATATACATCTGTACGGCATCACCGAAAAAATTCGATATAATCGGAAAACGTCCCAATTTCTGTCCCCACAAAGCCCCGCGATTCGGAACATTAATGGTAACAATGCGTCCGACTTTTACCTTGCGTCGCCATCCCCACGATTTTGCCAACACCTTTCTCAGCACCAGTCCGCTGAAACCATAAGCAACAAAGCTCACTTCCTGAATATCTTTGAGGTTTTTCAACAAAAAATCCAGCTGTTCGACCAAGGCGTTAAAATTTGCCCGCAGAGTTGGCATATTAATCGCAATCGGAGTAAATCCGGCTTGCTCGAATTGTTGTGCCATTTTATGGAATTTATCCTTGCTTTGTCCGAACCCGTGTAACAAAAAAACGGCCTTTTGTTTTGGACGTAACAACTGATAAACTTCAATAAAATGAATAAAAGCATTTTGACAACGCAACAAAGTTCCCGCTTCTCTGCGAATGTCCCACTGGTCCAAAAGACGATATTTGCCGGTCAGACAACTGCGCTGAATTCGCCATCCGTTATAAAAAAAGCGGTCTTCCCAAAGCTGCTTTCCGCCCAATGTAAAAAAAGTAAAAGCCATACATGCCCCACAAATTAAACACACACATTATAACAATTTAATTAAAAAGATAAAGAGATTAGTTGTTTTTGGCACATATTATTTTGCGACTCGTGGCTTAAATCGTTGCTCGCAAAAGGTTTCAGGATTCTCATGCGTAAAAATAAAATTATGTTTTATCAATAGGTTGCAAAAACGTTTTTTAAAAATCAAAAAAAATGAAAATTTTGTGTTGACATCTTGCTAATAACATTTTATAAAGCCTCTCACCACCATTTAACAAAGTGTTTAAATGTTGGCGACCTCCACGGTCGGTTATAACACAAGAGTAAATAAGACTAGAGGATATGCGGACGGTATATTTCTAAAATAGATATATAAAGTCTGTATATTAAGGAACCTAAGGAAATTCTTTAGAGTAAAGTAATGACAGACAGGATTGAATTAATTTGAGAGTTTGATCCTGGCTCAGAAC
>CAMYUM010000004.1 GCA_947301965.1 uncultured Azospirillum sp. | reverse complement strand
ATGCCTTATCTGCCTATGCCTGGGCGAACTACACCTTTGGCTCAAGCTATGATGCCTATGCCCTTGGTGCCGGCTTAAACTACGCTTGGTAAACAAAAACGACTAATAAAAATCCCCTCAATCGAGGGGATTTTTGCGTTAACCTTTCAAACCTAAACGGTTGAGGTTTTAACATCACCGCTTTGAACTCGCTGAAATATAATTATCGTCGCAATTGGATCCAACGCAACGCTTGAGTACCATAGCGGAAGAATCTGAATTTTGCCCCGTAACGTTCATTGACGGCACAAATACGTTTACAACCTTAATCTTGAACGATGTATAACCAATGTTGTCACTTTCATCAATAAAGTAAGTTTTTACATCGTATATACCCTCGTTACCGGGCATCGGAGTACCTTCAAAAGTACGGGTTTCCTCATTGTAGTTCAGCCATTTCGGCAACGGATTGTCGTCTATCAAACCCGAACGGCTGACAACTTTGCCCTTAAAGTTCATCCGATCAATTAACTCCTGCGGAATGGCTACCCTAAAGTGTTGACCGGTCTCAACCTTAATATTCGGCAGCTTGTCAGAAGATGACAAATTGACCGGAGGACGTTTTGCCGGAACTTGTAACAAATACGGGCGGTTGTCGGGCATAAAGTCACCCTCGCCCCATTTTTGCATGCTGTTATGCAGATAAACCGCTATATTAGAAGGTTTTTCGTTGAGCATATAATAAGGTATGGCGTCCAATCCGATTGAAACATATAAGTTGCCTAAACTATCTTGTAAATCAGCATATGCCTTAAAGGCTTTGACTTCATCGCCAATTGCGCGTGCGGCTTCAAGTTGGGCTTTTTCGTCTTTGGTGCCTTTGGCAATTGTGAAATCTTCGGCAATGTTTTCAGAAGTATTGGCAATTTCCATGTTGATTTGATAATCTTCTACCGCTGACATATATTGCGCCCAAGCAACATAAACCTGACTTAAAATGAGCGATGACATACGCTGACGGCGAAGAACGGCTAAATCTTTAAGATTGGGATTGTTTGTATCTTCATATACGCTATAGCCGATTTCTTTGGCCTGTTTCGACCACATACGGTTATATTTGGCAGGGTTGCTCTTATATTCAGCTTCACTCGGCTGCTTGAACTCCTGAATAATGATTTTTAAATCTTTAGGATTGTTGCCGAGATCGTGCTCTCTTAATTCGGGACGGTTGTTGAGAGCAAGCCACTCTAAATCAGACAAGCTGGTTTTGATTTTGGGGAGTTCAAAATTGCCATATTCCGAGCCAACCAACTGATATTCGGTTGAAGGATGCATTCCCATCAAACTGGACAGGCGAGTCTGAGCGGTTTCAAGATCACGCTTGAGAGAAGAAAGTTTTTTAATCGCTTCCATGTATTGTCTTTTTTTGACCAACAAGTCAACCGGCTGCTGCTCGTTCTTTTCTGCCAATTGTTTGGCGGTGGCATTCATATCATCGACTTCAAGAGTCATAAACTCTATCATATCATCGGTAACCGGCAACAATTTTTGAGCAGCGAGTGTGCGCCAGTAAAGGCTGCGAGTTTCTTGCAAGATGTTATGAATAACTTTGCGGCTTTCCTCAAAAGCTACACTTGATTTGTAGTCAGCATCACGGGTTTGGCAATAAACCATAGACATATCCAAAACGTTCCATGCAACCTTCAAATCAGGGCTAATTGCCGAAGAATTGGGTTGGTTAATATATCCGGCATGGCTGACAATTTCAGGCAGGCGGCTGACCGGCGAGGTGCCGGCACGAATCAGACTGTCCTCATAATTGACCAAACGGCGAGTGTAGTTGTATTTGAGTGCCAAAGCCATTGCCATATACATATCTATGGGTTTTTCAATCTTGCGCGGAGTACTGATAAACATGTTCTGCATATCCGTATCTATACGAACAGCACGGTCCCATTCGTTATAAGTGGCTGCTTCAGGATTGTAGACGACACTCGCTCCTTTGGAAAGAGGAGGATTGTCAACAGTAGGAAGAACAGTTTTGCGCTGTCCGCAAGCTGTGAGCAGAAATGTGGCGGAAAGTATGGATATCAATAGCTTTTTCATTATGTGTAAACCCTTTTGGAACGATAATCTATCTGAATGTTTACACCAAATTTTTCAAAAAAAATAGTATTTAGTTGCTTTTATCTACTTTTATTTATAAGATAAAAGAAATTGGTAACAGCAGTAGAAAACAATGTTTGATATTTTTAAAACTATTTTCAAATACAAAGAGAAGGAAAGCCCTGATAAACTCGGCCTCTATCCGGAAAAAGTGCATGTGGACGCAATGCCGGAGCGGCGCTATTTGTGGACATCACGAATCTTGGTAATTATTGCCTGTTTTTCCATCTGCTTTAATATGATATTGGCATCAACATTGTATGTAACTATACCAATGAGGGGCAGTTATCCGAAGTTGTTTTATATCGACCGCTATTTTAGTCAGGTCGCTCGGTTACAACCAGCCGAAGTTAGTTATCCGGTGGCCAACCTGATTACCGAAGAACATATTTCAAACTATATTATGCTTCGTTACATAATTACCAATGATTATGATGAATTGGCAAAACGGTGGGGCGTGGGCGAATATGTTTATTGGATGTCATCAGTTCCAGTGTTTAATGACTTTCAAGAATATGATGTCAGATATAACCTTGAACAATTCAAAAGTAAAGGTATGATGCGTGACGTGGTTATTGACTGGATACGTCCGATGTCAAGAGGACTTTGGCAAGCTCAGATCCGAACGCTTGACTACCTGCCCAAACAAGAAGAACCGATTGTAAACGTCTGGCGTCTTACTATGCGTATTCAATACTTTGATTTTGATAAAGTTACTTATAAAGATTCTCTTAAAAATCCGTTCGGATTTTTGATTACCAGCTTCTCACAATCATATCTTGGTAATGATGTTGCTGCCGATGAGTATTTAGCAGAATCGAAACGAATCACCAAAGAGTTGTTCTTCAGATAAACAAATACCGCCTTTCGGCGGTATTTGTCTGTATTAGAGTTTCAGTTTTTTATCGAGGCGTTCAAGCTCATCAATATAATTGCTGATTAATTTCAGTCCTTTGTTCCAAAAATCGGCTTTTTCAGGGTTAAGCCCAAACGGAGCAAGCAATGTTTTATAATCTGTAATCGCCGTCTTGGACAGCATTTCCATATATTTATCGGCAAAGTTCTTAACTTTTCCTTCCTGACTTACCTGATAAAGTGAGTTGACCAGGCAATCGGCAAACGAATAGGCATATACATAAAACGGCAGGAAAAAGAAGTGTCCGACCTGTGACCAAATATATGCACTGTCATCACCTACATCAACATATTGTCCCAAACTCTGGCGCATTTCTTCCTGCCAAATTTGATTTAGGCGTTCGGTGCTGAGTTCGCCATTACGGCGTTCGGCATGAGCACGCGTTTCAAAGAAATGAAAAGCAATTTGACGAATCGCGGTATTAATCATATCGCTGACTTTGGAAGCAATCAGCGCCAACTTTTGCTCATTATCCGGAAGTTTTTTCACCATTGATTGAAACGTTATCATCTCCCCAAATACAGAGGCAACTTCCTCGGTTGTCATCCGCGAATATTCATTCAGTTCGCCATTCTTGGTTCTGGTTTGATGATGACAACCATGTCCGAGTTCATGCGCCAAAGTTAAAACATCGTTCTGCTTGCCTGCAAAATTAAGCAGAAGATATGGATGAGAATCAGCGCACACCGGTGCACAAAATGCACCGCTGCGCTTGCCGTCACGAGGGGGAACATCTATCCAGTTATGAGAGAAAAAGTCTTTAGCAAGGTTATAAAGCTTGGGTGAAAATTGTTTATACGCATCAAGGACTAATTTTACCGTTTCGTCCCAGCTGTATTCTATATCCTTACTGAATGGTAACGGAGCATTACGATCCCAATAGGAAATTTTTTTCATCTTAAGCCATTTTGCTTTTAACTTATAAAAGCGGTGAGCAATATCCGCATAGTTATTACGAACTGTTTCAGCTAATGTAGCAACGGTTTTATCACTGACATTTTCGGACATATTGCGTGATGAAACCGGTGTTTTGAAGCCGCGTTTTTCGTCTTCAATAGCTTTGTCTTTTATAATCATGTTGTAAATGAAGGTGAAAAGATCTGCATTTTCTTTAGCGACACGATTGATTTCATTTCCGGCGGCGTGACGAAGTTTTGCGTCTTTATCAAGCAAGAGTTTTGAGATTTCAGCGTCATTATAATTTTTGCCGTTGACTGTATAAACAAGTTTTGATGACGTCTCTTCGTACAGTCTTACCCATGCACTTGACGAAGTAATGGATTTTTCGAGCAATACTTCTTCAACCGGTTCGGATAACTCATATTTTTTGAAGCGGCGAACTCTTTCCAACCAAGGCCGGTAGAGTACAGCCTTTTTATCTTTGAGCCAGGCACATATTTTTTTATCAGGCAGAGAATTTATTTCTAAACTCAAAAACACCATCGGTTTGCCGTAGTCTGTCAGTTTTTCGCTGATGCTTTGGTAAAAGGCCATCGCTTTTTGGTTTTTCATTTGTGTAACCATGTTTAAGTAGGCAAAACCGCCAACTTTGCTTGCTAATGATACCTCTTTTTCATATTCACACAAAGCCTTGCCGACTTCAGCGCCGCTCATTTTAGCAAATTTTCCTTTATATTTGCGGGCAAAGTTTTTGCAAAAGCGTCCGTATCTTTCTAAATCGGTACTGATTTTGGGATCATCAATGCTTTTGTACAATTCGGATAAATCCCATGCCGGCAAGTTTTTATTCTTCATCTTTTTTGCTCTCCAATTCTTCGTTTTGTCGGATTAATGATGCCATTTCATCTGATATATCAGGGTTTGATTGATAGTATTCGAGAAGCGCTTCGTCATCTTCTTTATCATCAATCACGGGATCAAACATATAATTACTCCAAGGCCGCGGTTGTTTCCCTTTTATCCAATCGGAAAATCCCGAGACGATAACTTTTCCGTCACAGATATAATTGTCGGAAACAGCTTTCAAAATACAGAATTTTCCTTTACCACAGGTTTCGATTTGTTCTGCCATTGTAATTGTACAAGGCACAAAACCACGATTATGAAGGTCTTGATGCGGTGCAAAAACAACCAGGAAAAACTCTATCATGAAAACCATGAAAAAGATTGAGATAAATAAACCAAACCAATGATATTTTATAAATTTAAGCAACTATTTCTTTCCTTGTCTTTTCATTAAAAAACTTTCCAACAAAGCCAATTCCTCACGCGTGTTGGCACCGGCGACTTCTTCGGCCGAACATTCGACAACAGCACACTTCAGACCTTTTGAACGGGCAATGGCGATGGCATCTGTAAGATAATATTCTTTAGCGGCATTGTCATTACCAATTTCGGATAAAATTTCAAACATTATCCTTCCGTCAAAACACATAATACCTGAATTGCAGAGTTTTATGGCTTTTTCTTCGTCGGTTGCATCTTTAAACTCAACAATTTTTACCAGTTCACCATTTTCAATTTTAAGACGTCCATAACGGGCGGCATCTGCCGGAGTGAAACCTAAAACAACAACAGCATATCCTTCATCACGTTTGGCTATCATTTTACGATATGTACCAATGGTTGTAATCGGATTATCTCCGAAAATAACCAAGACATCGCCATCGAAACCTTTGAGCTGATCTTTGGCCGATAATACGGCATTACCGGTACCGAGTTGTTGTGCCTGGATACAAGTCGGATGAGGAGCAACTTCTTTTCTGACCATGTCGCCATCAGGAGCGGTTACGGTTACAATTTTGTCGGCCTTCATTTCTTCCATGGCATCAACAATGTAGCGAATCATCGGTTTGCCACATAGCGGCATCATAACTTTTGGGAGATCAGATTTCATGCGTGTACCCTTGCCGGCACCCAAAATAACGGCTGCTACTTTAGAATTTTGCATAATATTGTCCTTTCTAACATTTTTTTAATAACTAGATTGTATATTAGCAAATATATCTGATTAGTTAACAAGGGGGACTTTTTATGAGAAAACTTTTTTTTGCAATATATTTCATTGCCGGCGGAATGTTGGTTGCGACGGCATGGGCAGGAACTAGGGAACTTATCGACCCCGCAGAAATAACTAAGGTTAAAAATAATCAGGACATTTCGAATCCTCCGCAAATCGAAAGAACGAATCCTGAAATTCCGACCACAAAAGAAGAGTTTTTGGAATATATACGTGAACGAGCCAAAAAAGCGACCAAATCCAAACAGTCAGATATTGATGGAAACTCCGGGCTTAGTGTAATTCACAGTGATGAATATATTGCTCAACAGGCGCAGAACAATAAATCAACTTTTCAAAAAATATACGAGGAAGCCTTAAGCAAAGTTACATTAGATGAATATACGCGACCGCTGGAAGATTTGCGCTCATCCGCACCTTCGGATGGAAAATTGCATTCACAAATGGCACTGGAAAACCTTCAGCAGCAATCTCAAAAATTAGGATTTGAAGTAATTAATGTCGATTTGCCTAACGGACAAACCGTGACGGCTCCGGCTAAAGAACATATTCCGTATTTGTCGAGTAAAATAGATATTATGCCGGACGGAATGGTCAGAATTAAGGATACGGTAACCGTAATCGCTAACGGACAAAAACTGAAATACGGTTTGGTAAAAGCGTTGCCAAAATATTCCGTATCCCGAAACGGAGTTAAAAACAGTACTATTCCGTATTTGAATAGCGTAAAAATCAATAATACGGATATTCAATATACAATTAAAGATGCCTTTGACAGATTTTTGATTGTGCCCAAGGAGCAGCTTCCGCTACAACCGGGGATTTATACATATGAGTTTGATTATGTTCTGGATCGTAAACTTTGGTATTATAAAGATTTTAATGAATTTTATTGGGATGTAACCGGAAGCTACTGGAATTTGGCTGTGTCCAAGGCGATTGCTGCCGTCAGATTACCGGTAAACGTAAAACCGCTGGGACAAAATCTGATGGTTGGATTTTTGCCTAATGATATTACCGAACAAGGCACCATAATTTCAATTAATAAAAAGACAAACAGCCTGGGGTTTGCTTCGGAATTGCCGCTTTTGGCCGGTGAGGGAATGTTTATGTTGGTTCGTATTCCGAAGAACGGTTTTATTGAACCTGATTTAAATAAAAAGTTTAAGTGGTTTGTTGAAGATTACGGCGAAATGCTTTTTGCTCTGCTCGGTTTGATTATGATATTGGGAGCATATTGGATTTCGTGGAAGAATATTGATCGTTCGGCTAAAGACAGCGTAAAGATTAGTTTTAAGCGCACCCCTGCTCTTTACAGAATGTTGGCAAAGGGCGTTTATGATAAAATTTCATTCGGAGCCTTTTTAATTGAAATATTCCAGCGTGGAATTATAAATATTATAAAAGAAAATGATAAAGTTTGTCTGGTTGAACGTGACGACAATTTGAGTAAACTTGATTATTATTACAAAAAAGCCATACGACAAATGTTTACTCAAAAACAAACAACTTTAGAAATAGGAAACGATAGTTCCATAACATTAAATAAAGCCTCAAAGTGGATTGAAAAAGATACCTATAAACGTTTGAAATGGTTGCTTTTGAAGTTAAATGCCGGATACGTTATTTTCAGTTGTTTGATGTTGCTTTCGGCTGAATTTGCAATTTCTTTGCTGAAAGTCGATACCTGGCAAATTTTCGGAGTTTTAGTTTCGTCCACAATAACCATTGCTTTCTATTGGTGGATTTTGTTTGCAAAAATAAACAACCGAATAATCAGCATTATCGCAAAATCTTTTGCCGCCGTTTTAATCATTATAAGCAGCTTAATAATGACGGCGTATGTACATGTTGTTTCGGTTCTGCTTATTGTGGCTATGATTTATACTATATTTAAATACAGCCATCTGTTTGCAAAACGTGACGGATTAATCAGGCATAATATTGCCGATGCCAAAAATATGGCGGAACACCTAAGAAATGATGCGGAACAAATTGTTCTCGGTCATCAATTTGCCGCAAATCAGCCCAATATATTTGCTCTGGGTGCTCAAAGTGCCTATACCAAAAATAAGAGTGTGGAAGCCTCTTATAAAATGGATATTGTGGAAGAGGTCCTGAAATTTATGTAAAAAAAGCGGGGTTTCCCCGCTTTTTATCTGTTTTTCAAGAAATTGTAAACTCGGCTTAAGTAAGATCCTTGCCAGCTGACATCAAGAAAGAAAATACAAATACCGGGAAGAATCGCGATAATGTGATATACAAATCCTGACGGTATAATAATGATGAGTGACGCAGCCAAAATAGCAACTAACAATAGTAAGAAAACACTCCCCGAAAATACCGGACAGCGTATTCCTTTACTAAGATGCCATATGTTAATCAACGACATATTATCACCGACCGCAATAGCCGGAAGAATCGGTAAAAGATTGATAAGCATAACTAAAACTATTGCAGAAACGACAAAGCCGAAAAACAGTACAAATGCTGTGGTTTCAAGACTAAGGTCAACGTTTTCAGTTAAAAACAATAATCCGATATCACCAAAAACAACAACACCGAAACCAAGCCAAAAATTGAGTAACGTTCGCATATAACGAAATTCGGTCTTGCCCAGACGCAGGCGCAACTCCCGGCGATCGGACAAAGCATTGCTTCGACAAACAAACACTGCGGTTGTGGCATATGCCCAGGACAAAAATACCAAATAAAAAAACAAAAGAATAAAGCGCGACCAAAAAGTCATCTGCTCGGCAAAATAGAGTGTGATAGCACTACATGTAAACATTAACAGCGCCAACCACCAAACTCTGGTAACAAAAAAGATAAAATTACTCGGAATAAAGCGCAATGCATGAATGCAAAAGCTTATGATGTTTACATCGGTCTTTGTTTCCGTATATCGATGAGATTTAATGTTTTTCTTCATTTGCAAAAACCTCTTGTTGCATACAAACAATGTAGCAGGAGATTAAGGCCACAACGGCTAAAAACACAATGTTGTATAAAAACTCACAGATTATGCCCATTAATAAATAATTGTAAGAAAAGATGGTCTTTAATCCGTTGGTGCTCACAATAGCCATAATTGAACAGCATAAAACGATGAAAAACAATGACAGCAAAATTTTTAACACATTATCCTTTGTCCGCCTCAAAAACATAAGCGGCGAGGGAATCTTCTGTCCCTTTATAATAAAAGCTAAAACACCGTAAAAACGCACCGCAATTATCGGAAGCCAAAAACCGCAGGAAACTACGGCGAAATAGAGGCTCTCTATTTTCCAGTCAGGATTGGGAACTCGTTGAACCAGAAGTATCATTGATATGACCGGAAGTAAATTCAGCAATAAAAAGAAAAGTGTGGCCGCATAAAGTTTCCAATCACGAACAGATATGACTAACGTATCATTTGTAAAAGTCTTTTCTTCGGTAAATGCGGCTCGGTACCAAGTCCTTGCAAAAACCACAATTATAAGAAGTCTTAAAAGTAAAAATACTATACGCGCTGCACTTTCTTCGGCTGTACAAGCATATGGATACGCTCCTTCCGGAGAATTAAATGAACAGCCGATGCTATTGCCCGTAGAAAACGACAGTATTGAAATAAATACGGCAAATAATGCCCCTAAGACCACAAGCTGTTTAAGGTGTTTTAAAAAAACATCTATCGGGGTCATGGTTATTTGCATAATTCGTATCGGAGGAAATTCTGGTACGCGCGCCGGTGCCGGTTCTTTGTTCATGAAACGGTCGATTTTTTCAAATGCATTCAGAAACTTTTCAATACTCATTTATATCTCCTTTACTGTGGCAACACCGGGAACTGCTTTTATTTTGCTCAATAAATTGTTATCAGCGAATGCAAACCCTCCTGCCAGTTCAATCCTTACGTCCCAAACATCATTTTCAGGTTTTATATAAACCTTGTTGGGACCATTTTGATCGTGGCGTAAAATTTCGTGTATAGGTTTAACTGCCGCAATGTTGTTAATATTTATTATCAAACCGTGAGAAATATCGGCAATGGCTTTATCAAGTGTTTCAACGCTGTTAATCATAATACGCGGAGAAGCATCTTCTCTTTCTTTTTCAACGGTAACATTTACCAAAAGCGGTAAGCCTGAATTGATAATATCTTCGCTACGTGAAAGCGCTTCCGAGAATATGACCCCTTCAAAACTGCCGGAACCGTCCGAAAGCCCTAAATACGCAAACGGACTTCCTTTTTGCGAAATACGTTTTTTAAATGAGCTGACACAGCCGGCAAGTTTGGCGCGTATTTTATCACCGACCTGAAGACTACGGAAAATAGTGTTGCAACTGCCTACACCCAGTTTTTCCATACCCTCACGATAACTATCCAGAGGATGAGCGGAAAGATAAAAACCGATTGCTTCCGACTCAAACTTTAGTTTTTCAAGTTCAGGCCAATCAGGAGCATCCTTGAGTTTTACCTGCGAACTGATTTCTTCCATACCGAATAGAGAAGCCTGACTGCTGGTTTTGAGTTCACAACTTGAGTTAATATGTTGGATTATATTATCAATATTTTCAAACAGCTTGCCGCGGTTTTTATCCAAACCGTCAAATGCTCCGGCTTTAATCAATTGTTCAAGTTGCTTGCGATTAATTTGTTTGATATCCATACGATGGATAAAATCGGAAATATCTTTAAATTTGCCATGGGCTTCACGTTCAGCCACAAGAGCTTTCATATTGGCCTCGCCTACCCCTTTGACTGCAGGCAAAGCATAGAGAATTTGGTTGTTTTTTACGCTGAATTCATAACTCGAATTGTTAATATCCGGCGGCAGAACTTTAATCCCCATTTTGTTGCATTCTTCTTTGAAAAACTGTAGCTTGTCGGTATTAATGATATCCATAGTCATGGTTGCACTCATAAATTCAACCGGATAGTGAGTTTTCAGGTATGCAGTTTGGTATGAAATCAATGAATATGCCGCGGCGTGCGACTTATTGAAGCCGTATGAGGCAAATTTTTCCATTTGGTCAAAAATTGATGTCGCGATGTCCCGCTCAATACCATTGGCAACAGCCCCATCAATGAAAATGGTACGGTGTTTGACCATTTCTTCTTTAATTTTCTTGCCCATGGCTTTGCGGAGTTTGTCAGCACCGCCGAGAGTATAGCCCGCCAACTCTTGCGCAATCTTCATAACCTGCTCTTGGTAAATCATAATACCATAGGTATTTTTCAAAATCGGTTCAAGTTTGGGATGAAGATAAGTGATTTCTTCTTCTCCGTGCTTGCGACGAATGTAACTAGGAATATTATCCATAGGTCCCGGACGATAGAGCGACACAATAGCGATAAGGTCTTCAAAACGGTCAGGCTTTATTTGTTTATGAACATCTTTCATGCCGGCAGATTCAAACTGGAAAACACCCGCAGTATCGCCTCGTTGCAGAAGTTCATATGTCGGCTTGTCCTCTAGCGAAACATTGGCTAAATCAAGTTCGACACCGTGGTTTTCCTTGATTAAATCAAGCGTCTTTTTTATGGTGGTAAGTGTTTTTAAGCCCAAAAAGTCAAATTTAATTAAACCGGTTTCTTCAATATATTTCATATCATATTGAGTTACCGGCATATCGGCACGCGGATCTTTGTACAAAGGTACAAGCTGATCAAGCGGGCGGTCACCGATAACCACACCGGCGGCGT
This sequence comes from uncultured Azospirillum sp., assembly GCA_947301965.1. Classification (GTDB taxonomy): domain Bacteria; phylum Pseudomonadota; class Alphaproteobacteria; order RF32; family CAG-239; genus JAFUYI01. The sequence goes on along the minus strand of CAMYUM010000004.1, from coordinate 91,035 downwards.
GCATACCGGTGTTGCGATACAAGCCCTCAAGTTTCATGGCTATTTCAAAAAGCTTGTTTATCTGCGGGTCGTTCTTGCGCATTTCTTCAAGTTCGGGAACTTGATCAAGAGCTTCTTGCAATGTCGGTTGCTTACCCTGAACCGGAGGAGGAATCATTTTGCTGATGCGGTCGGCTTGCGAATAAGGCATTTGTAAAACACGGGCGACATCACGAATTACGGCTTTTGATTGCAATTTACCGTAGGTAATAATTTGAGCAACGTGGTCAATACCATACTTGTTTTGAACATATTCTATGGTTTTGTAACGATTTTCCTGGCAAAAGTCGACATCAAAGTCCGGCATGTTTACACGTTCGGGGTTTAAAAAACGTTCAAAGAGCAAATCAAGTTTCAGAGGATCAAGCTCAGTAATGAACAATGACCATGCAACGATGGAACCGGCACCGGAACCACGTCCCGGCCCGACCGGAACGCCATGATTTTTTGACCAACAAATAAAATCCGACACGATAAGAAAGTAGCCGGCAAATCCCATTTTTTCGATAACGCTTAATTCGTATTCAAGACGGCTATAATAACGTTCGTCGATTTCTTTTTTTTGTTCTTCCGTCATATCCTTGGTATAGACAGATGCTTCCATACGCTGTTTGAGACCGGAATAAGCCTGTTCACGAATGTACTCATTTTCGGTTTTACCATTAGGACATTCAAAAATCGGCAATAACGGCGGAACAAACTCAAGCAGAAAATTACAGCGTTTGGCTATCTGTACCGTATTGGCAACTGCTTCCGGCAAATCGGCAAAAAGCTTGACCATTTCTTCAGCCGTTTTTAGGCGCTGTTCAGGAGAATAATGAAAGCGATTTTCATTAGCAACATATTCACCGGCGGCAATACAAACTAGAGCATCATGTGCTTCGTACATACCGGCATCAAAAAAGAGGGCCTCGTTGGTAGCCACCAAAGGAATATTGTGCTTGTAGGCAAATTCTAAAAATTTGGGTTCGGTTTTGGCCTCTTTTTCAAGACCAATGCGCGATATTTCCATATAAAGACGATTGCCGAAAATGCTCTGCAGTTTCAGAACCAGTTCCTCTGCCTCTTGTAATCTGTTTTCCAAAATTAAGCGACCGATTTGCCCGTCAGCTCCGGCGGTTAAAACAATCAATCCTTCGTTATAAGTTTCAAGATCTTGAAGGGTTATCTGCGGTTTTTCGGCAGTGCCGGTCAGTCCTCCGAGATAAGATTTATTCATCAGTTTAATGATGTTCATATAACCGGTTTTGTTTTGAATGAGTAAAACAATTTTATCCGGCTCGATAATCCGTCCTTTGGATTTTAAAACATCGTCAGCATCGGGATTGCGAAGGTACATTTGTGTACCGAGAATCGGTTTAACACCGTTTTCAGGCGCCATTTTGGAAAAAGCTTTGGCTCCAAACATTGTGGCTGTATCAGTAACAGCAACCGCGGGAAAACCCATATCCGCAATTTTTTTGGTCAACGCCGGCATCTTCATTGCTCCTTCAAGCAATGAGTACGCCGAGTGTACGCGAAGATGGATAAACTGCGGTTCAATCATAAAATTATGCCTAAATTACCAGGAGACACCGCTGGTGCATCGTTCGGGATGTTTGGCGCAGATTTCTTTATCAGAGTTTATATCATAAAGACGTTCGCGCTTCTCGCCAAAATCGCCGGCAACACAGCCAGCTAAGAGCAATATTGATACTAAAAATACAAGTTTTTTCATAGACAATTCCTAAAATTTGAAAACATATTTGAAAGCCATAAAAACCATAAGCACCATAAAAATCCGTGATAGATGTCTGAACCATAAGCTACGATTATATTCTGCCGAGCTCCGCCAAGTCCCCAACAGCAGTGTAACAGCATAGAATATAAAAAAGCTCAGCGCCGACAGGTAAAATATAATCAAAATTGATGTCGAAAAATCACTTCCGACACCAAGCGAAAGGAAATAAGACAAAATTGAATGGTTATTAAGCTTGCGAGCCAACATTATGCCGAGTACCCTCACAATAATGGTCACCGCCGGAAGTCCTAAAAAGCCGAACATCCAAAAAGTGTCACGCAGACTCAACTCACCATTCATAAGTTTTTTTAACATGACGAAAAACCCCTCTTACCCATAGGAAATATATTGCGTCAAATGCACCTGTCATGCAAGCAAATTTTGCCAGTTTTACCTATGTTAAAAGCGGTGGATGATTCTTTTATAGGGTTTCAATCCCAGTTCACGATGAATTGAAGCAATTCGCTCTGAAACATCTGTCCAAACCGTATATTTATTAACAAATTCTTCGGCGGCATGCGGCGATTTTGATAATTGGATACGAATCGTCTCATCAAGAAGATTATGCAAAACCGGATCAAGCCGAGCAAAGTCAATGTGCAATAAGCCTTTGGAGTCGAAACTGATGGCATCGTGCTGTAAAAGATAATTAAACTGAATCAGTTCTCCCATACGGTGAGGCAGCATTTGGTGCGGGCGGGCAGTTAAAAACATACGTCCGACAATGTAGCTGACATAGACTTTTTTGAGAGTTTCGGCATCAATAACACCGTTTTTGACGTATTGCGGCATAAAAGTCAGCGATATAGTGTCGGCTTTGTGTTCTTCAATGATGTGTTTATAACTGCCGAGCGCGTTTTGATATTCGCTGTTCGGGCCTAAAGAATGACCGTTTTCGTGCCCGATGACAAAAATGTGGTCAGCCTCTTTGTCATAATAAGCATGGAGTTCGGGAGAAACCAGTCTTTGCAGAATTTTTTGCTGTTTTTCTTTGTCGCCGCTCATACGAACCTGGCGGTGATAAACATTACGTCGCCCACCTCCGGTTTTTACCGACAGTTTGTCGTTGTTGGGCAGGTTTTGCGCTGTGGTGATACCACCGCGGCATTGGGCATAATCACCTTCAAGATCCAAAATATCCGCGTCTATCATCGTTTGTTTGAGCTTTTCGCCGTCAAGAATAGATTGATGATATTGATCATAATAGGGCATCATCTTGGCAAGGACGGGAATATATTGCTTAAACTTTAAAATGAGCTCCGTACCTTCAAAGTTGTTGAGCCCTACTCTGACACCGAGCATATCTTTTGAAACCGCTTCGATATTGTGTTGCTCAAGCAGAGAAGTAAGTTCTTTGTTGTTGTAGACTGAAGGTGTGATTTCGTCATCGTAGTTTTCGCGACTGATGGTAAACTCAAGCGGACAGTCCTGCAGAACAGCCCAATGCTTGTCGGCCAAGCTGTCCATTTCAGGATTGTTTTGCAAAAGCGCCTGCGCCTGCCAACCGAGATAATCCTCAAAAGCGTGATCATCCGTATAATGTGCGGCGACTTCAAGTTCATTGGCAATGGCTGAAAAATCTTTAGCAAAATATTCGGTATAGTCGATTGCCTCTAATTCTGCACCGTTACGGCGAACCATAGTGCGCGCGCTCAAAATCTTTTTGACCTCATCAATTTTTCCGGAAGTCAGCATATCAATCAATATATCTTGAAACTCTTGTTCGGTAAGATCCTGCGGATAAAAATTGTGCCCTTTGAGTAACGGAAGCCCTTCAAAGATTTCTATCGGTTGTTTGTCAACACCGTTAAAACCGGCGACACCGTTTAAGGAATTAAACAATTCAAGGGCTCTGGCAGCATGAGTACTGTGAGCGGCCTCTTTTTCCAAAGCCTTTTTCATTTCGAGATTATGGGGATTGTCTTGCTCCAAGGCAACATTGTTCATCATCTTGGCTGCAATAAGCAAGTGCTCAAGAGCCTTGCGGTTACCTTCAGAAAGTTCTTGGTATGACGGAAGATCAGGTCCGGCCAAGTCAATATTGATGGTTTTGTTATCCATCATATCGGCAAGTTCTTGTTCGCTATATTTGATTTTGTAGCCGTTAATTTGCATCTTCTTTTATCTCCACGGTTCTAAAACGGTAAACCTTAATGTCATTTGACCAAAAACTCGGGCTCATACCGGCTTTTAATTTCAGATTGTTCAGAAAATCTTTACGGTCGGGGATTTGTTTCCATACAGATGGCAAAAACAAACCTTGTCTGTTTCCGTCACGAATAACTATTCCGTCAATTTCAGGGCGCAGCTGAGATAACAAATGTTGCTCGTCCTTGTAATCTATTCTTTCGTATCCGGTTAACAATGAAACAGAAATTTTGATATCCTTAAGCTCATCTTGGTTTATGGCTGAAAAACGATTGTCATTAAGGGCAGCGTTATAAGCATTGTCAGCAACATCGGCAACTATTGCTTGATGAGGATAAAGCGAGCCGATACAACCTCGCAGGTCACCGTTTTTGCTTAAGGTTACGAAAACAGCTCCGCGATCGAACAGATGATCATCGTATTCTTTGCGTGAAGGACGGTATTTTTTGCCCTGAACAGCCAACTCCAAAGATTTGCGCGCTGCGCTTAAGATTTGACTCCCATATTCAGAAACAAATCCCTGAAGACCACTATATTCACGCTCTATGCGGCTGACTTCAACACCATCGCTACTAAACGACCATGCTCCGTATCCGACAACACGACTTTTGTCACCGCCGGTATCGCCGGAGTTAATCAGGGCTAACACTTCGGGTTTCAGGTGAAGTCTTGAACTTAGCAACAAGGCGGTGTTTATACCACCTGCACCGCATGAGTGGTAATAATCAACCTCGGCTTTGCCTTCTGATATTTTTTCGGCTGTGGCATTGTCAAGCAGGACGGCATCTCCATATTCGTGATAATGCGATAAATCGGCCGAGACTACCAGCAAAACATCAGAGCGAGCAACATATTTTGACAGAGCGTCAGCCATTTCTTCCGGACTGATGTAGCCGTAAACAATCGGAACAATGGTAAATTTGGATAATACTTTCTGTAAAAACGGCAACTGGACTTCAAGTGAATGTTCTTTTTCATGAGCCTTGACATTGAAAGCAAATGATTTGTGCTGTTTGAGTTCGTGTATAATTTCTTTATCAAGAGGAATCGAGCCGAGCGGGGTTTTGAAATATTCGGCATTTGACAGAGCCGCTCCGTTTAGGGCAACATAGTGTGACGGACCAATTAGAATTACTGTTTTGATCCGTTCAGCATAGTCCTTAAGCGGCAAATAAGCCTGGGCAGCTGCCGACGCTGAATATTGATAGCCGGCATGGGGAACAATTATGATTTTGGGTTGTGAAAGGTGTTTTTGATAATCAGAATTTAATTGCGAATCGATGATATGATTCAAATTTTCAGCTTCCGCCGGATAAAAAAGTCCGGCAACGGCAGGATTGCGGTATTGCTCCATGGGATCTCCTTCTACGGTGTAATGGGAAGCAAGAGTATGGTTAGATGAAACTTTGTAAATGAAATATAAATAGTTGGCCACGCCAAGGACAATAATGATTGCGGCTACCCATATAATCCGTCGCCAGCGTTGCTGTTTTTCAGTTTCGGGGTTTTGTTTCATAGTCGGATCCTCTAGTCAATGGCTTTGTACAAAGTTGCAAAATCTTTAAAACAAACCATGTTTTGGCATAAGCATTGTTCTTGTTTATCAATGACGGCATTAATACGAATCGGGCGGGCATTAATTGCTTCCGCGCAAAGATTATCCAATTTGCTGTCACCTATAATCCATACAGTATCAGGAGATATTGAGTCAACATCTATCAGTCCGTTAAGTGTGTAAAGTGCATGTTCGGCACAAGGCTTATCGCGCGGAGCTTCGTGACCGCAGACTATACGATCAAAATATTCGGAAGGAAAAAGCTGGGGCAATTCAGCCTCAAGCAAAGAGCGGTCTTTGTTAGTCATGATAGCTATTTTGACATTGCGCCGGCGCAAAAGCTTTATTACTTCTTGAGCTTTGTCATAACCGAGAATTCCTTGTTTTATGATTGTAAGATATTGTTTGCAAAATTCACGATAGGCTATGTCTGAATTTGTACCAAAAATTTTGGGGAAATTATCCATAAACGACAGATTTTCATCACGAAGCCGTTTGACATCATTCCAACAGGGCAAATTATGTTTTTGCAAAATCTGATTAATTGCCTGAACACGAGGTCGGTCGCTTTGAGCCAAAGTGCCGTCCCAATCAAAAATCACAACTTTTAACTTGTTTGTGTTTAATTTCATACAAACCGCTCCCTGCATATAAAATAAACCAATCGGATAAAAATACAAGGGAATAACATAAAAAAGGCTCTCAAATGAGAGCCTTTATAAACTATTTTTTACCACCGATAAACTTTTTGCCCATCATATAAGGCTGCAGTTTTTCCGGTATGCGGATTGAGCCGTCGGCCTGCTGATGGTTTTCCAAAAACGGAACCAAAGCACGCGGAGTAGCAATACCGGTATTGTTAAGGGTGTGAACAAATTTGACCTTGCCGTCAGCGTTATCGCGATAACGTAAATTGGTGCGGCGAGCCTGCCAATCGGTAATATTGGAGCAACTGTGGGTTTCACGATAGCAGTTTTGTGTCGGAACCCAGGCTTCAAGGTCGTATTGACGATATTTGGGAGCTCCCATATCGCCGGTGCAAACTTCCAATACTTGGTAAGGCAATTCCAAATCCTGCAGAACTTCCTCCGAGATTTGTAGTAACTTTTGGTGCCATTTTTCGCTTTCGGCAATATCGTTTTTACAAATAACAAATTGCTCAGTTTTCATAAACTGGTGAACACGGGTCAGACCACGTGTATCTTTGCCGGCAGCTCCGGCCTCACGACGAAAACACGGAGAAAATCCGGCATAGAGAATCGGTAATTCATTTTCAGACAAAATTTCATCAGCACGGAGGGAGTTAAGTATCAACTCGGCAGTACCTGACAAATAAACATCGTCTTCAGGCATATAATAGATTTCGTCTTTGGCAAAGGGCAGATAACCTTGAGCGTATAGCGGTTTTTCTTTAGAAATTGACGGCACATTAATAACCCTAAAGCCATTGGCGGCTAATTTATCTATAACCATGAGGTGGATAGCCAACTCAAGGCGTGCCAAATCATCGGTAATAGCATAGGTGCGCGAACCGCAAACTTTGGTAATACGTTCTAACTCACTCCAACCGTTCATTTCCATCAATTCAACATGATCACGAGGAGTAAAATCAAAATGCGGAATATCACCGACTTTGCGGCGAACGACATTTTCGGTGTCATCTACGCCGACCGGACTTTCAGCACTGGGCAGATTAGGCGTGCGCCACATAATTTCATCAAGGCGAGCCTGAGCTGCGGTGAGTTTTTCCTGCTCGAGTTTGAACTCGTCACCGATTGCCTTACTTTTTGCGATTATGGCCGGGCGATCTTCTGCAGAAGCAGATTTTATGGAGTTACTCAAGCGATTTTTTTCTTCAGCTAAGGACTGGGACGAGGTTTTAAGTTTATTAACATCAAGATAAAGCTTGATGAGTTCATCAACATTAATGTTACAACCTTTTTTAGCAAAACCCTCTTTAACTACTTCCGGGTTTTCAACGATAAACTTAATATCCAACATTTTATTTGTCCTTAGTTTTGTTAATTATAAAAAATATTCTCTCAGATAGCTTGGCAAATCAGCAACATTAACTCGATGCTGTTCCATGGTATCACGGTCGCGAATGGTAACAGATTCCGGCTGTTGCTCAATGGTTTCAAAATCTACGGTTATGCAAAGAGGAGTACCTATTTCATCATGACGGCGATAAGCTTTACCAATGTTACCGGTGTTTTCCAAGGCCACACGACCGATGCCGAGTTTGAGCAGGTTTTGTTTGATTTCGTGGCATTTGCTCATAATCTGTTCGTTGTTCTTTTTGAGCGGAATAACCGCAACCTTAATCGGAGCAAGGTGTTTTTTGAGTTTCAACACAATACGGCTGTTGCCCTCACCCAAATCTTCTTCGGTATAAGCTTCGGTCATAACTGCCAATACACCGCGATCAATACCCATAGACGGCTCAATTACAAACGGAATTACCCATTTGTTATTGTCATCCATTATGCATAGTTTTTGTGTCGAATCGGGATTGGCGTGGCAATGGGAAGTCAGGTTCATCTCTTCTTGAGCTTTGGTGTGGTTGCCAAGGTCATAGTCGGTACGGTTGGCAATACCTTCAAGCTCTTCCATACCGTGCGGGAACTGATACTCAATGTCATAGCAGGCTTTAGCGTAGTGAGCGAGGTCTTCTTTCGGAGTGGTATAGATGTTCATATGTTCTTTTTTCAAGCCTTGATCAAGCCACCATTGAATGCGATTTTCTTTCCAGATTTCGTGCCATTTTTCGTCTTCACCGGGTTCAATAAAGAACTCAAGTTCGGCCTGTTCAAACTCACGTACACGGAAGATAAAGTTACGCGGGGTAATTTCGTTGCGGAAAGATTTACCGATTTGGGCTATACCGAACGGAAGTTTACGCGAGGTAGAATCGACAACATTTTTGAATTGGGTAAAAATTGCCTGTGCGGTCTCCGGGCGTAAATAGCCGAAAGATGAGCCGTCATCAACCGGACCGATTGCGGTTTTGAACATAAGGTTGAACGGACGCGGTTCGGTCAGTTCGGTGGAGCCGCAGTTGGGGCATTTGCCGTTGATGTGATCGGCACGGAAACGACCTTTGCACTTTTTGCAGTCAACCATCGGGTCAGAAAAAGTGTCCTCGTGTCCGGAATAGTGCAAAACCTTTTGGTTGGTCAAGATTGCGGCGTCCAAACCTTCTACATCGTCGCGTTCATAGACCATAGAGCGCCACCAAGCGGCCTTGAGGTTATTTTTGAGTTCAACCCCCAGTGGACCATAGTCATAAACACCTTGTAAACCGCCGTAGATATCGGCATTTTGATAGATAAAGCCGCGGCGTTTGCATAAAGAAACAAGTTGGTCCATTGTAGTTGCAGGCATTGTTTTTATCCTTTGTTGTTAATTTGTTAACTTCTTTGTCTTATAAGATATTTAAGATAAAATAGCAAGTGGAGATAAATAAAAATGGTAAAAAAAGTAAAAGTTGCGCTTGTTTATGACTTTGATGGCACCTTAAGCACAACAGATATGCAGAATTTTGGCTTAATTCAGCTGTTTAAGATGAGACCGAAGACTTTTTGGAAACAGGCTAACCAATGGTGGCATGACAACGATGCCGACCAAATTACAAGCTCCATGTATTATTTCGTAAAAATGTCAAAGCAGAAAAAAATTCCTTTGAGTAAACAGGTTTTTGCCGACTGCGCCAAAGGCATAAAATATTATGACGGCGTGGAGGAATGGTTTGAACGTATTAATCGTTTTGGTAAAAGGCTGGAACTTGATATTGAGCACTACATTATTTCATCAGGTTATGAGGAAATTATTCAAGGTTGCTCAATCCGCAAGTATTTTAAGGAAGTTTTCGGCTGTGCTTATGCCTATGACAGCAAAGGACATCCTATTTGGCCGGCAAGAGTGGTTAATTATTCAACCAAGACCCAATATCTGTCAAAGATTAACAAAGGTCTGGGCAAGCTGGAAGACCGTGCGGTAAATGAGTTTATGCCCGACGAAGATAGGCCGATACCGTTCTCACGCATGATTTATCTGGGAGATGGAGATACCGATATTCCGTCAATGCGGCTGGTTAAGAAAAACGGCGGGTATTCGGTGGCGGTTTATCGCCCGAAGAGCCACCACAAACGCAAGGCAATCAAACTTTTGAGCGATGACAGAGTTAACTTTGCGCTGCCGGCGGATTATTCGGAAGACGGACAGATTGACACCGTTATCAAAACAATTTTGGTAAAGTTGGCGACCGAGCGCGATTTGCAAGTTTTGCAGGAAAAAGAAGATAAGAAAAAGCTACCCCACAAAAAATAAGTGAAAAAATTGCTTGCAAAAAAGATTTTTTTAGCATAGATATATGGGAGCATCAAAATTGGAGTGTCGCCAAGTGGTAAGGCATCGGCTTTTGGTGCCGACATTCGTAGGTTCGAATCCTGCCACTCCAGCCAGAGCAGATAAGCCACCTTTTTAGGTGGCTTTTTTCTTTATTTTGCAAGGCTTTCGGCGAGTTCGAATGTTTGATACTAAATATGCCTTACACCAGACAATCTTCGAACTAATTTCACAAAGAAGATAAGAAAATCAAGGTGTTGGGAAGTTTTACTATCTATTCAGTCTCTTCTGTTCTCTTTTCGAGAGCTTGTTGGTTGCATTTAGTTTTATCTATTAATTCTTTCAAAATTTGTTGGTTAGATTTGTTTGTTATGATACCAGATATAACAATATCCAATTCTTCTTCATCACTTAGACTTACTTCTTTACAGTGGTCAAAGTAATAATAATCATGCCATTTTGCATATCGCTTATCTTCATCTGGGGTAAAATATACAATTTTATCACCTATAGAATAGGCGGTTCTACCTACTTTTAATTTTTCATTTTCTTTTTTAAGATTATAATTTTCATTTGTAAGTCGATATATTTCTTTGCGATATTTATTTGTTTCATAACAAATAAGCACGAAAACAACAGCAATAAAAATATTCCACATTTTGCATTTCCTCAAAATTAAATTCTATAGCAATAATAAATTATCAATAGTAAAATATCAATAAACAATGTAATAATTGTTCATATTACATTAGCCTATATAAAATCACTCATACAGGGCAGAAAAATTAACCTCTATTATCGAAAAATAAAAGTTGTTTTAACCTATGTTTCCTAACAACCATAAATCATAACAATTTCATTTGTGCAGGATTTTCATCTTTTTGAGGTAATTCAATCATAAGTCCATCAGGAATTGGAATTAATTGTTTTTCATTAAAGGAATATACAATATTTGCCGAAGTGATTACTCGTGGTTTGAGATTTTTTCCGTATACAGTTCTATATTCAAAGTATATTAGCATTTCATCATCTAGATTACTTGACTTGAGGGGACATAACCCCTTGATTAATTTATCCTTAAAATTTTCATCTTTCATATAAAATGTTATTTTTTTGTTGCTTGATACAAGTCTGCCTGTCCAAGGTGTATTATCATCTACAATAGTTGGATTAGTTATAATAACTTTTTGTAATTTATAATAAACATCATCGTCATTTGCAGGTAATTTTGTTATATGATTGGAAAACTCATTTCTTTTTACAGCAAAATAATGTTTTCTACAACATCCAACTCCTTTTATACCTGTATTAGGCTGTAAACAGCTTTCGTAAAAATTGTTTTTAGCCTCAAAAGAATCTCTGAATTCCCTTGGAGTCATATTCCAATTTTTCAAAGTATTAATATCTGCTAAAATAAAATTACTTAATGAATACATATATAATTTTAGTGCTATTTTGGCATCCATTAGCATGTTATCTTTCGCCTTTAATATCCTCTTTATTTCTTTTTCTAATTCATCAAATATTAAACACCCTGTTTTATCCGCCCAAGCTTTAAGGCTATTATCTGTATATCTCTCAGATAAAAAATTTAAAAACCATCCTGATACAGCAACTTCTACTGGGTGATTTGATACAATCAAATCCAAAATCTCCAAAAAACCACCATTTTCAGGTGGAACAACATAAATCTCTGGATTTAATTTATTATCAAAAAATTTTTTACTAAATTCTTTTGATATTTTATTTATAGATATACCTGTCGTTAAGAAGACATCTAATGGTATTTGATGTTGATCTGTATCAAAATGGATACATAATTCTTCCTGAAAAGATTCTTCGTTCTTATGGTTCATTTTATTTAGTCTCTGAATGTTATAATATGCTAGTATGTTATATTCAAATGTAAATCTCTCAACATAAATAATTGATTCATTAACAAATAATGGTCAAAAACTTACATGTACTTAACCTCGGGTTCCTAACATCCCGAAGTTAGCAGGTTCAAAAAATCATCAAATTTGGTTCGAGAACCGCAAGCTCACTCCAGCCACAGTTCAAAATAATTTATTAAACACAAAAAACCGTTGTCTTTCGGACAACGGTTTTTTGTAAAAACAGACATAATTATTTGAAGTTTTCAAGTTTCTTATCAGACGCAATTTTGCCGAGAACATTTTTGACAAAGCGGTCAATTTTTTTGCCGGCGGAATAATCGGCCTGAGCATAGATGTTGACTCTGCCGTCTTCAAAAAGTTTCTTGGCTCTCGCTTTGGATTTTGAGCGATAGGGTTGATAAACGGCAACTGCGTAACCGCCAAACTTTTTCACCATGGACATGGAAGGTACATCTGTATCCCCATCTCCGAAGTAAATGATATGGCTGAACGGTACCGGCCTGTCATCGTGAGACATTACCGCGTTAACGCTTCGGTCAGAAGGGTCAAGGCAACCTTTGTTAATGCGGAACAGGTATTGTGTTTTATCCGTATAATTCACAATCCTGGCCGGCCACTCGGCTTCACCATACTCGTTGTAGATGAAAGTTGATGCATAAAGCTTTTTGAAATGCTTGGCAATTTTTGTGCCTTCCACAATCTCCTCCAAACCGGAAGAGATGATGTAGTGAGAAAGCAAAATGCCTTTGGAAAGCGCGTACGCATTAATTCTTTCGAACCACTCTTCAACTCCCTCGAAAAAGGTTACATCTTTGCCGCAGTCCACAAAATCTTCCCGTTTGAAAGCCTGCTTTCTGGCCTTTGCCTCCTCAAGCATACACTTCATGTAACACAAGTTGTTGTCAGCATTATATTTGGCGGCCATAGCATCGGATTTAGCCCAAAATTCTTTAGGTGAGATGTTAAGTCTTTTTAAGAAACCATATTCTTGCATATTACCAGCTGCAAGAGTGCCATCGAAATCGTAGCATATAGCTACTTCTACAAGTTTTTTCATAATATGACATAAATATATTTTTGGTAGAAGTGTCTATAACACATAAATAAATATTTTGCAAGGTGTAACATCAATGGTCAGGGAAAGCGGTAAAAACCTCGCCCTGAAGGAAACGATTTATAACGAAAAGTAAAACTTATTTTTCGGCAAAGAAATCTACGCTGACTTCGTTGACCACCGGCCATAGCTCGCCGAGGCGTCCGCGTTTGACACCGAGAAAAATTTTGGTTTTAGCATTAATCTCAAAAATGCGGCATAAATCCGGATAAAAGCTACGAACAAATTTGTAATTTTCGGGTTTTAATTCCCAGCTTTCTCCTTCTGCGACATTTTCACCCTGATAGATAACCAGTCGATTGTTCAAAAAATAACCTCGCGGATAGTTTTGAATTATTTCATGGACTTTCTCTTCAGAAAAACCGCAATTTTGCAATAATTCGTTGTGAGCAAAAGCTTTGCCGGCACGACTTAAAATTATTCCGATTTCGGGGATAATTACAAAAGGACGACGTTGTTCGTGATAATTGATTATCGCTTCGTTCATATTTTGCTCCGTATTTCACACACCATTAACGGCTGTTTTGCCTTTTTTGCAACAACATTTGGCGATTGATTTTTTTGTATTGTTCATATCGTTGATGGGTTTCGTCCATTTCTTTGCGACGCTCTTTGACATCGGTAAAATTATGACCTTCGTTATAAGCTTCCATCTCTTGCAGGTTGACATGTACACCGTGTCTTAGACACCAACCTTTCACGCCTTTGCCCCACGGATTGTTCCCCGGATTGGTAAAGACCAGACCGGCATCGTCCCAACCGTAGAAGTCTATGTCTTTTACACCAACTCTTTTTAAGATATCTGCCACATTTTTGGCGCAATTGTTGGTTAAGAGGTCGTATCTTTTACGAGCATATTTGATGTTGTGCTTTTCCATTTCTCGTTTTAATTTGTGTGGTTCAATACCCAGTTGGCTCGGATAAACAAAATAGTATCGTGCCTCATTTTTGTATTTTGGGTATAACGGATCAGTATGGATAGAAGGAATAAGACGGTTGACGACAACATCTTGGTATTGCATGCACACGTGTCCGATTAATGCCGGACCTTCAATCGGGATTATGGCCATAACAATTGGTTCTTCGGCCAATAAGTCAAGTTTACCGTTTTTATCTCGCGGAATGCGTCCGGAAACATCACCTGCTCCACGCAACACTACGCCGTCACGCTCAAACTCTTCTTGTACGGAGCATTTTTGTTCAACATTGTAACGAACACCGTTATAAATAAAATCGATGCCTTTGCTTTGGCTACTGCGTTTTTCAGCCTTATGTTTGCTGATTTTTTGGGTTTCGGGATGTTTTATGCGTTCGACAATTTCCTGACGAGCAATTTTTCTTGCCTCTTCCAAGCTATCAGCTTTGACTTCCATAACACCGCGATGATACGGGTTTAAGTTGGAATGACGAAACTCGGTAAACGGTTTGGACGACTTTATTTTGTACCAAATCTTTTTTAAAAAAGGAAATGCTCCTCTTTCCCATTCCATCGGATCTCTATGTGACATATTTTGATTCCCCCTCTAGTGGTAAAATATACGCTATTTTTGGCTGTAACTCAATATAAAATTCAACCTGGCAGTCAGTGTTATTTCAGACGGGGTTTCTTGGGAATCGGTTTGGCGGTTGTTTCAGGTTTAAAAGTTCTGTTGGGTTCCCAAGTTTGATTGCGGCCTAAAAAGGCTATTTTTCCACGAACAATCAGCTTGTCACCTTCACGCCACAAATCACACGCATAAACTTTACCTGTTTTAGGATCGAGAATTTTTCCGTTGGTATATTTATCTTTTTGTTTTTCCATATCCCAGATAACGTCTAAGCCATTAATTAAGGGATTATCCGGCAACTTTGCCACAGCTTGTTTGTTCTGAAACAGCTCAACTACACGACCGTAAATTTTTCCCTGGTACTCATAGATTTGAACAACGCTTTTGGCCGTATTGGTTTCATCATCAATTGTGGTCCAATAGCCCGTAACATCTTCTCCGGCAAAGGCCATATGAGATATACACATCATCATTAAAAACAATATTTTTTTCATATTTGGCTCCTTGTTTTATGGAAATTTTATTCCTGTCTTTCTGAGTAACAAACATTGTTCCACATACTTTTCAGGGCTTGCAATGTGGTGGGGGCAATTTTTTCTGCCGGTGGCATTGTATCTTTGCTAAAGAACTCCATTTTGGCGCATTTGGTCGGTTCCATATTTTTTATCTCGCCTTTAAAATCTTTTACTTTGAAATAAAAGTCCATTCGCTTATTTTCGCCAACCAAATTATGGACAAGATGCCCAAAAGAAACATCTTTGGTATCAACATCTATATCCAGCTCTTCTTTTGCCTCGCGGATAACGGTTTGAGTGGCTGTTTCACCGGCTTCAATATGTCCGGCGGGCAAAACCCACCAACCGTCTTTAAAATAACCGTCGGTGCGATAAAACAACAAGAATTTGCCGTCTTTTTCAACCAAAAAGCTGACACTTGCGTTGAATTTTACTCTTTCTGTCATGAGAACCTCTTTAACTTTTGTATTATTCTATTTCTATCTAAGAACGACTTATAAATCAAGAAAATTGTTTGTTGCTGCACGCCGGTTTATCGGGAAACGATTTTGAAATCACGCAAGATTTCATCCATACGTTTTCTGACCTTGGGGAAAGTCGTACCCTCAACAATAACGTAGCCGGAGGCTTCGTTCCCCGCGCGGCGAGGCTTGACCGTATCGCCCTCGTTGACAAACATACCGCCGGTCAGAGCTCCCTCGTGATGCAAAAGGTCTTCCATCGGTGTTATCTCTTCAATTACGCCGGGTTTGTTTGGCAAATAAAGATCACCGACACATTTTTTCTTTTTGGCGTAATTGAGGTGAGCCTCTTTGCCAAGGTGAATGTCCAGAAGAACATCGTAAATATCAAATCCATAAGCCAGAGAGTGACTCTCAGGAATTTTGCAACCCGCCATGCGCCAGCCAAACTCGCAGATTGTCGGCTGACCTTCTTTGTCAACAAAGGTTTCCAAGTGAATATAACCGTTTTTCAAATCCATGCCGGAGGCTATGTTTTGCAACAATTCGTTTTGGCTGAAGCGGAAAAGTCTCGGTTTTTGCGGAGTTGTAATGTGTGCGTTTATCCGGTTTTCAACAACAGCCCACAACGGCGAAACCGGAATGTGAGAGGTGTAGGTATCTATGACTTTGCCGTTTTGAACCAAACCGTCAATTACCCACTCATTGTTCGGATTAAATACTTCAACCATAAATTTGTTGGGTTTTAACTCAACCGGAAGCTGTTTGATGTCGTCAAAATTGCTCAACTTGTAAGTGTTAATGCTCGAAAAACCTTTTCTCGGCTTAAACATAATCGGAAAACCGTGTTCTTTGGCAAATTCAGCAATGTCTTGAGGCGTGTTAATCGGTGCGAAATCCATAACATCTAAACCGATGGCACGCAATTTTTCTTTCATTTTGACCTTATCGCGAACCCATTGAACTTGCTCTTCCGACAGGCTGGGAAGCCCTGCCGCACGCGCGAAAGCCTGGGCTTTTTCCTGCAAAAATTCGGAATCATTGCAAAAATGATGAACCGATACGCCTTTATCTTTAAGCCAGCGATGGAATCTTTGAACCTCTTCTTCCAACGGACGCTCCGTATTAACCGTAAAAGACAGACAGTCTTTCGTCTTTTCCAAATATGACTGAGAGAAATTCCAATGCTTGGAGAAACGTAAATAAATCGGTATGATATCCTTTCTCTCAAGCATTTTGTTGCTCAATGTGGTCTCGGTTTCTTCGGCAAAAAGCAAAGTTTGTTTTTCAGCTGTAATGCCTGTCTTTTTGTTGACCTCGCTCAACAAATATTCTAGGCTCTCTTCTGTTGTTTTGCCGGTTGTGTCAATGTATATGTCATAGTTTTTAGAATTAAAAATATCTTTTCCAAAACGGGCAAAGCATCTTGCTTTGTCTCTGCGGTCGCGGTCTAATTCTTCGCCGATACTCTTCAATGTGGTATTGAGTTTTCGCTCTCTTATTCTTTCAACCTGTTCTACTTTGTTGACGTCACACAAAACTGAAATCAGCTGTTTATCGTCAGATAAACCCTCCCAGTCCTGCAGAGAAAACCCCGAGCTTCTGCCGTCAATGACAGCAACATCATTGTTTTGATAAGCCTGATGAACAAAGTCAACCATAGCATCATCAACCAACTCGTTGGGAAGAGCATCTCTTAAAGTTTCTCTGTAATGTTTTCCGCAGGAGTAGTGAGGGATTGAGTATCCGTAGTGTTCGGACAGTTTGTTCAACAGTCCGTCAATGAGCGAGCTTTTGCCGCTGCAAACACGTCCATCGATTGTAATGATCAGTTTCTGCATTTTATCGGCTCCTCTCAACAACTGAGTTAGCAATTTTTTTGATGACACTTTCTCTTTCTTGATCCGAGGAAATTGTTTTAATCAACAAATCTGGCTCGGCCATTTCCGCTTCCATCAAAAAAAGTTGAGAACCGCTTCTGACAATATCACAGCGCAAATATAAAGGAACATAGCCTTTTTTTATTGTGTCCGATATGTGATTGAGAGCTTTACAGCATTGATTGGCAAAGAGCATCATATCGTCGGGAATCTGTGATTTTTTTATTTCTACAGGATCTTGTTTGTCACCAAAAATTCCCGGATGACGGATTGCAATATGTGTCAGTTCAGAATCTATAAACACAAACGAATATTCACCTTCGAAAATACCTGACATGAAAGGTTGAATCATAACACCACGAATCTGTTTTTCGGTAGCAAATGTTTGAAAAATATGTTCCGCTTCTTCAAGTGATAAACTGTTTTTCAAACCAGAGAATTTTTCGTTTTGAGAAATAAGGTACGTTCTGTCCCCGCTGCCCGATATGCTCGGTTTGATGACTAGACTTTCGTATTTTTCCCAACCGTTATCGGCAATTGCTTTTTTGAAATTTAGCGAATCGTTTTGAAGAAATATTGTCGGAACGGTTTTGATTCCCAAAAGGTTTAGGTCATTAAACTGCAGGTTTTTCCGAATATTCCATCTGACAATTTGCGTGTCGTTAAACAGGCTGATTTGCAAAATATCTAGCTTTTCTAAAAACTTTAGGAAATCATCAATACGATTGTGGTATCCCCAGCAGCTTCTTAAAACAGCGCTTTTATAGTCTGACCAGATGATGTCTTTATTTTCCCATGATACAATTTCGGATTGTTCCCCGAGAGTTAAGAGAGCATCGCGCAACCATATGTCTTCGTTTATTTTTCCTGCGAAGCGATCAGAAGATATGACAGCAATTTTTTTGTTATATGCCACTGTTTTCACCTTTGAGAACGGGTTTATATGGTTGTTTGTAATCTTTAAGTTTTTCGACTGATTCTTTTATTTTTGAAAAGGCCAAAACTAAATCTTCAGGCACTAAGGCAAATGTAATTCTGCCGATAAACTGTTGATTGTCGGGCCAAGAAATAGACTCTCCTGAAATAAATTTGATGTTGTTGTCATTAAACAAAAACTTCATCAGGTGTTTTTCCTGTTTGATTTGCAAACCGTAATAGTATTTGTTTTTTAGTGCCGAAAAATCGAGTAATGCAAAAAATCCGGCTTCGGGAGTTGTCTTGGCCGCCAGACAAACACCTTTGATCCCCTGCAGAAGTTTGGGGGCAGCAGATTTTCCGGCATATTTTTCGACATCTTGTATAATTCGTTTTTGCAAATTTTTATCTTGAACGGAGGTAAGTCCTTCAACAAGAGCCTTTATCAGTTGGTATCTATACTGATATTCGGGTATCAATTTTGAAAAATATTTATCATATGTTTTTTGTCTTTCCGTCGAGGTATTGAAAGCACCGGCAATGGCAGCAACTTGCAGGGTCGAAACCGAATCTAAAGTTTGAAAAATTGAGTTTCTTATTCCTCTTATGACGGTTTCGTCCGCAACAATAGCACCGGCACGAATACTTGCTAGACTATATGCTTTGGAAAGACTAAACAGGGATATTGTATTTTGAAACATTCCTTTGATTGAAGAAACCGGTACCGACAATTCGTTACGATCAAACGTAAGGTCTCTGTAAACCAGATCATCAATTACAAAAACACCACGTTGTTTGCAAACCTGGCTGATTTCGGTCAGAAGTTTTAAGCGGCTTTTGCCCATAACCTTACCGAGGGGATTGTGCGGGTTCATGTTGAAAAAGGCCACCACTCTCGGAGCGCGTTTTTTTTTGTTTTTGTGTAACTGCGCATATTTGTGGTTTAAGTAATCTATTCTTTGAGCCAAATCTTTGGGATCAAGCAACCAATCGTTCTCTTCTTTTAAGGCAACCAGTTCCACTCTCGCACCCATTCTCTCCGGCATAAAAGAAAAAAGACCGTAGTTAGGAGCGGTCATTAAAACAATGTCATCTTTACGAGCGATAACCTTAAGAATGAGGTCAAAGGCTTGTGTCGATGCCGAAGTAAAAATTACGTTTTCTTTAGACAAGCCGCTCTCAACCGTTTGGCTGTCGGCATACGGGGTATCGTTTTTGAAACCTATGCTTGCAAGATATTTTACAAATTCTTCTCTGGCTGTATCGTTCCCTGCAGCTAGCGGATATTCGTGTATTTTATCACTTTCAAGAGCTTCAATTATTTTCTTTTTGGCGGTAGGAAAAGCCGGAAAAGCGGCAGGACTGCCTGCACCTAACCTTACTTTTTCCTGCGGAGGAGAAGGAAGATCCCTGCTCATCAAGTTTTCTGAAAAACCGTACAGATCAAAGGCTTCTTTAACCTTTTTGACTTCGGTATAAAATTCTTGAGAATCTGGTCTTGAACCGACATGAGGCAAACCGTCGTGTTTTATCGCAAGCTCGTTGCGTTCTTCAAGTAATCTTTGTATCGATAGGGGGGCGGAGGTTTTAGGGGTAGAAGCGCCTTGCCTCGCCCCTCTTTTTGACAAAAAGTTTTTAGTTTCCAAACGATTATCCATTTGTATTGCCTTTATTTATTGTCAAAGTATGGTGTCTTATACACCTTTTTCTGCTAATTTGCAACAATTTTGTTTATTTTACATCGATAAACTTAAAACAAGTTTCCAAATTTCAATTGATTAACTTATTTTTTTCGTGTTATAATTCCGTGTTGTTTGCCACTCTGTCAGGGGGAAAAATGAAAAAGATATTGTTGTTTTGCGTTGCCGTTCTTTGTGTAGTGTCAACGGAAGCCGTCGCCTGCATCGGCTCAAACTGCAAGCCTTGCCCCGAAGGTTATGATCTGATAAATAAATGTTGTAAAAGTACTGACAAAAACGATTGTATTTTTCCCGGTAATGAAATCGAGGATTGCGGCGTGGGACAATGGAGTGAATATCCTAATTCGCTGCCTTTTACTACTAAAAAATGCTGTACAGACGAAACTGAAAACGACTGTCGTATTTTGCCCTATAAAGACTATTGCGGAAGAGGTGAATTCAGAGAATATCCGTATTCCCCGACAAAGATGTGTTGTAAGGATTTTGAGGGAAGAGACTGTGTTACAATCCTCGCCAAAAGACAATGCGGAAAATATCAGTTGAAAGAATATCCTTTGAGCGTGCCTGATTGTTGCCATTCTTTCCTGCAGAGATGTACTGGGAAAATAAACGACTGTCCGCGGTGCCTATAAAAACGAGCAAGAGCAGATGAGAATTATCAGGTATTATCAATCTCAAGACAAAGAACATTGGAAAAACGAAATCGGCAAGAGCGATTGGTCTGCCGCTAAACTTCTTTATACTCTGCTTGATAAAAACAAGCTGAAAAAGGCGTGCGGAAATTCGGCAGAAGTTTACCTTTTAGAAGATGATAATAAACTGATTTCTTTTGCGGTCTTGGCTGAGCAAGATGAAATTGATGCACCGGAATTGTCGCCCTGGATCGGTTTTGTATACACTTTTCCTGAGTATCGAGGCAAGCATAATGCAGGTAAATTGATTGAGCATATTTGCTCGACAGCAAAAACCGAAAGAATCTATATTTCAACGGAAGAAACCGGTCTGTATGAAAAATATGGTTTTACGTTTTGGAAGATAATGACCAACCGCGAAGGCAAAGCCACAAGAGTCTATGTTAAAGAGTTGGTTTCCCAGTTGTGATTGTTTTTTTATTTGAACACGGCGGAGAGCATTTTTTCGAGTGTTTTGCCTTCAGACGGTCCGTCGTAAATTACTTGCCCCTGCTCTAAAATATACGCCCAATCGGTCAATGGTAACAAGGTTTTGAGATTGTGTTCAACAATCACAAAAGATGTGCCGGTTGTGTCTTTGATTTGTTTTATGGTGTGAAAAATATCGTTGATCAGTTTGGGGGAAAGACCTATGGACGGCTCATCCATAAAAACCATTTTAGGTTTGTTCAACAGGCCGCGAGCCAAGGCAACCATTTGTTGTTGACCGCCGGAAAGGTTACCGGCCAAACCATCAAGGCGATCTTTAAGATCAGGAAACTGAGTTAAAGTTTCTTCTAAACGAGCGGGAAAAACTGATTTGTCTTTCCAAAAATGTGTGGCAAGTTCAAGATTTTCTCTCACAGTCATGTGGCGGAAAACGCGCTTGCCCTGCGGTATCATAAAAATACCTTTTTCCACAAAATGTTGCGGTGACGGAGTTATTTTTTGACCGTCAAGAAAAACATCACCGGCACTTTTTTTGAGCAAACCATATGCGGTTTTGAGCAAAGTGGATTTGCCGGCACCGTTCGGTCCCATAACAACAGTTACGGTGTTGTCCTTAAATGCAACAGAAACATCGCTTAAAACAACTTTTTTACCATAACCTGCGGTGATGTTTTTGAGTTCGAGCATGAGTTACTCCTCTATAATGACGGGTTCACCATTGATGATTTTTTTGATAACCGGTTGTCCGTTCAAAATTCCGTCGGGTTCGGTGGTGATTTGTCCGACCGCGGTTATTTGTCCGGTACTGTTGTTTTGAATGTATGTGATAACCTGTTCTTTGTCGGTTGTTCCTGCACCTTCATAACCAAAGGTTATGACCTGCAGGCAGAAATCCATGTATTCAGCATAATCTGTTGATGTCTTGCCTGTTTTTGCTCGATATTTGCTTGAAAATTCATTTGTTGCAGAAGCCGCATCAACGTACCATAGGTCTTCAGCCAGTTTTTTGTTTTGCAGATACGTAAAAGTTTCAATGCCTGTTACGGGAATATTTATGTCAGACTCTTTGTATTGTTTCATAAACACATCGATTGTAGGCATGAATAAAAACGCAACTATATAGTCAGGATTGTTCTTTTTTATTTTTGCCAACATTAGGCGAAAATCTTTTTCATCGGGATTAACGTGATAGATCTGACCAATCGTGAGATCTTGTTCTTTTTTTAATTTTGTTTCAAAATAATCAAGCATTGTTTGAGAACCCGTTGCGTTCATAACAATAACATCAACACTTTTTGCATTGTGTTTTTTTAGTTGTGCGTACAACGACTCAGCTTCTCCCGTCGGGTTTGAAGATGCAATTATGTTATACTTTCCTTCGGCTACTGTCGGATCTGTCGCTATGGAAACATGCATGACCTTGCGTTTGTCAGCCATTGGTGAAACTATAGCACCAAAATTAGACATGGCAGTAATTAGCACATCTGCTTTGTCAGCATCAATTAATTTTTGTGCCAGTATTGCTTGTTGAGAGAGTTTGTTTTGATTGTTTTCAAAAATAACTTGATAATTAAATTTGTGCGGTTTTTGATTGAACTCCTCAAAGAACATGTCAGCGGCAGCTTTGCCGGCCTCTCCTAAACTTGCGCCATCACCTGACAGAGGATACAGAATACCGATTTTGACAGTCGGTCTTGTATCTGCCTGAGCACCATTTTTATCTTTGCAAGCGGCAAGAACCAAGAACATACACAGAATTAAAATCAGTTTTTTCATTGTGTTACTCCAATACTTCTACAATAGGTTGATATCTTACGCAACGATTGTTTAATGTCAATTGACCGAAAATACTGTTATTTTCTTTTACAACTTCGTCAAAAGTTTTGTCTTTGTGTTGTAAAATGTCCAGTATTAATGACAGTTGAGCATAAGCTGTGGCTGACATTTGTTCCAGTCCTTTGCCGTATTTTTCATAAAAAGCTTTTTTAAACACCTCGTTCTTGCTTCCGACATTCAGGCAAAAACGTCCTTTGTATAAATCCGGGTTGGACGATATGAAGAATGCATACTGAGAGGTTATTTTGGCTTCAGGATTGATTTCTAGCAGTTGCTTGGTCAAAATATCAATTTCTGGCGGAAAAGTTTCTATAAGAAAAATATCAGGGTTGGTTTGAACAGCTTTGTGCAACAGTATGCGATAGTCTGTTGCTCCGAGATTAAATTTTTCGTTGAAAGTTATCTGCATGCCATATTTTTCTGCCAGTTTGCTTATGTTCTCTTCTACCAAATTGGCATACATTTCGTTAGCTGTAAGCAGTGCTATCTTTTGATATCCGTGGTCTTGCATATATTGCAGTAATACAGCTGATTCATCCTGTGCGTCCGGAGCCATAGTATAATTGTAATCTCTTTCAGTAAAACGAGTATCGCTAGATATACCTAAATGAATTATTTTAGCTTTTTCGGCAGCATGTGCAGCAATGCTGGAGGTTTGAGATGTTGCGGTCAGCAAGGCATCAACTTTGTCAACATCTATTAATTTTTTGATTCCTACTGCCGCTTTTGATGAAGATTGTTGATCGTCAAAATAAATCAGTTGATAATTTATGCTAGGATGTTCGTATTCTTTAACAAATTCGTACCCTTCTTGCATCTGTGCACCCATATAAGAATTTGTTCCGGTCAATGGCAAAATTATGCCAATCTTTATGGTTGGTTTGGCTTGTGCTTGGGCAGTTGTTTTGTTCTCATCCTTGCAAGCGGTGAGTACTAAAAGTATGCATAAACTTAAAAGTAGCTTTTTCATATGATTATTCCTCGTAAGTAACAATTTGATCATTTGTTATTGTCAATAATTTTGATGGGATATAAATCAATCCGTTGTTTTTGACGATTTTTTCATCATAAATTGTCGGGATATCAGGTTCAGTGTTCAAGAAAGTTGCAATAACTTGTTTATCCTGACCGATGTTTTTTTCAAAAGCATGGACAATTGCGTTGAAAGAAACATATCCGACTGTTGCGCCAAACAAGTAGTTCTCGTCATTATATTTTGCCTGATAGGCTTTTAAGAAAGATTTATTCGGCATTGCCGGCGAACCAAAAACGCTCCCCTCATAAAGACTTTTGTTAGCAATGTTTAGTCCCAAGTCCAGTCCGGTAACGATAATGTTTTTTCCATTAATTTGCTTGAGTTGTTTGGTTAAAATGTCAGCTTCCGGCGCAAATGCACCAATGATATAGGCTTCTGCTCCGAAAGATTGTGTTTTGACAATGTCTGTTCTAAAATCGGTTTGTCCGAAATTGAAAGTTGTTTCCTGATAAGCAATGTTTTTTTCTTGAAGGAATTTTTTTAAGATATCTGTTCCTCCGATAAACCCTGTTTGATTGACAGTGAACAAATAAGCTTTTTGAATGCCTTTGTTCGCAAGATAATCGGCTATCAAATGAGCTTCTGCTCGCATGTCTGCATAAACATTATAATTGTACTCGTCTGTAACATATTGCGGAAACCAAGACTGCCCAAAGTGGATAATTTTGTTGGCTGAAGCCATGGGACCGACGATGTTTGCAGCCGGATCAAACATGGTTATGACAGCATCAACTCTGTCAATGCTTATCAGTTTTTGGGCAAGGTGTTGGATATTTTTGTTGGCGTTTGAAGAATCCTCAAAAACGAGTTCATATTGGTTTTTTAGTTCAGGTGGTAAGTTTTCTTTTGCAAGCAGAAGCCCCTGTTTTTCACTATTGCCCCAAATGGCTAGATCACCACTTAGCGGTAAGATTGCACCAATCTTAATGGTTGGCTTGATATTTGATGCTGTCTCTTTTTTGTTATCGCATGCAGTGAATGCAAGAAATGCGCACAAACATAAAAGTAGTTTTTTCATCTGTTTACTCCTCAACCTTTATTACTTTTCCGTTTTCGATTTTCATTAAAACAGCCTCAGAATTAAAAATACCTTCATCATCCTGAGTTAATGTACCAACAACGCCATCGTACTGTTTTATTTTTGCCAGCTCATCAACGGCAGAGCTTTTATCTGCGGCGTTTTCAAAAGCTTCAACCGTCAACATAATCATATCATACATTGTGCCTACACCGTATCTGGAGATTTGGCCAAAACGTTGTTTGTGCCTTTCTATAAAAGCGTCATTGGCAACAGCGGCATCGGTATAATATGCGCCTTCTGCAATTGAGGGATCAGATAAAGTGGCGAAAGTTTCAATACTTGTTACTAGTGCAGTTTGTCGAGTTTCTTGATATTGTTCAAAAAAAGGAACAAAACTTGCACCGTAAATCAGTGCCAAGTAAGCATCGGGTTTTTCTTTGGCTGTTTTTACAAACAGTGTTCTGAATTCTTTTTCTTCAGGTGCAATAAGGTGACGTGATACTTCAATTTCTCCGTCTTCTCGAGCAAGTTCCATAAAAGCGCCTTCTTGCGGTAATGCTCCCGCATTGTTAGGAACGAAGCTGACAATCTTTTTGATATCGTGTTTTTTACAAAATTCAAACAGACGCTTCGCCGTATATTTTGGCGTTGTCCAATCTAAAAAATTATATTTGCCGTTGGCAATTTCAGCATCAGATGATAGGCTTATATGAAGTATCTTATCGGCTTCGGCACGAGGGGCGATGATTTTGCCGGTTTGGGAGAAAGTACTTAAAATGGCATCGACTTTGTCTAATGACTTTAATTTGGGGTAAATCACAGCAGTTTTACGAGCTTCATAACCATCATCTTCAACAACAAATTCATATTTATTTTTAAGATTACGCGCTTTCAGATCTTCTTCAGCCAGAATAATCGAACTTTTAATTCCTTCTCCAACCATGGCTAAATTGCCCGTTAATGGAGCAATAATACCTATTTTTATAATGGGTTTCCCGCTTGCTTGCACAGTTTCTTTTTTGTTGTCACAGGCGGCTAGTGCCAAAATCATACATAACGCTGATAAAAGTTTTTTCATTTTAATCTCCATAAACTGTCAACTGACCGTTTTTGATAATTGTGGTTTGACCGGCAGAGTGGAACTGACCTTTGGCGTCAAGTTTATAACTGTTGACTACGCCGGAATAAACCTCGTGTGCATGCAGATAATCAGAAATTTCATCTGCGGTCGGAACTTTATGAGTGGTAGGGGCATGTTCATAAGCGTCAACAATGATTTTTCCGCTGTCATAAAGATAGGTGGCATAAGCAGCATTTTGCCCTTTTAAGCCCCAAAGCATTTTGTATTGCTCTGGCGTTAAAACCGAGCCGATGTTATAATAACCCTCGTAAAGGTCATAATCGTTGGTCATGGGCAAGCCGTCGTTATAAGCAACAATTTTGCTCAAACTTTGTTGGCGAAATTCTTTGGTCAAAATATCGGCCTCGGGTTCAAAGGCATAAACTAACACGGCTTGAGATGAACTGTTTTTGATTTTGGAAACGAGAATCGAAAAGTCACGCTCGTTTTTGTTGAAACGATGAACATTATAAGCAATGCCTTCTTGTTTCAGCAACACCAAAAGCGGGTTTAAGAATTCGTCGGCAGCACCGATGTTTTGATAAACCAAATCAACATTTTTTATTTTTTTAGCTTTGAAAAATTTTATGACCGCTTGGTTTTCAGCTTCTACGGTCAAGAAATTTTGAAAATTATATTTGCTTTGCAACCCGTCGTTTCCAAAACCAAAACTGAAGTTGATGATTTGATTTTGTGCGGCAAGAGGCGCCATGATACGGTTGGCAATTGAAAAATATGAAAACATTACATTGACCTGATCCTGATAAATAAATTTGCTAGCAACGCTGTTTATTTGTCTGGGATCCATCTGATCGTTTTCAACAATCAATTGATAAAAATATTTGTTGTCAGGGTTTTTGTTGACTTCATCAATAGCTGCGCTCAAAGCTTTTTGTGCGGCATTACCGATTGATGCCATGTTGCCGCTCAAGGGGAACGAGGCACCGATTTTGACGGTCAGCTTAACATTGTTTTGGTTTTCTTCTTTTTTACCACAGGCGGCAAGTGCCAAAACCATGCATAAAATTGATAAAAGTTTTTTCATTACTTTACTCCTTAACAATCACAGATTGTCCGTTAATAATTTTCCTAATTACTGGTTGGGCATTTAAGAAGCCATCCGGTGCAGTTGAAATAATACCAACCGCTGTATTCTGACCTGCCGCATTGTTTTCAATGTAGTTTGCCACCTGTTCCCTGTCTGTTGTAGCCGCCCCTTCATATCCAAAAGTTATCATTTGCAAAATAAAATCCATGTATTCGGCATAATCTGTCGTTTCACTACCGGTTTTTGCTTGATATTTTTGGATATAATCATCAGTTGCCGGAGCCGCGTCAACATACCACATTCCTTCCGCAAGTTCTTTATTTTGCAAATAACTGAATGTTTCTATACCGGTGACCGGAATGTTAATTTGATTTTCACGGTATTGGCGCATAAAAACATCAATTGTCGGCATCGCCAACAATGCAATAATATAATCAGGTTTGCTGTCTTTTATTTTGTGGAGCATAATACGAAAATCTTTTTCATCAACGTTAGTGTAGTGTATTTGGTTGATATTCAGTTTTCTTTCTTCATCATTTTTTTGCTTGAGATATCTAAGCAATATCTCCGTTCCTGATACATTGGCAAGAACTACATCAATATTTTTTGCGTTGTTTTGAAGAAGTGTTTTATAAAGTAAATCTATTTCTCCAATCGGATTAGATGAGGCAATAATATTGTATTTTCCTATTGCCACACTCGGATCGGTTGCTGTTGAGATGTGTAATGTTTTGTTCTTTTCAGCCATAGGAGATACGACTGCTCCAAAGTTGGACATCACCGTAATAATAACATCAACATTATCAATATCTATGAGTTTTTTAGCCAAAGTCGCTTGTTTGGATAGTTGGTTTTGATTGTCTTCAAAAATAACCTCATATTTAAATTTTGATGATTTTTTATTAAAGTTCTCAAAAAATATATTAACCGCATTTGTGGCGGCTTTTCCATATACAGCACCATCACCTGACATTGGATAAAGAGCACCGATTTTTATCACAGACTGGGACACCGTCTGCTTGTCTTTACAAGCAGTTAAGGCTAAGAGAATAAATAAACTGAATAAAAGTTTTTTCACTTACTACTCCTCAATGGCTTCCATCTGCCCATTCTTTATGGTGTAAAGATAAGCATCTGTCTGCATCATACCGTTTTGATCAAACGAAACATCGCCGATTGAAAAACTCTGCATTTTAAGGTTGAGAATGTTGTTGATGACAACCGTTTTATCCGATGAAGTGTAAGCAGCTCTGATGACCTCAAAAGCGGCATAAAACAGCTCGGAATAGTAAGTATCATCTGTACCGGTAACTTCCTTAAACTTGTTGATATAAGCTTTGGTCGGGATGACTGCTCCCGAGAACCATGTGCCTTCAAACAGGCTTTTGTCTTCGGGATAACCGAATGACTCAACCGAGGTAATGGTAATGTTTTTGTCGGCTTTACGCAGTTGTTCTACAAAAATTTGTAACTCTGGCGGTTGCAGTTGTACAATCATGGCATCAGGTTTGTCTTCCAACAATTTATAAATCAAAATTCTGAAATCACGTTCACCGCTGTTGATGGCGTTGTCTGATATAATGTCAATATCACCGTTGCGTCCGGCTTCGCGGATATATTCACCGACAGATTGCATCATGGCGGTGTTTTGAATGACAAAAGCAATGCGATGGAGATTTTGTTTTTTGAGTTCTTCAATCATTTTGCCGGTGTTGCGGTTGGGCGGGGTGCTGACCGTAAAATTATATTCGCCCTTGGCAACGTTGGGTTCGGTTGCCATAGAAAGGTGAATTACATGGCTCTCCTGAGCAATCGGAGAAATGACCGAACCGATGTCAGAGCTCAAAGTTATGATGACATCTACCTTGTCAACTTCTATAAGTTTTTTGGCCATGATTGCACTGCGAGAGGCATTGAAAGCTCCGTCTTCAATAAAGAATTTGTATTGATAAGATGAGGCTTTGGTTGCATCGTCCTGTTCAAAGAGTTTGATGCCTTTTTTCATGGCATCACCAAAGTGAGCATACTCTCCGGTCATCGGCACAATCAATCCGATTTTGACTATCGGTTTGCTGTCTGTTGTATCCTTTTTGTTGTCACAAGCGGTAAGAGCCAAGACCATACATAAAACTGATAAAAGTTTTTTCATTTTTATACTCCCAAATAGGCCTCACGGACTTTTTTGTTCTTTAAGACGGCATCAGGCTCACCTTCGGCCAACAATGTGCCGTGGTCGAGCACGATTATATAATCAGACAAGCGTTTTATCAGACCCATGTTATGTTCGATGATAACGATGGTTTTTCCCTGTTTTTGCAAACCGGAAATGATGTCGCACACCTGCTCTACCATTTCGGGAAAAAGGCCGGTAAAAGGCTCATCAAAAAAGTAGATGTCGGCATCCTGCATCAAAAGACGACCGATTTCTAAAAGTTTGCGCAAACCGTATGACAACTCCTCTGCTCTTTTGTGACGATGATCTTTGAGCGAAGTAATATCCAAAACCTTTTCAAGACGGGATTGATAGTCATCGGTTTTAATTTCGGTAAAACCACCCCACAAAGTGTTTTTGGCAACCGGAAGGAGCAAGTTGTCTTCAACCGAAAGCTGCTCAATCACACGTCCGTCCTGGAATGTTCGGGCAATGCGATAAGTGCGGAGTTCGTTGGATTTGATGCGCGTGCGGTGTTTGTCACGGACGGTGATTTTGCCGGAATCGGGTTTGATAAGACCGGTCAAAATGTTCATCAACGTGGTTTTGCCGGAACCGTTAGGTCCGATCAAACCGGTTGTTTTGGCTTGAGGGATTTGCAGGCTCAAATCATCAATGGCTTTGATGCCCATAAACTGTTTGTTCAAATGAGTGCAAGTTATGATGTTTTCGCCATAAGGAAGAACTTTGGCGGAAGAATCGCTTTTTGGTGTTTTTTTCTTTATAAAATCAGTCAGCTTCATCTTCTACATCCTAAATTTACCAAAAAATCCCTGAGGTTTGAAAATCATCATCAACACCAGTAATGCGCCGTAAATAATCTGCTGCAGTTGAGCGGCAATTTCGTACGGCAAACCAACAAAACGCAAAACCTCTGGCAACGAGATGAGAATGAGTGCACCGACAATGCTACCGACAGCAGAAGAAAGCCCGCCGACAATAATGATGGTAAAGAGGAAAATGCCCTCCTTGAGTTGAAAAGTTGTGGGGTCAATAAACGCGATATAACTGGCAAAAAATGCCCCGGCAATACCTGACAATGCCGCCGACAAAACAAAGATGACACTCTTGTAATATTTGGTTTTGTAGCCCATGACATGGGTTAAGCGTTCGTCTTCACGCAGAGCTTTTAGCACACGACCGAAAGATGAGCGATCTATCCAAACATAAAGCGCAAAGATGGCGGCGGTAAACAGCAGGGCCAAGCCCAAAAAAGCACTGTTGGAATAAAAAGCATAGCCGGCAACAACAGGTTTGCCGATGCCATAAATGCCTAGTGCACCGTTGGTGACTTTTTTCCAGTTAAGAAGAATCGAGAACACAATAACCGACAAACCGGCAGAAACTATAGCATAATAGTCGTATTGAAAACGAGCCAAAATTTTACCAACAACAAAAGCAATGGCAACGTTGATAACAATGCCTAACAATATGGTGGTAAAGAAACCTAAGCCTAAAGATGTCATGCCGATGGCAGTGGCATAAGCACCAATGCCGTAAAATGCCGCCTGCGCCAGCGAGACCAAACCGCTCATGCCGATAACCATGTTGAGCGACAGGGCTAACATAGAATAAATGCTGAATAAAATGGCAAGGTTTATCAGATATTCCATGATTACTCCTCAACTTCGGTCGGAATACCGTTGATCATTTTTTTGACAACAGCTTGTGACATGATAATTCCGTCTTTGTCCATAACCAGCTCGCCCACAGCACCATGATAACCTTTAAGCGCAAGCAGATAGTCAGCGACTTCATCAGATGACGGGATTTTGCCGGTAGTTTTATATAAATCGGAATAAGCTTTCATCAACAAACTGGCAACGTCATAAGCATATCCGACAGAAAAATAGTTGGTTGAACCGTTAGCGGCAGTCAATCTATCCAACAGTTCTTTGTTGCCGTCCGGAGTGGTTACAAAACTCATGCCTTCTACTATAGCTTTGTCTTGAGCAAACAACAGCGAATCGATTGCAACCAACGGAACATTTATATTTTTTTGAAAAAATGTTTTTAAGAAAATATCCAAACTTGGCGGCAAAGCGCATATATACCATACATCAAAGTTATGTTGTTTGGCTTTTTCCAACATTAGGTCAAAATCAAGACTGTCCATGTTGAAGTTGAAACGTTCGGTGGCAATGCCTTTGGATTGCAACAGTTGTTCAACAGCGTCGGTGTGTTTTTGCAGTGCCGGTTGATAAACCGCAAACAAAGCAACCGATTTGGCTTGTTGATTTTCTATTTGTTTGACCAGTTTTTCTGCCAAAGGACCGGATGGCGTGAAGTGTGTAAAGTTATATTTGCCTTTGGCAACATTGGCATCGTTACAAATAGCAAAGTGAACAAGTTTGGCCTTGTCAGCAAGGGGCGAAACCACGTTGCCGGCCATAGAGCTCCAGCTGATAAGGGCATCAACTTTGTCAACATTGATCAGTTTGTTGGTGGCAACGGCGGCGCGTTTGGTCTCATAACCGTAATCTTCAAAAACAAACTCAAAATCAATGTCAGAAGAAGCAAAATCTTGCTTGGCAAATTCTATGGCTTGTCGAACATTTTGCCCGTTTTCAGCATATTTTCCGCTTAAGGCGTCAATAACACCGATTTTAATAACCGGTTTGGAGAGAGTTTGTTCTTTTTTGTTGTCGCAAGCAGTAAGTGCTAATAAAACACACAAACCAAGCAAAAGTTTTTTCATTGATTGTTCTCCTTTTTTTGAAAAATGCCTTGCGGACGTAATGATAAGAAAGCAATAAAAATAACAAAGGCGATGAGGTCACGCCACTCGGAAGCAAAGAGTGCGACACCGACGTTTTCGGCCAAAGCCAGGAACATGGCGCCGAAAAAAGCACCGTTCAAAGTGGCAATGCCACCGATGATGGCTCCGATCATACCTTTGAACAACAGATTGAAACCGAGTGTTGGTTCAAGCCCGGTATCATAACCGACCAATATGCCGTCCAGACCTAAAATTATGCCGGTCAGAAAAGCAACCGTCAAAATGATTTGATTGTTCTTTAAGCCGATGATGTCAGCCAGGGTTGCGCTGTCATTAACGGCGCGAATCTTTTTGCCCATAAAAGTATGATGCAGATAGTAGTTTAAGAAAATCCAAACTACAAAACTGGTGATTATGATCAACAGTTGGACTAAAGGAATCTCCATAAAACCGATATTGAGCATGTGACTGGTGCTGATGCTGCCCAAGGTTTGATATTGAGAACCAAAAATGAGGTGAATGACTGATTCAAAAATGGTATAAACACCGAGAGAGGCAACCATCAAAACCATTGGAGATGCACCATGTTTGCGCATGGGAGTATAGATGCCGATTTCTAATAAACCGGAGAATAACGAGCTGGCCAATAACGAGATGATAACTACCAAATAAAGCGGTAAACCGAAACCTAGCAGGGCATAAGCAATATATCCGCCCAAGACGGCGATGGCGCCGATAGTCATATTAAAAAACGGGGAGACCGAGTTCATCAGGCGGAAAGCCATAGCCACCAAGGCATAGCCGGAACCAACAATCAAAGTGTTTATTAACAAGTGCAGTAACATGTTATCCGCTCAATATTTAAGACGGAAAGGATTATACACTAAAATATTTTTAATTTCATCAACAAAATTAAAAATATTAAGCAAAAAACGAATCGAAAAAGGGGGTAAAATTCACCTTTTGAAAATTATAATAAATTCATAAAAAATCGTATAAATTTTTGATATAATAAATTCATATAAATTTGTTGTAGCAATAATAAATTTATAAAAAACAAAAAATTGAGCCGCAAAACGCGGCTCAATCAGCAAACAAAGTTTTAAATAAGCTTATTTGACTGTAAACGAATCGACATCGATTTCGGTCGGTTTGAGTGTATCCTTGTCAACCTCACCAAAAATCTCAACGGTGTTTTCGGGTGTAACTTTTCTGCCGGCCCAATCTTCGTCATCAATTTCAACCACGATTTGATCTGTTCCATCGGAGAAAGTATATTTTTCATCACCGAGGCTGTTGATGATATGGCCTTGCAAAACCACTTTAGAATCGTCTTGCAAGCTCAAAGCCTGTTTGATGGTCATCGGAGTGTTGGCAACGGCAGAGGGACCGTTGAACTGGGCATTTGAAACACCGGCAAATGCAAAGATTGCAACCAATGCCAATAAGAATTTTTTCATTTGTTTTCTCCCATAATAGTGCACTAAACGAAACCAGTCTATTGAAACAGTTTTATTTTGACAAGCAGATTTTTTGTCGGCTCGAGAAAAAATTATCAAGATTTTAACATTTGTAATTTATCATTACGATGAGAGAAAATTAAAAATTAAAGGAACAAACCATGGTAGAAGCGAATAAAAATTTGCGAATCGAACAAAAACGGGAAGGCGACAAGATTGTTTGCAAACTGTCGGGTTGGTTGGATCCCAACACTTCTCCGGAGTTGGTCAACAAGCTCGATTTGAACGGAATCAAGTCGCTGGTGATAGATATGAGCGGGGTTGAATATGTGTTTTCCGCAGGATTACGCTCTATCTTGATGCTGCAAAAATTGCTTGAGTTCCAGGGCGGAAACATCAAGCTGACCAATGTGTCGGATGATATCCGCGGCATTTTTGAATGTACAGGATTGGATAGTCTCTTAGAGCCTAAAGCATGAAAAATTTTGTAAAATCGTGGCTTAGTAAACGCTCAATAGAATTCAAGGTAAACTTGAGTATTTTGACCTGTATTTTTTTGTGCTTTTTAGGTTTGATGTACATTGTATCTAAAAAATCAGAACCGATTATAAAAGATCAGATTGATACGATTGCACAAAAATCGATTGAAATGTATGCCACGGATTTTGCACATTTGATAACCGATGCCGAACGAATCATTATCACCACCAAAAACACCTTAACCCAAATTTCTAAAGACAACACAAAAACTCTAAACATGGTTTTGAGCTCGGCGTTGCAAACCGTTTATCATTCAGAGTTAACGTTTACCAACGGATGGGTTTATGTTTTTCCGCCGGAAGACGTGTCTAGAGGTAAATTATATTTGGCAACCGATACCGGTGATGACGATATAATTGATTTTAAGACCGAAAAAATTACAAATTTTTATGATCGTTTTCCGTGGTTCAAACAAGTTCCGAAAGAAGAAATAATTTATTGGTCAGAACCTTATCAAGACGTAGAAAGCGGTGAGACGGTGGTAACCTGTCTGATGCCGTTTAAGTTTTTGGGGCAAAAAGAGTTTACCGGTTTGGTTGCGTTGACGGTTAATGTGTCAGAAATGCAACGCAACAGTTTGAAAGGTTCTTCTTTTTATGGAAACGGTAGATTGCTTTTGATTTCAAAATCGGGATTATATGTAACCCACCCTGACCCCAACATTGCTTTACAAATGACAATCTTTCAGTTGTCACGCAGAATGAATTTGCCGCAGCTCGGCATAGTCGGTAAAAACCTGGCAGCCGGACAGTCTGGGCAAGCGGAAATTCCGTATTCGTCAGTAGTTGACGGACCGGCAATTTTCTTTTATGCACCGATAAAAAATATCAAATGGGGTTTTTGCCTGGTATATGCAAAAGACGAGTTATTAAAACCAATCAGACAGTTTAAGTGGGTTTTGGGTTTGTCACTTTTGTTGTCAGTACTTTTACTGTTTTTGTTTACAGAAAGAATCGGTCACCACTCGGTCAGCCAATTGAACACTTTGTGTAATGTGGCAGAAAAATACGGTAAAGGTGATTTTTCGGAAAACTTTGATGAAATGCCGACATCATCCGACATCAACAGGTTGGCAACCGCAATATCTGAGATGAGATCAGACATTTTGGAATATGTTAACAAAGAAAGAGAAGAAGCATCAGAAAAGCAAAAGGGCGAAAGTGAGCTGGAGATTGCACGTCATATTCAAAAGTCGGCATTGTCAAACAAATATCCGAAAAGCGAAGCTTTTGACATTGCAACCATGATGATTCCGGCAAAACAAGTTGCCGGTGACTTTTATGACTTTTTCTTTATTGATGATAATAAATTTGCAGTTGTGATTGCCGATGTGTCGGGCAAAGGTATTCCGGCATCGTTGTATATGATGAAAGCAATTACACTAATCAAAAACATTAGCCGAAGCAAGATGAGTTTGGACCAGGTGTTTGACCACGTCAACAAACAACTGTGCGAAGGCAACGATGCGTGTATGTTTGTTACGGCTTTTATGGCGGTGATTGATCTGTTGACCGGAAAAACCAAATATGTCAATGCCGGACATACACCACCGCTCGTGGCCAACAATGGGGAAAAGAAGTTCCTTGACGTTGAGACCAATATTGTACTCGGTGTTAAAGAAGATGCGACTTTTGTTGAAGAAGAAATTGATCTTGAACCGGGAGCGCATTTGTTGCTCTACACCGACGGCGTGACCGAAGCAGAAAATATTGCAACAAAGTTTTATGGAAACAAGAGGTTGATGAAAGTGTTTGATTCAGCAGGTACTAATGCAGCCAATAACTTGAGTTTGGTGCTGAAAGATATTAAAAAGTTTGTAAAAAATAATCCGCAGTCTGATGATATTACGATGTTGGATTTTGTGTTCAAAGGTTACGAACCGGGCACAATCATCATGCCGGCAAATGTGGAAAGACTAAAAGACTTTTTGATGTATTTGAAAGACGACATGGGCAAACAAGGTCTGTCTAAAAAAGCTGTGTTTAATATGGTAATGATTGCCGAAGAAGCTTTTGCCAACATTGCACAATATGCATACAGCATAAAAGATAATGCAACGGTTACGATAAAAACCCGCAAAGAAGACGGTATGTATTATGTGAAGTTTACCGACAACGGAAGAAGATATAACCCGCTCAAAAATAAAATGCCGGATATTACGCTGGACTTAAAACAACGTGAAATCGGAGGCTGGGGTGTATTGCTGTTGAAAAAACTGGCAGACAGCGCAAGTTATAAATGGCTGAACAAACAAAACGTTCTCGAACTTGGCGTGAAGGTGAAGAAGTAAAAAGCCAAGAAAAATTTGTTGAACGCGAAAGAAATGGGGAGGAGTAAAATATTATACCATTAATCGCAAATTTTAGCTGCGATGTTAAGCTGTAATTTATCTACTGCAATACTAATGCAATTAGGATAAAAGATAAATTTATAAAATTCACAACCTTTAAATTTCATAATTGCTTTTTGTAACAAAGTGTGGTCACTGATAGCATATTTTTCTTTTAGTTTATGCTGTCTTCCGGTTACATTCATTATTTTAACAGGAAGTTCGATATCTCTATAAACTAATAAAACACTATCATCATATATTTCAATATAAAGAACAGATTTACGCCCTCGCTGTAAATTTTTCTTTATATGTAACATCTGTTTCCGAATATCATCTCCGCAAATATCTAGCTCCATTATACTTCTTCCTAATATCAGTTATAAATTACAATTACACTATTTTTTTATTCTTATTTTTTGATTTTATTAAAGGGGCAGTATATTGCTCGTAGAGATTAAACAAAAACTCCATGCGTTCTGCATCGGAAGCAAAAGATTTTTTACCGTAGCAAGCATCAACGGCTTTATCCAATTCATTATGCGCTTTAGTTAAATCTGCAGGCATGGTTTCCGGGTTATATAAAATAGCAAGTGAACAATCCGGATATTTGGCACGCACATCAAGCACCTTTTGTGCTAATTCCTTAACCTTTTCTTTTTGTTTTTCACTTGGATCTAGTGGCCAAGGGAAGTTATTGTAAACAATCTTATTTGAGTATCTGTAATCACTTTTTAATCTACCGCACACATATTTCATCCAGGTCATATGCATAACGGATGTTAACACACCAAATTCGTAGAGAGTAGCATCGGGAATGATTAAAGCTGAATCACTGGTGATTATGTCTTTATCTAAAAATCCCATAGGGACATATTTTCTGCGCTCACTTGAAACACGAGGAACAATTATGTATTCTGAATCTGGAATATTTTCTATATGGAATCGAGTTGGTGTGTTTGCTAATATCTGTGTGGGTTTACTTTTACTATTCAAGCGAAATTGTTTAACATTATTAATTAGTCTTATCACTGTTGGCATTTGGGCCAATTCATTTGGAGCCGCTTTGCCTAAATACAAGCACCAACGAATTTTACCATTGATAAATTCTTCAGAACCAATAAAAGGATGAATAAATTTGGTTGCTTTTGGCTCTTGTTGTAAGAACTTTTCCTTTTCTTCGGTCGTAAAAATATAATTACCATCATCTATGGGTTTATTTCCTATTCCCATTTCAGGAACATTGCAAATCGGCTTTGTTCTGGCAGAGATGGTAATATCTTTGGCATCTATCAAATATTGATTGATATTTTTTACTGCTATTTCATGGGCATCACCCTTAACATCATGATAATCAAAAATGCGTTTTTTATCCGTATCAAAGCAAGCAAATCCTATAATGACACAATGAACATGAGCCTTGCCGCTTGCCTCGCTATCCCAAATAAATGTGCGGTGAGCAAAATGAATTTTAATTCCATATTTGGTAAATAGATGTCCCCACAATAATCCGACTTGGATACCTTGTGTTATGGAATTTGTTGAAACAAAAGCGACCTTTATCTTCGTATTCTTTATATATTCTGCTGACTTTACATACCAAGCTGAAACATAATCCAAATCGCCACAGCCCTTAACATCGTAAAAGATATTTTTCATTTCTTCGGCTTGCTCTTCAGATTTCATCCTTGCCCCAATAAACGGCGGATTACCTAAAATATATGACAATTCTTCCGGTTTAACTAAATCTTTCCAATCTGTTGTTAGTGCATTACCACAAAGAATATGTGCCGTTTTTTTGAGTGGAATTCGTGCAAAATATTGTCCAAACGCTTTTGAAAGCTCAATATTCATCTGGTGGTCGCAAATCCACATGGCAACTTCGGCAATTTTTGCCGGAAATTCCTCAATTTCAATGCCATAAAAATTATCAACATCAATTAAAGATACACGAGATGCATCAAACAATTCATATATCTGCCCTTTTTTAACATAAAGTTCTTTTAAGACTTCTAATTCCAATTGCCTGAGTTCGCGATATGAGATAACCAAGAAGTTTCCACAACCACAGGCCGGGTCCAAAAATTTTAGTTTTGCCAACTTTTGTTGAAATTCTTTCAATCTGGCATTTTTATTGGTTGATTTATCGCATTTCAATTTTTCAAATTCAGCACGCAACTCGTCCAAAAACAATGGTGAAATGGTCTTCATAATGTTTTTTTCGGTAGTATAATGCTCACCGAGTGTCCGCCGTTTTTCCTTATCGGCAACACATTGAAACAGCGATCCGAAAATAGCCGGAGATACGCCATTCCATGTGTAGTAGCAACAATCAAGCAGTGCTCTGCGCATCTTGCTGTCAAACGAGGGGATGCGAACGGTTTTGTCAAACAACGAACCATTGATATACGGAAATTGAGCCAAATCCTCATCAAGATTTTTTTGTCGCTTTTCTACCGGTGTATTTAAGACATCAAACAATTGAGCAATCCACATTCCAGTA
This sequence comes from uncultured Azospirillum sp., assembly GCA_947301965.1. GTDB lineage: Bacteria > Pseudomonadota > Alphaproteobacteria > RF32 > CAG-239 > JAFUYI01. Next base: position 52,191 of record CAMYUM010000004.1, on the reverse strand, counting down.
TCGGAACCGTCAATATTTGTTCTTTGCTCAATCAGTTGTTTGAATATATCACGTTCAAAAATACCCGTATCGTCGGCAAACATACAAAAAAGCAGTCGAACCAAAAATAACTCTGAATCATGTTGCTCATAACCACTATCTTTCAATTGGTCATAGAGCTTGCCCATCAACTCAGAAGCTTTAATATTCGCCTGCTGAAAATCTGTATATTCCTTTTTTTCATATCCGGCTATAAAACCAAAAAGTTCTATGTTTTCGGAAAGTTCGGAAAGTTTAAATTTGTATTCTTTTTTATTGTCTAAATCATAAAGTTCAAAATTTTGAAAATCACAGGCCAAAACATATTGTGGAAGTTCATTTTCTTTAAGTCCTGGAAAGTAATCAAGAGCCTGGTTTTTTGCTTTGGTTAAACTTCGTCCTTCTGATTTTTGCTCAACGAGTAAAACACCTTTCCAAAGTAAATCAATAAAACCTTGTTTATCATCGAGTTTTTTTACCGGTTCCTCAAAAGTTGCCACACGTCGACGGTTAACTCCAAACACATTAAAAAATTCATTGTAAAATGTTTGAGTTTCACCTTTTTCATAATATGCATCGGCAAATTCTTTTGAAAAGGCCAAAGCTCTGCTTCTGATTTCGTTCCAAGATAGTGCCATGATTAACCTCTAGATTATTTACGTTCAAATTTTATCTGAAATACTACTAAATTCAAGCTTTATTTTGTTTTTAGATATTGATTTATCAATGTTTATTTTCCCATTTTTCTTTGACTTTTTGCCATTGGCGGGGTAGATTTTCGGCAGTAGTGGAATTGATTAAGGAAAAGTGATATGCATTTTATCGGAGAGTTTTTGGGCTATTTGGCCGGCGTTTGCACGGCAATAGTTTTTTTGCCACAAACAATACAAACCATCAGAGAGCGTAACATTGACGGTTTATCGCTTATGACCTACGTTATCTATTGCGTGGGTATGGTTTCGTGGATTTTGTACGGTGTATATCTGCACTCGGTACAGATGATGATTTTTAACTCCATATCGCTGTTTTTTGCCGCTATCATTTTGTATATGATTGTGGCACAACGCGTAAAAAAGCGCTAAACTATTTGCGCTCCGGTTTATAAACCTTTTTGCCTTTTTTGATATAATCTTCCAAAACTTTTTGACCGACTTCGACCTCAATGTTGCCATAAACAGTTATGCCGCGTTTTTTGAACTCGTTGAACCAATCGGGTTTGAACCCCTCATCAAAACCGGTGATTTTTTCAACATCTTTAGATGGTACGCCGTAATAGACAGCTTTTATGCCGGACCACATTATGCCGCCAAGGCACATCATGCATGGCTCTGAGGTAACATATAAGCTCAAATTGTATGGTGACAAGTCATAAGTGCCGAGAGCTTTTTCTGCGGCTTTTATTGTGTTCATTTCAGCATGGTTGTGGCTGCAGTTTTCGGATACGACGCTGTTGGCGGCTTTGGCAATCAAATTGCCCTTATCATCATAAATGGCGGCCAAAAACGGTCCCGAACCTTCGGCAATATATGTTGCCAGTTCCTGTTGCAAACTCAAGATGATGGTTTGTGCCATTTGCAGTTTGCTTTTAACAATTCTTTTGTTGGCAATGATGTTTTGCGACATTTTAGTTTTTCTCCATTTGTGAGTAATGTAGCGCAGAAAAATTATTTATTTATTAAAAAACCCCGGCTTGATGTCGGGGTTTTTCTGAATTTATGCGGCGGCTTGCTGTTGCAGCTCTTCCAAGACCATTTTTTTCAGCGTTACGTTGTCGATTTTGCCGGTGGCTGACATCGGGATTTTATCCTTGTACAAAATGGTGCGTGGCATATAGAGCTCGGGGTAACCGTTCTGTTTGATAAAATCACGCAACTTGTCCATGGTCAGGCTCGGCTCGTTGGTTACGACCACAATCTGCTCGCCTTTGTGTTCGTGCGGAATTGCCACAACACCACAGGCAAACTCGTCGTTGCCCTCATAGGCTTTGGCAATCATATTTTCAACCGCACGCAACGATACCATCTCACCACCGATTTTGGCAAAACGTTTGATGCGGTCTTTGATGCTGATAAAGCCGATTTCATCAATCTCTACAACATCACCGGTGTGATACCAACCGTCAACCGGCGGAACCAAAACGCCGGGGTTGTCGGCAAAGATATAACCGGCCATAACATTCGGACCTTTGACCACAAGTTCTCCGCCTTTTTCGATACCGTCAACATGGTCCAAACGGCACTGCATGCCGGGGCAAAGTTTGCCGATGGTGCCGAATTTGTTAAACACCATGTTGTTGCCGGCAACGGCAGGAGAACATTCGGTAGTGCCATAGGCTTCCATAAGGCGGACGCCCAAACGCTCGTTCAAAATGTTGCGAGTGTCAAGTTTTACGCCCTCGGCACCGGCATAGCACAAACGCAAAGTGCCAAAGTCTAACGGGTGAGAGATTTTGGCATAACTGCGGAAGAATGTATCGGTGCCAATCATGACTGTGGCTTCAAGTTCATACAGCAAGTCGCTGATGACACGGAAATGCAACGGCGACGGATAAAGGAAAACTTTGGCGCCTTGATAAAGGGCATAAAGCGTGCCCAAAACCAGTCCGAAACTGTGGAAAATAGGCATTGAATTCAATACAACATCGGTGCGGTTAAGGGTTTCAAAAGTGGCAATTTGCCATACGTTGGAAATGACGTTGCGGTTGGACAAGACCACCGCTTTCGGCGCACCTTCGGAGCCGGAAGTAAACAAAATTACGGCTCTGTCATCGGGTGTGGCTTTGTATGGAACATATTTGATTTTGTATTGCAAATAAGCCAAAATTTTAGCACCTAAAGAGATTTTTTTGCCGACTTCTTCCAAGTAACAGACTTCAAAGCCGTTTTCTTTTATGGCATCGACCACCGGCTCAAGTCCGGCTTTTTTGACAAACATCTTGGAGGTAATAACCTTTTTTGCAAGGGTCGTTTTTAGCCCGCTGACGATGTTTTGAACGCCGGCGCTAAAGTTGATCATAACCGGGACTTGACCATACGCATTGAGCCCGAAAAACGTGCAAATGGCGGCAACCGAGTTGGGCAACATGATGGCGATTGATTCCTGATGAGCGGCGTCTTTGTGAAAATAGCGTCCCAAAACGTATGAGGCCAGCATAATATCTTTGAAACTTTTGGGTTTGCGGGTTATGTCTTCCAAAACTTTGGGGCGTTTGAGACCAAAAGCCCTTTTGGCATGGATTTTGGCGGCTTTGATCAATTGGGTAAATACCGTCATTTGCGGGTTATACATTGACTCAAAAGCCTGCTCACGCATAATCATATAAATTTCGTTGGAAATGTGGTTGCGTTGATGGCGGAGTTCGTCTTTGAGTTTGAGCGGACGAGGTTCATCAACAACAATTTTTACTTTTGGAAAATAGCGGCGGGGCAAACGGCCTCTGGTGCGTGAAAAATGGCAATATTGCAAACCGTTGATCCAAATCGGGATAACCGGAGAATCGGTTTTGTCGGCAAGAAGACCGGCACCTTCGTAAATTTTCATAATATTGCCGTTGTTGGTCATGCGGCCTTCGGGGAACATGACGCAAAGGCGACCTTCGTTGACTTTGGCAATGAGTTGTTTCAAGTCAGGAACATCGATGTTGCCGTATTCCATAATATCGGCGGTTTTCATCAACAGGCGAACCCAAGGGCTGCGATAAAGCTGTCCGTGGAGGGCAAAAATGGGGTTGCCGGGCAAAAAGGCAAACAAAACTATGGGGTCAACATAAGAAACATGGTTGGAAATATATAAACCTTTGGTCGGAAGTTTTGAAGGGTCAAAACGCATTTCAAAACGAACCTTAAACAGTCTGAAAAAACAGCGCAAGCAAAAGCGCACAAAGTCACGCATCATAGTCTTTTTTCTCCAAAAATAAACATACAATCGGTATATTACAATTTACAGGGTGTGTAAAGTAGTTACTTTAGGGAAACTATAAAATCAGCATAAAGCCAATAAAATAAAGACTTATACAGCTCAAAAATTATGCGTCAGCTGGGCGTCCGAGACGGATGTTTTCAAGACGGGCAAGACGTTGTGCCGTGCTCGGGTGAGTGCTGAAAATTTGTGTCATGGCCTCGGTTGCGGTCAACGGGTTGATGATGAACATATGCGCGGTTTGTGAAGTTGCTTTTGAAAGTTGGTTGGCATGAGCGTAATCATCAAGTTTGGCCAGAGCTGACATAAGCCATTCGGGGTGTTCGGTCAGGTGAGCAGCGCCCTCGTCGGCTCTGAACTCGCGTGAACGAGAAATTGACATGCGGATGATGGTAGCGGCAATAGGCATAAGTATGGCGGCAACCACTATGCCAATACCCCTGGCACGACCATTGCCGTTGCGTCCGGCAAGACCGGAACGGGCAATGTTGCCGAGCATGACAATAGCGCCGGCAAAAATGGCGGCTATGGTACTGATGAGGATGTCATAATGGCGAATATGGCTCATTTCGTGAGCTAAAACACCTTCAATCTCTTGCGGGGTCATAAGGTCAACCAGACCTTGAGTGGCGGCAACCGCGGCATGAGACGGGCTGCGTCCGGTGGCAAAAGCGTTGGGAACTTGTTCGGGGATTATGTAAACTTTGGGCATGGGCAGACCTGCACGATGAGCCAAACGCTCAACCGTGTCATACAACAGCGGAGAGGTCTTGGAGTTGACTTCGGTGGCATTGTAGTGAGCCAGAACCATTTTGTCGCTGAAAAAATAGCTGATAAAGTTGGTACCCAGTGCTGCCCAAAAAGCAACTTTGGTACCGGTAGCACCGCCGACAAGGTTACCAACCCACATAAAAAGCAAGACAAGAGCGGTCATTAAAGCCAGAGTTTTAGTCTTTTCCATAATCATAATCCTTTTAGTGAAGCTTAGTCTTTTGATAGAGTGCAACAAAACAAACAAAAAATCAAGGGGCAAAAAAAACAGGCGAGAAAACTACTTGTTCAAGTAGTTCCTCGCCTGATTGAGAACCGCAAGCTATGTAACTAGTAGCTAAGTGTTACATTATATGTACCGGTATAGTCACCGGAAGAGGCATTAGCTGTTACATTCAAGTCGGCACCGACCATAACAGTTGTGTCACCCGTGTTGATGTTGCCACTTCCTGTCGGGAAGTTTGAGGTAAAGTTGTTAACTGTTAAGGTATCTGTACCATTTGATACGGTAGCAGATGATGGCAAAGCTAATGTGGCAGTAACTGCGGCAGAGCCACCGTTGTTAACAGTGAACACACCGGAGTGCGGTGCGTTGGCGCTGTCATCTACCAACATTGAGCTAACCGTACTTGTTCGTCCGTTTGCATTGTCAACCGTAACGACATGTGCCGATGACGACAGCATGGTACCAAAGTTTAAGTCACCACTTGCACCGGTAACAGCAGTAATAGTAACCGGAGCGATGATTTTTGCCTTTGAATTACCTGTGGCGCTGTCGCTAGCTGCCATGGCCTGTGTTGCGCAGAAGCATAGGGCAATAGCAGTCAAGGATAGTAAATGTTTCATTGCGGCCTCCTTGGTTAGTTGTTAATCATAGGTTAATTGTAGCATAAATTTGAGCAAAAATCTAGCAAAACCGGAAATAATGTTTTGCGCAAAAACAATGGGTTATGTGTTGATTTGTGGATAATTTCACGAAAAAGAACAGAATTTTTTGCTAATAGAAAAAGAAAAAAGGCTGTTTTGAACAGCCTTTTTTTAGTCTAGGTGCGAGAGAAACTATGCTTAATAACTAACGGTTACGTCAAAACTACCCGAATATTCACCACCGGGTTTGTTTGTGGTATCACCAAGTGTACCACCAACGGTAAAGTCGTCGTGTGTGGCTGTGGTGAGTGTGGTGGTGGTAGAAGACGGGGTCAAGGTTGTGACCGGAATGGTTGCACTTCCGTCAGTAATGGTGGTATTAGGAATTTGGTTGACGGTAACAACTTGTCCGGCGACATCGGGTTGGTGAGCAAGTTTGATGCGGGCGGCTTGCGGGGTATTGCCGTCGTTGATCAAATAACCGTCACCACCGCTGCGTTGACCAGCATGGTTGACCACAACGCCACTGGCACCAATCGACATAGTACCAAAATTGAGGGCATCGGTAGATGAGTCAGATTGAACTTCAACCGCTGAAACAAGTTTGGCTTTGGCATAGCCGTGGCCAGTTGAGTCAACTGCCATTGCATGATTGGCAACCATGCATGCAGCAATCGCGGTTAAAGATAATAAAGATAAGTTTTTCATTGGTAGTCTCCTTCGGCTAGTCAACATGTGTTTATTGTATCACAAAAAAGCATAAAAATCGAGTAAAATCGGAGTATATTTTAACGTGAATTGGTTAATAATTACTTTATGAAAAAAAGACTCGATTTTGGGCAAAAAATATTACGTAAAAACAGCTCATTTTCTTGTGGATAAAATAAAAAAGGCTGTTTGTTAACAGCCTTTTTGCAACATTCGAATGTGAAAAATAATTTAGTAACTGATGGTTACGTTGTAGGTGCCTGTATAGTCTCCAGCAGGAGCATTAGCAGTTACGTGCAATGTAGCACCAACATTGACGGTGGTATTTCCAGCCGGAATATTGTTGCTTCCTGACGGGAAGTTAGAGGTAAAAGTATCAACATCCAAACTTGTGCTGCCACTTGTTACAGTACTTGTAGAAGGCAGATCTATTGTAACAGTTCTGGCGGCTGTGCCAGGATTGTTTACGGTAAATACACCTGCATGAGGACTATTAGCCGAATCTTCTACCAGCATTGTACTAACAGTGCTTGATCTGGCACCAGCAGTACTAACTGTAACATTGTGAGCTGACGATGACAACATGGTACCAAAGTTTAAATCACCACCGGTACCAGTAGTTGCAGTAATGGTTATCGGTTCAATAATTTTTGCCTTTGAATTACCTGTGGCACTGTCGCTAGCTGCCATGGCCTGTGATGCGCAAAAGCACAGAGCAACAGCAGTTAAGGGTAATAAATTTTTATTCATCTGAGATCTCCTAATTTTAGTTCTGGCGTAAGCATAAAACACAATTAGTAAAAAAATCTTTAATCCACAACTTTTTTATAAATCCTTGTTTTAGGCGATTCTTTCGCGCGCCCTCGCGTATGTGCCCGCACAAAGTTGTTAATAAAAAATTTAAAATATACACGCGTGCGCGCGAAGTTGGTAATCTTGTGATGTTTTATTTAATTATCTGGGATACTAATCATGAAGTCTAATAAATTCATAACTTTCTGGCTGGTTTTGATGTCAGGGGTTTTATACTCCGTTGTCGCAACTGCCAATATTTCAGTTTTTCCTTACAGAATCGATTTTGAAAGCTCAGGCCGTAAAAGAGTGCAAACGGTCAGAGTTATCAATACTTCTGACAAGGAACAGACTTATCGCGTCTCAATGGTCAACTATGTGCAAAAGCCTGACGGCTCTTTGGTTGAGGTTGATACTGATGACAAGTTTTATGCTCGCAAGCATTTGACCTGGTCTCCACGTCAGTTCCACCTGAAACCGAGAGAAATGCAAACCGTCAATATTGCACGTAAGAGCCTCTCAAGTCTGCCTGACGGTGAATATGTATCACACCTGAAAGTGCAAGAGGTTTTGCTCGGCGACCCGAATCGCAAGAGAGATGTTGATGCTAAAACCATTTCAATGACTTTGACACCGTTGTTTGCCGTTACTATTCCGGTAACAATCGAAAAAGGCGACAATTTGGTCAGCAAAACCGAGGTGGTAAACTACAAAAAAGTCGGTGCGGACAAGATTGAGTTTTTGCTCAAACGTTTGGGCAACAAATCGTCTCGCGTTAACCTGGTTGTAGAAACACCAAAGGGCGAACAAATCGGTCGTTTGAACGAGGTCAAAGTTTATATGACCAACACTCAATTAACAATCACAATGAAAACAGAAAAGGATCTGCCGGCAAAGGCTGTTTTGAAGTTAGAGGATGCTAAGACGAAGAAAGAAATCCTCAGAAAGGACCTGCAGTTCTAAACTAGGGCTTATTCTGATCTTTCTCGGCGTCGTGGGCGTATGGCCTACGACGGATTTGGCGTCTGCGCAAAATTTTGATGATGACAGTCCGTTGATTTTGGAACCTGTCATTCAGAATTTTTATGAAACGGACTATGCTTATGCCTACGAAATCAACTCAAAACTGTATGTTTCTATCTCTCAAGTAGCCACATGGCTCGGTTTTGCGTATGAAAAGGACGGCAGCGAAATTAAGTGTTATTGGAACAATAATCCCGAAAATGTGGTCGTTGATTTGGCAAACAAAACTATCAATGTTGACGGCAAAGAAGAACCTTTGCAGGGCAGTGATTTCAAATATTTTGAAAATGAATTGTTTGTTTCAGACGACTTTTTGAAAAGGATTATGAATATTGAGGTCGAAGTTGAACCTTTGGCAATGCAGATCAAATTTGACAGCCCGTACGAGTTCCCGACCACAAAGCAAAAAATAGCTAAAAAACGTCGATCAAAAGGGATTTATCACCAAGAAATCGAGAGTTTTAAGAACTATAGCTTTGATGATCGGTTGTTTGGTACGCCGGTAGCAGATATAACCATCGGAAAAGGTTGGGCACACTATAAGAGCGGAAAAACCGTAAACACCGACTCTTATTCGTTGAATTTGGCCGGATTGACCGGGGGCATGGACGTAAATGCCTATATTTACGGCGATTCATATGATGATCACAAACCTAAAATGCGAATTAGTGCCAGCAAGGAGTTTATTAATGATCCGAAAAATCCGCTCAATATGAAAAAAATTGAGGTCGGTGATTTATCAAGTGTCGGAAACTCATATTTTGCAAGTTCGGCAAGCGGACGCGGTGTCAGCGCAAGCAGTTTCAAAAACTTTGTAACATCTGCAGATAAAACCATTGATATTACCGGACCGTTGCAGGACGGTTGGCAGGTTGAGTTGTATTGGAACGACCAATTGCTCGGCTATCGTCAAAATGGTAAAGAAGGACAATACAGTTTTCCGAATATTCCTGTGTCATACGGCTTGAACACGTTTAAGTTGGTGTTCTACGGGCCTTATGGTGAAATCAGGACTGAAGAAAAACGCTACTATTCAGGTACAAGCCCGGTAAAACAAGGTGAGTTCGGATATACTTTTGCGGCATATCAGCCCGACAGATATATTGTTGAAGTCAATGAGCCGTTTGCATATGAACGCAAGACCGACAAGTCGGTAATCGATTTGGTCGGATATTATGGTTTGAGCGACAACTTGACATTGATGGGCGGTTATACCGAAACACCAGATGTACAAAAACTGATTACACAAAACTTCGGCATGACCGGTTTGCAATATGCAATCGATGGTTTGTCATTGCAATATAATCTTGAACGAAACTTTGACAATGACAAAATCGGTCATCACATCGAGGCCCAGGGCGATGTGAGAATCGGTACTTTGTATGCCGCAATTGATGATTATAACGGCATACATTCGCCAATATCGGAAGTGGGCGGAGATTTTATTAAAAACAGTTATGAAATGCGATTGAGCGGTATGTTGCCGTATAGCGTGCCATACTATTTGAGCTGGAGAAACGGTCGGTACGAAAACAGCAATTATCACTTTGACGAGTTGTTCGGAAGGTTGTCAAAACAAGTCGGGCAAGGTGTAAACCTCACTCTTGAAAACAGCTATTTCAATACTCACCGCAAAGATGGAGTTTCAGATGATTTGAGGTTTGGTGCGTATAAGTGGTGGGGTGCGTTCACCACAGAGGCGTGGTTGACCTATAATGTTAAACCGGACAGTGAATTCAAAGAAATCAAAATCCGCGGCGATTGGAGAACCGGAAGACGAACGTATATTTCGGGTGAATATACGCACGACTTGCAGACCGATATGGATTATTTGTCGTTGTCAGGCAGTAAAGTTTTTGATTTTGGCGGCCTCAGTCTGTCAATGACTACGGACCGTGACCTCAACTTTAGCACCTATTTGACCTATAACGTCAGTTTGGCCAAAGAACCGGGAGCAGCGGGTATTCTTTATACCGGAAACTCACGCTTTGGTGATACGGGAAGTTTGTATGTTAATGTAAAAGATGAATATGGCCAACCGCTAGAAGGCGTGGGGGTTGATGCTAACGGCTTGGAAAAAGAGGTTTATACCGATGAAAACGGTAACGCCCTGCTCTCGGATTTGCAAACGTATGAAAAAACCAATATTCGCGTTAACCCCGAGACGTTGCCGGATATTGCTTTGCAGGCTTTGAATGACGAATATAAACTGGTGTTGAGACCGGGAACAATACGCACACTTGAGATGCCGTTTGTTCATAAAGGTGCGGTTGAAGGACAACTGTTTAACCCGTATGACAATATGATGTTCGGCTATATGATTGCGGCTATTGATGCTAATGATAACGAAATCGGCAGAACTTTTGCCGATACGTCGGGTATGTTTATTTTGGACGATTTGCCGTACGGAACTTATAAAATCGTAATCAGTAAAGACAATCACATTTTAGCAGAAAAGAAAGATATTAAGGTTGATGATATTTCAATCTATCTTGAAGGTGAAATTTTGCTCGACACAATGGAACTTGATGTTGCTGAAAGCGAAATTCCGGAATATCTGAAGGAAGAAGTCGTGTTTGAGGCTACAACTGATGATGAAGAAATTATTGAAGAAGATGATCTTGATTTTTATGACGAAAGCGAAGGTAACTTCGATGATGAGGAGGAGGAAGAAGAGGAATTAGCAGAATTTGAAGTTATCAATAACAAACTTGCCGAAGAATATACGGTATCAGATGAGGAGGAAGAAGAAGACACAGACTTAAGCAAAAGAATCGAACGACTGAAACAACTGTTGAGTGAGACTTTGGGAGAAGTGGTTACGCTTTAGTATTGATTAAGTGGCAATTTTGTAGTATAATAATAACTGATATTTTATTTTTCAGCTTATTATTATAATCTGCGACGTGTTCGCCGGATTGGGTAAGCTTTGTTTAATTTTTTAAATCTTTTCAAAAAACATGTGTAAGATTTTTAAAAGCTTCGCCAAGAAGTCCACTGAGGAAAAGGCAGCTCTGGCCACGTTGATTGGCATGTTCGGCGCCATTTTCGGATCGCTTATCGGAGAATTCTGGGTGAAAAGTCTCGTCTTTGACGCCCTCTTCACCGGACTGTTCTGTGTGGTGTACGTTGTGGGTTGTGTCGTCATGTGCGTCATGATCTGCGGCAAGACTTCCGAAAAGTTGCCCAAGGTCATGGCGTTTGCAGCCTTCGGCTTTGCGGCCGCGCTCGTTACCGAGCTCATGGTGGATTGGGTGGCACTTCATCTTTTTGGTGTCGAGCTTCCCATGATAACTGCCTGGTATGCTTTTCCTGCTTTTGCGATCATCATCGGGTCCATTATAGCCCTGGCCATTGGAGCCTGTCTTGATCGTCGCAGAACTTAAGCTTTAAAGTATCGTTCATCCCCGTTTTCATCTGAAATCGGGGATGAATTCTTTTAAATATATATATATACGATTTTTTAGGAAAAATGTTGCATAATAGTGTGAATGTGGTATAATTTAGACAAAATAGACAATGGTCAACAGGAGCCAAAAAATGACTAAGCAGGCCACAAAGCGTAAAATTGATGAGTTGCGTGCTAAAATAAAAGCCGCTGCGCTGACTGCGACTGTTGTTTTGAATATGCAAACCGCAAAGGCTCAACCAAATACTCCCGAGCAAGATCCTAAGCAAGACAACAAAGAAATGATTGCTCCGGCTCCGGAAAACAATATTGAATTTACTCCCGAAGAAAATCTAGGCATTAGAGCTGCAGCCGCAGCGGCGGCCATGGGGCTCAATACTATGGAAATGTTTGACTTGAAAAATGTTGAGTGGAATGCCGAAATGGCGAGCGGAATTTCGGGCAGTGAGACCAGCGATCGGATTGCTGCCAAAGCGGCGACAAATAGAACTAATAAAGATGAACGCCACTGTCTGGCCGGAGTTAAGTCCATTTTGCGCAGCTCCGGTATTAATATTGATAATTGTGGTAAACATGCTTATATGGCAGCGGCGTACTTACGTAATATGCCGGATAAGTTCACCGAAATAAAATGCGACTACAGCGTATTGCCATATTTACCGGAAGGAACCGTGGTTGTTCAGGACCATGGCAAAGGTAAAGATGCGCCCTCAGGACATATATTTGTGATTTCGGAAGAACGAGGCAAAAAAGTACAAAGATGTGGGCAGTCTAGTCAGTGGAGTTTGCCCGAAAATGACAGTAGAGGAAGGTCTGGTCAACATTATGGTAAAATGTCGGTATTTGTCCCGACCAGTTGCATGATTGACGAACGGACTTGTTATATATTGTACGAAAAGGGCTGTCTTAATCCTGACGTGGCCGAAATTTTGGCACCAAGAATTGCAAAGTTGGATAAAATAGATAACGAACTAAGCGATAATTTGCATGATACTTTGCAAGTTACCCCGCAAATGATAAGGACACGCTTATCTAATCATCAATAACAAGATTTTTGTTTTTATGATATTTACAAAATGCAAAACATATAATATATTTTGCATAGTTTTGTTATTGGGAGAACATAAATGAAAAACATTATCAATTACATTAAATTCGGGCGCGGCATCGGTGCAAGATGGCTGTTCTTATATGCGATTATTGTCGCAATTGTACTGGGCATCAGCGTAAAAACGGTGGGATATTATGCTACACCTACATTGCAAAATGTAGCTGACCAGTTGTTGCCTATCAAGGTAGAAAACGGCGTTATTGTTGAGCCGAAAGATACCGTAAAAGCAGTTAAACTCGATGCTGAAGAGTTGAGCAGGTTCCCGATTATTTTGGATACGACACTTGATGTAATTGACACCGCCGGTTTGAGAGACGGTATATATATTTCGAGAAAAGCCGTTTATTTTGTAAACCAAGATCAAACCAGAATTAAGAACTTTGAAGGCTCTGTAGATTTGCCCAAAGACGATTATACCGGTTTGTTCAGACAGATTTCCGTATATGCAGGATGGTTAATCGGATTTTTGGCTTTGATCTTTCTGTTTATTTTGTATGTGGCTTTGACTGCTTTTTATGCAATATTTGCTGTTGCATTAGCAAAGGTTTGCAAAGTCAATCTTGATTATCCGGCAGGGATGCGTTTGAGCGCATTGGCTTATATCTTAACCTCGGTTTTGATGGCCATATTACGCCTGTGCAACCTTTATACTCCGTTATGGTTGTATTTTGTTGCCGTAATCGTTCTGCAAGTTTTGATCCTGAAACTTATGGCACCAAGAGACGAGACGGTTACTAAAAGCGTAAACAAAATATAATAAGTCTAATTTTTAAAAACACCCTCGATTTTGGGGGTGTTTTTTTGTGTTTAAAATTTTGGTAAACATTAATGTTTTATAATTGGCATAATTAATCCGAATTTTCGTTGATTTTGGACAAAAATAAGTTATAATTAAAATAATAGTTTGAGGATTATTAAAATGGCAGACGATAATTATAAAATACCTGACGACGGAAATAGAAAAGGAATGCGTTTCGGCTACGGACGCGGTCAACCGTCGGCTTATGCCCAGAAACAACGTTTTGCCAAACAGCCGTATACCCGCGAGAACATTCGCGACAGAATTGACCAAGCCCGAGATAAAATTCAATCACGCAAAGAAGACGGTCATACATCTCAGCAAAAAACAGGTTTTGAGGTGCAACAAAGCGAGTTTGCACGCAAAACTGGTGAACTGACCAACAAATTTAGAGCATCTTTTAGCCGCGAGGATGAAAAAGCCCTAGCCGAGCACCTGGAGCAGTATAATTTTAGGTTGGGTATGTATAAAGAAGTGGATAAAGATGTTCGGCATGATATTGCTGATATTGCCTTTTCGGGTACGGTAGAAAGACCGCGATCGGGTTTTTCAAACAGATATAGAGATATTGTTGATTTTCCGTATAAATATTCGGTAAATCAGCATAAACCAGAAGATTATGATTTGGGCAAAAGTCTGTGGTCTAAAATGCGCGAGTTGCCGGAGTTTGCCGCTATTGAGAAAAAAGTTGTTTCCGAGATGGCGAAAGCCGGAATTCCGCCGGATGTGTTACCGGAAATGAATATAAACGATTTTAAGCACTTTTTGGCTGTACATTGTAACGTTGGCGGCGGATATGCTTATGCCAAGATTTTTCCGCAAACAGATGAAAAAGGCAATGTTTTGCGCAACAAACGCGGAGAAATACTTACCACCAGTGCCAAACAAAAAGCGACCATTGCTTTTATTAATAAAAACGAAAAAGAGTTTCGTGATTTGATGATGAAACAGCCGGGTGCCAAACAAGGATATGTTAATACCCTCATTCAAGAGATGAAACGCGGCAATACCGACATGACCAGATATTTGAAAGATCATCCGGATTGGAAAGACCAAACTGCGATCAATCTGCACCATATTGTTGCTAAAAAAGATGCCAAATTGTTGGATCAAATGGGATTGCCTTTCAGTTATATGAACAGTGTTGACAATCTGTGTGTTATGGACTGTGGAACAGTGGCTTCGCAGCAAGAAAAACAAAATGACGCCTCAAAATATGTACGCATGTTGGCAGGAACACATGGCGAAGCACACAACCACGACACGACTTTTCGTAATTCTCAAGTGCATAAACCTTCAAAATGGGGCGAAAAAACACCTCCGACAGATGACGGCGTAATCATGCGCGTTGAACCGGGACCAGGTGTGACTTGTATGATTGGCCTTAATGGAGTGATTATTGATGAGCAGAGAAAGGAATTTGACCTAGAGCATCGTTGCCGAAAAGATTTGCACCCCGATCAAGGTATGCAAATTAATCAGCCCGTTACTCAGAATTATGGAGCAAGATTATCATGAGTTTGGAACAGTTAGTCAGTATTTTAGATGAAAATGAAGAAGTAGGCAAAAATGATCCCGTAACTGCGGTGCAAATAAGCATTGCCAACGTAAAACTGCGCAAAGAGAGTATTAATGAAATACCGCCGGAATTTGGCGAATTGCTCAAAAGGTATAATGGCCTGTCTTGCAACGGCAATGTGATATTCGGCGTTGATACCGGAACAATGTTTTTTCCGGATCTGGTGGTTGTAAACTCGCATATTTTGAAAGATGAGGAAACATCTTGCATCATTTTGGGCCAAGATGAGCAAAATTTTTTGGTCTACGACTACGAGCCTAAAAAATACCGTATAATCGACCAAGAAGACTTTGAAGAAAAAGTCAGCACTGACGACTTGACGTATGCTGTGGCTTGGATATTAAAAATCTAGAAATTGTTGGGGTTAAATCCGCCATTGTTGTTATAACCGTCAGGGTTGTTATAGCCTCCCTGGTTATAGCCGTTTTGCGGATATCCGCCCTGCCCGCCGTATGGCGGATAGTTGTTTTGAGGACCATTGGGTTGCTGTTGCTGCATATATTCTCTTTGGCGCTCGGCTTCTTCTTGCTGGAGATCATAGATTGATGAGATGATGGTATCACGAAATTGGCGCGGATAGTTGACATCTTCAATACAAATGCGACTTTCATCGTTGCCAACCTGAATAACCACGTCTCCCGCACCAAAAAAACGTTGGGCTAGGTTTTGGGTTATCTGCACGTCGTTGATTTTTGCCAAAGGAATGTCTTTTTCGTGAATATTAATAATACCACGGCGAATATATACCCTCTGGTTGGTAACGGCATAGATTTTGAGGCGGTTGTCAAGACTCTTATAAAAATAGGGAATAAACAAGCAAATGCCGGCAAAGACGATGACGCTGGAAAGACTGATTATCATGTGCATCCACGAAATGTTGATGCCTCTGACAGCTCCGCTCATAGCAAACAGCATCATCAAAAAACCAATGCAAAACAAAAGCATCGGAAAAACGAACACTTTATAGCTAAAGTGAACTTCGATTTTGACATATTCGTTAGGTCTGAGTTCAAGCGACATTGCGGTTCCTTTTTCCCCTAAAATATAAAATGTTTTTTTAAATCTCGCAACAATTAAACATATTTTTATTGAAATTTTTATAATAAAGCCTTAATTTTTAAATGTTTTATAAAAAAATGAACCCTGTCGTCAGGTTTTTCGTTTTAGCTGGTGTAAGGAGGTTAAAATGGACGATATTTCAAAATTGTTGCAAGAGGCAAAGCCGTTATATGTTGCCCGCAAAAAACAACGCAACCGCATTAAGGCTGTGTTGTGTATGTTGGTCGGCGTGGTTATGATTGGCACGTTTATGCCGCAAAAATCAGCTTTTGTTGATAATGGCGAATGGGTTGATTATGAGCAATATATCAGTCAGACCTCTCCTCTCGAGGATATGGGGCTGCCTGTTGATGAATATGGATTATTGATGGTCGGCTAATGAGAGATATTATCCAAGAAAACAGAGGTTTTATACGATCAGTAATCCGCAAGGTTACCGGCTCGTATAATGAAGATATTGAGCAGGAAGTGTATATTAAAACCTGGCGTAATTTGGAAAATTATCAGGAACAGGGCAAGTTTAAGCAGTGGTTGGGTATGTTGACCGCCAATGTGTGCCGTGATTATTTCAGATCCAAAATAAGCCGCGAACAATCGGCTGAAATCGGAGATGAAGATGTCTTGAATAATATTCCGGATACGTTTTCGCAAGAAAAAATTATTGATGCTAAGCAACGACAAAAAATAATCTTAAAAGCTGTTGATGAGCTGCCTTATAAAATGCGAAAAGTGGTTGTGTTGCACGAATTTGAGGATATGCCGCTGGAACAAGTAGCAAAAAAACTCGGACTCCCACTCGGAACCGTAAAATCTCGATTATTTAACGCCAAAAAAATATTGAGTCAAAAACTCGCACACTTGAAAGGAGAATAAATATGAACAAGAAAATTTTGATGTTAACTTGCGCTTCTGTCCTTTTGTTGGGCGCAAACGGAGCTTGGGCAGCAGATGAAGGCCCCGTAGTTGCCTCAGTGGTGTCACCACAGGCAGTGGAAAAAACAGCTGAGACAGGTGGTTTGACCGGCGTTGAGCCACAAGCAATGGAGAAAGTATCTAGAGCTGATATGCATAAAGTACGTGCCGAAAGATTTGCCAATGAACTTGGTTTGAGTGAAGAACAACGCAAAAAAGCCGAAGAAATCCGCAAAGCTGATTTTGAAAAAATGAAACCTTTGATGGAAGAAATGAAAGCTTTGCATGAAAAAATGGATGCTATGCGTCAGGAAAACATGAAATCATTTGAAGCAATTTTGACCCCTGAACAACAAGTAAAGTTCAAACAAATTGTTGAAGAATACAAAAGCAAAAATGGTGAAAGAGGAATGCGTCACTTCGGCAAATACCATGGTATGGAGCATCCTGCACCGGAAAAGATTTTGCATAAATAATCTTTTTTAATGTGATTTAAGGACGCTTTCGGGCGTCCTTTTTTGTGCTGAAAGTGTTTAATACTTTACCCTTAATGGTTTATTAAGACAAATAAGCTATGCTACATGTAGGGGAAAAGTATGTTTAAAAAGGTCATCATATACACTTTGCTATTACAGATTTTGAACACTGTTTCTGCCAATTCAGCAGAAACGGTTTATAGCTATGATGACTTATTGACTGCCCTGACTAATGAAAACGCTGATGTTATTTTAGATATGAATGGCGCCGGGATAGACCTTGACGGCGGTAACGGGATTACAATCGGTGAAGGTCAGACGGTGGTTTTTAAAAATATCGGTACCGAAGGACAGAGTGCGTGGACAGATACGACTAGTAATATTGTAAACAAAGGTACGGTTGAAATAGATAGCGTGATCTTTAAGGAAAACAATACTTTAACAACGGATGCTTATGTAGGTTCCGTGCTTAAAAACAACGACTCTCACGTTGTGGCAATAACCAACTCGGTATTTGATTCAAACATAGCTGAAAATTCTGGTGCCGGTAGCCTATGGGGAGGAATAGTCTTAAATGGAAAAAGTCAAACCGAAATGACTAATGCGGTTATTGATTTAATTGAAAATGTTTCATTTACGAATAATACAACACTATCAGGAAAGGCAGCTCCGCACGGAGGTGTAATTTTAAATCTTTTTGCTAAAATAGGTACGATTGATAAAGTGCTTTTTGAAAATAATACAATGACCGGACCGTCTGATCAATCCGGTGGGGCACACGGTGTGGGGATAGACAATAATGAGGGTGGTTTTATCGAAAAAATAACTAACTCGACTTTTAGAAACAATTATTCTTATCGCACCGGGACACAAGAATTCAGCCCAAGTACTAATTATCATGCCAGTGGTGGGGCTATGGATAATTATCACTATATCGGTGAAATTTCGAGTTGTGTGTTTGAAGGAAATCATACGTCGGCAGAATCTGTCTCTGCATCAACAACTGGTGGGGCAATAATGAACGTGGCGTTTGTAACGGATACAAATCTAGCAAGCGGATATATAGGAAAAATAGTTGATACAAAATTTATAAATAACCATGTGGAATCGGTAGGAAGCTCTCAGGGAGGGGCAATTGCTACGGGTAACAGTGGAGAAGCAACATCCGCAGAAATAGGTGAAATAACAAATGTATTATTTAGCGGTAATTATGCATCATCTACAATGCAATATGCGTATGGAGGAGCAATTGAAAATGATGGAAAAATAGGCGCAACAACGGCATTTTTTTATAATAATTATGTGAAAGCACAGCGTAATGAAAGTGGATACTTTGGTGCATATGGTGGTGCTATAGTAAACTTTGGAGAGATAGCGGCGCTTAACTCCGTTTTTGTGGGAAATTATGCAGAAAACACATCTGGAGCAAGTAGTGCTGCGGGCGGAGCAATCTATAATCGGAATGGGGAAGGGATAGGCGAAATTATAGGTAATTTTGAAAAAAATTATGCAAAAGCTACTGGAAGTAATGCTTTGGGAGGAGCTATCTATAACAATAACTCAAATATAGCCTCTATCTATGCTGATTTTGTTAGCAATTACGCTATTTCAAGCAGGGATGGCAGTACCGCTTTTTCTGCTTATGGAGGAGCTATAATGAATCAAGCCAAAATAGGAGTTATTAAATCTAATTTTATCAGAAATTATGTTGAAAATACATCCGGATCAAATTCTGCAGGTGGCGGCGCTATCTATAACAGAAACGGTGACGGAATAGATGAAATAATAGGAAACTTTGAAAGAAATTACGCATTGTCAAATGAAGGTAATGTGGCTGGTGGAGCTATTTATAATAATAGTTCAACCATCAATATTATCAAAGGTAATTTTGACAGCAATTATGCCATCGGACTAAATAGTGCTAATGGCGGTGCAATTAATAATAATAACAAAGGTGTTATTGGGGAAATTATCGGTAACTTTACAGATAATTATATCGAAAGTACTGGGGAAGGTAATGCTACCGGAGGTGCAATTGTAAACTTCAATCAAATAGACAGCATTATAGGAAATTTTGTTAATAATTACGCTAAATCTGTAAGTGGTAATGCAATCGGCGGAGCTATTAGAAATGCTGAACCAAGCTCAGAAACGGCACTAGGCATAGGTGAAATATCAGGTGATTTTATTAATAACTATGCCGAAAGCGAGAGCAGTCAAGCTTTGGGTGGTGCTATATATAACACGAATACCTTAGGCAACATAAAAAACTCAAGTTTTATTAACAACTCGGTCAAGGGCAATGAAGAATCGGCCGGAGGAGCTATTTATTCAAGCAAAGACATTTTAATTACCGCTGATAATGGTGTGGCCTTGTTTGAGGGTAACACCGCAAACGGCAAAAGCAATGCGATCTATATGAAAGGAACCGAGGCGGTTGAAGATGAAGAAAACCCGGTTGAGAAAGAAATTATTAATTTGAATTTATCAAGTCTGAACAACGGTAATATAACCTTTAATGATGCAATTGACGGACAATTGTATAATATCAACATTTCCGGCGATGGAACAGGTGTGGTCAGATTTGATAATGAGGTCAAAAATGTGGGAGATTTTGTTTTAGGCGACAACTCCGTTACTCATATCGGTCTTAAATCTAAGGTTTTTGCGCAAAATATGAAACCGGAATCTTTGTCAGAAAATTCCCCGATTATTACGGTAGATGTAAAAGTTGATAGAAATAAAAATACGGTTAAGAGCGGGCAAATTCACGTTGATAATGACATTGAAGGTGAATATCGGGTGCTGGTCAATGCACTAACACCTGATGTGTTGAATAAGACCGAAGATGCGGTTGTACCGTTCCTGTTTGCTCCGAATGATGACGAAGGCACGGCATCAAGCTTTGCGGTAGCTCGCGTAATCGGAAGTCCTTATATGTGGGACGGAGCGGTTAATGCCGAAGGCGAGACCGAGGGCGCAACCTGGTATCTTAATTTGACGGATAAAAGAAACCCTGAATATGTTCCGCAGAAAGGATATCCGGTAGTTCCGGAGATTGTCGCCGGAATAGGTTTGCAAAGTGCGGCAATTGAACAAACCCGCAGCGTGGTGCGCAATGTGAAGAACAAAGTTGATGTTGAAAGAGATTTTTGCCCGAAATGCGGTTTTTATGATAACGGTTGGCACCACAGAAGACTAAATAACGGTTGGGTTTTAGCACAAAGCGAGAGTGCAAATATAGATGCTCCTTCAGACGTGGAAGCAAAAATTCACGGGGTTGAGGCGGGGTTGGATTTCCAAGGAGATTTCCATAATACGCTGGGTGTTTTTGTATCATATCGTAATGGTGAATATGAATTCTCCGGCAAAGGTGAGGAATATTTTTCAAGATACAGCTCTGACACAAGTATAGACAGTTATCTGGCAGGATTATATTATCGTTATGATAGAAACTTAGCGTGGTTGTTTGCAACCATTTATGGCGGTATGCAAAAGACAGAAACTAGAACCGGAGACGGAGTTGCAGAATTTGACACGCAAGGTACAGAATTTGGAGCGAGTATAGAGTTTGGACAAGCAATGCCGTTAACACGCACACTGACTTTGGATCCGAGTGTCGGTTTATACTATACTCAAGTTAACTTTGATGACACCGATGACAATGTGGGCAAACATTATGAATGGGAAGATATAAAATATTTGGAAGCGGAAGTCGGAGCTAAACTTGAGCAACAGTTTAGGCATGCCAAGGTTTATATTAAACCGAGTGTGATCAAAACACTTGTAAATGGTAATAGTGTATTTATTACCGGTGTTAACAAGGTTAATACTCAAGAAAATGACACATTAGGACGCATTGAAATCGGCGGAAGATTTGCCATCAGCGAAGGATTGACGGGCTATGGTTGGGCTAATTATACATTTGGCTCGGACTACGATGCTTTGGCGTTCGGCGCCGGATTGAATTACGCGTGGTAATATAAAAAAGCCTCTCGTTCGAGAGGCTTTTCTGATTTAATATCTACGTTTTTTGGTTTTGCTCTTCGTAGTGCTTTTTGTAGTATTTGTAGTTTTTGGAATACTTATTCCTTTTTTGGCAGCAAAAATGCTGATTATACCAACTACAATATATTTTACCCAACGAACAATGGCTTTTTGTTCGCGAACGCGGAGAGAACTCCACCAATTGAGGCAACGGCGGAAAAAGCCTTCTTTCTTTTTGACGACTTTGCCGTCTGCGGTCTTGGTAACAGCGGTTGAAGAGGCAGTTTCCGGCAATTTCAGCTTTAGAGGGGCAATTTTGCAACGGTGCGGCTCAAGCAGTTTCGCAATGCCGTCATCCGGCACATAAGAGCCGTGAACACGTTTGAGTTCGCCGTTTTGAGGCAGATAGAGAGCATCACCGCGGCCCAATAAGTCCTCGGCTCCCGGCATATCCAAAATGGTGCGAGAATCGACTTGGGAAGCAACTTTATAAGACATACGGGTCGGGAAATTGGCTTTTAAGACGCCGGTAACGACATCTACCGAAGGACGTTGAGTTGCCAACATTAGGTGTATACCGGCAGCACGTGCCTTTTGTGCAAGACGCTGGACGTGGTCATCAACAGTTTTGTCTGCGGCAATAAGATCTGCAAACTCATCGATAACACAAACAATGTATGACATTGCACCGCATTTTTCATGATATTCGCTGATGTTGCGGACAAGTTCTTTTTCAAAAATAGAATAACGTTCTTCCATTTGTTCAACCAAATAAGCCAATGTGGCTGAAGCTAAGGCATTGTCGGTAACAACCGGGCAAAGCATGTAACGTTGGTCGTTATAAACCGAAAACTCAATACGTTTTGGGTCAACAAGCACAAATTTGACCTCGTTCGGTTTTTTGCGAGCAATAAGCGACAAAATAAAGGTATTGAGACCGACTGATTTTCCCGAACCGGTAGTTCCGGCAATCAACAAGTGAGGCATTTTGGCCAGATCGGCATAAACCGGACGACCGGCAATATCAACGCCCAAACAAATAGGTAATTCGCCTTTGACTGATTGAAATTCTTCACTCTCGGCAATCTTTATAAAATCAACGGTTTCCATTTTTTCAGCCGGGATTTCAAAACCCAGCTTTTGAGTGCCGGCAATCGGCTCAACACGCAGAGAAGAAACACCCATCTCGCGCGCAATGTCCGGCAATGAGGCAGTTATGCTCTTAATTTTGGTGCCGGCTTCAGGCAAAAACTCTATTTGTTGAACCATCGGTCCGACGTTTACGCCGGTAACCTCGCCTTTTACCCCGTAATGGGAAAGTATTTCAGTCAAGTCTTGCATTGTTATCCTCTATAGTTTAGCTATTTTTTCGGCAATTTGTTGTGCCATTTGGTTTAATAATTTGCTTTGTTCGTTAACAACACCATCATAACCAGATGTAGGTGTGCCGCTTAAAATGGTGCGACCGCGTGCCGCTACGCCGCCGTTTTTAAAAATCGTCCACCACGCATCAAGTGTCGCTTTTTTATCAATTGTAGAGTCAAATTTATTAATTTCAACACTTATGGTGAAGGTAAAATTTTCCATTGAATAATTTTTCGGCTTTACCAAAGCATTGGGCAGATACAGAGAAATATCATCCGCCAAAACTCTGGTGATTGACGAGCTTAATGGTTCTGCCCAACGATCAAACTCCGAAACCGTAAGTTCGCTGGTATCTTTATCAACCAGAACAATTTGCGGGCGATCAACATAACGGGGAATGGAGACTTCTTCAACCCCAATATTGACTTTTCGTTGAGATATTGCAGTGTTGTCCGTTGCCGCCTGCAGGCGATAAAAGCGAGACTGTTGCGTAAAAGCACAGGCACTGAGCATAAAAAGCATCAAAATAAGGTGTTTTTTCATTTAATATCCTCCTTTACCACGCAACAAAGATTCCGGATGGCGTTCAAGATAATCGGTAAAATTGCCCAACGATTTGGCGGCATTAGAAATGTTTTGTATTGCCTTATTGAAGTTGTTTAATGTCTCGGGAACAGTACGAGTACGTGTCGGGATTACTTCAAAATCATTGATGAGTTTGTTAAAATCCGGCAAAATTGTGTTGTTAAGCCGATCCATAAATGAACTGAACTGACGAATGGTTTCTCGCAATGGGAGCTCCTGTATACCTTGAGAAATCTCGGCAAATTGAGAAAGTACGGTAGGTATTTCCGGAATTTTGCCGTCCGCAGGATGACGATAAACCGGTTTTTCATCAGAAGGTATAAATTCAAGCTCAATCATGAGTTGTCCGGTGAGATAGTTTTGAGTGCCGAGGCGTGCACGCAAACCTTTTGCCACCATTTCTTCAAGAATTTGATGAACACTCTCGCGATGTTGGCGAGAAGCAATTTTTTTGCTGTTGAATGCAACGTAAACCGGAATAATAAAATCCAACTTTTGCAAATCCGTAATTACGTCAATCTTAACAACACGACCGACAGAAACTCCTTTGAATACAACAGGCGATCCGACATCCAGTCCTTTGATTGATTCTGAAAAATACATTACAACCAAGCGATCACTGTTTTGCAAAAGACGATTGGATACAAATATGCCGATTGTGGCAAAAAACAATGCCACACCGCATATAATAAAAATGCCAATCATTTTGTTATTTGGTTTTTTGCGCATTTTTTCCCTCTCCTCGAGTTAAAAATTCAAATATGGTGTCATTGGGCGGATTTTGCAACAAATCACGAGGATTGCCGCGAGCCAATATGGATTTGCTGGCACCGTCCAAAAAGATTGAGTTATTGCCGACAGCAAAAATAGAGCTCAGTTCGTGGGTTACAATCACAATCGTTGTGCCGAGACTATGATTAATTTCTAAAATTAAATCATCAAGCAATTTAGAGCTTACCGGATCGAGCCCGGCAGAAGGTTCGTCAAAATAAACCGTTTCGGGGTCAAGCGCTAAAGCGCGCGCCAAACCGGCACGTTTTTTCATGCCGCCGCTTATCTCTGACGGGTAATAGTCTTCAAAACCGGTTAAACCGACAAGGGCTAATTTTAGCGAAACCAGTTCTTTAATCTGAGAGGCCGAATATTTGGTATAAAGTTGCAAGGGCATAGCAATGTTTTCAGCCAAAGTCATGGAACTGAACAAAGCTCCGCTTTGATAAAGTATGCCGTTTTTCTGCATAATTTTATCTTTGGTAGCCGCGGACGCAGAAGTAAAGTTGGTTCCATCAACAAAAATGTTGCCTTTGAGGGGCGCAACAAGCCCGGTCATAACCCGAAGCAAACTGCTTTTGCCGCAGCCGGAACCACCCATAATAATGAAAATATCGCCTTTGTTGATTGTAAAATTCATGTCTTTTATCAAGACATAATCACCATAACCGATGGTCAGATTTTTGGCCTCAATTTGAACTTCCGTACTCATATGCCCAAAACCTCACAGCAAACGGTAATTATACCGGTCATAACAATCATCCAAACTATGGCGGAAACAACTGCTTTGGTGGTTGCCGAACCAACACTATCAGCATTGCGGCCGCAGAAAATGCCGTAATAACAACCGCAGATGGCAATGACTATACCGAAAACCAAACCATGAAAGATTCCGACCAAAAAGTTATCAAGACTGATGGCATCAATCGATAATTCCCAATATTTTTGAAACGGAATACCCAACATTGTAACACCGACGAAACCACCGCCGAGCATACCCATAAAATCGGACCACATGGTCAATAACGGCATGGTTACAACCAAGGCAATCATACGGGGAGAAACCAAAAAATCTATCGGGTTAACGCCCATGGTTTTTAGTGCATCAACCTCTTCATTGACTTGCATGGTACCGATGGTGGCAGCGTATGAGGCTCCGGTTCTGCCGGCCATAATAATGCCGGTCATGATTGCGCCCATGATACGTGTCATGCCGATGGTTACAAGGCTGGCTACATAAATTTGGGCTCCAAAAGTCTTGAGCTGAACTGCGCCGACAAAAGCCAAAATCAGACCAACCATAAAACTAATCAGCGATACTATGGGTAAAGCCTTATAAGTACAGTCTTCAAAAGCAAAAGAGAGGTCTATTGAACGCATAAAGGAGCGACCGGTTACGGAACGAAAAAATGAAGAACCGGATTTTTTGATAAAATTAAGACCTTTGTCCACACTGCTCCATAAATTGATGCCCCAAGCACCGATTTTTTCGAAGAAATTACCGGAAGAGGTCTCCGGTTGAGCAGGTTTGCGATCAACCGAAAAAGCAAGATTGATAAGACGTTCCAGATTTTGGGGAAAATTGAGAGTTTTGAATGTTTTTCGGTGCTTGAGAGCGATTTTTTTCAACTCAAAAATGATAACGGCAAATGTTGAGTCCCACTGCCCGAGTTTTTGGGCATCAACAGATATACACTGAATATTATTATCTTCAGCCGTTGCATAAAGACGACTTTTTAGCTCTTCATTATCATAAGAGACAAAATCTCCGCTGACGTTAAGAGTTAATGTTTCGCCGGATGTGGAAAAATCAAGCTCTTGTTTCATGGTATATAATTTATTATCAATTTGGACGATGTCAATAACAAAACAACTCCGAAACACAAGGTTTCGGAGTTGTTGAAAAGATTGCTGCAACAGAGTTTATAACATATGCTCCTTTTTACGGAGGATGTATACAAAACTATCGCAGATGGTCAGTTTCAGACGGGCGTCTTTGTCGCCGATGAACTGGTGCTTGTCGTTATAGCACTGTTCCTTTAACTTGTTGTACATTTCTCTGGTGTAGTAAACGACCTTGTCCGTATCCGCGGAGGGGCGTTGAACCAAGGCGAGATAGGCTATTTCGGCATTTTCGACGAAGTTCTTGTCGTTATCAAGATGGGCGGCAAGCGACCGGCAAAAAGCCTTTTTTTCGTCCTCATCGAGGAGGGTAATAAGCCCACTGTTGCGGGTGAACCACTCAATAAACGTAAGCATTTGCTTTGATCCCACTTTGTGGAACGGATTGATTTCGTCCTTACGGGCAAAAAAGCTACGAACACATAACACCAGAAGCACGATTGCAACTGTTAGAAACATCAGTAAAATCATAGAAAAATAGTTTAATTAATAATACTCTTATGTGATGACAATACACTTTTTGGTCAATTTTGTCAAGTTTTATAAATCAATGTCCTGTAATTTTTTGATAATGGCAACATCTGCAGGCGGAAATTCGTAGTTATTCATTTCCTTGGGACTTACCCAGGCAGAGTTTTGGTGAACATTGAGCTTGATTTGTGCATTGTCGGGAATGGTTACCATATAGACATGAAGGCGGAACTCATTCTCGGGATAACGGTAAGTCGTATCCATTATGTGTTTGCCGATTGTAGCTTCAACGCTAAGTTCTTCTCGGAGTTCGCGCTTTAGGCAATCTTCTATGCTTTCACCCTGCTCTTGTTTGCCGCCGGGAAACTCCCAAAGCCCGGCCAAAGGCTTGCCTTCGGGGCGCTGACCGATAAAAACTTTGCCATTATGAACTATAATGCCGGTTCCGACTTCTTTCATAGATTATGCTCCTAATTTTTGCAGTGCTTGTTGAATGCGTCTTAAGGTTTCTTCCTTGCCCAAGATGGTAGCAATTTCGGTGGCTCCGCCGGAGGTGGTTTCTTTGCCGCTCAAGGCTATACGTAACGGATAAAGGATTTGCCCGTTTT
This sequence comes from uncultured Azospirillum sp., assembly GCA_947301965.1. Lineage (GTDB taxonomy): Bacteria > Pseudomonadota > Alphaproteobacteria > RF32 > CAG-239 > JAFUYI01. The sequence goes on along the minus strand of CAMYUM010000004.1, from coordinate 25,060 downwards.
TGAGCTCATTTGCAGCCGCCAGATTTTTGAGCTGCTCAAACAGGTTTTCGTTGCTCCAATCAGATACATTTTGGAGTGCCGGTAACGTTAAAGCCAAAGTTTTTTTAGCAATATCAATATCGGTTTTCATTTTTTTGTTGGTGTAAAGCTCTAAACTATATTCCGGCATTTTTTCTAAAAAGTCGGTTTGGGCTTCAATATCGCCAAAAGTTTCGATGCGTGGCTGCAAAACCTTGCTCAACATCGGCAAATTGAGGTCTCTTGTGAGGTATTTTTGGTAGTACGGCATAGCCATTTCATGAAATTTTTCAGTAGGAAGCTCGCGAATGTAGCAACCATTCATCCAAGTCAGTTTTACAATATCAAATATTGCCGGAGATTTGTTCAAACGCTCGGCAGTAAAGCACTTTTTGAGCTCATCAAGTGAAAAAATCTCTTGATCGGTTCCCGGATTCCACCCCAATAAGGCAATATAGTTCAAAATGGCATCCGGCAAATATCCTTTGGCAACCAAGTCTTGGAAAGAGGCATCGCCGTTGCGTTTACTCAATTTGTGCTGTGCGTCTTTCATAACCGGCGGCACGTGGACATATATCGGAGGTGTCCAACCAAAAGCCTCATAAATCAAGTTATATTTCGGAGTTGATGAAATATATTCATTGCCGCGAACAACGTGGGTAATGCCCATAAGGTGGTCATCAACCACATTGGCAAAGTTGTAGGTCGGGAGACCGTCGGTCTTGAGCAAAACGCCTTCATCAAGCTCATCATAGTCAATCTCAATGTCGCCGTACACTTCGTCATGAAAGTGCGAAACGCCCTTTTTGTTGATGGTCTGACGAATGGTATAAGGTTCACCGGCGGCAACACGGGCTTTGGCCTCTTCAAGAGGAATGCGTTTGCACGGATCTTTGAATTTGGTAGGAATTTTGTTTTCGTCATCACCATCGTCTTCGTCATCGTGAGCAGCACAAAAACAATAATGCGCTCCGCCGAGTTCAACCAGTTTTTGGGCATATTCTTTGTAAATCGGACGACGCTCGGACTGGACGTATGGTCCGTAGTTACCGCCGATATCAGGACCTTCGTCCCAATCCATATGCACGGTTTTGAGAGTGTTATAGATAATGTCGGTAGAACCCTCAACGTAGCGTTTTTGGTCAGTATCTTCTATACGCAACAAAAAATCTCCGCCCTGCGACTTGGCAATCAAATATTCGTACAAAGCCGTACGCAGATTGCCAATATGCATATATCCGGTAGGTGATGGAGCAAAACGAGTTCTTACTTTCATTATCTTTTCCTCATGAATTTATTAAAACTTTGGCGGCAGCTCTCGCCTCGTCGGTAATGACTTCACCGGCAAGCATGCGGGCGATTTCTTCTTTGCGTTCCGCTGACGAAAGCTCGTTAACATAGGTTGTAGTTATATTATTTTTGGTTTTCTTTTCAACTTTAAAATGATGATCGCCGCAAGAGGCAACCTGCGGAGAATGGGTAACAATTAAGACCTGAACGTTTTGAGCTAAAGTTTTGAGCCGACTGCCTACCGCCTGAGCCGTAGCCCCGCCGACACCGGCATCAACCTCGTCAAAAATCATGGTTATATCGCTGGCGGAATTAATTAAATTGACTTTAAGAGCCAGCATAAAACGCGCCAATTCACCACCTGATGCAATTTTGTTTAACGGGCCTTGGGGAGAGTTGGGGTTGGTGGCAACCGTAAAACAAACATCATCAATTCCCAGTGCATTCCAACTGTTCTCCGGAAGTTCGGTAATTTGAGTTACAAAACGTGCTTTTTCCATTTTAAGCGGCGGGAGTTCACGCATAATCTTTTTATCAAGTTCAAGTGCGGCTTTGCGACGGCAAGCGCTCAGGCCACGGGCTTTTTCAATATATTGAAGGCGCAAGGCATCTTCTTCTTTTTTAAGGGTTAACAGACCGTCTTCACCCAACTCAATTGATGATAATTGTTGTTGCATTTCCTGCAGTTTTTGCGGAAGCCCGTCAATATCGGTTCCGTGCTTGCGAGCGGCTGCACGCAGAGCAAAAAGACGTTGTTCGATATTATCGGCTTCGTTCTGATTATAGTTGAGAGATGAGCTGACATCTTCAATCTGGCGAATGGCTTCATCGGCATTGACTAACGTTTGTTCCAAAACGTCAACAATATCCTGATATTTGCCGTTAACCAGGGTATTGGCACGATCAATCGCCGATTGTGCGTGGCGCACCGCAGATAAAATATCTGCCCCCTGGGTTAAAGAGCCATAGGCAACATTGAGGCTTTCAATCAGTTTTTCGCTGTTCATAATCTCATTACGGCGCTGGGTGAGTTCATTTTCTTCGCCAACAACGGGTTTCAGTTTTTGGAGTTCATCTACCCAATGACGGAGATTTTCCTCATCCTCACGAGATTTGGCCAAATTTTTTTCAGCCGATATGCGAGCCTGTTTGGCTGCCATGTATTGTTTGTAGGCATCAGCGACTTTTGCGGTTTGCGCAGTATATCTGCCATAACCATCGAGAATTGATAAGTGGGTTGCCGGATTAAGCAGACCTTGATTGTCAAATTGACCGTGAATTTCAACAAGATGAGCGCCGAACTCTTTGAGCAATTTTAGCGAAACCGGCTGATCATTGATAAAAATCTTGCTTTTGCCATCAGTACCGAGTGTGCGTTTGATTACTAAGGAATCATCTATTTCCAAGTCGTTTTCAGCGGCCAATGCCGTTAAAGGGCTGTCTTTTGACGGTTTGGTAAAAACCGCTGTAACCGAAAGTTTGTCCGTGCCGCTACGAATCAGCGATACATCAGCACGCTGTCCAAGAACAAGTCCAAGTGAATCGAGCAAAATAGATTTTCCGGCTCCGGTCTCTCCGCTCAATATGGTAAGTCCGTCGGCAAACTCCAAATCGAGCTTGTCAATCAACACCACATTACGGACAGACAGACTTTCAAGCATTGTTTAGCCCTTGATAAGCTCCGCAGATTTGGCTGTCCATGAGCTTTTGGGATAGTTGTATTGCAAAACTTTGAAAGCTGATGAAGCTTCTTCGGCTAAACCTAAAATTTTATAAACTTCAACCTGGCGATAAAGAGCTTCTTCAATATAATCGGTAGTCTGATAGTTGTTGACTACGTTTGAAAAACGGTTAAGAGCCGACAAATAGTTGCGTTGTTTTAGGTAATAACGTCCGATTTCCATTTCTTGTCCGGCCAAATTGCCGTTAGCAAAAATAATTTTTTGTTTGGCATCGGCGGCATATTTCGAATTTGGAAAACGCATAACCAACTGATTGAGAGCATCAAGAGCTTTGGTGGTTTCGCCCTGATTGCGGTTAGAATCGGATATTTGGTCAAAATAGCACATAGCCTTTAGGTAGTAAGCATAGTCAATGTTTTCATTGCCGGGGTGAAAACGAATAAAACGATCCAAAGCCATGATTGCTTCGTCATAACTTTCATTTTTGTAATAGGCATAGGCCCCCATGATTTTGGCATCGGTCGCCCATTTGGAATAAGGATATTCAAGTTCAACCTTCTCAAATGTCTCGGCAGCTTGTTTGTATCTGGTCTTTTCAAGTTGCTTATGAGCACGATTATACAATCTTTCGACCGAAACCTGCTCCTCATTTTCGGTGGTTGAAGAGGCACAAGCATTGAGCATTAACAATGCCGAAAAACACAATAAAAACAATTTTAATTTTGACATGACTACACCAATTTGTAATTAGAATTATCACTAAACAGTTTTTTTAATAACTCGTTATTATGAAAATGTCCAGTTTTCATCGCACTTAATTCGCCGATAATAAAAAATCCGGACGTGTACATATCACCTATAGCGTCCAAAACCTTGTGATTGACACATTCATGCGGATTTTTCATGCCATCGGGATTAAGAACTTTGTCGCCGTCCAGAACAAGAGCATTTTCAAGGCTTCCGCCCTTTATCAGACCAATCGACTGCAAATAGTCAATTTGGCTCTTTTCGCAAAAAGTGCGACAGGGGGCAATCTGTGAGGCAAAAATATCTTCGGTTATGAGGTTGTGAAATTCCTGATGTCCGACAATCGGAGAGGGAAACTCAATCGTAAAATTTATTTTTAAGCCGTCTTTGTGCGGAGAGAGAGAGACGGTGTTGCCGCTGTTGTCCGTGAAAGAAACTTTTTTCAGCACTTTCAGATATTTACGAGGGGCATTTTGGGCAACTAACGGGATTTTTTTGAGGGTTCGGTATAAGGTTTCGGCACTGCCGTCCAAAATCGGAAGTTCGGGGTTAGAAACCTCAATGCGGGCATTATCAATACCAAGAATGTAGAGGGCCGACATCAGGTGTTCAATCGTGCTGACAACGTTTTTATCGGCATCACCGAGACAAGTGCAGTTACGAGTGTCAACTACTTGTGAATAAAGAGCAGAAAGCTCGGGTTTTGATGCTAAATCAGAGCGGACAAAGACAATGCCCGTGTTCGGCTCGGCGGGATAAATAACTAATTTTGAAGCAAGCCCCGAATGAAGACCTACACCTTTGATTTCCGCCTTTTGTGATAATGTGTGTTGTTGCATAAAAATCCTCTTTATTAAAAGATACGGGCAGCCTGTAAGCCGGGTTCTGTATTTTCAAAGCCGTTTTGCAACGGCTGAAAACGATAGCTATTCATCTAGGCAAAACATCACTGCTTTGCTCATCGCGACCTACCTCTGGAGCGAGGTGGAAACGCCTCCGTAACTTTGAAAAATCAAAGCCCTCCTAATTTGGTCTTGCTTCAAACAGGGTTTACCTTGCCGGAGTTATTACTAACCCCGCGGTGAGCTCTTACCTCGCCTTTTCAACCTTACCGAACAAAATTCGGCGGTAATTTTCTGTGGCACTTTCCCTTGGATTGCTCCAGCCAGACGTTATCTGGTGTCCTGTTTCCATGAAGCCCGGACTTTCCTCATTGACGGATTTTCCCTTCCGCAACGCAGCTATCCGGCTGCCTGTGTATAAAGTTAATCTATTTGCAGGGAAAAGCAAGAAAATTTTTATTTTTTTTGACGGTATGACAAACGGCCAAAACGCCTTGTTTTTCAGAGGTTATGAAACATCTCTCGCGCGCATACGCGAGAACAGAACAAGAACACTTGCTAAAATGTTAAAAATTCCCATTGATTCCCAAAAAATCCCATGTTATACCATAGGGGTAAGGTAATCTAAAAAAGGACTAAAAAAGTGAGAAAAACGTTCCTTTTCATGGACACTATTGTCAACAAGGTAGACGCCAAGGGGCGTGTTTCTCTGCCTTCAGATTACCGTGCAATCGTTAAAGAATTATCAACAGAAATCGTATGCTATCGCAGCCTTACTTCTCCCTGTATTGAAGGCTGTGCCGAAGAATTGCTGGAAAAAATTGCCGCCGAGATGGAAACATCTTTAGACTTTTTCTCACAAACTCAAGATGACCTTACAAACCTCATTTTCGGTGATGCAAGACGTTTCAGCTTTGACAGTACCGGACGTATTTTGTTGTCGGAAAAACTACTTAAACACGCACAAATTACTGATACTGCGGTTTTTGTCGGTAAAGGTCGTAAATTCCAAATTTGGAACCCCGAAAACTGGGCAAAAGAAGAAAAACGCATCCGTCAAGAAGTTATTAAAAACCGTCCTTCTATTTCTGCGAAAGGAGGCAACTGACCGATGAGCCAAAAGCATATACCGGTAATGCTCAATGAGGTGCTGCAGAGTTTGGCCCCCGCCGACGGCAAGGTATATGTTGACGCTACTTTCGGCAACGGCGGTTACACACAAGCTATTTTAGATAGCGCAAATTGCAAAGTTATTGCCATTGACAGAGACCCTAATGTAAAACAGCGTGCCGATGAAATAAAAGGCAAATACGGTGATCGTTTTGAGTTTTATGCCGGATGTTTCGGCAATATTAATGATTTGGTGAAACAACCCGTTGACGGCATTGTGTTTGATATCGGCGTGTCATCGATGCAGCTGGATCAAGCAGAACGCGGGTTTTCATATTCAAAAGATGCAAAACTTGATATGCGTATGTCTTGCGACGGAATGTCTGCCTATGATTTGGTCAATAAAACGTCGGAAAAAGAGTTGGCCGATATTATTTATCAATACGGGGAAGAAAAAAAATCACGGCAGATTGCAAACAAAATCGTAACCGAACGCCAAAAGAACCCTATAGAAACAACTCGCCAACTGGCAGAAATAATCTATCAGGTTATTCATAAAAAACCGGCTCAACCCGATCCGGCCACCAGGACTTTTCAGGCACTGCGCATTGCGGTCAATGACGAACTGGGGGAATTGGAACGCGGGCTTAATAACGGTTTGGCTATTTTGAAAGACGGCGGAAAAATGGTGGTTGTTACTTTCCACTCGCTTGAAGACCGCATCGTCAAAAAGTTTTTTAATGAGAAAGCGGGCAAAAAAGCCCACGTTTCTCGCTATATGCCGGAAATTCCGGAAAACAAACAAAATGAAATTTGTCAACCTTCAAAGGCTATTCTTCCGACAAAAGAAGAAATTGCCGCAAACTCGCGTGCGCATTCAGCAAAACTGCGCTATGCGACTAAAATTTCGGAGATAAAAAAATGAACAACACCAGATCCGCTACTATATGTCTATGGTTTACACTTACATTTTTTGCCGCATTTATGGTTTTTGTAATGAAAAACTGTGTTGAGGATTTGGAAAAAGAATTGGTGCAGATAAACAGTTCAATCAATGATGATGTGCGTTCAATCCATATTTTGAAAGCCGAGTGGAGTCATTTGAACAGCCCTGAAAGATTACGTAAATTAGCCGCAAAACACATAGCCTTGGAACCGGTAAAGCCCGAACAAATTATCAATTATGCCTTGTTGCCGTTTGACTATGAATCAGATGCAACCGCACGAAAAATGTTGGCACGCCAAAACATAAATAATCAAGCCGAAACAAACAGAGAATTGCGGAAATTGGCTAAAGTTCAGCAGTAGAGATTGTAATGAAGTGGTGGTTTAAGAAAAAATATAAATTTTATATGCCGGGCGAAGAAATTAAAGTAAATCGCTCGTTTTATAATTATAATATCGAAAAAGATCCTTTGGCCAGTTGCAAAGCACGCATGAGCTGGGCCATTCTTGGTGTTGCCGCCATTTATATGTGTATTGCCATACGCACTTTTGCCGTATGTTGGAGCGGATATCATCCTTCAGCAATAAGCAAAGAAGACGATGATGAAATGCCGCAAATTATGGTGGCAAACCCCATAACAAGAGCCGATATCGTTGACCGCAACGGAGCTATTATTGCAACATCATTGCCGACAGTTAATTTGTATGCCAAGCCTTTTAAGGTAAAAAACAAGGAAGATGCCGCCGAAAAATTAAGCGAACTGATTCCCGATATGCTTTATGAAGACATTTTGGCAAAGCTTAATAAGAAGAGCAAATTTGTTTATGTAAAAAGAAATCTGTCTTTGGCGCAAAAATATCAAATTTATGCCCTCGGTATAGAAGGACTTGAATTTGAAAATATGGAAAAACGGGTTTATCCGCACAAAAACCTGTTTTCGCATATATTGGGCAAAACCAATATTGATAATATTGGTATTTCGGGAATTGAAAAACAGCTGAACGAGCGTTTGACAACTTCTGATGTGCCTTTGAAGTTGAGTATTGATGCCGGTGTGCAGGATACAATCAGGACAAAGTTGTCCGCCGCCATTGAAAAGTTTAATGCCATCGGGGGATCGGCAATTTTGATGGATGTTAATACCGGAGAAGTGTTGGCAATGTTGTCGTTGCCCGATTTTGACCCTAATCTTAATGTTATGCCTGACGAACGGGAACAGTTCAATTTTACCACCAAAGGTTTGTACGAGCCGGGATCGGTATTAAAAATTTTTAATGCCGCGATGGGGTTGGACAGCGGAAAAATCAGTCTTAATGATAAATTTGATGCAACAAAACCGCTTAAACTGCGATATAATGTAATTAAAGACTATCGAGGGGAAAACAGATGGCTTAATCTACAGGAAATTTTGATACATTCTTCCAATATAGGATCTGCGCAGATTGCTCTTAAAGTCGGCAAAAAAACACAACAAAAGTTTTTGCAGAATTTGGGATTTTTTGACACATTAAAAACATTTGAAGTAACGGAAAAGGCTCATCCGAGCGTACCCAAACGCTGGGGAGAAGAAACCACCGCAACCGTTGCTTACGGATATGGCATATCTCTTACTCCGCTACATTTGATTTCGGCTTTTTCGGCGGTGGTGAACGGAGGAATTTATCATAACCCTACTTTGATAAAACAGGACCAAACACCGGAAGGCCGACGGGTTATGTCGGAACAAACATCTGACAAAATGCGCACTTTGCTTCGCGGAGTTGTGGTTAAAGGCTCGGGCAAAAGAGCAAATGTGGCCGGGTATGAAGTGGCAGGCAAAACCGGAACGGCGCAAAAGCTGGTGAACGGACGCTATATTGATAAAAAAGTTATGACCTCGTTTATGGCGACTTTTCCGGTATCAAGCCCAAAATACGCCCTTTTCCTGATGATGGACGAGCCTAAAGCCAGTAAAGAAACTTTCGGGTTCGCAACTTCGGGATGGAACACCGTGCCCACCGCCGGAGAAATTATCACAGCAATTGCGCCGCAGTTAAATGTTAAGGCAAACTATGACATTGATGACAAGCGGGCAAAAATGATTGAAGCCGCATATAGTCGTTAGTGCTTGCGGCAAAGGTTGGTTTCATATTTATAGTTTTTATAGTTGTCGAGGCGTTTTTGCTCAATCTGCAATGTAATTTGAAAACGATTTACAAGCGGTTTTATTGCCTCTGAATAAACTTTATTTATCTTTGTTAGGGCCTCATCGGAATCACCATGCAGTTCCATTTCTTGAGGCGGTATTTTCTGAGCTATTTTTTCGAATTCCTGCTTTAACATCGGAAGATAAAAATCCAAAACCTCAAGGTTGATTTGCTGATGTTGTTGCTCGTGGCGTAAAACAACATTGTATTGGCAGCTTTCGGGTTTGAGATCTTTACTTATATAAATGATTGGATCGCGATAACCAAACAATATGTCCACACTTATGGGAATCACACATTCGTAGTCCTTAAAACGGTGGGTTTTAGCTTGCATTTTGAGTGTCCAATATACTTTTATATCCGCCAGTCCTGCGGCAAACATGTTGCTTTCTCTGAGTTCGGTACGTTTAGACAATTCATCTAACTGTTTGCTGTCGTAATCGGTAATATATTTTAGTTTGCCGTATGTTCCGCGCAGACGCACTACCGGTCGCTCGTTAAGACCGGCGCATCTGTTTTGCGCAACGGCGTTATCGGTCAAAAAAAATGCAAAAGTGCAAAATATTGATGTTAAAACAGTTTTTTTCATGTAGAATAATATACGGTTATATTTGTTAAAATTAAGTTTAGAGTAAAAAAATGAAAAAAATTGTTTTGTGGGTATTCTTTTTGGCGGCAATTGTCGCAACAGCGGCGTGGGCGCAAGGAAAATACGTGCGCAAAAATGTTCGTCCGAATTTTTTTGTCCCAGAACAGGAATTTACGCAGCAAAAAGCTAAGCCCCGTGTCCCATTGCTTAAAAATAGAGGCGTACAGGGGCATAATAGTAAAACAATCGTAGCCCAAGATAGTATTTCTCAACCGGTTCCGACTACAGAGAAAGAAGAGAAAAAAGATATCGGCGAACTCGGAATTATAGGGCAACCAGGGTTCAGAAACCTGAAAATGGATGAGCCGATTGCCGATGTCAAAGCAAAACCGGAAGAGGTTCCCGCGCCGGAAGAAAAAAATTATACTCCCGAGGACGGACTTGGAGACGGGCTTATTAATGACCCGATATATCGTGAAAGAATGGACGTTTATGAACGGGATTTGCTTACCATTTCAAAAACCGGCAAAATGCCTAAAAATGACCAATTAAAATCAGACCTTGATGTTATGAACAGTAATTTGTCGTTCAGTGTAGAATAAAAAAAATCCCTCCTTTGCAGAGGGATTTTTCATAAGAGTAATTACGCTTTAGTACATCGTTGACAGAACATTTTTGAAGGTTGAAAGTTCTTCAAGAGCTTGTCCCGTACCTTTAACAACACAGGCAAGCGGGTTTTCGGCAACAGTAACCGGAAGTCCTGTAGCTTCACGTAAAACCTGATCAAGGTTGTTCAACAAAGCACCGCCACCGGTCAACACAATGCCCTTATCAACAATATCTGCGGCCAATTCAGGAGCGGTATTTTCAAGTGCAACCTTTACAGCTTCAACGATTTGTGAAACGGGGTCAGACAAACCTTCGGCAATCTGACGTTCGGTAATAACAATCTCCTTTGGAACCCCGTTCATCAAATCACGTCCACGAATCGCAACACTACGTCCTTCGCCTCTGGCCGGAGGACAAGCAGAACCGATTTCTTTTTTGATGCGTTCGGCGCTGCTTTCACCAACCAAGAGGTTGTGAGTACGACGAATGTATGAAACGATAGCGGCGTCCATCTTGTCTCCACCGACGCGGACAGAACGGGCATAAACAATACCGCCCAAAGACAAAACCGCAACTTCGGTTGTACCACCGCCAATATCAACAACCATACTACCGGTAGGTTCGGTAACCGGTAAGTCAGCACCGATTGCGGCAGCCATGGGTTCTTCAATCAAACGAACTTTTCCGGCGCCGGCAGCATCGGCGGACTCTTGGATAGCACGTCTTTCAACAGCAGTTGCACCGGAAGGAACACAGATGATAATTAACGGAGAAACGAATGAGCGGCGGTTGTGAACTTTGCGAATGAAATATTTTATCATTTCCTCGGCAATTTCAAAATCAGCAATAACACCTTCACTCATCGGACGAATGGCCGAAATATTGCCCGGAGTACGTCCCAACATACGTTTGGCTTCGTTACCGACAGCCTTAACCTGTTTTTTGCCGCGGATTTCTTCAATTGCAACTACTGAAGGCTCATTTAACACAATGCCTTTGCCTTTAACATAAACCAGAGTATTAGCCGTACCGAGGTCGATGGCCATATCTGCAGACAAAAGACCCATTAATTTGTTCCACATATACATATTCTCCGAAGTTAAATTTAATTAAATTTAGTTATTTTTTATAACATTACATCAATTAGTGCAATCATTTATATAGTTTTTTCACATCATTTATAAAATCTTTTTGTCCGGCGTAGCATTCTGCCAAAATTATATCGGCCTTGTATTTGTTGCGAAACCAAGTCAGCTGACGTTTGGCATATTGCCGGGTGTGCAATTGCGAAAGTTCAACCGCTTCATCAAGAGAAATAATGTTTTTGAGACAGGCAATCAGTTCGGGAACACCTTTGGCACGCATTGCCGGTAAATCAGGGGATAAATCCCTGTTCATAAGGTTTTTGACCTCATCAAGCGCACCCGCGGACAGCATTTGTTCAAAACGAACGTTGCATCGCTCATCCAAATCGTTTTTCGGAGGCAAAAGGCTTATGGTAAAATAATCAGCTTCGGGCAGTTTTTGTACCATAGGACGTTGATACCAATAAGCAATGGATTTTCCCGATGATAAAAATATTTCGTATGCACGGCGGACACGGGTGCTGTCGTTAGCATTGAGCATTATTGCCGCGGCGGGATCTTCCTCCGACAGTTTGTGATAAAGTGCCTGACTGCCGTTTTTTTCAACAAAATCACTCACGGTCTTGCGAATTTCGGGGTCGACTTCGGGAATCGGAGTTGTACCGTTGATAAGGTTTTCCAAATAAAGACCGCTTCCCCCTACCACAATCGGGGTTTTGCCCTTATTCCAGACATCTCGCACATTTAAGACGGCATCATTTAACCAACTGAAAACATTGCCATTGATGCTTGCGTCAAGATATTCGTAAAGCCGATGTTCGGCAACTGCCTTATCGGTGTCGGAGGGAGCCGCGGAAATAATCGGAATCCCTTGATAAACCTGGCTGGCATCAGCGTTTATGATAACACCGTTAAACTCTTGAGCCAAATCAAGAGCCATGCCGGATTTTCCGGAAGCAGTCGGTCCGCCAATGACAATTACATTTTTCGGCAAGATGCCTCCTCGACCAATATCTTGCAAAGCTTTGAGTAAGTGCCGCCGCAATATTTATATTGTTCCGGGACCAAAGAAAGCGGTGTCATGCCGGGTGCAGTATTGATTTCAAGTAAAACTACGCCATCCTCTTCATTATAACGAAGATCGCACCGAGAGACGGTTTTGCAACCCAATGTTTTGTGAAGTTTTTCGGCATAGCGCATAGCCTCGTTAAAGGCGGCTTCAGGGATTTGAGCCGGGATTATATGTTCGGTTGCACCATCTGTATATTTGGCATGATAGTCATAAAAACCTTCTTTGGGACGCATTTCGGTAACGGTTAAGGCCTTACCTTCCACGACGGCAACCGTCAACTCATGACCGCTGATATATTTTTCAACCAAAATTTCATCATCATCGTTAAACTCTACATTTTTCAGATCATCATTGTTGCGGATAATGTGTACTCCCACACTGGAGCCGTCGCAAACCGGTTTTATAACATACGGCATTGTTACCATGGTGCCTTCATCTACAAAATGTTTGTAAGTCGTTTTTTCGCCCAACGGGGTTTTGATACCAATGGTGTGGCAAACCAGCTTGGTCAATTGTTTATCCATACCGACTGCCGAAGCTTTTAGCCCAGAGTGTGTATAAGGAATTTGCAACATATCAAGCAGGCCTTGGATTTCGCCGTCTTCACCCCAGTTGCCATGTAATGCGTTGAATACAACATCAGGCTTGTACTCATATAGGGCATCCAAAAACTTTCGAACATCATGCAAATCGTGTTCCTTTACGTCATAACCTTCTTCACGCAAAGCCTCGGCTATACCGTGACCGCTGACAAGACTGACTTCACGCTCGGCTGAAAAACCGCCCTCGACGACTAAAACTTTCTTTGACATTTTTACAAAATCCTTATAAATAAAATGTACTTGAATGCAATTTAGCAAACTTTTTTTGAGAATGAAAGATATTTTAACAAAAAAAGCCATAGCGGCAATAATAATCTCTTTGTTTTGGACCGATAATTCCTTTGCGGTTTCGGTAAAGCACCATTTTGATTCAACCGTGGGAATATTTAATGCCGGCGGAGCAGATTTTACATACGAAGTAGACACCGCCAAATATGCCGTACATTCTCATTTGTACACAATGGGTATGTTCGACACCCTCTATCGTTTTATTGCCAGATATGCAACATCGGGAAGAATCGAAAAAAATCAGATGAAAACCGAGCATTATAGTTATGAAGCTCAATCGCGTTTCAGCAAATGGAGCAAAAAAGTGCTGTACAGCACGGAAGGACTGCCCTTAAAATCAATATCGACCAAAAACGGCAAAATGCGTGAAAAACTTATAAAAACAAGAGATGATATCGGCGGAACAACTGATTTGCAATCGGTTTTTGCCGCTATGGCACGGCAATATTTACAAACCGGAAGCTGCAAAAGCGTGCGGAAGGTTTTTGACAGTAAACGTCGTTATAACGTGATATTTGATGACTTGGGTGTCGATTGGCTGGAAAAAGATGAGCGTTCACCCTACTTCGGCAGAGCCCTCAAATGCTCAATGTCTATTGATCGTCTGCAGGAAGAAGGTGATGATTTGCTTTGGAAATTGACCTCTGAAAGCCCGGTTTATTTTTGGATTATGCGAGATAAAGAAAGTAATTTGCCTTTTATCGCAAGGGTTAAAGTGGGTAAAACTCCTTTGGGAGAAATGAATGTTTATACGACCGAAATTGAGGTGAGCAAGTGATGAAATCTGAGTTATTATTGCCTGCAGGCTCATTAGTTAAGCTAAAAACCGCAATTCTTTACGGAGCCGATGCCGTATATGCCGGCACTCCGGATATGAGTTTGCGCACGCAATCAAAGTTCTCAATGCAGGATATTAAAGAAGGCATTGAATTTGTGCATGCCCACGGCAAAAAAATATATCTGACGCTCAACCTGTATACTCACAATAAAGACGTGGTCAAATTGCCTCATTTTGTGGAGACTTTACGCGAGTTAAAGCCGGACGGAGTTTTAGTCGCTGATCCGGGAGTGTTTTTGTATCTGAAGGAAAATGCGCCAGAATTAAAGCGTTTTGTTTCTACCCAAGCCAATATTTGCTCTTATCAAACCGTAAAATTTTGGCAGGATTTAGGAGCAGATTTGTGCGTTTTGGGACGAGAAGTTTCGTATGATGAAATGGCAGAAATCAGAAAACAATGCCCGGATATTAAACTGGAAACATTTATTCACGGGGCAATGTGTATGTCGTATTCAGGCAGATGTTTGATTTCAAACTTTTTGGCTGACCGCAGTGCCAATCAGGGCAAATGTGCGCATTGTTGCCGTTGGCATTACAAGCTTCATCTGAAACTGAAAGACGGTACAATCAAAGATGTTGAAATAAACGAAAATAATAAAGATATGTTTGAATATTTGGTCAAAGAAGAATTTCGGCCTGATGAGTTGTATGAAATTGTCGAAGATGAGCATGGCGCTTATATAATGAATTCAAAAGATTTGTGCATGATGCCAAAACTGGATAAAATTTTGGACTTGGGCTTACATTCGCTCAAAATTGAAGGACGTAACAAAACCGAATATTATGCTGCCATAACCGCCAGAGCCTATCGTCAGGCAATTGATGATTATTACCGGAAGCCTGAACAGTGGGATTGCAAAAAATATATGAAAGAGCTCTATACTTTGCAAAACCGCGGATATTGTTTGGGATTTTATGACGGACATTTGACCAACATCAGCCAAAATTATGAATATACCAGAACTCTCGGTGATTGGCTGTTTGCCGGTTCTATTGTTGATTGGGACGGTAACGATGCAATTTTTGAAATTCGTAATTTTATTAATTCCGATGAGGAATTTGAATTTTTGGTACCTGACAGTTTGGAAGTAATAAAGCTTAAACTGCCGGAGTTTGAAGATGCGGTGAACGGCGAAATTACCCCTCGGGTATCGGCAGGACAGGAAAAGAAAATCCGCATCCATCCGACGGCATGGAATATGCCGATTGAAGAAATAAAATCAAAACTTCCGCAATATACGGTGGCGCGCAAGTTTATGCCTTTAGACGGTGAAAACGGCAAAATGTTAAACCGTAAAAAAGAAGAATTTGAAATTATTTGCCAGAACTCTACTCAAACTGCAAAGCAACAAAATTAGAGATTCCATTACAAGCCGCAGATGCTGTTGCCGGAGATACCGATAGGTTGTTATCATCCACAGATCCTATTACTGAAATGCCTGATGCAACTATGCCTGTTGTGTTGGCGCTGTTTGCCGCAATACGCACCAGACCGGAGCCTGAATCTGCCCCCCAATTGGTTGTTGCTAATGTAACACAAGCATTAAAAGGAAGGCCGGCAACAGTAATCCAAAAACTGTCGTTGGATTTTCTGTGATAACCCGTTTTTACATAGACCATACCATTATAAACATTTTTAATTTTGCCGTTAGGAACTCCGGAAGCATTTGTATCCAACATTTGCTGGTCAACAATTCCCGCATTGGCAATAACTGCGGTGTCAATACCTTCATAGTTCGGACTGTTGCCATACAATGTACGAATACCGGCAATCATTACTACAACCTGATCAATAAGTTTGTTTTGTCGCCATTTTGACATGGCGCTGGTATAGCCGGCAATACCGCCGATTGATAAAACGCCGATGATGGCTAAAACGCCGAGCATTTCAACCATAGATCTTCCGGATTGCGATATTTGATTCAGTTTCATTGTTAATTTAACCACCTTAAAACTTAATCTATTTCATATACTTTAAGTATTGGTTAAAATTATCATTATTAAAAATGGTTTTTGCAAAAAACATCAACTCTGGAGCAAAGCAAAAGCGTATTGAGAAAAAATAAACTATACCCTATGAAAAACGCCTTCTTCTATCGGAGGAAGAAAACCGCTGCGGCGGCCGACTATAAACTCTACACTGTCAACGCGCGACAAAGGCGGACCTTTGTGGCAGGAAAGCAACATTTCATCAATTTTTTCTTCTTCTCCGCTCATCAAAATCTCAACGCTGCCGTCGACCTCATTGCGTACCCAACCGGAAATACCGCCAATACGTTTGGCTTCGTGCACGGCAAACCAACGAAAACCTATGCCCTGCACTCTTCCTCGGATTTTGATGTAAACTTCTTTCATTTTTTTAAGAAATTTTCAATGTCAGTCAATTCGTTTTTAAGGCTTTGACGGCGTTCTTCAGCCTGTTTGTCGCGTCCCCATAACTCGGCTTGATGAAGTTCTTCCAAATAAGCGGCGTTATATGCCTGATCAGCGTTAATGCGTCCTTTTACCAAAGCCGCCGCCAACAGTTCTGATTGCATATTCATTGAAGCCAAATAAAAAGCTGCCAATTCTTCATCACTCATGCTTTCTATAAACTTACGCATGGCATACATTGAAGTTGCATCCTGCTCGTTTACTTGCAATTCATCAGTCGGAACGTATTTAGCCTGAATATATTCACCAGCCCATTTCAGGACCGGAGCCCATAATTTTTCTTGTTTTTTGGCAATTGCGGTGTCCTTATCCCAAAACAAAAGTGAATCGGTTTTGGAAAATTGTACCAGCTTGCTAATAATGTCATCACGATGCTGTTTTATGTCGCAGACAGCTTGCTTTATTTTATCTTTAGTCATTTAGTCCTCTTTTAAAAACGCAGACATTTTATTTCGATTGTTTTAAAATGTTATTAATAAGGTTTTTGCCAATGTCTTTTATTTCTTTTGCGCTGTCTTTTACCATATTAAGTCCGTCATCAACCGTAGCTGAAGCGCCCTGATAGGTCTTTTGTGCGGCGTTAGTTACACCGGTCGGCTTTTCAAACTTGTCTTTATAGATTGTGTTTTGCAATGCAGTGTAGCAAGGAGCTGTATCTTTATCGAGCAACATTTGCGCACCGGTCAGAGTACCGCCGCTCAATGCTGCGCCAGCAATGGTTTTTATGGCTCCGTTTTGGTCGATGGCGATAGAAGGAGATTGGATGGTGCCGCTGATTTTGAACAGATTGGTCATGGTCTGGACCAGGCTTACCTTGGCAACGCCGCTGCGATAAGCATTAACGCTCAAATTGAGTTTGTCTTTGCGTAAATTGACCGTACCGTTGCTGACCAAATCGAGTTTGTCGGAATTTATGGCTATGCCCTTCGGAAAAGTTGCAATGCCGTCTTTGATATCGGCACGGACAACCGCACATTTGAGATCAACATTTTCAGATTTTGAAGTATCAATGCTTAAAACCTGCAACAGCTGATTAATAAAGCTGTTAGTTAAAAATTTGAGTTTACCGCTTTGAACTTTTGAGGACTCAATAACGGCAATAACCTGTCCGTTTAAGTTGTCAACCAATGTGCGATAAGTTGCACCGGTTCCGTTAACATTAAAATATGTCTGAGTATTGCCGCCGGAGATAAAACCAAAACTTTTTTGATCCGTTACCTGAAGTTGTTTGGCTATATCTGTAATCAAAACATCTTTAGATGTGCCTTGAAGGCTGATGCCCTGGTTGTTGGCATTAATGATTGAAGTCAGATTGACCGAGCCTTTACCGATTTTGAAATCAAGCGGTTTGATGGTCATTGTACCGTTCACGAGCGCAATTCGCAGCGCGACGTCGCTTAAGCTGATGTTGTTATCAACGATTAATTTTTTCAAGTTCAAAGAGGCTTTGGCATTTGCTGTTTTGAGCAATTCAAACGGAATTTTATCATTGGGCACATAGGCTGTTGCATTAGCACTATTTATAAGCTCAAAATTATACGCTGTCGGCTTATTGGTATTAAAATCATCGAGATTAAAGGTTGTGCCGCTTAAATCCGCACTTATATATGGTTTAGCTCCGGAAATATCGGCACTGACCTTACCTTTCAAAACATTATTGATAATGTTTAATTGGCTGATATCAAGATTTATTTTAGTCAGAGTGGAATTTCCCTTACCGATAAGTGTGGTTTCGGGAGCATTCATATTGCCGGCAGGATTATAAATATTATAGTCAAAAACCGCGGAAAGCTTGTCGTTCATCAAATTTTTGATTTTGGCATTAATCACAGCCTTAATACCCAGAGCTTTCATATCAACATTAGCCGGATATTCTCCGGTAGCGGAAAACAGGGCGGCAAGCGAGCCAAAAGTTCCTTTACCCACAAGTTCCATATCATTGAACATCACATCCCAATCGGCATTCATCGGGCTGGTGATACCGTCGGTATTAAAAGTTATATGATTGATGTTGAGTTTGGTCAGTGAATTGTTTTGATGTTTAAGATAATTAATAACACCGTTTTCAATCAAAACTTCTTTGGCAATAAAATCTTTAAGCTGCCCTAAAGGAGAAGCTGTTTCGGCAGCATTAGCATCTTTTATCAACCAGGAAGACGACGTTGTCTTTTTCTCCCCAGAATTAAGTGTTATATTCCAACTGTTTCTGCCGTCTTTAGCAGTTTCAAAGTAGATTTGCGGTTGTTTTAAGACGGCTTTATCAATAACAATCTGCTTTGAAAGCAACGGAATAATTGAAAACTGAAGTTCCAATTCCGATATTTTAATCATTTGCGGATTTTTTGCCCATTCGGGATTGGCAAAGCTGACATCACTGATAACAATGGTCGGAATAAGTGAAATTCCTAAACTGGCATCGCCGGCAATGGTAAGTCTGCGTCCTGTTTGTTCATAAACGATTTTTTCTGCCGTGCTTTTATATTTATTAAGGTCAAAATTTTTCAAAAATATATATGCGGCAATGGCAGCGGCAATAATAACAAACAATATTGTGAGCAATAACCATTTTAAAAATTTCATTTTGTTACTCCTTAAAATTTAATCCTGCAGCATTGAGGCTATCCTTAAAATAGTTCGGCATTGGAGCAGTAATAATGACTTTTTTATTATATATAAATGACAAGTCTATTTTGTAGGCATGAAGATGTAACCTGTCGGCAAAAAGGTTGTTTTTGACTCTTTTGGTACCGCCGAAATATTTATCGTCACCGACAATCGGGCAACCGATTGATTCCAGATGAACACGGATTTGGTGAGTGCGACCGGAAAGCGGACTGGCTTCAACAAGAGCAAATTTTGTTCCAACGTTATCAAGTACTTTATAAAGAGTGCGAGCACTTTGACCTTCAGGACTGATTTGCATTTTTTCACCGACCTTCAGCAAGGGAGAATTGATTTCACCTTCGTTTTTTTGCGGACAGCCGTTGACAAGCGCTAAATAAGTTTTGGGCAATTTGTGTTGACGAAAAGCAAGGGTTAATTTTTCGGCCATCTGCCGATTGCGCGCTAAAAGCAAAACTCCGCTGGTATCTTTGTCTATACGATGTACGAGTTTGGGACGCTCTTCTTTTTCAAAAATCAGAGCATCAAGCAAGCCATCAACATGGTGATGAGTGTTGGTACCGCCCTGCACCGCCAGTCCTGAAGGTTTGTTAATTGCTATAATGTCATCATTTTTAAAAATGACCAGCGAGCGCATAAAATCAACCTCTTTTTGAGGAAGATTTTTGCTCTTTTCAGGCAAAGCCTCGTCGTCTTTTAACGGTGGAATTCTTATTGATTGACCGGCAGTCAGTTTAAGTGACGTTTCGGCTCGTGCGCCGTCAACTTTGATTTGTTTGGTGCGTAAAAGTTTTTGAAGCCGCCCCATGGTAATATTGGGATAATATTTCAAAAACCAGCGGTTAAGCCGCATTCCATCATCAATGTCTTTTACTTTTACGATTTCTACCGACATAAAATTAAGCTCGCTATTCATTATCTTTTTTATTTTTGTTTTTTTCATAGCGCAGCTTGTCAAAATATTCAATGCGCTTTTTGATTTCCCGTTCAAAACCGCGTTCTGCCGGATTATAGAGTTTGACCCGTTTCATACCTTCCGGAAAATAATTTGCACCGGAAAAACCGTCTTCGCAATCATGATCATACTCATAGCCTTCGCTATATCCCAGCTCTTTCATCAGTTTGGTCGGAGCGTTCAAAATGTTTTTGGGCGGCATTAAAGAGCCAGTCTTTTTCGCTGTTTGCATAGCTTTACTCATAGCCATATAAACACTGTTTGACTTCGGTGCGGTTGCTAAATAGGCAACCAATTGCATAACCGCAAGATCTCCCTCCGGTGAACCGAGGCGATCATAGGTTTCCCAACAAGATATTGCCTGCGTGACAGCATTAGGATCGGCAAGCGAAACGTCCTCAATTGCAAAACGAGTTAAACGACGAAGCAAATATTTGGCATCTTCCCCGGAATTGAGCATACGGGCCGTCCAATAAAGAGCAGCATCGACATCAGAGCCTCGTGTCGATTTATGAACGGCTGATATCAGATTATAATGTCCGTCACGACCTTTGTCATAAATCGGTGCGCGAGAACGAATAATGTTGATTACGTTGTCTTTGTTAAAAATTTCACCTTCTTTGGCATAATTAAATACGCTTTCCGCCATATTCAAGATATAACGTCCGTCGCCGTCAGCCGTGGCTTTCATAAACTCTCGAGCTTCTTCATCAAGCGGAAGTTTGCGTCCAACTTCTTTTTCGGCGCGTTGAAGTAAAACCTCAAAATCATCGGAATTTAAGCGGTTAAGCACAAAAACCTGACATCTTGACAAGAGCGCGGCATTGAGTTCAAAAGACGGGTTCTCGGTCGTCGCACCGACCAAAATAATCGTGCCGTCTTCAACATAAGGCAAAAAACCGTCTTGCTGCGATTTGTTAAAACGGTGAATTTCGTCGACAAATAACAATGTTCCTTTGCCCTGTGAAGCGCGGCGGTCAATGGCATATTGAAAAACACGTTTCAAATCGGCAACGCCGGAAAAAACCGCGGAAATTTGTTCAAAATAAAGATTGGTATGCTCGGCAATCAGGCGGGCAATGGTAGTTTTGCCACATCCGGGAGGTCCCCAAAGAATGAAAGAACTTATCTTTCCCGACTTTACCATACGTCCGAGAGGAGCATCATCACCGACAATATGGTCCTGACCGACAACTTCGCTCAAGGTTTGAGGACGAAGGCGGTCAGCCAGAGGACGTTTTACCTGATGAGAGAATAATGTTTCTTCCATAACACCGCACCTATCGTTCATAACCACCGCGATCGCGGATTATATATGGTTTTTGTTTTTGACGCTGACGATTTTCGAGCTCACGACGTTTGCGTTCCTCAATAACCTGACGTAAGGCCTCTTTGTTGGCTTTGTTTTGTTGACGAATATGCTCCAAAGCCTCCTCGTCTTTTACCGGGGCTTTACCTTTCCCTTTGACCATTTTATAGGCTTGTTGCGTAAATTTAACCAGCTTTTCGGTATCCATACCTTTAAAACCGCCAACATTAAACACGCCGACCTGCTTATGTCCGTTTAAGAAGAAATCGGTAAAGTCAATCTGCGGACCTGATTTGGCTTTTTTACGTTTGGGAGCCAAAATACGTTTGAGTTCGGCCGGTGTAGGAACCCGCCCTAAAGCTTGAGCTATTTGTTCGGGAGTGATTATACATTCACTTAAATCCAATTCCATAATGTTAACGCCGGTAAAATCCACACCGGTAAAGTCTACACCACGCAAGTTGACTTTGCTTAAGTCAATTTTTCTTAAGTCAAGCATGGTCAGGTTTATGCGGGAAAGATCAAGCTTTTCGGGATAATATTTAGCAACAAACTCTATCAGTTGCTGCAGTTCTTCCAAGCTGATGGTATCAATATCCAAATCAATTAAGATGGCGTTTTGGAAAAATGCATCGGTAAAAGTAACGTTTTTAAGCACCGCGCCGGTAAAGTTGGTGCCAATCAATTGAGAACCTGAAAAATTGGCACCCGAAAGGTTGGCGCCCGATAAGTTGGTATTGGTAAGATCTGCCCCCGAAAAATCAGCTCCACGCAAGTCAGAACCGGCAAAATTAACTCCTTTTAAGTTAGCGGCAGAAAAGTTAGCATCACGCAGATTTTCGTGGTCAAATTCACCGTTTTCGAGGTTTTTGCCATTAAAATCAATGTTGATGACGGGAAGATCATCATCTCCGAACAAAGCTACAGCGCGCCACTCATTGCCGCCGCCAGAAGGTGGCGGAGGCGGCGGGTTGGCGGCGGTACCGTCATCATCGGCATCATCTTCGTCATCGCTGTCTTCCTCGTTGTTATCTTCCTCATCATCATATTCGCCATTTTCTTGATCAAGAGCTTCAACATCTTCTTCGTCATCTGATGTTTTTTCGTCAATGTCTTCTTCGGCATCGGAATAAAAGTCGTCTTCGTCAACTTCGGGGCGATAGCGACCGGCATATTCGTCTTCTTCAAAATCTTCGTGCGGGGGAAAACTGTCGTCTTCTTCCAAAACCTGGTCTTGTGCTTTGGGTTCAGGTTCAGATGCAGCCATTTCGGCACGAGTTTTATCTCGTATGGCTTTTAGTGCGGCAATTTTTTTCTCATCTGCGACCATCTGAACAGCTTTTACAAACTTTATACAATAGATGTATATTACTCTAAAGATTCGGGTTTGACAAACTTTTTATGCAAAATCATCAATATTTTCGGCACCAATAATTTTTTTGGCCGTATCATAGCTAAAACCGGCTCTGACCAAGGTTGCAAGATCTTTCTGACGATTGTCGCGGCGGCTGGTTTCGTCGGGACGATAAGGACCGATTCTTTTTTTGGCCGCGAAGCGAGCAGCCATAGCCTCTTCATCAAATTCGCGATTATTAAGGATTTCGTCAACAACTTTATCGCTAACGCCCTTTTGTTGCATTTTTTGGCGAATATAGCGTTCGGGCTTGCCGGAAAGAAGATAATCATCAATTTTGAAAGAAGCGTAGCGGCTGTCGTTCAAATAGCCCAGTTCCTCAAAACGGGTAATTATTTCATCAATCCAGTTTTCGGCCTCAGAAGCATTAAAATCCGGCGTTTGGCGGGCATAATCAAAAACCCGACGTTTAAGCACCTGGCGTAAATTGGCCGAAGAGGAGTCAAACCGCTCAAGATAATAAAGGGCAATATTTTGCAGTCTGTTTTTGGTCATCTTGCGGAGCTTTTTGGGAGTCGCGCGAGTTTGCTCGTCTGTTTTGAACATAAAAAACCTATTTTTGTCGTTAAAGTTAACCACATGTTAAATAATAAATAATATTTTACAATAAGAAATGTGTATTAACAACTATGGATTTAGGATATGAAAAAGTTTCTCGCCATATTGGGTGTACTGGGCATGATCAGTGCGTGCACCACCGCGGATGAACAGCCTGCTCCTCAGAAATTCACAGAAGCTCGTTTTGACACACAGCAAAATATTGACTTGAAGGTCAATAAGGTTGAGGTTGTTTCTGATTTTGTGCCGTCTTTTACAAGACCGAATGTTGAGCATCTTTTTCCGGTTTCGATTGAAAAAACAGCACTCAACTGGGGGCGCGACCGCCTAAGAGCTGTTGATTTTTCTTCAACCAAACAGGCAACCTTTACGGTCAAAGACGCCAGTGTTACCGAAGAAATTGTTAAAGCCGAAAAATTGTTTGAAAAAGACAGCGTTAAATATCGTGCAAAACTGTCGGTTATACTAAAAGTCAGCGACACAGCAAAGTTTTCGAGTGCCGAAACCTCTCTTGATGCTTGGAGAGAGTTGACGATTCCGGTTGACACTCCGATTGACCAAAAAGAAGTTTATTGGAAAAACATGGTTGATAAACTGTTTGAAGAATTTAATGTCCGTATGCAGACGAACATACATAAATATTTAAATATGTACGTTGATAACAGTACATTAGTAACTGATTACGAATAAAAAAGTCAGTTGAGAGCGCAAACTGCGTTATCGCCCGCATTAAATTGCAAAACCGGCAATTTGATGTTTTGGGCGATTTTTTTGCCGGCTTTTAAGATACGGCAACTGCCGTAAAAAATTGCACTCGGAGCCGAGAGCGGAGCCGAAGAGCTGAATTCAAAATATTCCCCGGGTTCAAGCTCGGGAATTTCGCCTTTGAAACCGGCAGTTTGATCACAAAAAGAGTTGCCTGACGAGTCGGTAATGTTCCAGTCCTTACCGACAAGGGTGATTTTTTCATCAGATGTGTTTTCAATGCAAAAATAGTACCCCCACACAAACTCCTGACCGGAGGCGCGGCGGCGGGTATCAACCAGCTCGGAAGCAGCTGTAATCAACAGTCCGTCGGTTTCGGTCGTTACCATTTCCTGAGTATTTTGCATTAGTTTAACCCTTTGTTAACTTTTTGATATCGTCACGTTAACAGGGTGGAAAAAAGTTGCAATCAGGGAATCATTTTGTTCACAAAGTTATGCACATGTTAGTGCCACCAGATTGATTTTGCTATATTTTCTTAAGACGTGTAACAAAAATGCAATATTTTGGACAAAAAGTCGTTTTTTTCGCAAAAAAGGCTTGATATTAGCTTAAAACTATGGTAAATTATAATTGTCAAAAATTATTCTATTCTATCTATCTGTTTATATAATTATCAATTTCTTTTCATAACACTGGAATGAAAAGTCAGTTTGGAATTTTAAATAAGATGTGAGTGGAGAATTTGCGACATTACTTTGAGTATTAATTTTAAAATCAATAAAACTATGTCTACCAAAATTTTCCGCGCATTAACTCTCGCAGTCAGCGCAGCTGCCATCGTATGTCTCTCTTCTTGCAACAAGGGTCTTTTGGATATTGAAGAAGATATTCATATGCCCGCGGCAAAAGAAGTCGTTGTTACTGAAGGTTACGATGATATTTCCAATGACCGCGACGACCAGAAAGCAACCATCGTAATTGTTGAGTTGCACAATGGTGACGTCAAAGAAACGGAAACCATCTCTGAGAATCTCGGTGCCGTTGATGTCGTTATCGACCACAATGACACCCTGTATGTTGCTGACAACAACGTTGAATTCAAAGAGTTTGTTCTGGGTGAGCCGCAGGTTCAGCCTTTCGACCCTCAGGACAAAGGT
>CAMYUM010000003.1 GCA_947301965.1 uncultured Azospirillum sp. | reverse complement strand
CGACTTTGCTGTTTACGTTATGAACAACACTTCTTGTTTGTTCGATAGCTGCCTCATGTAACCCTATACCGGCTACTACTTCAGGTGTATAAATCTTTTCCGGTTTCGGTTGTGGTTCCGGTTCCGGCTCTGGTTCTGGCTCAGGACCTGGTTCCGGCTCAGGTGGAACATAATCAGGGTTTTCATCCTCTGTCAAATTCAAATACCATGTTGATCCATCGGTCTCACCTTTGGCATTAATAGATCCGTCCCACATATACGGGCTACCGATTACACGAGCTACCGCAAAGCTTGAGCCTGTACTTGTATCATCGTTTGGTGCAAACAGGAATGGTACTACCGCATCTTCGGTATTATCTAGCACATCGGGGTTAAGTGAGTTAACTAGTACACGATATTCACCCTCAACATCATTATCTACATAAATCTGTCCCGTATTAACTGTATTATTATCTCTGTCAACTTCTACATCTACCGTAATGATTGGAGAAGAAACTGCTCCACTACTTGGAATTGCCGAAGTAGTTATATTCATATTCTCGGCATAGACTTTAGAGTTTAATCCCAAGTGAGTGACAGAATTTGTACCCAACGTAAAGTTAGTTACATGTTCAACTAAATTATTGAACTTAACCACACCCGTGCCATCGCCATATACATTGATATTATACCCGTTGCCATCAATTCCATCATCAAATTGAATTGTCCCGTTATCAACAGCTGAAAGGTTCAGAGTGGAAGGAAACAACCAATCAACATCTTCTCCACCTTCATAGTAAGTTTCTTGAGTCGAAGCTTCCATATAAATTGCATTGCTTTTATCATTGGCTGTATTGCCGGAAAATAGTGAGGTCTTACCATCATTAGCGATAATATTAACATCGCCTGTTGAATATATAGCTCCGCCAAAAGCTCTTCCACTGTCAAAATCAGCGTGATTATTGATGAAGTTGCTATTAGTTATAGTCATGGCGGTCTGGGTTCTCACATCAATAATTTTTTGTTGCAACTCCTCATCCGTCATATAAACATAACCATTTTGCAAGTAATCATCTTCGTATTCGACAGGAACATAATCCACTTGAATACCATTATAAAAGTAAAAATTGTTATAAATTGCGCCACCATAAGCATAATCACCACTTGATTGAGCATAATTGTCAGTAAAATTTGAATCATTAATTGTTAATGGTTTATCTGGGTATTCATTAAAATGAGTCGCATTTCTAACATCATCCTCATCTTCAATTGGCTGTGTGTAACTAGAAACATATAAAGAGTTATAAATTGCACCACCTTTTGAGTCTTCGTTACTTTCAACATGGTTGTCTGTAAAATCACCTTTTATATCACCTAAAGTACTATTATAAGCATAAATTGCCCCACCGTATGCCTCTCCATTACTGGCAGAAGCATAGTTACCAGTAAAATCACCTATAATGTTTCCCCAAGTGCCACCTTCTGTATAAATAGCCCCACCGACCATATAGTAAGAACCTTCTACATGATTGTTGGTAAAGTTACCCGTCACATCACCTATTGTTCCTATATTATAGATCGCACCAC
Organism: uncultured Azospirillum sp.; assembly: GCA_947301965.1. Classification (GTDB taxonomy): domain Bacteria; phylum Pseudomonadota; class Alphaproteobacteria; order RF32; family CAG-239; genus JAFUYI01. The sequence goes on along the minus strand of CAMYUM010000003.1, from coordinate 110,595 downwards.
CATGGCCATAGTTATTTGTTGATATACTATTGCTAGAAAAGTTTGCAGTAATGTCACCTATTGCGCTACTGTTATAAATCGCCCCACCTAAAGCACCATAACCTGTCGGTGAAACAACGTTATTCGAAAAACCTCCAGTAATATTACCAATAGATTTACTATTATAAATAGCACCACCATAAGCTTCTCTACCTGATGCTGTATTATTGATAAAATAAGCATCTTTCATTTCTTCAATATTACCGCTATTGTGGATAGCTCCGCCTCTTACATAGTTATTTGTACTTTGTGCAATATTGCCGATAAAATTTCCGCTCAAGGTACCGATATTGCCACCGCTATTGTACAACCCGTTATTAATAGCTCCACCAAGAACATAAGCATTTGTAGCATATGCACGATTACCTATAAAATTACCTTCAAGCTCATTTATGGTGCCATGGTTATCAATTGCACCACCGTGAACATAGTGAGAGCTATTACCATTTGTTGTTCCACTATTATTAATAAAATTACCGCTGATTTTATCAACCACAACACTTGCACTGCTCGTTGATTCTAAATAAATTGCCGGACCAAGAGCATATCCAGTGGTTGCTTGAGAATGATTGCCGATAAAATTACCGCTTATGCTACCCAGTGTAATATTACCTACCGCACTGATACCGCCACCTTTGGCTGAATCACTTGTTGCCGGTGCTGTATTGTTTATGAAATCTGATTCAATATTAATATCTGCTCCGCTCAAACTGGTAATAGCGATTGCGCCGGTATTACTCGAACCCGTAATGTTGTTAAAAAGTTTATGATAAACGTTATCGGCTGTAACGCTATTGTTAATTCGAGTTGAAGTTTCGGTATAATCATCAGGTTTGTTATAAGTATAATAAAAAGTTTGTTCTCCGATGGTTACCGCAGTTCCCTCACTATCTGACCAAGTGATTTTTTCTCCGGTTAAATTGTTGAGGTAATTTAAATCAACATCATCAGCTATCGCCGATGTACTCAAAAACGTGCCACTCAACAACGCAATCATTACACTAGAAATTTTTCTCATAACAGCCTCGCAAACTGTAGATTACAACCTATTTTATAGTATAAACTTGCAACTGTTAAAAATGCTTTAATTTACAGCAAAAAACCGCTTGTTTCCAAGCGGTTTTTTGTTCTTTCAATCACAGAATATTATTCTGCAGATTTTTGTTTATCCTCGTCGGCTGTCTCGCCCTTTGCCTCAAGTTGAGCCTTTTGGGCTTCTTCACGCAATGCAAGAATTTCCTTGTCATTTTGTGCAGCAACTCGTTTCAATGAGCGCAAAACCGTACCGGTACCGGCCGGAATCAAACGACCAACGATAACATTTTCCTTGAGACCTGTAAGTTTATCAACCTTGCCTTCAACAGCAGCTTCGGTCAATACACGAGTTGTCTCTTGGAATGATGCAGCTGAAATAAACGATTTGGTCTGCAAAGACGCCTTAGTGATACCGAGCAAAATAGGATCTGCTTTTGCAGGTACACCGCCTTCTGCAACAATCTTTTCATTTTCAGCTTCAAACACATCGCGGTCAACTTGTTCGCCAACCAAGAATGTTGTGTCGTTAGGAACAGTAACCTCAACTTTACGCAACATCTGCGAAACAATAACCTCAATATGTTTGTCGTTAATCTTAACACCTTGCAAACGATATACATCTTGAACTTCCTTGACCAAATATTCGGCCAATTTCTCTACGCCCAAAACGCGCAAAATATCGTGTGGTGCAGGTGTACCTTCAACCAACATATCGCCTTTTTTGACAACATCGCCTTCTTGAACGGCCAGGTGACGTCCTTTCGGAACCAGATATTCAATAGCTTCACCTTTCTGCGGAACAACAGTAATACGTTGTTTAGCCTTATAGTCTTTGCCAAATTCAACAATACCGTCAATGTCAGAAATAATAGCCTGATCCTTCGGGTGACGAGCCTCAAACAACTCGGCAACACGTGGCAAACCACCGGTAATATCTTTTGTTTTAGAGCTTTCTCTCGGAATTCTCGCAACAACATCACCGACTTTAACTTCTGCACCGTTCTCAACAGTCAAAATTGCACCCACAGACAGATAATAACGAACATCTTTTCCGTTATCAAATGTAACCGGTTTACCCTTGCTGTTTTTCAAAGCGATGCTCGGTTTTAGGTTTGCTGAATTTGCACCGGAATGCCAATCAATAACTACATTATCGACAACACCGGTTGTTTCATCGACACGTTCTTCCAAAGATACGTTGTTGATGAGGTCAATCCACTCAACCTTACCGGCCTTTTCAGTAATAACCGGAACCGTAAACGGATCCCACTCGGCAATCTTTTGTCCCTTCTTAACTTTGGCACCTTCTTTAACCAAGATTCTTGTACCATAAGGAACTTTATGGCGTGACTTTTCACGACCATTGCCGTCAACAATCACAACTTCGCAGTTACGCGCCAAAACAATACCAACACCTTCGGCATTAGTAATCATATGACCGTTATCAAGCTTCAATTCACCAGCAAATGGAACTTCAACAGTAGATTGCTCGGCTGATTTTGAAGCCGCACCACCGATGTGGAAGGTTCTCATGGTCAACTGTGTACCAGGTTCACCGATTGACTGGGCGGCAATAACACCGACAGCTTCACCAATATTAACCGGAGTACCTCTCGCCAGGTCACGACCATAACAAGCAGCACAAACACCATGTTCGCATTCGCAAGTCAAAACCGAACGGATTTTAACTTGTTCAACGCCGGCTTTTTCCACTACGTCAACATCGTTTTCATCAATCAGTTTTCCGGCATGAACCAAAATTTCACCGGACTCAGGATGAACGATGTCTTCCAAGATTGTACGTCCCAAAATGCGCTCACCGATTGAAACGATAACGTTACCGCCATCAACAATCGGACGAACAATAATACCGCGTTCGGTTCCACAGTCTTGTTCGGTTACGACAACATCTTGAGCAACGTCAACCAAACGACGTGTCAAATAACCTGAGTTTGCAGTTTTCAATGCGGTGTCAGCCAAACCTTTACGAGCACCGTGGGTTGAATTAAAGTATTCCAACACCGTCAAACCTTCTTTAAAGTTTGAGATAATCGGTTGTTCAATAATTTCACCTGATGGTTTTGCCATCAAACCACGCATACCTGCAACTTGGCGCATTTGTGCGGCAGAACCACGAGCACCAGAGTGAGCCATCATATATACTGAGTTCAAATGTCCGTTTTCATCAATCTTAGAAATGTTTTTCATCATTTCATCAGCGACTTTATCGGTACAAGCAGCCCAGATATCGATTACCTTGTTGTATTTTTCACCTTTTGTAATCAAACCATTTTGATACTGCTGCTCAAACTCTTTAACTTGCTTTTCGGTTTCGGCAATCAAAGTCTTTTTGGCGTCAGGAACAATCAAGTCGTCCTTACCGAAAGAAATACCTGCCTTACAAGCGTTTTGGAAACCAAGTGTCATTAAGCGGTCAACAAACATAACTGTTTCTTTTTGTCCGCAGTGACGATAAATAATATCAATGATTTCCCCGATTTCTTTCTTCTTGACCAAACGGTTAACCAACGAGAATGGAACATTCTTGTCTTCAGGCAAAATTTCCGCAACCATCAAACGACCGGCGGTTGTGTCAACAATGCCATATTTGCTCTCACCGTTTTCATCAACATATTTGATACGGCACTTAATTTTGCTATGCAAATCAATATATTTAGAGTCAAGAGCCAACAAAACTTCATTGTAATCAGCAAAGATAGAACCTTCACCTTTCAAACCATCAGCATCATATGTCAGATAATAAATACCCAAAACCATATCTTGTGTCGGCACGATAATCGGTTTACCAGATGCCGGTGACAAAACGTTGTTGGTAGACATCATCAAAACACGTGCTTCCAACTGAGCTTCAACTGACAATGGTACGTGAACAGCCATTTGGTCACCATCGAAGTCAGCGTTGAATGCAGTACATACCAACGGGTGCAAGTGTATAGCTTTACCTTCAACTAATACCGGTTCAAAAGCCTGAATACCCAAGCGGTGCAAAGTTGGCGCACGGTTTAACAGAACCGGATGCTCTCTGATTACCTCTTCCAAGATATCCCAAACTTCCGGACGCTCTTTTTCAACCATACGTTTGGCAGCTTTGATTGTTGTGGCATGACCATACAATTCCAATTTTGCATAAACAAAAGGTTTAAACAATTCGAGCGCCATCTTCTTTGGCAAACCGCATTGTTGCAATTTCAGTTCCGGACCAACGGTAATAACCGAACGACCTGAGTAGTCAACACGTTTACCCAACAAGTTTTGACGGAAACGTCCTTGTTTACCTTTCAGCATATCTGACAAAGATTTCAGCGGACGCTTGTTAGTACCAGTAATTGCGCGTGAACGACGACCATTATCAAACAAAGCATCAACAGATTCCTGCAGCATTCTCTTTTCATTACGGATGATAATGTCCGGAGCATGCAATTCAAGCAATCTCTTCAAACGATTGTTACGGTTAATAACACGACGATACAAATCATTCAAATCAGATGTTGCAAAACGACCACCGTCCAACGGAACCAACGGACGCAACTCCGGCGGAATAACCGGTAAGACATCCAAAATCATCCATTCCGGTTTGGTATTTGATTCGATGAAAGATTCAATAATCTTCAAACGTTTTACCAACTTTTTACGTTTGGCTTCCGAAGAATTATCTTTCAGTTCCGCACGAATTTTCTTGCGTTCTTCTTCCAAATCAATTGAAGCCAAAATTTCTTTAATGGCCTCAGCACCGATACCGGCACGGAATGCATCTTCACCGTATTCATCAATAGCTTCCTGATACTGTTCCTCGCTCAACATCTCATACATTCCGAGAGGTGTCAAACCCGGCTCAATAACAATATAACTCTCAAAATACAGGACTCTTTCCAGAGCCTTTACACCGATGTCAGTCAGCATTGAAATGCGTGACGGCAAAGATTTCAAGAACCAAATATGTGCAACCGGAGCAGCCAGTTCAATATGTCCCATTCTTTCACGACGAACACTTGACAAAGTAACTTCAACACCGCACTTTTCGCAAACAATACCGCGATATTTCATGCGTTTATACTTTCCGCACAAGCATTCATAGTCCTTTACCGGACCGAAAATGCGAGCACAGAATAAACCGTCTTTCTCAGGTTTGAAAGTACGATAGTTGATTGTTTCCGGTTTTTTAACTTCACCGTATGACCAAGAACGAATTTGTTCAGGAGATGCTATTGAAATTTTGATTTCATCAAAAGAATCTCCGTTAGCCGGCTGTTGGCCAAAAAATTTCATAATTTCATTCATATTTTTTATCTCCCAACTTAAATGGCTTCGTTCAAAAGTTCTACGTTCAAGCACAACGATTTGATTTCTTTAACCAAAACGTTAAATGACTCAGGAACGCCGGCTTCAAATCCTTCTTCGCCGCGAACAATAGCTTCATAAACTTTTGTTCTACCGGCAACGTCATCGGACTTAACTGTCAACATTTCTTGCAGAGTATAAGCAGCACCATAAGCCTGCAGTGCCCAAACCTCCATTTCACCGAAACGTTGTCCACCGAATTGAGCCTTACCACCCAAAGGTTGTTGAGTAACCAAAGAGTACGGACCGACTGAACGGGCGTGCATTTTCTCATCAACAATGTGGTGAAGTTTAATCATATAGATTATACCTACGGTAACTTTACGATCAAACTTCTCACCGGTACGACCGTCATACAAGTCAATCTGACCCGAAATCGGAAGTCCGGCCATTTCCAGCATACGGTTAATATCGTCCTCATGTGCACCGTCAAATACCGGTGTAGCAACAGGAATACCGTTTTTAACGTGTGAAATCATCTCGACTTTTTCGTCTTCTGTCAGTTTTGAAATTTCTTTCTTATACTGTTTTTCGCCGTAGATTTCTTTCAACTTGTCGTTCAACTGCTTAATTGTTTTTTCACCACGTTTGTACTGTTCGCACATTTCGTTGAGTTGTTGACCCAATTCTTTAGCCGCCCAGCCGAGGTGAGTTTCCAAAATTTGTCCGACGTTCATACGTGAAGGCACACCCAACGGGTTCAAAACGATATCAACCGGTGTACCGTCTTCCATATAAGGCATATCTTGCAATGGTAAAACGCGCGAAATGGTACCTTTGTTACCATGACGACCGGCCAACTTATCACCGGTTTGCATCTTACGTTTGGTTGCAATAAATACTTTAACGGTTTTCAATACACCCGGCAACAAATCATCACCGCGTTGTACTTTTTCAACCTTGTCATCAAAGTGCTTTTGAACACCTTCAACACGTACGTCATAAGCTGCAATAAATTCTTCAATCTTTGACATAACCTTATCGTCTTTGACTACAATTTTACGCCATTGAGAAGACGGAACAGCTGCAAAATCCTTTTCTTTCAAAACAGTTTTCTTTGAAATTCCTTTCGGAGCATCAACTACTGTCTGACCGATTAACATAGATTTTAAGCGTTCTTCAAAAATCTTGCGAATAATTGCAATTTCATCATCACGGTCTTTTGCAAGTTGCGAAATTTCCTGCTGTTCAATTGCCAAAGCACGTTCGTCTTTTTCAACACCGCGGCGTGAAAATACCTGAACGTCAACAACAATACCTTCAATTCCCGGTTGAACACGCAACGAAGTATCACGAACATCGCTGGCTTTTTCACCAAAGATTGCACGCAATAACTTCTCTTCCGGAGTTACCGGAGATTCGCCTTTCGGTGTAACCTTACCAACCAGGATATCGCCGGCCTTAACTTCGGCTCCGATATAAACGATACCGGCCTCATCAAGGTTTTTCAAGGCTTCTTCACCGACATTCGGAATATCGCGGGTAATTTCTTCTTGTCCAAGTTTGGTATCACGAGCCATAACCTCAAATTCTTCAATATGCAAAGAGGTCAAAACATCATCACGTGAAACTCTCTCTGACAACAAAATCGCGTCTTCGTAGTTCAAACCGTTCCACGGCATAAAGGCAACCAGCATATTTTTACCCAAAGCCAATTCACCCATATCCGTACAAGGACCGTCTGCCATAATATCACCGGCTTTAACTTTATCACCGACTTTTACAAGCGGAACTTGGTTAATGCAGGTGTTTTGGTTTGAACGACGGAATTTTTGCAGTTTATAAATTTCAACGCCGACATCGTTTGAGTTCTTGCTTTCGGAACGAACCACAATACGATTAGCATCAACTGCATCGACAACACCGTCATATTTGCATACAACTGTAGCACCTGAGTCTTTAGCCACGGTCGCTTCCATACCGGTACCGACCAACGGAGCTTCAGAGCGCAACAAAGGTACACCTTGACGTTGCATGTTTGAACCCATCAAAGCACGGTTAGCGTCATCATTTTCCAAAAACGGAATCAAAGCCGCAGCTACAGAAACCAACTGCTGAGGAGCAACGTCAATAAAGTTAATCTCTTTCGGAGTTGCAAACTCAAACTCACCGGCTCTGCGGCAAGCAATGGTATCTTTAACAAATTTACCGTCTTCTTTAACTTCGGCGTTTGCCTCAGCAATAATATATTTGCCTTCCTGATCAGCTGACAAATAAACTACTTCATCAGTAACAACGCCTTTGACAACTTTACGATACGGGCATTCAATAAATCCGTATTTATTAATGCGGGCATAAGTTGACAGGGAGTTAATCAAACCGATGTTCGGACCTTCCGGACTTTCAATCGGGCAGATACGTCCATAGTGTGTCGGGTGCACGTCGCGGACTTCAAAGCCGGCACGATCACGAGACAAACCGCCCGGACCTAATGCTGACAAACGACGTTTATGTGTAATTTCCGACAACGGGTTGTTTTGATCCATAAATTGTGAAAGTTGTGAAGAACCGAAAAACTCACGGATAACCGATGCAATCGGTTTAGCATTGACCAAGTCCTGCGGTTTAACATTATTCAAAACTTCCGCACTCATTCTTTCGCGAATGGCTCTTTCCATACGCAACAATCCCATACGGTACTGATTTTCCATCAACTCACCAACCGAGCGAACACGACGGTTGCCCAAGTGGTCAATATCATCAACTTCACCGTGACCATCACGCAAATCAACCAAATGCTTAACTATGCGCAAAATATCATCTTTACGCAAAGTATGACATGTATCCGGAGCCTCATCAAACGGAATATCCAAAGCGGCATTCAATTTAACACGACCGACTGATGACAAGTCATAACGCTCATTATCAAAGAACAATCCTTTGAACAACAAGTCAGCAGCCTCATAAGTAGCCGGCTCACCCGGACGCATAACACGATAAACATCGAGCAGAGCCTCTTCGCGACAATGGTTTTTATCAACTTCCAAAGTATTGCGAATATACGGACCTACATTTGTATAGTCAATGTACAAGGTCTTAATTTCCGTAATTTTGGCGGCACGGATTTTTTCCAACAGTTCTGCCGTAATTTCTGCACCGGCATCAGCCAAAACTTCACCGGTCTTTTTATCAACCAAAGTAGTGGCCAAAAACTTACCGATCAGGCGTTCGTCAGAAACTTTATAAAACTCCAAACCGTCATCAGCTAATTTTTGAGCCATACGCATCGGTAATTTTTTACCTGTTTCGGCAACGACTTTACCGGTTGCGGCATTAACCAAATCAAAGGTCAGTTTAACGCCCTTCATACGTTCCGGAACAAATTTAACTTTCCACGCCTTTTTATCAGCTTTGTATTCTTCGGTATCGTAGAAATAATTCAAAATTTCTTCCTTATCCATACCTTTGACTTCGTTACGGTCAATCTTCTTGCCCGACTTAGCCAATTTCTTCAATTTTTCTTCAGTCTCTTTAGAATATAAAGAATACAAAATTGATGTAATCGGCAATTTACGACGGCGGTCAATACGGGCATACAGCAAATCCTTTGAATCAAATTCAAAGTCGAGCCACGAACCGCGGTAAGGAATAACTCTGGCAGCAAACAAATATTTACCTGAAGAAACGGTTTTACCTTTATCGCTGTCAAAGAACACGCCCGGAGAACGGTGCATTTGCGATACGACAACGCGCTCTGTTCCGTTAACGATAAATGTACCTTTTTCGGTCATCAACGGAATATCGCCCATATAAACATCTTGTTCTTTAATATCGTGAATAGATTTTGCGCCGGTCGATTCGTCGACATCCCACACAACCAAACGCAAAGTTGCTTTAACCGGGGCAGCATAAGTCATATCACGCTTGATGCACTCATCAACGTCATATTTAGGAGTTTCGAGTTCATACTTTACAAACTCCAATTCACCTGTTCCGGAAAAATCTTTAATTGGGAAAATTGATTTGAAAACCTGATCCAATCCGAATTCGCAGTCTTTTCCTTCAATAAAGCTGCGATATGAGGCGGTTTGGACTTCAATCAAACTCGGCATTTCCGATACGGCATCGATTCTGCCGAAGTTTTTTCTTACACGTTTTTTGCTCGTATAAGATTCCTTCATCTTGTATAATCCTCATGGTTATATTCTGCGACAATGCTATCAAAAAAATTTGAATCCCGACCGCAGAAGGTTGAAAATATTATTCTTTTAAAAACGGAAAAACCCATCAAACCCGCGGAAAAATGTTCCTCTTGATGAGCAGATAAAATAATTGCATGCAATTCGTGCGATTCGCACTTTTAAATTCGAGCGGATAATGACTCACATTTTTGATTCTTGCAAGCAAAAATTATACAATAAATAAAATTTTTATATAAAAAAGCTCTCGCCTTTGCTGCGAGAGCTTTTTATCCCATCAAATCAAAGAAAAATTACTTCAATTCAACTTTAGCGCCGGCTTCTTCAAGTTTCTTCTTGATTTCTTCGGCTTCAGCCTTAGGAGCATTTTCTTTAACTGTCTTCGGAGCGCCATCAACCAAATCTTTAGCTTCTTTCAAGCCCAATTGGGTAATAGCACGGATTTCTTTAATAACGTTAATCTTGTTGTCACCGGCAGCAACCAAAACAACTTCGAATTCGTCTTTTTCTTCGGCAGCAGCACCACCAGCAGCACCACCGGCAGCAACAGCTACGGCAGCGGCGGCAGAAACGCCCCATTTTTCTTCTAACATTTTTGAAAGATCAGCAGCTTCCATAACGGTCAAGGCTGACAATTCATCTACTAACTTGGCTAAATCGGCCATCTTTTTTCTCCATATAAATTAAATTTGTTCGTTTTAAAAATTACAACACACACAGCACTTAAGCTGCTTCTTTTTCTGAATAAGCTTTGGTAACGCGAGCCAGCTGAGCAGCCGGAGCTTGCAACAAACCGATAATTTTGGCGCGCAGCTCGTCCATAGACGGAATGCTTGCCAACTTTTTGATTTCGTCAACTGACAAAACCCCGGTTCCCATAGCACCGCCGACAATAATCAGCTTTTCGTTTCCTTTTGCAAATTCTACACAAGCCTTGCAGGCAGCGATAGGATCTTTGGCAAACGCAATAGCGGTCGGACCTTTGAACATATCAGCCAAATCTGCAAATTTTGTATCTTTCAGAGCCAGACGTGTGATGCGATTTTTTGTTACTCTGAAACCTGCACCGGCTTTGCGGATGTTGTCGCGCAATTCCGAAACTTCGGCAACAGTCAATCCCTTGTAGTGAGAAATGACTACCGATTCGGAATCATTGAACAACTGCTTCAATTCTTCGAGCAACTGTGCTTTTTCATCACGATTCACTTTTCTATCTCCAAATAAAACATGACCCGAAGGTAATGTTTGATTTAATATTTCCACCACCAAACGGCAGTGGGGTTAATCTGTCCAGGAGAAAAATAAAATTTATCAACTCCCGTCTATGTAGGATATTTAAGGTTACCCACCTACAGTCTTGGACAGTCTCTCGGAAATTCTTCCGAGAATGCGGGACGGACGTCTGCCCGCCCCAAACTCTTCAACACGTAATCTTTAAAAATTGCGTGGATTGCGACGATATTTTTGAGCGCGGTGTACCAAAACAGTACATAAGCGAAAAAATATCAAGCAAGGCACCAATTATTAAAGATTCGCAAGATCAACGTGTACACCGGCACCCATAGTCGAACTTATGCAGATTTTCTTCATATAAGTTCCTTTGGCACCTGCCGGTTTAGCTTTAATAACTGCGTCAATTAAAGTCTTTGCGTTTTCATAAATTGCTTCTTCGCTAAAGCTTGCTTTACCGATTCCGGCATGAACAATACCTGTTTTTTCAGCACGATATTGAACTTCACCGGCTTTGGCTTTTTTAACAGCTCCGGCAACATCCATGGTAACTGTTCCCAATTTTGGATTCGGCATCAAGCCTTTAGGTCCCAAAATACGAGCAACTTTACCGGCCATACCCATCATATCGGGGGTGGCGATGCAGCGATCAAAATCAACTTTTCCTGAAAGGATTGAGTCGATAAGATTTTCTGCGCCGACAATATCAGCACCGGCAGCTTTAGCTTCATCAGCTTTTTCACCTTGAGCCAAAACAGCTACACGAACAGTTTTACCTGTACCGTTAGGCAAAGAGCAAACGCCTCTGACCATTTGATCGGCATACTTCGGATCAACGCCCAAATTAATAGCCAAATCAACGGTTTCATCAAATTTAGCATTAGCGTTTTCTTTTACAAGCCTAACGGCTTCCTTCAAAGAATACAATTTTGACTTATCAATATTCTTATAAAGATTAGTAATTCTCTTTCCTGCCATTGCTCTACTCCACTACCTTAATACCCATTGAAACAGCTTGACCTTTAACCATATTCATAGCTGATTCAACTGTTGAACAATTCAAATCCGGCAATTTGGTGGTGGCAATTTCTTTTACCTGAGCCATTGTAATTTGGCCTGCAAAAGATTTGCCCGGCTCTTTAGAAGCGGACTTAACCTTAGCGGCGGTCTTAATATAATAAGCAACCGGCGGCAACTTTGTAACGAAAGTAAAAGACTTGTCTTCATAAGCCGTAATCACAACAGGAACAGGAACACCCGGTTCCATTTTTTGAGTAGCAGCATTGAAAGCCTTACAAAATTCCATAATATTCAAGCCTTTTTGGCCCAAAGCTGGACCAACCGGAGGAGAAGGGTTTGCCTTTCCAGCGGGGATTTGCAGCTTGATCAATCCTAAAATTTTCTTTTTAGATTTAACAGCCATTTTAATACCTCACTTCAGGTTCGTGGTAAGATTATGGCTAATCTCCCACAAGTTATAAATACACGATTCGCGTCTTAAAGGCACAAAAATCCCTTTGAAACGTTGCTTTTATATACCACAAGATTTTATTTTTGCAAGCAATTTCTTCACATTTTTTATCGCAACAAAAAAGCCCCGAAAACTCGGGGCTTAATTCTTTATATACCACAACTATTTTGCAGCTTTAGCTTTTGTCGGCTTTTTGGCACCTTCAAGCTCTGAAGTGCAATGTGGGCAACGTGTTGCATTAATATCAATTGTAGACATGCAATACGGGCACTGCTTTGTTGTCGGTGCGGCAGCTTCAGCTGCTGCAGCTTTTTTATCAACAGTTGCCTGCAGTTTATTCAAAGCTTTAATCAAGATAAATACTGAAAAAGCTACAATTAAAAAGCTGATTAAAGCATTAATAAACAGGCCGTAGTTAATGGCAACAGGATTCTCTCCGGCAGACAAAACCAATTTCAAATCCGAAAAATCAACTTTACCCAATAACAGTCCGATTGGCGGCATCAGCACGTCTTTTACCATAGAGTCAACGATTTTACCGAAAGCAGCACCGATAATGATACCGACAGCCATGTCGATAACGTTACCGCGCATAGCAAATTGCTTAAATTCAGAGAAAAAAGATTTCAACATTTTGTTTTCCTTGCTAGTTATTAATAAAAATAAAAGGTTGAAAACTACCGAGGCAATCTTCAACCTTCAAAATTTCTATACCTTCTCGACTTGACCAAACTCAAGTTCAACCGGCGTAGAACGCCCAAAAATAGAAACAGACAATTTCAGGCGTGATTTTTCAACATCAACATCTTCAACCAAACCGATAAAAGATGCGAACGGACCATCGCAAACACGAACCTGTTCACCGATTTCGTACTTAACGATTGTTTGCGGGCGTTCAACGCCTTCTTCAATTTGTTTGATAATGCGGTTTGCTTCCGCATCTGAAATCGGCAACGGTTTATTACGCGGTCCCAAAAAATTTGTAACACGAGGAGTGTTTCTGATTACCATCCAGGCATCATCGGACATTTCCATCTTAACCAACACATATCCGGGAAAGAACTTGCGCTCTGAATTAACTTTTGCGCCTTTCTTAACTTCAACAACGTTTTCGGTTGGCACCATAACTTCCAAAATTTTGTCTTGCATATTTTTCAATACAGCCTGTTCTTTCAAAGATTCGGCAACTTTTTTCTCCGATCCCGAATAAACATGCACGACATACCAACGAGCAGCCATTACAATCTCACTCCTAACCAAAGATTAACTTAACGATAAAGCCGAACAGCTGATCTACACAAAAGAAGAACGCTGCCGCAATAGCAACCAATATCAAAACCATAATCGAAGTCTGTGTAACTTCTTTTTTGGTTGGCCATGTAACTTTTTTAACTTCTTGTTTTACCTGTCTGAAGAACAGAATTGGATTAACTTTTGCCATTGACTTTACCTAAAATAAAAAACTTTCTAACCATCGCCCCGAACAAAAAACGAGACACCGCAAGCCCAAAAATCATCACTAGCAAACTAAAGCCTTGATGACCATCATAGACTTTTGGAATTGAGCCTAATAAATATCTTTTAAAGCGATATGTCAAGCACTTATTTTCGGCTATCCTGAGTTTTGTACTGTTACCAAGGCATTTTTTCATATTGCAAATACATTTCAAAACACATAAACTGAAAACAATTTTATTACGGGAGACAAAAATGACTAAAGTAGGTTTTTGCGGAATTTCCGGCAGCGGAATGAGTTCATTAGCCCAGATTTTGAAACTATCCGGCTTTGAAGTCTGCGGTTCTGACCGCAATTTTGACTTAGGCCGCGACCTTGCAACCAAGGAAAAAATGCAAAAAATGAGCATTAAAATATACCCTCAGGACGGCTCTTGGATTGATGGCGATCTCAAATGGCTTTGTGCCTCAACAGCGGTTGAAGATACTATTCCTGATGTCAAAGCCGCCAAAGAAAAAAATGTTCCCATCATGACACGCCCGCAATTGCTGGCCGACACCTTCCACTCTTATCGCTATGGCATTGCCGTCGGCGGCACCAGCGGTAAAACCACCACCACCGCTATGATTGGCTATATTCTTGACCAAGCCGGCAAAAAACCCTGTATGATTAACGGCGGCCTTTTGCGTGATTATGAAGAAACAAGCACAATCCCCAACATCATCTACAATCGCGGTGATATCTGTGTTGTTGAGGCCGACGAAAGCAACGGCAGTATCGATTTATACAATCCCTACATTGCCCTCATAACCAACATCTCTGCTGACCATAAAACTTTGGAAGAGCTGTCTGTACTCTTTCAAAATTTTGCTAATCGCACAATAAAAAGCGTTATCATTAATGATGATTATGAGCTCTGCCGTAACCTCAAAATTGATAAGCCGGTGCTGACTTTTTCAACCCAAAACCCCAAAGCTGATTTTTATGCCTGCAATATCACCCCTTTGGCGCACGGCACTCAATATCAATTTGACGGCAAAACCTATACCTTAAATTTGATTGGCGAGTTCAACGTTGCCAATGCTCTTGCTGCCATTGCCGCCTGTTCTGAGATGGGACTTGATAAGCACACTGCAGCCGAAATTTTGCAAAATTTTCACGGCACCAAGCGCCGTTTAGAAGTCATCGGGCAAAAAAATAATATAACCGTCATTGATGATTTTGCGCACAATCCCGACAAAGTCAAAGCCTCGGTCAGCGCCCTTCGCGATTATAACGGCAGACTTATCATCATGTTCCAACCGCACGGCTTTGCTCCGATGCGCTCACTCGGCAAAGAAATAATGGACGAGTTTGCCCGCAATATGAATGATGAAGATATTTTGATAATGCCCGAAATCTTTTTTGTCGGTGGCACGGTAGCAAAAGACATTTCATCTCAAAATCTGATTGATTATGCCGTAGAGCAAGGCAAAAAGAATGCCTTTTTTGTTCCCGACAAAGCCGCCGCCATGAAAAAGATTTTACAATTTGCCCAACCCGGCGACCGTATAGTTATTATGGGAGCGCGTGATAATTCATTAACCGACTTTTGCCGACAAATATTGGAGAAATTATAATGCACAAAATAAAACCCGGTGACAAAGTAGCCATAATTGCCCCTTGCGGACAAATCGGCGATAAAAGCAAAATCGATTCGGCCGTAAAATATTTAAAAAGTATCGGCTTAAAACCCGTGTTCGGCAAACACTTGCTGAAAGTTCGCCGCTACATGGCCGGAACTGACCTTGAACGCGCCGCAGATATCAATTCCGCCTTCGCCGACAAAAGCATAAAAGCCGTATTTTGTGTCCGCGCCTCTGCCGGCGGCACCAGAGTATTGCCCTATATAGATTATGAATTGGCACGAACCAACCCCAAACCTTTTATCGGTTTTTGCGACAATACAGCCATTCAATTAGCTTTATACCAAAAAAGCAGGCTCATTTCCTACGACGGCTTTGTAATGAATTTTGATTTTAAAAACGGCAGTCTTAACTCTTTAATCAAAGATAATTTGGAAAAACTGTTAAACAAAGAACTTTTTGAAATCAAATCCGGCAAAACTTTGCAAAAAGGCTCTGCCGAAGGAACTTTGATATGTTCCAACCTTACCGTAATCACTCGTATGGCCGGAACGCCTTATTTTCCCGATTTAAAGAACAAGATTCTGCTTTTGGAAGAAGTAAACGAACCGGTTTATAAAATCGACCTCATGCTCCAACAACTCAAACAACAAAAGAATTTTGATAAACTTAAAGGCGTAATTTTCGGGCAGTTTACAGGCGTCAAATCTGATAAGGAAGACGGAACCGTCAACGATTCCCTCCGCGACTTTTTGTACGGTACCAAACTTCCGGCAATTTATGACTTTAATTTCGGACATACCACAGCACGCCATGTCTTGCCTCTCGGTGCCAAAGTCGCCCTCAACGCTGATAAAGCAACCTTGAAAATTTTGAAATATTAAAACAGCGCAGTTCGAGCGATTGCCCCAAAAACAAAAAACCGCCACAATGGGCGGTTTTTGTTTGGCAGGGGCAGTAAGATTCGAACTCACGACACTCGGTTTTGGAGACCGATGCTCTACCAACTGAGCTATACCCCTAAAGACTGGATAGATTAATACACTATCCAAAAAATAAATCAAGCACTTTTTAGCCTATATTTAATTTCCCTCCAGGTGGAGCAAAAGTGATGTTGCCACCATCACGATAATCAACGTCGGAGCCCACACCGCCAACAATATCGGAATATAATTGTTTACCCCGAAAGCATAAATAATCTGCGACATAAAATATACTACAAAACCCGTCGTAATCCCCCCGACAATCATATACATTACGCCGCCTCGACGATTGTTTCCGCGTAAAGAAAATACCGCAGCAATCAAAACCATCGCCATCAACAAAAACGGTGATGCCCACAGCGACAAATAGCGCATCTTATGCCGCACAACCGAAAAGCCTGATTTTTCATAAAACTCTATAGTTTCCGGCAGACTCCAAAATGAAATTGCCTCCGGATCAACAAAGTTTTCCTTAATACGATCAATAGTCAGCGACGTTTTATAATCAAAATCATTAAGTTTTTGTGTCGGCTTTCCCGGCTCAAATATCTTAACGTCTTTCATTTCCACCTTATCATTGTGCAATTCTGCCGCATAGGCCTCAATACGCCGTAACAGGTGAGAATTCTTACTCAACTCCAACAAACTCACTTTGCGCAACAACAAAAGATCATCTTCCTGGCGTACCGACTTTGCTTCCAACACTAAAATATTATCATTTTCTCCGGCTTCTCTTATCCATAAACCTTTGTTTGAAAACAATACCGCATCAGGATTTTTGGTCTTAAACCGATAGTTCATTGTTTCATATACTTCATACATATAAGAAGAAATCGGGTTGATAACCGTAATATTGAGCATTCCAACCACAAATACAATTGTCAGTACCGGTGTTAAAAATCCCCAAATTGAAACACCTGCTGCCCGCATAATCACAAATTCGTTGGACCGACTGACTTTCCAAAAAGTCACCATCGCCGCAATCATCATTACAAACGGAAAGACCAGTTCAAAAGAACGCGGCATTTTTACTAATGCCATTTTAACAACAAAGTCAAAACCGACATCCGGCCGGTTAGCCGTACGACGCAACAGCTCAATAATATCAAACATCATAATAATGCCGACAATCATTAGCAATACTGCTAAAAAACTCATCAGCATCTGACGTGATAGATATCTGCCTAAAATCGAATTCGGTTTCATTTTCTTCCTCAATCAATTGACTGGAGCATAACCAAAAATATTATTTTTGGCAAGCAATCATTTCATTGATTTTGCTTCTTCCATCAACTCATTAACAAAGTTTTCAAGCCCTTGTTGCTGACGCACGCGTTTCATTCTTTCGCCCGAGATAATACGTCTGATTTTCTCAACCGTATCTTCCAAATTGGCATTTACCACTACATAGTCAAATTCTTGCCAATGGCAAATTTTTTCAGTAACAAGTTTCATGCGCTTTTCAATCACCTCTTTACTGTCGGTTCTGCGGTTTTCCAAACGAGATCTTACTTCTTTGATTGACGGCGGCAACATATAAATCGTAACCACTTCTTGCGGAGCTTTTTCTTTCATCTGCCGTGCTCCCATCCAGTCTATATCAAAAATAACGTCTTCACCGACATTCAAAAAACTGTCAACTTCCGAGCGCAATGTACCGTAACGGCTACCGTATTGGGAATCAACATACTCATAAAAAGCGTCTTCTGCTTTGTACTTATCATATTGCTCATCTGAAATAAAATAATAATCAACTCCATCAACTTCATTGTGGCGTGGAGCACGTGTGGTTACCGAAATTGAAAATTTCAGCTTGTCATCACGCCTCAATAACTCTTTAATAACCGTTCCTTTCCCTGTTCCTGACGGTGCCTCAATCAAAAACATTGCCCCACGTCTTACTCGACGTAAATAATTAATGATATCTTCCATAGCCTACTCCATATTTTGCACTTGTTCTCTAAACTGCTCAATTGTTGCCTTTAACTCCATACCGCAATTTATGATTTCTACATCTGCGGCTTTAGAGCAAGTTGTATTTGCTTCACGATTAAGTTCCTGACACAAAAAATCCAGTCTGCGTCCTACACTTTGCCCGCTTTGCAACAACTGCTCCGCTGTCTTAATATGTGCCTGCAAACGGTCGGTTTCCTCTCTGATGTCGGCACGATTTACCAAAAACACAATCTCTTGCGCCAACCTATCCTCGCCTACATCTGTGTTTTCGCCCAAAAAGTCAGCAATTTGCTGTTTAAGTTTTTCAGCAATTTGCTCCGGCATTTTATCCGCTTTGGCCACAATATCATTCACGATATTTTTAATTTTTTGCAATAAAACAGCCAATGCTCCGGCAATTTTTTCCCCTTCTCGTTGCCTGTCCGCTTGCAATTCGGCACAACATTTTTCAAACCCGTTTTTCAGTTCATCACTTAATTTTGCCAACATTTCGTCATCAAAAGTTCTGCGCTCAATTTCGATTACACCGTTAACATTCAACAACTCACCCATCGTCGGCATTTGCAAATTTTCATTCTTGCAAAATTCTTTTGACGTTTCCATCAACTTTGCCAACAACTCATTATTGATTTTTACATTATCGGCGTTTTGCTCGGTTTTTACATCTAAACTTACACTGATTGTGCCGCGTTCAAAATATTTTTGAGCGATTGTTTTCAGTTCACCGCCCATATTTTCTAACATTTGCGGTGCTCTCATCTTAAAATCAAAATTTTTAGCATTAACGCTTTTGGCCTCAAATGCCCAATCAAAAGCCACATCTCCGATTTCGCAATGTCCGCTCGCACGCCCGAAACCTGTCATACTGGATATATTCAAAAATTTTCTCCTTAAATTAAATTTTTTGTTATTATATCCATAAAAGATTAACAATTAATGGATAAAAACGATGACCAAATTCAAAAACATTCTGATAACCGGTGCCTCATCAGGTATCGGTGAAGCTTTGGCCTTGCATTACGCCGCAATTGGCGCCGAAAATATTTTTATTTGCGGACGCAACGCCGAACGCCTTGAACAGGTTGCTCAAAAATGCTCTCAAAAAAACATTAAGGTTCATTCCAAAATTCTTGATGTCAGCAACAAAGAGGCCGTTAACGATTGGATTAATGAAGCCGATAAAAAGGCTCCGCTCAACCTTGTTGTCGCCAACGCCGGAGTTGCTACTTTGCAGGAAACCCCCAACAACATTTATAACACCTTCAATATCAATGTTTTTGGCGTTCTAAATACCATTCATCCCGCACTTGACATTTATCAAAACCGTAAAGACGATTCGCCTAAAGCTGTTGCGATTTTGAGTTCGATTGCCGGATATCACGGACTGGCGGCCTGCCCGTCCTATAGTGCCAGCAAAGCCTGCGTAAAAGCTTATGGCGAGGCCCTGCGTGCCGCTTACTTAAAACAAAATATTCAAATCAATGTTATTTGCCCTGGTTTTGTAAAATCACGCATAACCGACAAAAACACTTGCCCGATGCCGTTTTTTATGTCTGCTGAAAAAGCTGCTGATATCATAGCTTCACGGTTGGAAAAAAATGTCGGACTTATAGCTTTTCCTTGGCCGATGCGATTTGCCACCTGGGCGTTATCCATTGTCCCAAATTGTATCAGCACTTACATATATTCAAAATTGCCGCACAAGGTATAAAAAAAGCCGCTCTTTAACGAGCGGCTTTTTTATTATCAACCAAATCAAATTATTTTGCTTGGTCAATTTTTTCTTGAATAGCTTTTGGTGCAGGTTGCAACATTTCACCATTCAAAATCAGAGTCGGAACGCCGTTAATTTGAATTTTTTCGGCCAACGAATTATTGGTGGCAAAAGCGGCATTAACCTTATCAGATTTCATATCGGCTTTCATTTTTTCAACATCAATACCGGCTTTTTCAGCTAATTCATCAACCAATTTTTCATCCAATGGTTTTTGAACAGTAAACAAAGCGGTATGCAATTCACTGAATTTACCCTGTTCGTTAGCAGCCAAAACGGCACGAGCAGCATATTCAGAATATTGAGAAACAAAAGCCAACGGTCTGTACAAAACTTTTACGTCAGCATTCTGTGCAATAATCTCGTTCAATTCCGGATATAATCTGCGGCAGTATCCACAGGCATAATCAAAGAACTCAACCAAAACAATCTTCGAGTCGGCAGGGCCTTGGAACGGAGCATTACTTTCGTTCAAAGCTGCTTCATTATCCTTAACCAAAGCTTTTATTCTGTTTTCTTCTTCTTCTCTCATTTTCTGGTCATATGCTTGCAAAGCATTTACAACATATTCCGGATGAGCTTTCAAAACCTGTTCAACATCAACGGAAGCGGCTGAATCAACCTTTTGTGTGCATGGCAAATAAACTTTAACCAATGCGGCAACCGCAACCAACAATGCCAACAATGAAATAACAATTGCTTTTTTCATAATATTTTCCTTAAGTGTTAATTAACCCTAAAAAATCATAAGACAAAGAATAATTTAGCCAATCTAAAACAAGATTACAAGTTAAAAAATATTTATTGTTATTTAACCTTTATGTCCTATGTTATCAGCAGATATTAACGGAGAAAAATAATGTTTAAAATTAAAATTTCGCTTTTCCCCAAAACCAAATCTCTGGAAAACAAAATTGACAGTTTTCACGACAAAGTTATCGATTCGGCTGTGCTTTTTCGCAAAGCAATCAAAGTTTTTTTAAGCCAGGACGGACGTGAAGAATACCGCTCAGTCAATAAACAAATTAAAAAAATTGAACACGATGCCGATGGTCTGCGCCGCGAAATTGAAAACCAACTCTACGCTCAAAATCTGCTTCCTAACTTGCAGGCTGACGTTCTTGAGCTGATTGAAAGCATGGACAAGATCAATAATCAAATACACGATGTTGTCTATAAATTTCATGTTGAACAACCCGAAATTCCAGCAGAACTCCACCGTTCCGTCGAAATCTTATGCAAGCAGGTCGCCGAATGTTGCGAAAACATGGGTATTGCTTCTCGCGCTTTTTTCAAAGATTTAAGCATTGTCCGCGACTACACGCACAAAGTTTATCTGATGGAGCAAGAATCCGACCTCACCTGTAATGAAATAAAAAAATCGATTTTTGCTTCTGATCTTCCTTTAGCCAACAAAATCCAGCTTGACTTACTGATTACTGAAATTGATCAAATTGCTGACATTGCCGAAGACTGTGCCGACAAATTGCTAATTTTTGCAATTAAGAGAGATATATAATGGGAGCGTTTCTTTTTTTCTTAAGTAGCGGACTTTTTCTCGGCTGGTCATTAGGAGCCAACGATGGAGCCAACATATTCGGCACTGCCGTCGGCACCAGAATGTTGCGCTTTAAAACCGCCGCAATTATTGCCTCCGTATTTGTTGTTCTCGGTGCGGTTTTGGCCGGAAGCGGTGCCGCCAACACCCTCAATCGATTGGGTAACATCAACGCCCTCCCCGGTGCTTTTATGGCCGAACTTGCCGCTGCCTTTACAATTTATCTGATGGTACGTTCGCGGATTTTGACTTCCAGTTCACAAGCCATTGTAGGAGCCATTATCGGTTGGAACATCTACAGTGCCAAACCTACTGACTTATCTCTTGTATCAACCATTGCATCAACTTGGATTCTCTGTCCGATTCTGTCAGGAATTTTTGCAATCATAATTTATTATCTCACCAAAATGTTTCTGAAGCTGCATTGCGTATCTTTGCTTACTCAAGATACATATACCCGCATCGGTCTCATTATTGCCGGTGCCTTCGGAGCCTACGCCTTGGGTGCAAACAATATTGCTAATGTTATGGGTGTGTTTGTCGGCGCCAATATGCTTCACAGTTTGCCTTTACCTTATGGATTCTCATTATCACCTGAACAGGTTTTGTTCATGCTCGGAGCCATAGCTGTTGCCATCGGTATTTTTACTTATTCACACAAAACCATGGCTACCGTCGGACGCAACATTATGCAAATGAGTCCTATTGCCGCTTGGATTGTTGTTATCTCACAATCTTTAGTCTTATTCTTGTTTGCCTCTCCTGCCTTGCACGAATTTTTAATCTCGCACAATTTCCCTGCTATTCCGCTGGTTCCGGTATCCAGTTCTCAAGCCGTAATCGGTGCTGTCATGGCTATCGGACTAATAAAGGGCGGAAGTTCCATCAACTGGCATTTAATCGGCAAAATCATAATCGGTTGGATTGCCACCCCGATAATCAGTGCATTAATTTGTTACATTTCACTGTTTGTATTGGCAAATGTCTTTAATTTGCAGGTCTATAACTAAAAATTATTCCCGGTGATACGGGTGACCGGCAATTATCGTTTGAATTCGATAGATCTGCTCCGCCAACACTGCCCTCATTAACATATGAGGCAAAGTCAGTTTACCAAATGATAAGATTAAATCAGCTTTATCTCTGGTTGACTGCAAATGCCCGTCAGCTCCGCCGATTAAAAAACAAATTTCGGAGCACCCATTCAGTTGCCAATCTGCAATTTTTGCCGCCAACTCAATACTTTTAATATTTACACCGCGCTCATCAAGCACTATCACTTTTGCACCATGCGGAACTGCCGCCTGCAAAAATTTGGCTTCGTCATCTTGATTGGAGTTGTCTGCTTCTTTTATTGTCACATCCCAAGTTGAACGCTTGATATATTCATCTACCAACGTTCTTTCCGGAGAACCCTTCTTACATTTTCCGATTGCCGCAATCGTAACCTTCATATTTACTCTTCACGCAGATTTGCTACCGCGTTCCACATTTTTTCGAGATTATAAAATTCGCGAACCTCGGGTCTGAATATATGAACAATAACATCATAAGCATCTATCAGCACCCAATCCCCCTTATTTTCACCTTCGCTTACAGATCTGTAACCGGCAGCTTTCAGGTTTTCCTGCACTCTTTGTGCCAAAGAAATCACATGACGGTCTGATGTTCCCGAAGCAACCACCATCTCGTTTGCAATTGAAGTTTTGCCGCGCAAATCAATAACAGTAACATCTTCCGCTTTACCGTCATCAAGCGATTCTTCAACAATTTTCAAAATCTTATCTTCTTCTTTTTTCTTTACCAATTTTCCAACCCTCTCTGATTATAGCGGAGACCAAGTTTTTTTGACCGGCTCTTCAATTTTTTCTTCCTCATTTTTTTGCTTGCGTTCACGCTTAATATATTTATTTACTTCCAACAAACATTCAAACAACCCTTTTTTAGCCACGGCAGAAATCGCAAACACCTTTTTGCCGCAAGCTTTTTCCAACTTTGCCACTTGCTTTTTGACTTCTTTTTCATCTAGAGCATCGCACTTGTTCAACGCTACTATTTCCGGCTTTTCGGTCAAATCAGAATTATACAATTCTAACTCCCGGCGAATGGCTTTATAGCTCTTTACAACATTTTCCGAAGTAACATCAACAAGATGCAGGAACGCTTCACATCTTTCAACATGCTTTAGAAATCTGTCTCCCAGTCCTATCCCCTCGTGCGCACCTTCAATCAATCCCGGGATATCGGCAATCACCATTTCATAATTATCAACCCACGCCACTCCCAAATTAGGGTGCAGAGTCGTAAACGGATAGTCCGCAATTTTCGGTCTTGCCTTGGTTACAGCCGTCAAAAAAGTTGATTTTCCGGCATTAGGCATACCGATAAGTCCGACATCGGCAATAATTTTCAACTTAAGCCAAAGCCATTTTTCTTCACCCGGCCACCCCGGCTCGGCATAACGAGGAGCTTGGTTGGTTGAACTCTTAAAATTAACGTTCCCTCTTCCGCCGTCGCCGCCTTTTGCCGCCAAAAAGATTTGTCCCGGCTTTACCATATCGGCCAACAATGTCTCGCCGTCTTCTGCCAAAATCTCCGTTCCGACCGGAACCTTAATGACAATATCTGGGGCTTTGCATCCGTTTTTTTCGGACCCCATGCCGTTCTGACCTTTTTTGGCCTTAAAATGCTGAGTATAGCGAAAATCAATCAAGGTATTTAAGTTTTCAACCGCTTCAAAATATATACTTCCGCCTTTTCCGCCGTCTCCGCCGTTCGGACCGCCGAACTCAATATATTTCTCACGACGAAACGAGACGCATCCTGCGCCTCCGTCACCTGATTGAACATATATTTTCGCCTGATCCAAAAACTTCATTTTTTACTCAACATTCTTTCTAACATAAAGCAAAGGGGGCTTTCAAGCCCCCTCCACCATAAAGACTGTATCTATTACTCGGTAACAACCGAAACAAAAGTCTTATCGCCGGACTTTCTGAAAGCAACTTTTCCTTCAACCAAAGCAAAAATTGTATGGTCTTTACCCATGCCGACATTTTCACCCGGATGATATTTGGTACCGCGTTGACGGATAATGATGTTACCCGCAATAACAGCCTGACCGCCTGATTTTTTCAAACCCAGACGACGGCCTTCGGTATCGCGTCCGTTATCGCTGCTACCACCTGACTTCTTGTGTGCCATAACTTCTCTCCTCTATAACTCTCTACCGATTAGGCGATTTCGCCGATTTTAACGATAGTAATATTCTGTCTGTGGCCGTTTTTACGACGATAGTTTTGTCTTCTTTTCTTTTTGAAGACAACGACTTTGTCAGCCTTAGCCTGTTTAACAATGGTTGCATTAACCGATGCACCGGCAACCAATGGAGTGCCGACTACACCGTCTTTTGCTAACACTTCGCCGAAAACAACTTTTCCGCCTTCTTCGCCGGCAATTTTTTCGATTTTTATAACGTCGCCGGTGGTTACTTTATATTGTTTTCCGCCTGTTCTAATTACTGCGTACATTTTATTCACCTAATTTATTTTGATTATTTAAACACAAAACGTTGTTTGCAATATACATAAGTTTTTTTTGCTGTCAACAACATTTTCAATAAAAATTAACTATTCACGCCGGTTTTTGAACCGAAACAGCTCCGGGCGCATAAATTTTCCTTGCCAAATACCGCGTTTGTACTCTTTAGCTTCTTCTTCGGCACGATCATAAAGCCCCTCCTCGTCACGATATGCCACCGCCCAGCCTGCCCGCACCATTTCCTCATTCAAATTCTGACTGCCGGAATAACATACCGACAAACTGCGCTCATATCTGTCCTTTGACACCTCACGGCACTCAACGTTTCCTTGAGCAATCAGTTTTTCCATATATTTTTTTGCCTTAATCCCGCAAGAATATTTTTTATGTTGTTTATCATAACAATCCTGCACATATTCCGGCGAGTCGATTCCCAACAACCTTATTCTTCGGCGCCCCAGTTCCAAGCTGTCTCCGTCCACAACCTTAATTTTCTCATTGGCATTTACCGTTATGGTGTTCTCCTTAAAGCCGAGATACCAGACCCCAAGTACCAATACAGCAAAAATTAACCCTCTCAATATTTTCCACATATTCAAACTCCTTGCCGAGAGTATAAATTAACCGCCCGAAATATGCAAACTCTAAATTATCATTTAATAAACTTAAAAAATACTTGGTAGTTTATGTTTTTTATCTTATTATAAGTTCAGTTTTAGATTAATTGTTAAAGGATTCAAAGTCGTGTCTAGGTTGAAAGCGTTTGCCTTGTTTGGTTTAATCCTGTTTACCGCCAGCAACTGCAGTTTTTGGAACCGCAGTTTGCAACAAGTATTAAACGACCCTTTTGACAGCCAAAATCGTGCTGATGCCACTAAACGCAGCGTTTATATGACACCGTTGCAAATGCCGCGTAATATTGTTGTTTGCCGCGCCAAACAATGCGCTCCGCTCAAACTGTCCATGTCAAAAGAATATATATACAACAGTCTTGTACAGCTGATGCAAAACAACAACAACCAACGTGCATTGCTTTGTACCGCTGATACCGGCGGTCACAACTGCTACATGAATTATATATCCCTGCCTATTACTGTCGGTATTACTCCGGCATATATGTACATCGATTATGTAAAGATCAGCGATGTTCATATTTCCAAAGGCTCTTCATCAATTAAACTGGTACTCAATTATAATGTTACCTACAACGGGCAAACCCCGGATTGTGCTCCGGATCGCACCCTCATGTTTGTCAAAAATACCGATAATATTGTAATGGAAGACAATGGTTATCAATGTAAAATGACCACCATCGGCACAACCACAATTAAAACCTTGTTCCTGGTTGACTACATTGATCTTGATTACGGCTTTATCGGCGGTTACTACTCAATCGGTCTTTCCGGCCCTGCTTACGGTGGCGGAAGCGGGTATATGCTTTTGCGTTTACCCAACATGTCCTATCCGCTCAAAGCCAACTTTGTGGCTCCGGAAGAAAAGACTAAAGCCCAAAAGAAGGCTGATGAATATATGCAGGCTCCGATGAGTTCTGAGGACGCATCAAAGCCGACAAACGGGGTTCAGGTATTTCCGATCAACCGCAAATAAATTATCAACATACACAAAAAAAGACCACCGCAAAGGTGGTCTTTTTTGTATCATAATTCATTTATTGTTTTACTTGATACGAAAAATATCGCGGTTGCTCATACACCACAATTTTAAGAATTTGTTCAAACGAACAGGTTTTGTCACCATAAATAATTTTTCCTTCCTGACAAGGCAACTCACCATGACGCTCCTGATATTCCTTCACATCGCGTAAACTCATAAACATCCCGTTATCAAAAAACACATTCCATCCATACGGAGACTCAACACTAACATGGATAACCCGGGTAGTTCTGTCTCCATCCAAAAACTCCGGCATATCATTGTCCGATATTTTATATGTCTTATCCTTCAATGAACCGCTGT
The DNA here is from genome assembly GCA_947301965.1 of uncultured Azospirillum sp. GTDB lineage: Bacteria > Pseudomonadota > Alphaproteobacteria > RF32 > CAG-239 > JAFUYI01. Next base: position 83,453 of record CAMYUM010000003.1, on the reverse strand, counting down.
ACCAGTTCATAATTTCCTGTCCGGCATCATCTTTGTTTTTAATGACCGGCAAATCATCAAAACTTTCTTCTTCAATCGGCAGCTCCTCAACGGCCTCTTTCGATTCTTCATTTTCGGCTGCGGATGCGGAAACCTCACTTTCTTCTTTCTTATCTGTATTATCGGCCTCGACCGTAAACTCCCGCTCCTGTTCATAAGTTATCGGATCTTCGTCTTCTGCCGCAACACCGTTATCTGTCGGCACATCAATTTGCGCAACATCGTCCGTAGCAACTGATGCCGTCGACACTTTTCCGGACCTTGCCGCTTTATATGAATCAAGAGCTGCATTAAAGTCATTGAGATTCAAATTGGCAAAATCAGCTTCAGTTGCCTCTGACAAAGCGGCAACATCATCACTGTAAGAGGTATGCGCCACCTCATCCTGATAATTTATATCAGGCAGGTCTTCTTTAGAATCAACCTCTTTTAAAAAGTCATCAAGCCCGGCATCTTTAACATCATCAAGATTGATCTCCTCAACCTCATGATCTTTATCCGCGGCATCATTCAACTCAATATCCAACTCTTCTTCTTCGGCCATTTTGACTTCCTCTAAAGTTTTTTTATTATCTGGTATAATAATTTAATTCAACACCGAATGTTCACTTAACGAAAAACATATTTTCGGACATGCGAATTATAAGGGAATACTAATGAGTACCCTCAAGCCTCCCATTGGTGAATCTTGCAGTTCAATGTTTCCGCCGTGAGATGTAATCACATCTTTGGCAATCGAAAGTCCCAGACCGACGCCTCCGGTCTCTTTATTACGCGATTCTTCAAGACGATAAAACGCCTTAAACACATCTTCACGCTTATCTTCCGGAATTCCCGGTCCGTCATCGTCTACGATAACCTCTACCTTATTACCGACACTTTCCAAGTTCACCGCAATCGTTTTAGCATATTTAAAAGCATTTCCGATAACATTGCTCAAAGCTCTCTTCAATGCTTGTTCTCTTCCCTGTACCGCACTCACCTGATCATTGGTAGAGTAGCGTATCAGGGCTTTGTTTGAAGTTCTGAATTTATTAATAATGCTCAAAATCATCTCATTCAAATCAACAAAGGTTGGTTCTTCTCCGCCTTCTCCGCTGACGAACGACAGGTAACCCTCAAGCATTTTTTCCATCTCGGTCACATCTTGCAAAAATTCTTCTTTATCGATTCCGTCTTTGCTTTTTTCGTCCGGCAACAAAGCTAGCTGCAAACGCATTCTTGTCAATGGTGTGCGCAAATCATGAGAAACCCCCGCCAACATTCTGGTACGTTCACTGATCTGACGTTGAATACGCTCCTTCATTTTAATAAAAGCAATACCGGCCTTGCGTACTTCTGATGAACCGTATGGTTTAAAGTTTTTATTATCAACACCTTTACCAAAATCTTCCGCAGCCTCAGCCAAATTTGCGATTGATCGAACCTGAATACGTAAAAAGCCGACCGCGACCAAGAATAACAGCAATGATGTACCTATCATCCATGCCATAAATCCGAAAATAGATGTTGAAAATATATTTTTGGAACTTGTCGTAAACTCATATAAACCGTTTTGTGTTTCTACAAAAACCACCAAGTTGGAATGTTTCAAATAAATACTTGTTATATAATCAGGAAATTCACGATTTAACGATTCTTCCAAAAAACCTGTAATCATCTTGTTATTGCGGCGGACTTTGCGGATAACATCGTGCCTTTCTTCATTATTATAAGTCTTAAAACCTAAATCATAATACTTTTCAGCCAGACGTTGAATTTCGTCAATATTCTCCGGAGCTTCTTCTGCCAATTTCATCGTAAATGCCATATTTGACGTCAAATTACTTGAAAGTCTGCGTCCGACCCTTCCCCATGAACCGTCAAAAAAAGCTACGATTGAAACCACCTGAACCACAATCAGCGGTATAAAAATCAACAACATTGTTCTGAAGAACAATGTTTTCGGCATATACTTAATACGCACGTACTTCAACATCTCGTCAACTTTACTTGGAAGCTTTAAATGCATTACTTTTCTCCGTTTACTCCGTCAACAACATATACCCCTTGCCTCTGACTGTCTGCAGATAGCGGGGATTTTTTGAATCTTTTTCAATTTTTTTGCGCAGTCTTGTAACCTGAACATCAATCGAACGAGGTCCCTGACCGGCTCCCAGCAACTCTGCCAACCTGTCTCGGCTGAAAATCTGCCCCGATTTCTGTCCCAAAAGTGACAGCATTGCTTGTTCAACCGGCGTAATATGGATTATGCGACCTTGTTTATCGGCCAGTTCTTTCTTATCCATATCATACACGCACATACCCAAATTAAGTTTGCTGTTGGCAGCTTCATCAACCTGCGGAGTGCGCTTTAAAATATTTTTAATCCGCAAAACCAGCTCTTTTGGTTCGAACGGTTTAGGCAGATAGTCATCGGCTCCACACTCCAAACCATTAATTCTGTCGCCGCTTGCCCCCATCGCCGTCAACAAAATCACCGGAACAGTATCTTCTTTGCGCAGTTTTTCCAAAAATTCCAAACCGCTTTCGCCCGGCATCATTATATCAACCACCAGCAAATCAAATTTATATTGACGCATCATCTCCCTGGCTTCCGCTGCTCCCTTTGCTGCAGAAACCATAAATCCGCTCTCTCTTAAAAATCTTGTCAAGAGAGAGCGTAATCTGGTATCATCGTCAACCGCTAATATGTGGGCTTTTTTATCAATCATGCCCCAACTCCGAAATTATTTTTCGGCAACAGTTGGCTCTGGTGCAACTTTTTTAACCGAACGTTTTGTCTTTTTCTTTGCTGAAGTTTTGTGTGATGCCGACTTTTTTGCACCAGTTGCGGATTTACTTTTTTGCACCTGTTGTTTTACTTTTTCCGAAACTACCGTTCTAACTCTTTCGGCAATTTTTATTACTTCCTGCTCAACCGTTTTTACCGGATTTTTCTTATTGTTTTCGACCGTATAAATATAATCAATACATTTTTCAAAATATTGATATCCGGTAACAAAAGTCAAAATACCGGCAATCCACAGCAACCATTCACCGATAAATCCGACAGCATCGCCAATAAAGTACAATCTTTGCAACAAAATCATCGAAATTGCTGTCATTTGGCAGGCTGTTTTCCACTTAGCCAAACGAGTAACCGGCATTCCGACACGAAATTCGGCCAAAAATTCACGCATACCCGAAACCAAAACTTCACGGCACATAATGATAATCACCGGAATATATGTAATCGGACTTACCATTTGATTGGCAACAATAATCAACAAGGCCGAAACTACCAAAAGCTTGTCGGCAATCGGATCAAGCAAACGACCTAAAACTGAGTTTTGGTTACGAGAACGGGCAAAATATCCGTCCAAATAATCTGTAATTGACGCCATCACAAACAGCACACCGGCCAAAATCGACCATAGTGCCGAATGAATATATATCGCCAAAAAGATAACCGGAATAACGACAATTCGCGAAATTGTCAAAATATTAGGAAGATTATACATAGCTTTACACCTATCTGTTAATTAACATTTGTAACCATATTATTGTATAAATTTTATTTATGGAAGTAGTTAAATATCTTTTCCGCTGTTTTTTTGCTTATGCCTGAAACTTTTTGTAATTCCATAACCGATGCCTGGCTTATTGCCTCAACTGATCCGAAATGATTAAGCAACGACTTTTTGCGGTCATGTCCCACACCTTCTATTTCATCCAATTGTGATACAAACATTGATTTTCCGCGTTTTTTGCGATGGGTTCCGATTGCAAAACGATGCGCCTCATCTCTGATATTTTGCATATAAAACGCCAGCGGAGAACGAAACGGCAAAGCAAAACTCTCTTTTCCCATTTGATGATAAAATTCTTTTCCGGCATTACGTTCCGGCCCTTTTGAAATTGCAATTATGGCAATGTCGGACAAATCATAATCTTTCAGACACTCATGCACTGCATGCAATTGTCCCAAACCACCATCAAGCAAAATCACATCAGGATGATTCGCCTCATTCATGCTTTCAAACCTTCTGGTCAGCACTTCTTTCATCATTGCAAAATCATCATTTGTAATTTCACTGTTTTTAATATTGAATGTTCGATAAGACTTACGATCAAATCCGTCCGGCGTCGCCACAATCATCGCCCCGACGGCATAACTTCCCTGAATGTGTGAGTTGTCATATACCTCTATCCGTCGCGGCACTTTTGCCAACCCGAACACCTGTTGCATTTCTTTCAAATTATTCAAAATTGACGTTTCAAGAGCAATTTTTCGTTCCAAGGCTTCTTTGGCATTTTGTACGATATTATCTGCTATTTTGGCCTTTATACCTCGTTGATACAAATTTATCTTTATTCCTAAAGCCTCTTGCAAAAATCCTTTATCTTCCGGCTCTGTTGATACAATCACTTCTTCCGGCAATTGATGTGATGCATAAAAGCTGCTTAAAAAAGCACCCAAAATTTCACTTTGGCTTGCATCTTCGGTTTGTTTCGGAAAAAACGCCATATTCCCGCAGTTCTGCCCGCCGCGGATAAAAAATATTTGTATACAACAATGATTATGCTCAGTATAAATTGCCGCTACATCGGCCGATTTGATATTGCCGTATTCCACTGATTTTTCCTGTTGAACATTGGTCAACGCCCTTATTCTGTCACGAAAAACCATCGCTGTTTCAAAATCACAACTGTCGCTGGCTTCCTGCATTTTTTGCGACATTTCTTCTTGGATATTTGTACTTTTACCCTCAAGAAAACGAACTGCTTCATCTATCAGCGCACGATAATCTTTTTTAGAAATCTTTCCGACACACGGTGCCGAACAACGTTTAATCTGATACATCAGACATGGGCGTTCGCGATTCCTAAAATTTGCATCACTGCACGAACGCAGCAAAAAAGCCTTTTGCAAAAGGTCCAATACATCATTAACCGCACCGACGCTGGCAAACGGACCAAAATATTTATACCCGTTTTTCTTAGCTCCGCGATACTTTTTCAAAACCGGAAAATCTTCTTTAAGATTAAGGCTTAAGTAGGGAAAAGTTTTATCATCTTTAAGTAAAATGTTATACTTTGGCTCAAGTTTTTTTATCAGCTCATTTTCGAGCAATAAAGCTTTGGCCTCACTCTCAACAATAATAAATTCCATACGCCTGATTTGTGCAACCATACGCTGCAATCTTGCCGGCAACTGGTTGATTCGCGAATAGGCAACAATACGTTTTTTTATATTTTTAGCCTTGCCGACATACAAAACCTTTTCGTTTTCATCAATCATTCGATAAACACCTGGCTTTTCCGGAGCAATTTTGATATTTTGCTCCAAAATTTCCAACCCTTTTTTTATATCGAATGTTGCTGTCATTTCCTAGAAAATCAATGTTGTAAAGAAGATTGCGGCTAAAAATGTCGATAGCATTAACATCCACCAATGTCCGAAAAATCTTTTTACCGTACCCATCCAATCAATCACATTGCTATAACCTTTATAAACCTGATTGAAGGCAAATGTGTAAACAAAAGCCACACAAAAACTGATCAAATAAAAATTATAGTCTTTAAAAACATCATAAATTTTTTCAAGCCCGAGACGATACGAAAGGAACAGTCCTCCCAAAACCCCCAGCCACACCATCGGGTTTAATATGGTACCGCTTGAAAATAATGCAATAATTCCTTTAATCATTTTTCCTCCTGAAACTTCTTAACCTCATTTATAATCATATCTGCAGATTCTTGTACAATTTTTTCATCACTTCCCGAAACCCAAACTCTGATTTTCGGTTCGGTACCCGACGGATGTAAAACCACACGTCCGTTACCCGCCATTTTGGCTTCTGCTTTTGCCACTGCATTCAATACCTCCTCGGAGGTAGCGGCTTTCTTCACGGTTTCGCGATCTTTTACGCCAACGCTGACAAAAACGTACGGATCAAATTCAAACTCTGGAAAAATCTCGCTCATTTTTTTACCGCTTTTAACCAACGCCAAACAAACCAGCACGGCATTAATCATGCCGTCACCGCTTTTACAATAGTCTCCGGCCACGATATGTCCCGATTCTTCACCGCCCAAACTGCAACCGACTTCTTTCATTTTGGCAATAATTGCACGTTCTCCGACTTTTACACTATAATAATCAAAGCCCATTTTTTTGATATAGCGTTCCATTGCCGTATTTGAAATAATTGTCGAAACAACGGCATTACCTCTGTATTTTCCGCACTCTTTCAAATATCGCGCTAAGAAAGCAATTAAAGCCTCTCCCGGAATTTTATTTCCGTTATCATCACAGACCAAGATTCTGTCACCGTCACCATCTACGGCGATTCCGATATGAGCGTGCGAACCTTTGACGGTTTCATAAAGTTTTTCCGGATGTTGTGAACCGCAGTCACGGTTGATATTATAACCATCCGGCTCATTACCCAGGCTTATAACCCCGGCTCCCAGATTTTTGAAAACCTGCGGCATAATGCCGGCAAAGCAGCCGTTGGCACAATCCAAAACCACCTTTAAACCACGCAACGGGCGTTCATCTTCAACAATCTGATTAAGTTTTTGCAAATATAATTCTATTGCGTCTTTACTCTCAATAATACGTCCGAGTTTATCATGACTTAATTCAAAATTTCCGGCCGCAACAAGGTCTTCTATCTTTGATGTAACCTCATCACTGAACTTTTCACCCTGATTATCAATCAGCTTAATTCCATTATCATAATAAGGATTATGTGAAGCCGTAATCATAACCGACATGTCAACATCAAGCTCTGACGTAATTGCGGTTATGGCCGGTGTAGGCAAAACCCCGAGCAAAACTACATCAACACCGGCAGCCAAAAAACCCGCAGTTAAAGACGATTGCAACATTTCTCCCGAAATTCGCGTATCACGCCCGATTGCAACACGATGCCGATTCTTACAAATTTCCAATCCGCAAGCCATACCGAGTTTAGACGCAAAATCAACATTCATCGGATATTGATTTGCCACACCGCGCACACCGTCTGTACCAAACAATTTTCCTGCCATATCAAAATCTCCTCGGATATGATAATACATAAATATTCCTAACAAATGGTAACAAATATAAAAAAATGAAATTTATGTGCTAGTTATCCATTTGTCAAAAACTCGGAGAATGAGGTAAATAACAAGAAACAAGAGCGAAAGCACCGCAGTGTACAAAGAAGTACATGAATTTTTCCTTTTTGCGATTTTAGCTCTAGATGAGCTGTTATACGCACTTTTTTATCATACTTCGGGGACTGAACTCTTAGTCTTTTTCTCCTCAGGAACCGGAGCATCTTTATTCTTCAAAATCTCTTCACCGCGCAAGATAGCTTTTATCTCGTCACCGCTCAAGGTTTCATACTCAATCAGGGCCTGAGCCAAGTGTTCCCAATCGTCTTTTTTATCATGCAAAATTTTAAGTGCTGATTCGTGAGCTTCGCTGACTAAACGCTTAATTTCCGCATCAATCAGACGTGCGGTTTCTTCACTCATATTTTTATTTTGCGTAACAGACTTACCCAAAAAGACTTCTTCAGAGTTGTCGACGTACAAAATTGGACCTAATTTGTCGCTCATTCCCCATTCGGTAACCATCGCCCGCGCCAATTTGGTTGCCGCGGCAATGTCTGATGATGCGCCGCTGGTTACTTTATCATAACCGAACTTAATTTCTTCCGCAGCACGTCCGCCCATAGTAATAATAAGGCGTGAAAGCATCTTTGCCCGCGAGTAAGAATATTGATCTTTTTCCGGCAACTGCTGCACCATGCCGAGAGCCCGCCCTCTCGGTATAATTGTTGCTTTATGAATAGGATCGGTTTCCGGTACATTAAGAGAGCATATTGCATGTCCGGCTTCGTGATAAGCCGTCAGCATTTTTTCTTGCTCATCCATCGCCATTGATTTGCGCTCATTACCCATCATCACTTTATCTTTGGCATCATCAAAGTCTTTTGAAGTAACTTTACGCTTGTTTTTACGCGCTGCAAGCAATGCCGCCTCGTTCACCAAATTAGCCAAATCCGCTCCCGAAAACCCCGGAGTACCGCGGGCAATAACTGCAAGATTAACATCTTTAGCCAGCGGAACTTTTTTGACGTGCACTTTCAAAATTTCTTCACGCCCTTTCAAATCCGGATTAGTTACAACCACCTGACGGTCAAAACGCCCCGGACGCAATAAGGCCGGATCCAAAACATCAGGACGGTTAGTTGCGGCAATTAGAATTACATTTTCATTTTCATCAAAACCATCCATCTCAACCAACAGTTGGTTTAATGTCTGCTCGCGCTCGTCATTTCCACCGCCCAGACCAGCACCGCGATGACGCCCCACAGCATCAATTTCATCAATAAACAGCAGGCATGGTGCATTTTTCTTTGCTTGTGCAAACATATCACGCACACGTGATGCACCCACACCGACAAACATCTCCACAAAATCTGAACCAGAAATTGAGAAGAACGGCACGTCTGCTTCGCCGGCAACTGCTTTTGCCAACAAAGTTTTACCTGTTCCCGGAGGACCTACCAACAAAACGCCCTTCGGAATTTTTCCGCCCAAACGTTGAAATTTTTGCGGGTCTTTTAAAAAGTCTATTATTTCTTCAAGCTCTTGTTTTGATTCGTCACATCCGGCAACATCGGCAAAAGTAACTTTTTTGGTATTTTCAATTAATCTCGCCCGTGATTTTCCGAAACTCATAGCCTTATTGTTGCCTGAATTTGCCTGACGCATAAAAAATATCCAAACCCCGATCAACAAAATCATCGGGAACCACGAAATAAACACTCCCCAAAAAGTATCTGCCGTATTATCCTGTGGTTTAGCTTCGACCTTAACTCCGGACTTTCGTAAAGTTTCAAACATTGAAGGATCATTAGGAGCATAAGTATAAAAACGACTGCCATCGCTCATACTGCCGGTAATATCATGACCGGAAATAGAAACCGATTCGATATTTTTATTCTCAACAAAATTCATAAAATCGGAAAAAGCCAAATTATTTCCGCGTGACATCGGAGTTCCTCTGCTCACACCGGCCAAATTGCTGAGCAACGCAATCACTACTATTGCCGCAATCCAAAATAACAAGTTTTTTCCAGCTTTCATCATTTATTCCTTATAAAAATTCAACTTCTCATAATATAGTTTTTTTATTTATCAAACTCAACCGCTTTACCGCTTTTTTCATACAAATTAAGTTTTAACTTATATGGCAATCCGTGCGTCAATACCCTTGGATGCTTTAATATATAAGTATTCCACTGTTCTTTGCTTAAAACTGAATTTGTCTTGTTTTCGGCCACGAACCAAATCCGCCGATTAAATTTCAAAACCTCACATTTCCCGAGTGTAGCTCCTCTGAAATCTTTCCCGGCTATTGCCTCACACAATCGTTCCAACGCAACATACTCGGGAGCATAATCATCGTTGCCGATATTTTTTATCAGTTCTGCAACCACACGAATTTTAATTTCGTTATGCAGTTGAGCAAACATTTCGGGATTAAAGCTCCAACCGCACCCATACCAATTACGGCAACGATTCTCTATAAACTCATTTGCTTGAGCGGCAAAATATTCTCGCGCACCGTTCAAAGCATTCACGGCAACTCCGATTTTTTGAATGGTGATACCCAGCTCTTTTTCCAGCTTTGGTAACATCTTTCGCACTCTTACCCGCAGAAAATCATCACACTCATTGGAAGCATCTTCTTTCCATTCAATTTTATTTTCGACCAAAAAATCTCGTAAAGCCTGCGGCTCAACATTTAACAACGGACGAACAACCCACACTCCGTCACGCTCAACCACACTTGACATTGAGGCCAAACCATCAACGCCGCTTCCTCTTTGCAACCTCATCAAAAAAGTTTCTGCCTGATCCCGCAAGTGGTGTGCCGTGAGCAAATTCTTCACCTTATTCTTCCTGCACCAGTCAAAGAGCAAATTATAACGCGCCTCACGGGCTTTAGTTTCAATTCCCGTACTTAATTTCAAATGTTTCCACTCCAGTACGTGGTGTTCGATTCCGTTTTTTTTCATCAAACGAGCCACATACTCAGCTTCTTCTTTTGCTTCCGGTCGCAAATTGTGATTAACCGTCAACGCAATAATTTTGACATTAAATTTTTGTGCATACTCTTTGATCAAAAAAGCCAACGCCAAAGAATCCGCACCACCGGACACGGCTATCGCCATCTTTTTTTGATTAAGATTGTATTGTTTTGCGATTCGATTTAGTTCTGAATTAAAAAGTTGTTGCAAACCCGGCATTATTTACAGCCCAAATTTTTCTTTTCCGCAGCCGCTTTATCTTTTACATTTTTATCAGCATTGGGAAATTCTGTCGGCAAACTGACAAAAGCTGCGCAAGCCTCTTTATTCTTCTTTAAGGCTTTCATTGACATTCCCAGCTTCAACAAACTGTCAGCCGCTTTAGCATTATCATGATACTGCTGATATCCTTTGGCAAAAGTTATTGCTGCCTTGTCATATTCCTGGCGGGCATAAAACGTTTCGCCCAACCAATATTGTGCATTACCGGCCAATTTATCACCCGAAAACCGGGTTACAACTTTGGTAAAAGCTTTTTCGGCATCGGCATATTGATTTGCCTTCAATGCTTCCAATCCTGATTGATAAATTTCCGGCGCCGTATCTCCGTTAGCGGGCTTCAAGTCTTCCCCGCTGATACTTCCGCCGACAATCGATTGCGGAGCTTCCGTCGCTACCGGAGCAGCAAACTTCGGGGTATTATCCGGAACATTGGCACTGACGGAACTGTCTATTTTTTTACCCTCAAGCATCTTAATACGGATATCAATATCCCTATTAATCATATCAATTTTTTCATCAAGTTGCTTAATTCTATATTCCAGCTCATCCAGTTTTCCCGATGTACTGCGAACTTGTTCATCGAGTCTGCTTACCTGTACGACGGTATCGCCTTTATCTTCATTATTATAAGCTCGACGCTGCAGGATTTTAATATCCTCTCGCACATCTTCCAGTTCTTGTTGCAATACCGAAATATCTTGAGCTTTTGCAACAGGGGTTCCGACCAATAGCGAAACCAAAATAAACAACCAATATTTTTTCATTTTTCCATCCCAAAGTTACTTTTCTTAAAAATATTGCAAAATTTTCAATATCTCAAGACAAAAAAAGAGGTATCCAACAGATACCTCTTTTTTCAACATGTAAGTCTGTCGTATTAGCGAGCAGATTTAACAACTGTTACACCACGACGATTCTGGGCCCAAGCAGCTTCGTTGCTACCCAAAACAGCCGGTCTTTCTTTGCCATAAGAAATGGTAGAAATTCTGTTAGCGGCAATACCGTTGCTTACCAAGTAAGACTTGATAGCATTGGCACGACGTTCACCCAAAGCCAAGTTGTATTCTCTTGTACCGCGTTCATCGCAGTAACCTTGAACAACAACGTCAACTTTCTCATGTTTCTTCAACCATTTAACTTGAGTATCAAGAGCTTCTTTAGCATTGTTAGTCAAAGCAGAGCTGTCGAAGTCAAAGTATACTCTGTCTTCAGCATTAGCCATAAAGTTGCGTGCATCTCTAGAGTCGCATTCGCTACCGCCAAAAAGTTCACTTGTGGTAGAGCATGCAGATAACAAAGCAACTACACAAAACAGACCTAAAAGTTTTTTCATATTATTTCTCCATATATGGTTTTATATTCATAAATATACATTAGCTAAATTAAGCAATAAGAATTAATTTTTCAATAACAAAATTACAAAAAAATAAAAAATATAACTTTTTTCTTATATTTTATTGCCCCAAAACCTCCGACAATCATTAATATATGGTTAAAATGAGCAAAGAAATTTTTTCTACAGATATATATGCACTTTCCTTAGAAGGTGATTTATGAGGCTAATAATAAGAAAAAACTCCTTTAGCGACAGGAGCGTACAAAAAACGTAGAGAACAGTTCAGATAAAGTTAAAATAAGAAAGGGAAAAATTCCAGTGTACAAAGAAGTACATGAATTTTTCCTTATTGAACAATTTTAGCTCTAGATGAGCTTGTTATATATACCCTAAAAAACACAGAAAACAGTTCAGATAGAGTCAAAATAAGAAAGGGAAAAATCCCAGTGTACAAAGAAGTACATGAATTTTTCCCTTTTCGCAATTTTAGCTCTAGATGAGCTTGTTATATGCGTTTTTTAGCAGGCTTTCTTGCAGCAGCAATCTTCCGGCTTATCATTTTTATGACGAACCGCAGCTTGAGCAGCCGCCAGACGAGCTACCGGTACACGGAACGGTGAGCATGAAACATAGTTCATACCGCAAGTCTGGAAGAAGTCGATTGATGCAGGATCACCACCGTGTTCACCGCAAACACCGAGCCAAATTTTCGGATTCGATGAACGAGCTTTGTGGCAAGCCATCTTAACCAACATACCGACACCTTCAACGTCAATTGAAGCAAACGGATCGGCAACATAAACACCGCGAGCGCGATATTCATCCAAGATGGCACCTGTATCATCACGGCTCATACCAAGAGTCGTCTGAGTCAGGTCATTGGTACCGAAGCCGAAGAACTCGGCAGACTGAGCCAACTCATCAGCTTTCAAAGCTGCGCGAGGCAGTTCAATCATTGAACCGACTTCATACTTAACCTTTTTGCCTTTTTCAGCAAAAACTTTCTCGGCAGTAGTATCAATAATGTTTTTAACAATATCGAGTTCTTTCTTAGAACCTGTCAAAGGAACTTCGATTTCCGGTACTACCTTAACACCGGCATCGGCGCTCTCAATAGCAGCTTCCAAAATAGCACGGGTTTGCATTTCGCAAATTTCCGGATAGGTAATCGGCAAACGGCAACCGCGGTGACCGAGCATCGGATTAGCTTCGTGCAAAGCATCGGAACGATTCTTAACTTGTTGCAAAGTCATTCCCATTTTATCTGCCAATTCTTGCATTTCAGCATCAGTATGCGGCAAGAACTCATGAAGCGGAGGATCGAGCAAACGAATAACAACCGGCAGACCATCCATAATCTTGAACAAGTCTTTAAAGTCTTGTTTTTGATAAGGCAACAAGCGAGCCAAAGCCGCACGGCGACCTTCTTCGTTGTCAGACAAAATCATTGCTCTCATATTAGGAATACGATCGGCATCAAAGAACATGTGTTCGGTACGAGCCAAACCAATACCTTGAGCGCCAAAATCACGGGCTTGTTGAGCATCTTTAGGAGTTTCGGCATTAGCACGAACTTCCATTGTACGGATTTCATCAACCCAACCCATCAATTTACCGAAGTTACCGCTGTTGGTATCGGCTTTAACTGTCGGAACCTGACCTTCAATGATTTGACCTTTGGCACCATCCAAAGATACCCAATCACCTTCTTTAATAACAACACCTGACTTGGTGCTCATGGTTTTGTCTTTATAGCTTATAACAATATCATGAGAACCGGAAACGCAAGGAGTTCCCATACCGCGAGCAACAACGGCTGCGTGAGAAGTCATACCGCCGCGAGCAGTAATAACACCTTGAGAAGCATGCATACCGCCGATATCTTCAGGAGAAGTTTCGTTACGAATCAAGATAACTTTTTCACCTTTGGCAGCCCAAGCTTCAGCATCTTCGGCACAAAATACGGCGCGACCTACGGCAGCACCGGGAGAAGCCGGAAGACCTGTAGCAATAACATTTTTCTTGGCTTTCGGGTCAAGCATCGGGTGCAATAACTGATCCAACTGATCAGCACCAACGCGCATAATAGCTTCTTCTTTATTAAGCAGGCCTTCTTCAACCATTTCTACGGCCATACGAACAGCGGCTTGTGCTGTACGTTTACCGTTACGGCATTGCAACATCCAGAGTTTGCCGTGCTCAATGGTAAATTCCATATCCTGCATATCTTTGTAGTGAGCTTCGAGGTTGTTACGAACATCAACCAATTCTTTATACAGGTGCGGCCATTTTTCTTCCAAAGAAGTTCCGTCACCTTTTGAGCCCATCGGTTGCGGAGTACGAATACCGGCCACAACGTCTTCACCTTGAGCATTAACCAAATATTCACCGTAATATACGTTTTCACCAGTTGCCGGGTCACGTGAGAAGCAAACACCTGTTGCACAGTCATCACCGGCGTTACCGAATACCATGGTTTGAACGTTAACGGCTGTACCCCAGTCACCTGGAATATTGTTCAATTTACGATAAGTAATGGCACGATCAACCATCCAAGAACCGAATACGGCACCGATACCTGCCCACAATTGATCCCATGGATCTTGCGGAACAACTTTACCGATTTTCTGACCGATTTCTTTATATTGAGCAACCAATGCTTTCAAGTCATCAGCGGTCAAATCTGTATCAGATTTATAACCTTTTGACTTTTTCATATTTTCCAAAGCTTCTTCATACAATTCCAGGTCAGCACCCAAAACCACGTCAGAAAACATTTGGAGAAAACGACGATATGAGTCATACGCAAAACGCTCTGAACCCGAAGCTTTAGCCAAAGCTTTAACTGTTTCATCATTCAAACCGAGGTTCAAAACGGTATCCATCATACCCGGCATCGAAACTCTTGCACCGGAACGAACTGAGAAAAGCAAAGGATTGTTAGCATCAGCAAACTTTTTGCCCATAATTTTCTCAACACCGGCAACAGCCTCTTTTACCTGTTCTTTCAAATCAGCCGGATAGGTATGATTGTTATTATAATAATATGTACAAACTTCAGTAGTAACCGTAAATCCCGGAGGAACCGGCAATCCAACCTTGTTCATTTCTGCAAGGTTAGCACCTTTACCGCCAAGGAGATTACGCATGGTGGCATCGCCCTCGGCTTTGCCGTTTCCAAATGTATATACCCATTTACTCATGGTTTATCTGTGCTCCTATTAGCATTAGGTTAAAAAACAAAAATCATATAAACTACGATTTTCCACTTAAAATTCGGGCATAATTTATAACACTTACATTGATTCTTCAAGAAAAAAATATATTGCTTTCACAGACTCTTTTTATATCGGAAAGCATTGCGCAGAATTTGCACTATTTCAGTTCAGATATAGCCTTAATTGATTTATCAATCAGATTTTTTTTGCTTTTTGTACTCAAACCGACACCGATTGCGGTTTGTAAAACTTTGTTTGCACGATCTACAATTATCTTTGACGATTCGGCCACCATTTTTTCTTCATTTGATTTAATTATTGCCTCAACTTGCCGCTTTTGAGCTGATAATTCTTCATCTATTTTTTTCATTTCCGCGGCCTTAAAAGCCTCCGTATCGCTTTTGGCTTTGCGCACAATTCGTGCTGTTTTTGATTTTACGCCTTCAACCTTTTGTTCGTACTCCGCCAAAATACCGCGTGCTTCGTCTCGGAGTTGTTCGGCATCTTTTATTTGGGTAACAACATTATCAATCCGTTTTTGCAACAACCTCGAAAATATTTTTTTGAGCGGAATGTACAAAACCGCCACCACTGTCACAAATGCCATCCCCACCCAAAATTCCGGAGATTGATAGAACAGCTCATGGTTGGTATTGGCAATGCCCTCGGTTGTGGTTTTAATAATATTGCCCACATCGTTTACGGCATCAATCACAACTTCTTGTGTTGCTTCAATAAGCTCTTTTCCGGCGTTATTTTCGAGCAATTCATCCATTATGGTTCTCCCGCTCTAACGCCTTTTCAATATCTTTACGTTCAATGTCGGAAATCTCAAGTTTGTTTACGACAGCTTCAGACAAATCAGCCACCATAACGTCAACCTTTGTTTTAATCATTTGCTCCACACGCCGTAAATTTTCACTGCTCTCGGCAAGTTGTTTTTTCAAACGCTCATCCATATCCGCATGCAGCTCATCAGACTGGCGTTTTAGCTCATCATAAACCGCTTGCCAGCTGTCTTCGGCCTGCTTTTCCGCTTTATCAACCGCCGAATTATAACGGGCAATCAAATCTTCCGCCGACGTTCTAAATTCCTCGGCCGCCGCAACATAATCATCAATTTTTCTTTGACGACGTTTCCAAATATCATTTATTTTAGGTACAATAAAACGCCCCACAACCAGCCACATTAACATAAAGCTGATTACGAGCCAAAAAATTTGCGATACAAAAGTTGCACTATTAAGTTGCGGCATCGCCAAGCCTTATTTGTCAGTTGCTTCCGCCGGTAAGCATAACCAAAGCAATAACCAAAGCATATAATGCAATGGCTTCGACCGCAGCAAATCCGGCCCAACCGTAAATATCAACATCTTTCTTAACCTGCGGATTGCGTCCGACGGTAGTAATAATTGTTGTCCAAATTTTAGTAACACCCCAAGAGGCAACAGTCATGGTTACAGCGCAGATAGCAGCACTGATATAAGCCATAGGTTCCATTTTTTATCCTTTCAAAAAAATTAATTTAATGACCATGTATTGCATCACTCAAATAAATACAGCTTAATACCGTATATATAAAAGCTTGCAACAACGCAATAAACAACTCAAACACAATAATAACGGCATCAAAAAGCAACGGAACAACGCCCGCAACTCCCAACGCTACAACAAATCCGGCAATTATCTTCAGCATAATATGCCCGACCGTCATATTAGCGACCAAACGAATGGTCAAACTAAAAGGTTTTGATAATAACGAAATTGTCTCAATCGGCATCACCAGCGGAGCCAACACCCACGGAATTCCCTTGGGCATAAAAGTACGAATATAACCCCATTTTTTCTTTTTTATACCAACCGCTACATTAAACAACAACGCCAGTACCGACAAAGCACCGACCGCCGCCACATGCGATGTAAACGTAAAAGCATACGGAAACAGCCCCAAAACATTACCGAAAGCCACAAACAAAAACAGTGAAAAGATAAAAGCAAAATACTTTAAGCCTTCAGCTCCGACATTGTTTTTCACCAACCCGTGAACAAAGCCGTATATCATTTCCGCAAAAGCCTGACCTTTTTCCGGAACAATCGACCTCTTTGTCAGACACAAGCCAAAAACAGCCGAACAGGCTACAACCGCCAACAGCATAAACAATGACGAATTTGTAAATGAAATATCATAATTTCCGATATGAATAGGAATAATCGTCTTGATATTAAATTGTTCCAGTGGATTTGACAATAATATACTCCTTTGTCACTTTCCTTTTTTCTCTTCATTTTTTACCATGCGATAAACATTCAGAAAACCCGCGGCTCCGCCAAAAAGCAAAAAGACGGTCAACATAATCGGTCGTGAACCAAAAACCAAATCCAACAAATAACCGACTCCGGCCCCCACCAAAACACCTGCCAACAAATCGGCAGTAATCTGAACACCTACCCCCGCTGCCGTAACATATTCCGACGATGATAGGTTTTTATTATTGTTTCCGGCTCCGCGCATTTTGCATATTTTTGCTTCAAGCGCTTGCAGATTTTCAGGAATATCTTCGCTACTCAAGACTTTATACTCCCTTAAAGGTTACTGACTTATTAATCCAGAAGTTTTTTATTCAAAACCTCGCTTAATTCTGAGTAACTTGGCGCGCCGGTAATCAAATCGTCACCGCCGGACGAACGCACCAAAAACGACGGTGTAGCTTTAATATTCAACCTTTCCATTGCCTGTTGGCGGACATACATAATCTCTGCCGCCATTTTATCATCTTTCATACATTTTTTTGCTGTTTCCGAATCAAGTCCGAAACCTCCGGCATATCCGCTCAACAATTTTTCGGTCTTGAATGACAAGCCCCAAGTCAGCTGTTTTTTAAACAGCAATCCCAAAAAGTCAAAGTATTTATCTTGCGCCATACAATGCGCCAACATTGCGGCCTGCATAGATTTTTTATCAATCGGAAAATCAGCAAAAATCAATTTAACTTTTCCCGATTCGATATAATCCTGCTTTATCTTTGGCAACACGCCCAAATGAAAATCGGCGCAGTGACTACAGCCTAAAGACGAAAACTCATAAATTGTAACCGGCGCATCGTGTCTGCCCAAAACGTATTGAGCATCAATCTTAAATGATCTCGTATCAATGTTTTGTGATACCGGCTCTGCCGCCTGTGCCGGTTTTACCAATTCAATCGTGCCGTTATTCCATACAAAACCCTTTTGAGCAAGATAAAATCCATCAGCCAAAAAGAACATTACAAACACCGTCAAAATATGACTTACTAACTTAATACTTTTTTCAAACATCCTTTTTACTCACGATTCTGATTAAACACCGCCTTACCGAGTTTTTGCAGTCTTTCTTTCAACCCGGCATTAGTGATATTGCCTGTTACCTCTTCAATATAAATTTCTTCTTCTTTGCTTACAAGCTTTTTTTGCGTTTGCGGTTGATTACTTCTCTTTATCATCTTTTTAACAAATTCCGCATCTTGTATAATTTTTAGGTTTGCAACTGCGTTATAACCGAAAAACGTATTGACTTTTTCTATTACGAATTTTTCTCGATGCTGCAATTCCAACGCAAACGCACCTCCCGGAACTTTTAACCACAGCGTTCCCTGGTTTTGTTCTCCGCGAGCAAACTCCAATTTTTCCGGAAAAGTATATTGCGCCATATCTTCTCCGACAATCTGCTCCCACATTGTCACGATGTCGGCCGTCACCATCCCTTTTTTGCGCATAATTTTTCTCAACAGCGGTAACGCCGCCATTGCCAAAGAACTCACTCCTCTGGTTCTTTCTTCATATATTTGCTTTTTGTAATTCATAAATAACAAATATCATAATATTAACTTTTTTTTCAACATTTTTGTTTAATCTAAAGAAAATTGATAAAAAAACTTGATTTTATACAAAAATTATTGTATTTTCGAAATTGCTACAAAATTTTGTCCAACACATTAAAGGGAATTCTATATATGTTAAATAAAATGATGATCGGGATATCCGCCGTAGTATTAGGCTTAGCAGTAGCCGGATCAGCTCGCGCAGAGTGCGACGGAATTTATCTTGCTGTTCGTGGTGGTGGCTCTAGTCCGACCATCGACGACACACATAAAGGCGACAACCGTTTTGATATCGGCGGTACGGATCTTATGGTCAGCGGTGCTCTTGGTTACCGTTACGAATATTTCCGCGCTGAAGTTGAATACATTTGGCGTAATACCAACGAAGATGAAAAAACAATCATAATCCCTATTGAAGGACGTGAAGACATTATCAGCAAAAGTAAAGGCGAATTTGACTACACATCCTATATGTTCAACGTATACTGGGATTTGGCTCCATACTCATGGTTCACTCCTTATTTGAGTGCCGGTATCGGTTGGACCGAACTTGAATATACATTTACATATGACAACTCTGACGGTGCATCAGACAGCTACAAGAAAGATCGCTTCACTTGGTCAGTCGGTGCCGGTCTTTCTGCTAAGATGACCAACCGTTTGAATCTTGATGTCGGCTATCGTTACTTTGACTTCGGCAAACTTGGCGACGGTCAAATCCACGATCACGAAATTTACGGTGGTCTGCGTTACGTATTCTAAACCATCAATTGGTTTTACAAAAAACCTCCTTCTTCAAGGAGGTTTTTTTATGCTCAACATTTGGCAAAAACTCTTGACTCTTGCTCCCATTAATGGCGTAAACTATAGGCTGTGTTAATAAATGGAAATGCTATGACTAAACCGCTTTACCTTAACCGTTCTCAATTTGAAGCCGAAATCAGCCGCTGCCTCAATTGCAAAAACCACCCTTGCATGGATGCCTGCCCTGTCGGCTGCAATCCGCAAGAGTTTATCAGCCTTGCCAAAGCCGGCAACTTTGAGGGTGCGGTTCACTCAATAACTTCCGTCAACCCCATGGGGCAAACCTGCGGCTTGATATGCCCCGACAAATTCTGCATGAAAGCCTGCACCCGTTCCCGTATTGACTTTCCGATTAATATTCCCAAGGTTCAGGCCTCCATTATGCACGACCACCATAATCAGCCGCAAGCCTTATCACAACAACCGTCAAATGGACACCGGATTGCCATAATCGGTGCCGGTCCTGCCGGAATTGCCGCCTGCGCACAGCTTCTCAAAAATGGATTCAGCATTACTTTATTTGAAAGTACCGACCGTGTCGGCGGTGCTCTTAACTTAATCCCCGCCAATCGTCTTCCCTCTGAAGTAATCAATAAAGAATGGGAATTTATCAGACAAAATCCGGCGCTTGAAGTCAGGTTCAACACCCCCGTCACCGATATTAATGCACTTTTGCAGCAAGGCTTTGAGAACATAATTGTTGCTTTCGGAGAACCGAACGCCATTAATCTTGGAGTAGAAGGTGAAGATTTTGCAGTATCATACATTGACTATCTCCGCACTCCGCAAAAATACATATCTTCCGGCAATGTTGCCGTAATCGGCGGCGGCGCTGTCGCCGTTGACTGTGCGCTTACGGCTAAAGAAAACGGCGCTTCATATATTGAAATGTTTGTCCGCCGTAGGGTTTCCGATATGCGGGTTACCGGCGAAGAACGCCAAAATCTGCTTGATAATGGTATTGATTTGACCACCATGACCAAAATCAAAAAAATCACCAAGCAGGATAACTTTCTAACCTTATACACTTGCAAAAATCGTTTTGTTAATGTCAAACTTGAAGAAATTCCCGGCACCACCATTGCCCGCCCCGGCTTTGATCTTGTAATTAAAGCAATCGGAAGTTCTTCTCCTCATTTTGATGATACCGAAAAAATCATTTATGCCGGTGATTGCAAAACCGGCGGTTCTACTTTGGTAGAAGCTCTTGCCTCCGGCAAATCGGCCGCGCAAACCATTATCAACAAATATATAAAAAAGGCCTCGTAACGAGGCCTTTTGTTTTAAGCAATCCTATCAGAATGCCCACGACAAACCGAACATTGCTCGATAATCGGTTTCGGCATCTTTTTGATGTTCTGGGTGCAAGCGAACTGCAAATTCACTCTTGAACAACACGCTGTCGGTTATTTCACGGTTATGATACAGCGCAAACTTATATTCTCTTGAAGACGGTTTCAGGTTAGCCCTGATTTTTTCACGATAAACTTCATTAGAATAATTATCACGCCCGGTTGCAATATCAAAATCCGCATGACCGTTATAAATCCTCAACGGAGAAGATATTTGCAAACCGACAACATCGGTCTTATTAATATTATAGTGTCCGTCCAAAGCAAAACTGTCGCTCATCAGTTGCGATGTGCTAATCATACTGCCATAAACTTTTGATGCATCGGTCCAACCATGATAATAAGCTCCGCCGAAACTCCAATTTTCAAACGGCTGCCATTCCAACATCAGCCCGGCATAATAAGTATTACTGTCACCGATTGATAACGCACCGCGTCCGTTCATACCAAGCAAAGCATCATCTTCAGCCAACATACCGGTCATTGCCGTTACATTAAACTTAGGTGTAACTTGGTACGAAACCTCTGTATTAAACGCATAGGAGCGATTATCAAAGTTATAATCATGATAATTACGATCGCCGTCATACAACCCGTTTTCACCGGTCATAAAGCTCATCTTAAAGCTGAGATTATCATCCCAATACATTTTATGAGCAACACCATAAGCATCGTTCATTGCCAAATAAGGATTATACATAGCTTTATCATTATAATCGCCGGAGCTGTATAAACTGTTTTCGGCAAAGAAGAATGATGTCTCGGCATTATCATCTTTGTACGAAACATCTGCAATACCTATGCCTCCGTCATTATTGCTATACGAAGAAGGCGCATAAGCAAAAGCAAAACTGTCATCGCTGACCGTCTTTTTCGGCTGATGACGAGAGAAATTATACAAATCGTTCTTAAAGTTCTTATGCCCGCTGTGGGTTGTTTGAACCATTGAATCAAATTTGATATTAAACGGGCGTTTATATTTATCAAACACCGCCATAGTTTTTGGCATATTATTCTGCAGGGCTTCCTTAAATACTGACGGAACAACAACTCTGCTTGAATTTATGTTAACCACACTTGAATCTGCATCTGTTGATGAAATCGTACCCAAATATCCCTGTGGATTCGTTGCCGCAGCTAAATCCAACATACCATTACCATAAAGGTCCTTATTAGCATATATACCGCTCTTATTGGCACTTTCAAAAATTAACGACACAATCTGTTGCGGTGTCAAATAAGGATATGCCCCCATCAGCAATGCAATACTGCCTGAAACCACCGGTGCCGCCATTGATGTTCCGTACGAACCGTACATTGTCACATCATAAGTACCGGTTGACCAAATTTTGCTCGAAGAATCTCCACCCGGTGCGGCAATACAGTAGTTTTTGGCAACACCGCACGCATTGGAATAATTTGCAATTGATCCGTCTGATCCCGTCGCCACTACCGTAACAAACAAATTGTTCAAAGCCCCGTTTAACGCCGTTAGATTGGGCATACCGTTATACAGCCCCGGTTGTGTCTGCGATTCGTTTCCTGCCGACATAACCATAACCACATTATTATTTGCTGCTTTTAAAACCCCCGATACAATATAATTATTTGTGCTGGTTCTGTATTGACTGTAATAATCATCATTCAAATCTGTGGCCGGATATACTCTGGCATCAAGCCCGAAACTCATATTAATGACTTGGGCGCCTTCATCAACCATTTTAGATATAACATCTCCCGGACGTGACATAAAATCCCATCTTCCGCCCAAGAGTACCGCGTTTGAAAAAGCAACTCCGTGCATACCCGAACCGTTTTTATCGGCTCCGATAATACCGGCAACGTGAGTTCCATGCATATTGCTGGTTCCTCTTTCCGGGAAGAAATTATCTTTATTATTATCCCAATTATAATTGCTGCTATATTCCGCTACCCATGTATTATAATCGGCCTGCGACATTGTATAATACTGGTTGCTGTCTTCCGAAAAATAAACTTTTCCGCCCGAATATTTCCAGCAGTTCTTATTATCACCGTTCAAACACGGACCATAGTCAGAGTTAAAGCCGCTCGTAATTGTGGTTGCAAAATCGGCATTATCCGCATAAATACCGGTATCAATCACTCCGACCATCACACGATTAAGTTGGGTTGCCATATTCCCGTCTTCATCCAAACCGTAAAAACGCGCATAAGCTTTTGAGGCATTAATTTTGCTTAAAAAATTGCCTTTTTTGTATTCGTCGGTTTCAAAAAAGCTTGAGTTCAACGGGGTAACAATTTCTTTATCTGAAATAATTCCGCTCTCACCGCCGGAACCGCCGCCGCTCGGATCATCACCGCCACCTGGTTCATCGCCTCCGGGGTCATCACCGCCACCGGAACCGCCGCCGCCGGGGTCATCACCGCCGCCGCCCGAACCGCCGCCGGAAGAATGATGAGAACCTCCTCCTCCGCCGCCGGCAAGTGCCGCAGCAACACCAGCTCCACCCAACAATGCTACTGCACCCACGGTGTAAGCCGGTTTCCACTCAAAACCCGGTCCCGAATACCTGCTCGCATATGTATTACCTTGCAAATACCTCGTGCAAACATGTTGCGAATCAGCCCCGAATTTTCTCAAAAAACTGTACGCATAAGAATCTCTGTGCATCAAAGCCATGCACAAAGCCGTATTGCCGTTGACATCTGTGGTATCAATTGAGTATCCGCTGTCGATAACACGTTGAATCGCGCCGTAATTGCCGCGTCTTGCGTTCTCATACAGGTTACTTGCAATCCCTCCGTATTGAGCGAAAGCATTATAACTAACCGCCAATGTTGCAGCTAAAAAACAACCTGTAAGTTTTAGTCTCATAGCGCGAATCCCCGTCTAAAAGTATTTAGACTACATACTATACATTATTCATTAAAATGAGGTTAAAAGCAAGTTAAATATATCAAGATTTTTCGGATTCGTCTTTTTTATCTTCGTTATTATCCTGCGCAAACCATTTTCTCGAAATACCGCCCATTTTTGAGGTATATTCCATTCCCCAATCAATCATTGAATCAATCATGGGTTTCAGCTTTTTGCCGAGGGCGGTCAAACGATACTCAACTTTCGGCGGAATTTGCGCATAAACTTTGCGAATAAGCACACCGTGTTCCTCCAATTTACGCAAATTGGAAGTCAGAACTTTTTGTGTAATGTTTCCGACCGATTTTTTGAGTTCGCCAAAACGTTGCGTACCTTGCAACAAACTCTCAACAATTTTGACTTTCCAGCGATCGCCGATTACATCAAACACAATTTCCGTCAGATTCTTGTCAGTCTTTTTCAACAATTCTAATCCCACCTCAGTCGCAGAAAATATACAATAGTTTCCGAATGGAACCTATTATCCCTCACGGTGCCTACTTTACTAAATAACACAACTGTTTAGTATTAGCAACAAATTTATTTCGTTAACAACTAGGACTAATTTCATGAAGAACTACACTAAGTTTTTATTGCTGGGCTTGAGCTTGGTTGCCGCTAATAATGCCAATGCATCAGGCTATCAACTCAACGAATACTCTGCCACAGGTCTTGGCCGCGCTTTTGCCGGCATCGGCGTGGTCGGTGATGACTATTCTGCTATTTCATTCAACCCTGCCGGTATGATCTTGAAAGGCACCGGCGGACAATTAGGTTTATCAACCGTTCAAATGCACTCTTTTGTTGATGGAACAACCTATTACAACGGCACCCCCGTCGCTGACAAACCTTACGGAAAAATGAATTTTTATAAGTTCTTACCGTCGGGATTCGCACAATACAAAATCAATGATAAGGCTGTAATTGGTGGTGGTGTTTATACTCCGTTCGGCTTGGCTTCTATTTACAACAAAGAATGGTTCGGGGCTCATCATGGTATCAGTACTGAATTGGATGTTGTTGACGTAGCTTTCGGCGGAGCTTATAAGGTAACTGATCAGGTTACTTTAGGCGCAAGCTTAATCTATCGTTATGTTCACGGCGATATTATAAATACTGCTCACCCACTTATGCCGAACTCTCGTAACGAATTTGACTTGGACGGTTGGGAATTTGCCTACAACTTTGGTATTATGTATGAACCGGTCAAAGACACTCGTTTCGGTGTTTCTTACCGCCTGAATACTGCTCAAAAAGTTACCGGAGACCATACAATCAAACGCACCGGCACAGCTAAGGATGGCACATATCCCGGCGTTTCAAAAATGACCTTACCGAGCCAGTTATTAATTTCTGGGTATCACAAACTCAATGACAAATTTGGTCTTTCTGGTGCCGTTCGTTGGACCAAATGGGACATCTTTGATGACTTTGTAATGCGTTCTCCGACCACTGGTATCACTGCAGCCGTTCCGGAAAAATGGAAAAACACTTGGACTTATTCTTTGGGTGTAGATTATTACTACTCTCCTGAGTGGACGTTCCGTGCCGGTATTTCTTACGACCCGACACCGATTCGTGATAAATTCCACCGCACGGCCCGTATTCCTGATTCCAACCGTTTGTGGACCACACTCGGTGTCAGCTATCAGGCAAAGAACTGGCAGGTTGACGTCGGTTATGCCCACTTGTTCATGAGCAAGGGCAGAACTGATGAAACAAGCTATACTCCTCTTGGAGAAGTTAGCAACATCAAAGCCAGACATGACAACTACAGTAACATGGTTGGCGTTCAGTTCCAATATAACTTCTAAACTCGCATAGTTTAGTTGTTAGAAGACTGCGGGTCTCCAAGTTCCGCAGTCTTTTTTTTAAAGTTTTTGCTCTTTAAAACAATAAAAAGGGTTCGTCACTCCGAACCCTTTTTACTAACTCAAAATTACCGACGGGTAAACTTGCCTTTCCTGACCTTGTCTTTGGGAACATTTTTGTTGCCGTTAAAGGCCGGGAACCACGGCACCAGCTCGTTGTTGAAACGCATATTGATACGCCATCCGAACCGGTCTTGAGGATTTTCTTCACCATTACCTTTGTGACGTTCTTGGCGCAACCGCATATACTCACCTATAGAGACGTAGTCGTCCATCAGGTTGTTCATGCCGATAAGCGTCCCGGGGACATAGGTCATGCGCGGCATCAGCGACTGCATCAGCAACGCATTGAGCGGACCATGAAAGCTCACCTCGGCGCCGTCGGGTTCCTTATCCACAATTGTGTACACAAACCCGCTCACCGTAGTGATAATCATTGTATGTTTTCCCTTGAGTTCGACCTTGGTTTGGTTGTCCTCTTTTTCTGCACCTTCTTCATAAATCTGGTGCAAAATCAGCCCGCCGGCAGTTTTTTCAACCGACCAGCGCTTGCCGTTTCCCATACGCATTTTATAGAGCAAAACCTGCACTGTCTGCGTAATGTCAAATCGAAAGTAGCTTGCGATTTTTTCCATACATAAGAATTTTAGTTAATAATGAAGTTTTATCGCAATATAACACAGTTTTAAACTATTAGCAAGAATTTTGTCAAAATTAGACAGATTTTATATATTTACTGATTTTATCAAGCATTTTCAATGCGTCGTGCCGTCCCAATTCGTACATTTCACGCACAATATCCAAATTCGACTCCATTTTTTTAATTTTTACCAGCCGACTTGGACTGATCACCAAAGCTTTGCCGGCGTTTTCCTGTTTTTCGATATAATCAAGTTCGGCATTATACATATCCGGACGCATTGCAAATGCCTCAACAAATTTCGGATATTTGCGATAAACCCACGCCACCAGCCATTTTAGTGACGCTGATTTTTTGCGATATCCTTTAGGGCGTGTCAAGACCACAATATTTTTTTCAAAGCCGTGTTGTTCTGCCGCCTTCAACGGTATACTGTCAGCAATTCCTCCGTCCAACAGTTTTTTTCCGCCGACTTCCACAATTTGCGAAACCAGCGGCATAGACGCTGAAGCTCTTATATAATCAATTTCGGCAAACATATCTTTGCATTTTATATATTCCGGTTTTCCCGTTTCAACATTTGAACATACGGCATAAAACTCAATCCCCGATTTCATAAATGCCTCATTATCGTAGGGGTCGAGTTTTTCCGGCAGTTCGTGATAACAAAAATCGGTTTCGACCATATTTCCGGTCAAAAACAACGACTTAAAACTCATAAAACGATAATCATTTCCGTATTTAATATTGTAACGGATACTTCTGCCGATCTGCTTTGAGGCATAAGAACAACCGTGTATTGCCCCCGCCGAAACTCCGAACACACCATCAACCAGCAAATTATGCTCCAACATCACATCAAGCACACCTGCGGTATAAATTCCTCTTTTTGCCCCGCCCTCAAGTACCAACGCTGTTTTCATTTTTTTCTTTCCTGCAAAAATATTTTAGTATAAAGTACGCAATATCGTACAATTTGTCAAACGGAGAGTATTGTTATGCCTGAAATCAAATGCCCCAAATGCGGCGAAGTTTTTACTGTTGATGAGAGCGGATATGCCGCCATTGTCAGCCAGGTTCGCAACAGCGAATTTACTAAAGACCTGCAGGAACGCGAGCGTCAACTCCTTAAAGACAAAGACATTGAACTCAGACTGTTGACCACCCAGGCACAAGCCGAAAAAGAAAAAAGCCTCTCCGAACTCAAACAAGAGATTGAACGCCTAAAATCCCAAATTGAAAGCGGCAGACAAGCGCAGGAACTCGCCGTAACTAACGCCATTAATCAACAAAAAGACGAGATTGCCGCCAAAGACCAAAAAATTATTTTGCTTGAAAGCAAGATAAAAGAAACTGAAAAAGACAGCGAAATCAAAGAAAAATCTCTAAAAGAAAATTTTGAAATTCAGCTCAAAGCCAAAGACGAAACCATTGAGTTTTATAAAGATCTCAAAACCAAAATGTCTACCAAAATGGTCGGCGAAACTTTGGAACAACATTGTGAGACCGAGTTTAACAAAATCCGCGCCGGTGCTTTTCCTAATGCTTATTTTGAAAAAGACAACGATGCCCGCACCGGTAGCAAAGGCGACTATATTTTTCGCGAAAGCACTACCGACGGCATTGAGTTCATCTCCATTATGTTTGAAATGAAAAACGAGATGGACACCACCGCCACCAAACACAAAAACGAGGACTTTTTCAAAGAACTTGACAAAGACCGCCAGGAAAAAGGCTGCGAATATGCGGTTTTGGTCTCGCTTTTGGAATCCGACAACGAACTATATAATTCCGGGATTGTTGATGTTTCTCACAAATACCCCAAAATGTATGTAATTCGCCCCCAGTTTTTCATTTCAATGATAACTGTTTTGCGCAATGCCGCCCTAAATTCGGTGCAATACCGCCGTCAATTGGTCGAATATAAAAATCAAAACATTGATATTTCTCACTTTGAAGATGACATGAACGATTTCAAAGAAAAATTCGGGCGTAATTATCAATTGGCCAGCGACAAATTTCGCAAAGCCATTGAGGAGATTGACAAGACCATAGACCACCTGCAAAAGACCAAAGACGCTCTCTTGTCATCAGAAAGCAACCTGCGGCTTGCCAATAACAAAGCTCAAGATCTTTCGGTAAAGAAATTGACCAAAAACAACCCCACCATGGCACAAAAATTTGCCGAACTGGTTTCTTCCGAGCAATAACCCTCTTGTTAACCTTCAAAAAATATGCTATAATCAAGTTTGTCATTTGATTATTATGACAATTAGTAGTTTTGGCGCGTTTGAGCTTTCCTTTTGATTATGTCAAATGCAAGCCGTCAAAATAATATTAACCAATAGAAAGCACCCCAAGAGCCGGCATATTCCAACGAATATGTTACTTATTGACTACGACTGAAAGAGTATGTGCAAACTGCCCGCCATTTTATGGTTTGTGACTACGTGTTACAGGGAAAGATTAAAGTCGGAAAGATAAAAACATCATATTCAATGGAACTGCTCACGGGAAAATAAATTTTTGTGTATGGCGAATAAGAAAAACCAAGGCACAATTTTGCTTGCTCCTCTCACCAAGAGCGGTCTCGTTTCTGTATGGGAGGAAGGCGGCGGAGCAACAAACACAGGTGATGCCACCATCATCTGCAAGGCCGACGGCACCAAGCCAACAGCCACCTACATCCGCCGCGGCGGGCATTTATCCTGCGCGCAACACGCGCTCGTTCCCGTCCACCCCGGTTACTACCTCATCAAGTCGTACCACCACAGAGGCGACTTCATCCACGAGGTTTACCGGATTACCAGAGCCTTCAAAGAGGGCGAAGGTGAACAGGCAAAGGGAAAAATCGAGGTCATTCTGGTCAACAAGTACGACCAAGGCGAGTGGGATCACCCCCTGCCCGAAAACCTCATCAACGCCGTCAACACCGCCGAGGACAAGGCCAAGTGTTATCACTGCCGCGAGGCAATGTATGTGACGGAAAAAGAAAAGAAGGAGAATTAAAAGTTCCTGCATATCTTCCGCTCTCCCTACCGGGGGAGCGGTTTCTTTTAAAATTATAAATATCACACTCATAGTCTCGTTCAACTAAATAATAAAGCCACATCCTATATAATTTTTTCTTGCTTTTTCGATAAAATTCATCTACCCTCCGAATCCATTATCTAATTATTAACAATATTATCTAAAATATAACTCAAGAAAACTTGCTATGGTAAAAGTCCATGCATTATTAAATTATGGAACCGTTGACACCTTTTGATGTCGGCTTTGAATTCGCTTCCGAGCCAAAGTTAGAACCCAACTACTACAATGTTGGTGGCAACAAATGCAAAACATGCCCCATTGCTACAACCTGCTTACTGGCACGACGCCACTACGAAAGCATGTGCTTCGAAGGCCTCCAAAAAGACCTGGTACAGACAGATGTTTGTAAAAAAGCCCTAAACAAAGAGAGGTTATCAAAGGAAGATGCGGCTTTGCATTTGTATGTTGATAGTATGCTCTACCATCTGGAAAAACTGCCTGATCCTAAAACGGCCCCTTTGGATTTATTTACTCTTTGGGATATTCGCACAGACATAGCTGTAGACGTTACGAACCATGGAGATTTATGCATGAAATACGCCGCAAGAGCTCGCATGTTCGGGCGTTTAACCATCGAAATCCTACGTTATCGTGGGTATGAAATTTAAGAAAATCCGAATCAAAATCCGCAGAACACATGTTCTGCGGATTTTGTTCGCTCGCTTTTTATTTTCAGATACTCCCAATTTAGAGCATCATTCCACAATATCTTCAAATTTTTCACATAATAAAATCTATTTTTTAACATAAAACCAAAATTTAAAGCCTCCCTTTCTAAAGAGTGGTAAAACCAAGTTTTTTCATTTTCAATTTCTATATACGCCTGATTTTAATGTTGACTTATGTTGTATCCCTATATATGTTACACGCAACAAAAGACTATTATTATATAAATATTAAACCCCGTGCCAAGGACACGGTCATATTATTAAAATGGAAAAAAATAAACGTAAACCCAACGCTTTTGATTTACTCTACGTCTATGACGATGACAAAATGGTTCGCCTGCCTTTCAGCTTTCGTCATTTATTAAAGCCGATAGCCATCTTCCCTTTTGCCGAAGACAATCGCTACATCGAACTTGAGGAATGCGAAAACAAAAAGCACACCGACCGTGATGTCAATACACAGCGCCTGCTAGATGTTAGCTTTTGTAACGAAGTTTTCAAAATCAAAGAACAGTTGAACCAACATTTGACCGAGCTTAAACAACCTTTACTTGAAGGCATCTATTTGGCCGACAGTAATTATATGCATGGTTGTGGTTGGCTGGTTGGTTTTGACGACAATGAATTCAACACCCTGAGTGCGGATTATTACGGCGGAAATCAGCCGGCAAAACTCCGTTATCAAGGCAACTTTATAAAAAAAAGCACCTAAAAAGTGCTTTTTTTTATGCGCAGTATCAAACCGAATCGTTATTTAACATATCTATTGCTTTTATTTTATTGTAATATATACTTTCGTCGGTACAACTTTCAAAGAGACTAAAAATGCTTACTGCTGTTATTTTTATTTTAATTGGACTGATATTCCTCCTTTGTGGCGCTGACTTTTTTGTACTTGGTGCTGTCGCTATAGCAAATCGCTTAAAAATTTCGACCCTCATTATTGGTTTGACCATTGTCGCACTTGGTACATCGTTGCCTGAACTAACCGTTAGTGTTAAAGCCGCAATTAGCGGAAATTCCGCAATCTCACTTGGCAACGTTATTGGATCAAATATTGCCAATATTTTACTTGTCCTCGGACTATCTGCCCTAATCTATCCTATTAACGTGAACAAAAACGCCTTTATACGTGATTTTGTATTTTTGTTCTTTACCACTTTGATTTTTGTATGTTTTTGCTTAACAGGGACACTGTCTCGTTGGCACGGTTGGGTTTTACTTTTAATTTCATTCTGGTTTATATTTTACAACTACTATATGCTTCGGCGTAATAAAGACGAGACTGATTTGGACATTCCCGGCAATTTAATCGGAAAAAATTGGCTCTATATTTTGTTAGCTACCATTATCGGACTGGCTGGGATTATTTATGGTTCAGATTTTTTGGTAAAAGGAGCTGCCAACCTGGCAAGCTTATGCGGTGTTTCACAAGAAGTCATCGGGCTCACCATTATTGCTGTCGGAACATCAGCCCCCGAACTTGCTACAAGCTGTGTTGCTGCGTATCGCCACCAAAACGGCATTGCCCTTGGTAATGTAATGGGATCCAATATTTGGAATATCGTTCTTATCATGGGAATCACAGCATCTATTTTAGACGTCAAGATCTCATACCAGTTTTTTGTTTTTGACATATGGATTATGCTAGCCTCAACAACGTTATTATTACCTTTGTTGCTTTATAAAGACAAGTTAAGACGTTGCGAAGGTCTTTTCATGTTTTGTTGTTATGTGGCATATTTATATGCTCAATATTTAATCATTATCAAAAGGGTCATCTTATAGATAAAAAACTTTCTTCCAGTTTTAAACTTGACTTTTTTGTCCAAAAATGATATAGAAAGCACAGTTTTATAAGAATTATTCCCATTATTTTAAACCCTTCAATATGTACAACTCAGACTACATCGAGGAAAAACTTCACTCTTTCGGGGAAAGACTGAAGCAAGAGGTTTGCGGCATCACTCTTAAAAATTATGCCACGCTCTATCGCCACATCGTAGAGGCAGATCAAATGCCCATTGATGAGCTCACCAGGCGTGCGGTAAAAATTAAGCCACTGGTCCGCTTGGACAGAAACGGCGACAAGCGTTCTTACGGAGATTTTAAGCCCGATGACAAGCTCGTGTTCGTCAAACCGTGCGATATCCGGCAGAGCTACCTCTACAATTTCAAACCGGAAAACATCGTAACCATCAACACCGGAACAACTGATGTCCCCCTGGAAGTGCCGGAACTAGAGGTTATTACCTCGTTTACCTGCTATCACAGGTACGGCGGCTACTATGTTTTTTTCCGTCCCGGAACTGACGAAGTCCTTTCGCAGATTCCACCCAGCGTGGATTTGGACCGAGTCAAAGCCTTCGAGATAACGGTAGATTCTTTGAATCTGCATGATATCTAC
This sequence comes from uncultured Azospirillum sp., assembly GCA_947301965.1. Classification (GTDB taxonomy): domain Bacteria; phylum Pseudomonadota; class Alphaproteobacteria; order RF32; family CAG-239; genus JAFUYI01. The sequence continues at coordinate 50,905 of CAMYUM010000003.1, read as the reverse complement.
GACAGAATCCTCGATCGCCATGTCTCAACCGTCATTCTCTACGGAATGAAAGGCGGCTTGCCTGACATGATGGTGAACCAGAAAGTCATCTGCGATGCCGAGGAGTATTGATTGTTGCCAAACATAACAGGCACGATTATGTAGATTTTTAATCCCCTGTACCATGAACAACGAAGTAAAAAGACAACTTCTTGACGCCGCAATCAAGAATGTCGCTTATGCTGATGGTGTACTGTGGCAGGTAAAAGACCAAGTTCTCCCTGCAGGAGCTCCCGAGACTATGATCTGCTGGGCTCTCGCACAGCAGCGAATCGAGTGGATCAGCGGTCCTAAGGGAGAAGATTATCGTCCGCAATTGCCGATGTTCAAACGCCTTGCTGCCGGTTTGGAGCATGCCCTGTGCAACAGACTGCTTTCCGAGACCGAAAGAGTATTGGAGCATCCCTGCGATTACCGTCCAAAGGAATATCAATTACTTCCTCTCTACGATCGCGCCCTACACTTCTACGCTGAGAAGTTTGACAGGAATGGTTATTCCAACTACAAGCAAATCTTGCAGAAACAGAACTTTTCCGAGCTCTCCTCTAGCTAGAATCTTTACACCCAAAACCACTGCAGGCATTTGCTCTGCAGTGGTTTTTTCGTATTTTCATATGCACCGAATTTTACAATATCATTCAACTCAACAATATTGACAAAAACCGCCCTCTGGGTATAAAACATAATCTCAAATCAAAATTATTAATGCTATCATTAGAAAAAAAGGCAAACAATTGCCGGTGATGAAAATTTTGATTAATGGTCTTTGTCAAACAATATTTAATCCTATAGCTTATGAAACACGTGAACACCATCATCGCTGCCTTGGCGGTGATTGTCCTCGCCGCATGCGAGAAGGAGACCTTTATCTCTAACATTGCAACCAGCGAGGTTGCCGACAGTGGCAGAGATGCCACTGTGACTGTTGAAGCCAATGACGGCGGTACTACTATCTCTTACAAAAGCTGGATTCAGGTATATGGTCAGACCAGAGCTGAATTCGATAGTAAGTTCTCGATTGAGCTGATCAACAGCTTAAAAAACGTGAAAGAAAATGTGACTGTTGCCAACTGGGCAACTTATGAACCAAAAGTCAAAACATCTCGCAAAGCAACTGCATCAAAACACGACGCATACATCAAAACTACCGATTCGGTACAGGTATATACGGTTGATTATGGCACAATCAAATTTGAGTATCCTCTCACCTTTCAGGTGGCTGAATACGATGACGGCTATACCAAGATAACAATGCCATACTATGGCTATGACGAGATTGTCAACAATGATATGACCGTAAAAAGCGCCAGTTCGGTAGAAAAGGATGGTAAAGCCTATGCTCGCAGAATCTACAATCACTCAATTACAGTGATGGTTAACCGCGAAACTTATGTTGTAACCAACGAGGTTGTAGCTTCACGCCCGATTGAAAAGATAAACGGCAAGTATATCCTGTCCAGCAATATGGTAGAGAAAAGCTTGCTGCCCCTGAAAAATCAGGATGGGCGTGCCGGTTTTGTTTCTAAGGCAAAAGTAACATCGGAATATTCCGATGGAACCAAGGACACTGAAACATTTACCGAAACGGCTTATGCTTACGGCGAAAACACCAGCTATCATCCTGCAAATGGCAATGTGGTAAAAATTGCAAACCGTGCAGACCTCCAGTTCAAAAAGGCAACACTCAAGATCGATGCCAAGTCGATTGAAAAACTCTCCAGCGGATCTCCATATCTGCTCAAGACATTACATACCGATATTCTGGAGCTGGATCTTGGTGTTTTTACCACAGAAATAGCGTTTAAGCGTGAAAACGTGTACCTTGATAATGGCATATTATATGAGCCGTTGACCGACAAGATGATGTTTGATGAAAACAGTGTCCGAGTCATTAAAACCACTTGGACCAGCGTTGAAGACGACATCTACAACGTCGAAGTCAAAATCCAGATGACCATTAACGGAAAAGCCGCTACAGGCTACATCACCTTCTTTGCCAAAAACTAGTCTCACCTCGAAGACATCAAAAAAGAGTGGAAACAGCACTAGCTGTTCCGCTTTTTTTTGTAAAAAACTAAACTATTTATTACCGCCGTTACACTTTTGGCAGGCGGTTGCTCCTTTTGACTTTGCATCGTATTTTGTCGTTACAACACAATTTTTAGAGCAACTTTTTGCAATTTTACATTTTGGGTCGTGATAAACACGCGTATTGGTGTTCAACACCACCATGCGATTGTCATCGGCTTCTGAAACAACAAAATTGTTTGTGTTTAACAAACCGTCAAGCTCCTGACACGCCGGCAATAACAAACACAACAAAAACAGGTATATAGCTTTTTTCATTTTCCACCTTTCAAAAAAATCAAATTATAGTATTTTCAAACTCATCTGCCGGATTGCCGGTCTGACATAGCTCGTTGCATTGCTTCTCTGGAAAACGGCTGTGTATTTGCCGGACGGCTTGGAGTTGCCGATTCAAATCTTTTTTCTCTTATTATCTCGGCAAGACTTTTTCCCGATGCCTGATTATGTTCCGAAAGTTTTGATTCCGAGGATAATTCTTCATGTCCATTTCCCAACTTTTCACGCACTTGTTGCAAACGCTCATGATCCGCACTAAATCTTGCTCTTAATTCTTCAAAATTATTTGCAGTCCTTTCAGATGGTTGAGATTGCATTTTTTCCACTAAAACTTTTCTATTTGCTTCCGGATGGTCAGAAGGTGACCTAACCTGCTGCCCCTGTTCCGCTCCCACATAGCCCCGCGGACGATTAATTACGGGTTTTCTTAAATCAACTATCGATTTTGTTTGCACCGGAGAAAACCGACTGCCGTCCTTATCCTCATGCTCACGCCACCCCGGCTCGCGCGGCGGAAGGCTGTTAATCGGTTCATTTTTAACATTATTGTCAAAACTTATTTCGTTGCTCCGCGACTTTATTGCATCAAGCGCCTCCCGTCCTTTTTCGGGAATATTGACATCTCTGTCCATGTAGTCACTGAAATTGATACCACCGATATCATAGGCTTTTTTGACCGCCCGTTGATAATTTTCATCATAATATCGACCATATTTTCCACTCTTATCATAAAAAAGTTTTGCGTTACTCGAATTTTGTTTAATATAACTTTCTGCACGATCACGTTCCCACATATCGCGGACTCCGTTAGCCATAAAACCCATTTCATCATTAAATTTAGAAACATTTTGGCTGTTTACTTCTATTTTGCCATTTTCAATCGCCTCTTTATAAAAATCAAACTTACTGCCCTTTTCATCAAAAACCGAAATATCTCCGCTTTTCAAATATTCTTCACGCATCGCAACCAACTCTGCCAGGTTGGCCGAAATCTCATCATGCATATTTATTTTATAGGCCTGCTCGGCGCTTACCGGATATGTATACATTCCCCCCCATGCATTATCATGATGATGAAGCTCATGGATCAGAGTTGTATAATGCTCTGCCCAAGCCGTTCCAAACCAGTCATCTCCGGAATAATTGAGAGTCAACGCATTTGTCGTCAGGTTAAAACCACCCGCACTAAACAATTCACCTTTAAGGGTATCAACCTGATATTGCGCATCTCGCTTATATCCCTCAGTGTTGATTTTATCTTCATTTACCTCATCTTCAGCCATAGCAGTCTCCATCACCCTATCTTTGTCCATGATAACACAAAACAGCAAAAAAATATATTAAATTTATGTAAAAACAGTCCGCAACTCCTAAAAACTCTTACATTTTTTAGAATGGACATATTGGACAAAACTTCATTGACTTTTCCGCCCAAATCTGTTATACCCGGCAATTAGATTGACTCCTTATAAGGATTGATTTAATGGAAGAGACATCTCCTTTTACTCAAAATGAACGCACCAAACTTGATACCGATTTAACCCGAAACAAGTTCTTCAAAGCATGCGGTCTGAAGGACCAAAACGGCAAAGCTATTGACCGAAAACAAAAACTAAAGATTTGGGATGAACTTGTGTTATTTGCCCCCGAACTCTTTATTCAGCTTTCAGCAAAATATCACTTCATTCACGTTTTACCCGAAGAAAACATTCCTGCTTTTAAAAAACGCCTTTGGGCAGAAAAAGGCCTTATTTTGGCCAAGTCACAAAGACCCAAGCTCGATACGGATCTTTTAATAAGCAATTTTGTGCATTCTTGGCATTTAAGAGACAAAAACGGCAAAGCCCCCACCATTCAAGATCGAATCAATCTATGGAACACTTTTCGAAATTCACATCAAGAACTTTTCGTCACCGCTTCAACTACCGGATTTTCCGCCCTCGCCTTACCACAGGAAAACATCTCTGCATTTCAACAATGGCTTATTGAAGAAAAAGGCATTACAGCTTCAAAAACAAGAAAATCTCAACGAAAAGTGCTTGAAACTGATTTGACCAATCTGCAGTTTTATACTCATTGGATTCTAACTAACGAAAATGGCAAATCTGTGCCAGGACCAATCAGAACTTCTCTTTGGAACGAGTTTAAATCTTCAAAACACAAAGACCTATTCATCATGGTTCCGTCACATGGAAAAACATCTTTTATTTTACCTCAGGAGAACATTCATTTCTTTAAGGATTGGCTTTTGCAAAAAAAACATATTATAGCTCAAGAGCCTCTAAAATCCGTTAGAGCAAAACTTAATACCGATATCACCAAATCACAATTTTCTACCTCTTGGCTGATAATGTCTGAAAAAGGCAAAGTCCTAAACTACGAAACTAAAATCGCACTCTTTGAAGAAGTTAAATCCAAAAATCCAAATCTATTTGTCTGTGTTTCTTCAGCACATCCTGTTATTGTTTTACCTCAAGAAAATATACCCGCTTTTCAGCAATGGCTTATCAAACAAAAAGGGTTAATTGCTCAGAAACCCCTGGAACCCTTAAGACAATTGCTTAAAACTGATTTAACTAAGAACAACTTTTGCAGATCTTGGTTTGTAAGAGATAAAAATAATGACCCTATCTGGAATCATAAAACCAAATCCTTACTTTTTGAAGAATGCCTATTAAACCAACAAAACCTCTTCATCCCAGTTAAACACGGCAAATCTAAAACTTACAAACAATATGTCTTGCCACAAGAAAATATACCCGCCTTCCAGCAATGGCTTCTTACAGCAAAGGGCATCATTGCATCAGAGACAAAAATCCTCAACGACACCCTATCATTACGCCAAAAGCTTGAAACCGACCTTTCAACAACACAATTCCGCTACTGGCACCTAAATGGGCTTGACGGACAATCCATTAAGGGTACAAAAGCAAAATCTGCACTTTTTAAGGAATTTAAATCTTTAAATCGTAACAAATTTTTCATTTATGCTTTTAGTGGCAATAACCGAACTTATGTTTTACCCGAAGAAAACATTCCTGCACTTGAACGATGGCTTTTAACGGAAAAAGGCATCATTGCCTCAAAAACAAAATTCCCTAAAAAACCTGCTCCCCATGTGCGCCAGAGGACTGAAACTGATATTACACAAACTTCCTTTTGTGCCGGATGGCGTTTGTTCACAAGCGATGGGAAAAAACTCTCTTACAAACAAAAATCTCAACTCTGGAACACCATCAAAAAACAAGAAAACAATGGTCTTTTGGTTCAGGTTCAATACGCTTTTGTTCTGCCTAAAGAAAACATACCCGCTTTCAAGCAAAAACTTTATCAAATTGGTGGTTTTACAGTCTATCAAAAAGGTGAGAGCATACCTCGTAAGACAAAAGCTCCTAAAACAACAGCTGACAAGCCATCAAGGCCCAAGAAACAGTGTGTTCAAGGAAGACAAATTGAACAGACAGACACCATTAAGGCACAATTTATATACCAGTGGAAACTTAAACGCGGTGATGGTAGCTTCTTCGTAGCAGATCACGGCCTAAAATCACAGCTTTGGCAGACACTTGAAAAGCAAAAAGACCAAAAAATTTTGATTTTATCTTACTTTGGCGCAAGTAAGCAATATGTTTTGCCCCGAGAGAACATACCTGCTTTCAAGCAATGGCTTTATAAAACCAATAATCTTATTGCCAGCATACCTGACGAGCAACAGCTTAGAGACAATAAGACTATTTTGCCACTAAGCAAAAACCAAAACAACGGACGATAAAAATACCTTTTACTCGTAAATTTAAAACTTTTTTAAATTTTATAAAATATACTTGGAAAGTCTGTAATACCACACTTATACAGATTTGACGTGACGGAAAAACTAATGTTGACTTACAAACCGATAAAAAACTTAAGAATCCACAGATTGACTACAACAGTCAGTTTACTTTGCGGTGTCTTTTTCTTACCGACAACAGCGGCAGCAGAAACCGCATGGGAACGGTCTAATGCAACATCCGAAAGCTACGACTTTGCCGTCAATGATGGAAGCGGTAATACACAATATTACAACATCAATCTTAAAGATATTGATAATATATCTTGGACATCAGGAACTGCCGATCCTTCTTGGAATGAAGGAACATCAACAGCCACCGGATCAATCTCGTTCGAAATACCACATGTCATCGGCGATTCACCAGTCAAAGACTATATATATCAATATACTCTGCCCACTGGTTATACCGAAACAGAAACACGTTACGCAAATGAAAGTGGAAGCGGAGACGAAGAGGCAACACTTGCTGTTAATAATAAATTATTTTTTAATATTGAAGAAGCAGGTCAAGGTGGTGCAGTATTTCTTAAAAGCACTTCTGCACACACCTATACTGACACTATTCAAAGTGATTTCATCAACAATTCTACCATACACAAATATGGAGGCGGAGCTGTCGCAATTAGTGGTAAAACTAAAATAACTTCCGTCATTGGCAATTTTATTGGCAACGTAGCATATAAGGAAAATGCCGGCGCGCTAAATCTTGGAACGGACCAGACAATCAATGAAATACGCGGTAATTTTATTGGTAACAGATCTGAAGGTTTATGGCAAGTTGATGCCCCCTCCAAACCTACTGATGGTGGTGGTGCAATATATACAAAACAAGGAAATAGAAATTATATCACCGGTGATTTTATTGGTAATAGTGCTCTCAGGAAAGCTGGAGCAATCTATCATAACAGTGCCACTATTGGTACCATTACCAGTGACTTTATTGCCAACACTGCCGGTGAGGATGGCGGAGCAATATATACCTATACGAACACCAACAGCAAAATAAATAACATTATCGGAGACTTTATTAACAACAAAGCCGGTGGCTCCGGTGGTGCCATCTATGTAGGTAGTAACGCCACATATGGCAGCATCCGTGGAAGTTTTCTCGGCAATATTGCAGGGGGAAAAGGCGGAGCAATATACAACCGAGGAACAATATCTATAGATGCTACAAGTGATGATGGAGATATCGTTTTTTATAACAACAAAGCCGGCGAAAATTATAGTGATATATTCAATGATGGCGGTACGATATCACTAAACGCTGCCGAGGGGCAAAAAATTTCATTTGGCGGCAGACTTTATTCTTCAGGTACAATCAACATTAACAACAAAACCGGCATTCAGGGCGGAACTTATGTATTTAACAACGACATACTTAACAGTAACGTAAATTTATACAATGGTGCTAAATTAATTTTAGGTAAAATTACTCAAACAAATGGCGACATCACCTACGGAAATTTTAATCAAATTGCCTTGCTGACAACCGATAACAATAGCGGAGAAATCAATCAAATTAATGATCATATTGATTCAAACACCATTAACACAGTTGAGCTAGGTTCAAATGGCTTAATCTATAAAATTGACGTTGATGCTACCGAAAAAACGGCAGACAAGATTACTACAACAGCAGAGTCTCACGGAACCATTACCATTGGGAATATTAATATTATTGGCAATTACGAAGATTTAAGTACTGAAGACGTAATACAAATTATTAGTAATGGAAATGCCGATTCTACTTTAAAATTGCAACTTGCATCAGGCCTGGACTCAGAACATTTATTAGAAACGATCGAAGGTTCAACAACCGACGAAGCAATTGCTACCACAACAGCATGGGACAAAATATATCAAACAACCGTTATTTCCGATAAAGAAATCTACGGACAACTAGGCCTGAAAACAAAGACCACGACAGATGACTCTATTGGCATTACAGTTACCAGAACAGAAGGCGGTGATACTTCCTACGAGAACATGGGTGATACCTTAAAGTTGGTTAACCAAGATACAATTAATACGACCAAGAACTTTACTGCTAATCAACAAGGTGCGACATATAACCTCAGTGATGATTTAGGTGCAACCAACGGCACTGTTAACATCAACGGTGTATCTGGCGGCAACGCTGAGACACTTAATCTTGCCTCACATCAGGGTTTTCAAGTCGGTGATGATGCTACCGCATTAAACTTTAATGACGTAACCGTCAATTCAAGTTCTGCCATAGCTACCGTTACTAACGGTTCTGCTACAATCGGTGTTACAAACAGTATTCTCAATGGTAATATTGCCGCAAGTACTGCCGCTTACGGATTAACATTAAGCGGTAATAATACCATCAATGGAACCGTCGGCATGGCAAATGCAACTATGAACGATAGTAACGGTGGATTAATTTTTAACACGGATACATTTACCAATGCCAACACCGTTAACTTTACTGCCGGTTCTATAAATCTCGGCAACACGTCTTCATATGATACATATGCAATAAATCACCTTAACAGTAATGCCAATGTAAATTATACCATAGATTTTGACGCCTCAGGCAAACAGGCTGATGTCATTTCTGCCACAAACAATTCTGCCGGCACCATAACTCTATCACATTTGAACCTCACCGGAGACTTTACCGGAGTAGATGCCAATTATAAAGTACAAATAATAAATAATGCCTCCGGATCTGCCCTACAGCTCGCTTTATCCGATGCGGTTATATCACAGCTAGGTGGTAGCGACATACATAAGTTATTTGAAACTACACAAACCGTTACAGGGTCAGATCAAATAACTGCAACAACAAATTGGAACGACCAACTCTCTAGTTGGCATAGAGAAGATACCATAGAACATTACGGAACTATAGGTCTTACAACAACAACTACTACTAATGATTCCATTGGTTATATACAAGATCATGAAACAACCGTTCAAGGAGACAGAGTTGACGATGGTCCTTTGGGTGATACCTTAAAGTTGGTTAACCAAGATACAATTAATACGACCAAGAACTTTACTGCTAATCAACAAGGTGCGACATATAACCTCAGTGATGATTTAGGTGCAACCAACGGCACTGTTAACATCAACGGTGTATCTGGCGGCAACGCTGAGACACTTAATCTTGCCTCACATCAGGGTTTTCAAGTCGGTGATGATGCTACCGCATTAAACTTTAATGACGTAACCGTCAATTCAAGTTCTGCCATAGCTACCGTTACTAACGGTTCTGCTACAATCGGTGTTACAAACAGTATTCTCAATGGTACAATCACTGGCGATACCGCGTTTAATATGACCACTTCCGGAACCAGCCAATTAAATGGAGCCGTTACCAACGCCAACATTACCAATACCGGTAATTTAACCACAACCGCGGCAAATATTGCCGATTCAAGTATCACCAACAGCAGTAATTTGTACTTATCCGGCGTATTGGCAAAGACTATTGCCGGAACCGGTACAACATATGTTAATAGTACGTTGACACTAAATAGTGGAGCCGAAGTTGCAGGAACGTTAAACGCAAATAGTGGAACAATCACTGTTTCAAACGGAACCATCACATCTCATGACATCGGTGCTATTAACGGTAACGGCAATTTGGCCATAGATATGAATCTATCAAGTTCTTCCGTCGATACGTTTAATTTGACCAATGCCTCTTCCGGAACTCTCACCCTGACTTCCGTTAATATCTTGGATCCGTCAACAACTTCTCTCGCCGATGATTTCAGCGTACAAGTCTTAAATCCGGCGACATCAAGCACCCTCAAACTGGCATTGAGTAGTGCCGTACAAGCAGCATTTAATTCAACGGAATACATTATTGGAACATCGGGAGCGACCACTTCAACAGATACTATCGAAGCAAATACCGCTTGGAACAAAGTATATCAGGAACACACCACCACCGCCAGCACCGATTATGGCAAATTAGGATTGAGCGACGACAAACTCTCAATTGAGGTTGCTTTTTCAAGACGTGATGGTGGCACGACTACCGACACCTCTCTTGGTGATACTCTGAAATTGGTCAACAACGACACTACCAATGCAACCAAAAACTTTACGGCTAATCAACAAGGTAAGACATATAATGTGGGCGACGATTTGGGTGACACCAAAGGAACATTAAACATCAAAGGTATCTCCGGCGGTGCTGCAGAAACTCTCAACCTTAACGGACATGGTTTCCAACTTGGCGAAGGTGCTACTGCGTTAAACTTTGATAACGTAACCGTCAGCGGGGCTTCTACCATAGCAAATGTTACTAACGGCAGCGCAACCGTAGGCATTAAAGACAGCATTATCAACGGCACAATTACCGGCGCTACCGCGTTTAATATGACCACTTCCGGAACAAATCAGTTAAACGGCTCTGTTACCAACGCCAACATTACCAATACCGGTAATTTGACCACAAAGAATTCTACAATTGGCAATTCCGTCGTAAACAACGGAACAATAAACTTGGTTAACACTATTGTTAACGGCGATATTACAAACAATGGCACTTTAAATTTGAAAACCGGCACCGCTCTTACAAATGCAATCTCAAGCACAAATAACAACGGCGTAATCAACGTCAACAATAACTGGACACTGTCCAACACCATCAGCGGCAATAAAATTAATGTTAATAATTCTACATTAAAAGTCGGTTCAAATTATTTGGATAATACCGATACAATAAACGCCAAAAACTCTAAGATAGACATTGGCGCCAACACCGTTAATCTCAAATCTATGAAACTTGATAGTTCATCCACATTATCATTAAAAATTAATGGTCTTGAAGATGGACAGCACGGCCTGTTAAATATTACTGACGACATGACCATCAACAGCGGAGCAAAACTAAAAGCTACTCTGGCTCAAGGCATCAATTATGGCGAAGTAACTTTAATTAAAGCCGGCAGCCACAACGGTGATTTTGCTGATAAAGATGTATCACATACCGAAGAAGGCGTTGATGTTGCCGAAAACAATATGTACAAATTTATCAAGACCAAAGGCAAGTTTGGTGTTTTCTCTATTCTTCAAAAATCAACTGCTGCAGATGTTGCTAAAGAGCAAGGAGCCAGATCTTGGGTAGCAAATGCCGCCGGAGCATGGGTAGATGAAGCTCCTTTTGCCGAAGGATCGAGCGGTGCAATTGCTGCAGATAAACTTGCCGCTTTGGCGCAACATGATGCTGCCGGATTTGTCCATAACCTCAAGGCTCTTGCTCCGACAGAAACTGCGGTTGTCCAAAATACCGTAACAGAACAAAATTCCATTTTATTTAAGACCGTTGATTCATATCTCCGCAACAAACAAATCGGTTTATTATCGAGTGACGAATTCAGCGACGTTACCGCCTGGGGCAATCCTTATTTGAGCGATACCAAGATGCGTACTCGCCAAAATATTGATGGTTCAAACTCCAACAGCCGCGGCATTATATTTGGTCTTGAAAAAGAATTAGACCGCGCTTACAAGTTCGGTGCCGGTTTACAAATTGACAGAACAGACGTTGATATTATGTCCCGAGACATAGACATAAATTCTGTCACCGGCTTTGTTTATGGGGAATACAAGCCTTGCCGACAGTTTATCAATGGAATTATTTCCTACGGACAATCGAATTATAAAGAAAAGAAATATGCTCTTGATGATACTTATAACGCCAGATATGACGTATGGGTTGCATCTGTTGCAAGCATGGCCGGTTATCAATTTGAATATTTCACACCGGAAGCAGGTTTCCGCTACTATCACATCAAACGAGACCGATATACCGATAGCGCCGCTCAAAAAGTATCTGCCGACAATGCTGATATTTTGCGGGGTGTCATCAGTTTAAGATTTGCCAGAGAAATATATGATATTCGGGCAGAAGCCTATCTCGGTTTAACCTATGACTTTATGGCTGACAAAAACAACACTCATGTATATCTGTCCAATGGAAGCGGTTATGTTGTCGACGGCGACAAATTGCGTCGTTTAGGTTATGAAACGAGCCTAAGCTTTGCAAAATCACTGACCGAAAACATTTCTGCTGCCGTATCATATATGGGAACTTATCGTTCCGGATACCAAGAACACACCGGAATGCTATCTCTGAGGTACGCATTTGAATAATTCAAAACAAAAAAACCTTCCATAAAGGAAGGTTTTTTATTTTTATTGGTTGCGGGGGAAGGATTTGAACCTCCGACCTTCAGGTTATGAGCCTGACGAGCTACCGGGCTGCTCCACCCCGCGATAAATATGAAGCGTGTATACGCCTTTTATCCATACGTGTCAAGCTAAAAAAACACCTCGCTTAAAAAAACAACGTAATCACCACCGCAAAAATAAAAACCGCGACCACAATCCAATGCCAGATTTTCATACCTAACCTCAATTAAACAACACCAACGTCATTGCCACCAACAACGCCAACAATGACATCATTACCATATGCCTATGCTTAAAGAAAAACATTCTCACCTCCGTTGCCTATATAATCAACGCAAGTAAGATTTCAACTGCTAGAGAACAAAGATTAAATTAATCAGCCACAAAATTACTGCGGCATAAATTCCGGCAAACACATCATCAAGCATAACACCCCATGCATTCAAAACCTGGCTGTCTGCCCATTTTGCCGGTTGCGGTTTAATAATATCAAACAACCGGAACAAACCAAAACCTATAATATACATCAAAATTGCGCCCAAATCGGTTCGCTCAACCAATTGGTTAGCTACCAACCCGAAACTCAGCAACTGTCCGGCCATTTCATCAATAACAACAATTGAGGGATCATGCTTTGTGTATTTCAACACCTCTTTGGTTGCTGCCGTTCCGGCAAAAAATACCACCACCGCGCCCAAGGTAATACCGACAACTCCATAATAAAAGGCCAAAAGCCACGCCAACGGAATTGTTACCAGCGAACCTGCCGTTCCCGATGCAAACGGACAATACCCTACGCCGCTGATTGTTGCCAGCCAATATGCCAATTTTTTACGCATATTTCCCTCCATTAACAAATACAAACACAGCGTAAATTAAAAAAAACGCCGTTGCAATAAAAAAAAGGTTGTCATCTATTTTTTTTGTGCTAAACATAATGGCACTATCGAAGTGTAGTTCAGCCTGGTAGAACGCTGCGTTCGGGACGCAGAGGTCGCTGGTTCGAGTCCAGTCACTTCGACCAACATAAAAAAAATACCGCCTTTATGGCGGTTTTTTTATGTTAACCGCAAAGCGGTAAGACACGAACCAGCGGGAAGCTGTTTGACTACAAGCGAGAGTGAGACGAAAGTATCACGGTCGGCTTTAGCCGACGAGCGCAGTGGAACGAGCATTGCTTTAAGCAATGTCGAGGACAGTCCAGTCACTTCGACCAGCTATATAACATAGTATGTGTATACCTACTATGTTATTTTTTTATAAAAAACGGCTTTAAGAGTTTCATAAAATACGGCGAAGAATTGTCTTTTGTTTTATAAAGTCCATAGCCGATGTAGCACAAAATCATATAATCAAGTTGTTTTGGCTCTATTTTTGAAGTTGTCAATTTGTTATATTCCGTCAGCGTATCAATCGCCAATTTGCGGTCAATTTTGTAAAGCGGGAAAAAATCCTGATATTTTGGCATAATAACCATGTTTCCAAAGTCAATAATGCCGGCGAGAATATCATCGCTTTCGGGATTGAGTAACAGATTAGAGCCGCTTAAATCGTTGTGGCATAAGGCTTTATCGGTATTTGGCAAAGTCGGTTTATTGTAATCTAAATCAATTTTATGTGGCAATAAAGCTTCTCTGACACTGGCATAATCAAAATCTTCTCTTGTGCTAACGTCCCAATTATCAATAGCCTCGGTCGGCTCCGGCATATTTAGCTTTTTATAATCAATTTGGTGCATTAAATGAAAAAACATCGCTAAATCTTGCGCCAGTTTAAGCTGTCGCTCCGGTATAATATTTTGATATAAAACGGCATAGTCGCTTTCCGGCCGTCCGTCACAAATTTTACCATATATACGCTTGGAAACAGAAAACGGATAAGTGCCGTCAATCAGTTCAATTTTGTGGATTTTGCCCTCAAAATACGGCATTAAATGCGGATAAATCGTGTCAATTATCATTTTTTCACGTTGCATGGTCTGCCAGATTATTTCCGCTTTGGGAAAACGCACGATATAATCATCGGCATAATAGGCAACCGAACGCGAGCCGCTTTGCAAACGCGTAATATTCTTAATTTCCGAAAAACCACTATCTACCAAAATTTTGCGGATTAAATCAAGATTATCAGCCGTCTCTTTCGTTATATATGTCATATTTGTCCTCTTACTTCACTTGTATAGCTATATCGCTTAAAAAATATAAAAGTCAAGTTTAATTCCCACGTGGACAGTATATGTTATTGTTTTTGAAATAAAAAAAGCACGTGGCTGGTATCTGCACCTTGGGTGTCCGGAATGGTCGTAAAAACGCGTCCACACTATTTTAGAGGTGAAAATGAAACAATCAAAAAATGGTATCATTTTTCTGATTTAGTGGCGGTGTGCCCGACCAACAAAACAAATCCCACCGCAAGGGTGGGATTTTTTCTACCTTCTGATCTTATTTATCATCCGCCTGCGCCGCCACGCCAAATACCATTCATAGCTCATCAGAGCTATTCCCGAAACCAACAGCGGCACCAAATAGTACAAGATACGATATGCAATTAATGCTCCAAATAATGTCAAATCATTGTGTTCTCCGGGAATAATATACATAAACAAACCTTCAAATACTCCTAATCCTCCCGGCACCTGGCTGAATACGCCCAACACCTTAGCAATAATAAATACGCCCATAAAAGTCGTAAAATCAAGCGGCACAAACGGTATCAACACCAAATATAATACGATTGAATCCATAATAATGTCTGCCGAACCCAAAAATACCTGAGCGATTGCCATTTTCCAGTTTGGCATATCAAACTCAACATCTTTAATATACATCGGCTTTTTATAAAACAGGCTCAACGCAAAATATCCGATTAATCCCACAACGGAGACCGCCGTAACTATCTGCGTTGTCATTTTAGAAACCGACCCTGCGCCAAAGGCATGAGAAGGGGTCAGCATATATCCGACAATAATCAAAAAGAAACACGCCACCAAATACGTAAAGCCAGAAAAAGTCACCATCCGTACAATTTCGGTACCGCGAAACCGCCATCTCGTATACAATCTGTACCTGATTGTCCCGCCCGAAACTATGGCGTGTCCGGCATTATTACTGACAGAAAAGCCCACAAATCCGGCAAAAATCCATTTCCACGCCCTAATTTTGCGCTTGATATAACAAAGAGCCAAAAAATCATATGATGACAATGCCACATATCCGCCTAATGCCGCCAACATCGCCAATATTAAATTATGGTGCGGAATGCTGAACAATGCCTCTTTAATGTCGTTAATACTGTACTTCGACAGCTGGTGATACAACATATATACCGCCAGACCGAAAAAGAACAGTCCTGACCACGATATTACTTTTTTTACAACCTTTTTAGTCTGAAACGACATTAATCACACCTCGCATTCAAACTATTAATATAACTCCAAATTACTAAAAGATTATAAATTTATTTGCAAAATATTAATTAAACCCCCTGTTGCAACTGCCGAAAAATATAAAATCGCAACTATTTTAAAATTTTCTTTTCTGTTTTTATTTACCTTAAACAACACCAACAGCCCTGCTCCTGCTCCCGACAAAAGACCGGCCAGCATTGCCCCGAAATTAATAGCGCCCTCCAACCACAATTGGGTAATTATGACCGAAGCCGAACAATTCGGAACCAACCCGATCAGCCCCGCCGCCGCCACTCCGGCAATTGGGCGATTAAGCACCATTTCGCTCAAACAATGCTCTCCCCAAACAGCTATAACCGCATTTAGAGCAAATGTAACCAACATCACAAAAACCGTAATTTTTATTGCATGGAACAGTGCCGGCTTAAATATTCCCTCCCCTGCACAATGACAAGCGGCATCTTCGCACAACGGCTCAATATTAACTGTCTGCGGTTTTGAGTTTAGGACAACGTCGCACAAAATTCCGATTGTCATTCCCAAAACCAATTTAATTCCCAATATTTTAATAATAATCATCGGCTCTACGGCATTGGAAACCATAATCGGCAACATTTCATCTGAGGTCGTCAAAAACACGGCCAGCAATGTTCCTACTGAAATTGCTCTCGCCGCATAAAAATTTGCTGCTGCCGCCGCAAAACCGCATTGCGGCACAATCCCGCTCACCGCGCCGATCGCCGCCCCCAATTTACCTGATTTGCCGATTAAATTAAGCGACTTACTGCCGTTTTTATGCTCTATATATTCAAGCAATATATACGTTAACAGCAAAAAAAGAAACAGCCATGCACTGTCTTTCAAACTATCAAAAATGACATTACTGATTATTGCCCAATCCATATTGTTTTCCTAACGCCTTACACTTTCACATTTTTCATACATCGTTTTTATAATCATGTCTATAACATTTACAGAACAGATATCAACAAAAACTATAAAACATCTTGGTTTTTGTGCTTTTATTTGCTATCAATTCAACAATGAGGCAAAAATGAAATCAGAAAAAAACAAAACCATAGATATCGGACTTCTTGAAGGCAGGGCTTATCTCAAACGATGTATTAAAGTCAGCCGCAAAACTACCCTATCAGCAATCATCAACAAAACCATCGTCGGAGATTCGCTCAAAATCATGCCCAGACTTCCCCGACATTTTGTAGACCTGCTGATTGTTGACCCTCCTTATAACCTTAGCAAAGATTTTCACGGCAATAAATTTACTCAAACGGCCGATGACGAATACGAGAAATATACTGTTGAATGGATAGAAAAAGCTCTTCCTTTGTTAAAGCCCGATGCCTCCATTTATGTTTGTTGTGATTGGAAATCAAGCCTGGTTATCGGTCCGGTTTTGGCACGTTATTTCAATATTCAAAACCGTATTACCTGGCAACGTGAAAAAGGCCGCGGAGCCACCCAAAATTGGAAAAACGGCATGGAAGATATTTGGTTTGCCACCATGGACAAACAATACACTTTCAATCTTGATGCCGTAAAAGTCCGGCGCAAAGTTTTGGCTCCCTACAAACAGGACGGCAAACCCAAAGACTGGGAACAGACTTCGGAAGGTCGTTTTCGCAATACCTGCCCTTCTAATTTTTGGGATGATATTTCCATTCCTTATTGGTCGATGCCCGAAAACACCGCTCATCCTACCCAAAAGCCCGAAAAATTGATTGCTAAATTAATCTTGGCCAGTTCCAACAAAAACGATATTGTTTTTGACCCGTTTTTAGGCTCGGGTACAACTTCCGTAACCGCACGCAAACTCGGACGTCGTTACGTCGGCATAGAACAAAACCCAAATTATTGCATTTGGGCTGAAAGACGGCTTGAGTTGGCGCAAAAAAACAAACAAATTCAGGGCTATTCTGACGGCATCTTTTGGGAGCGCCACGCCCTAATCGGTAAAAAATAAAAATTAATTACAAAACCTTAAATGTAAATATAACCGCATTAAGTTTGCCTCGACACTCTTTGGTCGCCTGCGTAACCGTTCTGAACTGCGATGACTTGCAGTTGCCCTGCCCGTCTTCGACAGCACACGTACTTGATGTTACGCTAATACTGTTGGCAGCATTAACAATGCTGTTTCCTTTTGCCCCTCTCAAATCTATCGTGGATAGTTCGACACACCCTTTCGGTGGCAAATCCTTAAACCTTACCGATATAATTGTTCCGTCTCCGCCGCCGGTAATATAACATTGCCCGCCCAAGGCATGGCGACATTGCGAGGCTTTGCCCATTTCCTTGGGCAAAATTCCTAAAGCATCAACAACCGAATTGTTGGCCAACTGCGTCACCGGCTGTCCCGCTGCTACTGCTGTTGTTAAATTATGAAGAATCATAAAAAACTGATCAACCAACTTATTGGTGTTATATTTTTCCATTGCTTTTGAATAACCCGCAATTCCACCTATCGACAAAACGCCGATAATAGCTAAAACGCCCAGCATCTCAACCATTGAACGCCCTTTTTGTTCCGTCGACTTCATAGGTTCAGCCCCTCAAAAAGGAAAAACACACCTTACGTAATATTGTATCACAAAAACATCACAATATCAAACAAACAGTATCCGACTATATTAGCGTTTTACGGGCTTCTTCCAGCTCTTCCATTGTATCGATATCTGCCGGAGCTTCCTGATTAAGCTTAAGGTTATTGACCAATTTAGCTCTTATAACCATTCCGTTTTCAAGCGCACGCAACTGTTCAAGCGATTCTCTTGCTTCCAATACCCCTACCGGCAATGATACGATTTTTCGCAATGATTTAGCATTATAAACATAAATACCGATATGATGGTAAAAGTCATGATTACTGCATTTTTCCGGATTACGAATATACGGAGCCGCCGCCCGTGTAAAGTACAAACAACGTCCTTCCGTCTCCCCGTCACGCAATCCCATAACAATTTTTACGTTATTCGGGCTGTCAATTTCCTCTTGGGTTTTAAACACCATACCGACTGTCGCAATATCACAGCCGCTTTCTTCAACAATTTTAATCAGTTGATTATTAATTTCCGGATTAACATTAACCGCATCACCTTGGAAATTAACTACAATATCATATTTATCACCGCTCGGGTCAATCTCTTTTAATGCCGCGGCAATACGGTCGGTACCCGATGGCAGTTTAGGATCGGTCAAAATTGCTTTAGCCCCGAACTTCTCGCACGCTTCTACAATCACCTGATCCCCGGCGGCAACATAAATATCTCCCGGCACATATTTTTTTACATTCTCATAAACTCTTTGCAACAAACTTTTGCCGTTTATATCAAGCAAAGGCTTGTTTGGCAGGCGTGTTGAAGCCATACGCACCGGAATCATGGTAACAATTTTAGACATCGGTATCTCCCTTGATAGTTCTTGCAAATAATTATTCTATATACTATAACAACGGCAAAGAAAAGGACAAAACAACTATGCAAGTGGATATTTTTGATTTTACTTTAGACCGCAGCTTAATTGCTTCACAACCGGCAAATCCTCGCGACACTTCACGTTTGCTTGACTTAAGCGTTGAAGACGAGATTACCGACCATCATTTTTATGATTTGCCGGATTTACTTCAAAAAGGCGACCTGTTGGTTTTTAATGATACTAAAGTTATTCCTGCCCGCCTCTATGGAGCTCGTGGAGAGGCTAAAGTTGAGGTCACTCTTTATCGTCCGCTTGATGGCATTTCGTGGTGGGCTTTTATCAAAAACGCCAAGCGCCTGCACCCCGGCGACCGAGTAAATTTTTATACCGACCAAATCACCCCCGAACAAAGCGACTTTTTTGCCGAAGTACTTGAAAAAAAAGATGATGACGGAGTTTTAATTCGTTTTGGTTGTCCGGCAGAAATATTAGCGACCAACTTGCAAAAGTACGGACTTATGCCGCTTCCGCCCTACATCAAGCGCGATAAACCCACCGTTAACGGCATTTGGGACAAATATAACGACAAAGAAAACTATCAGACCATCTATGCCCATTATGAAGGAGCCGTTGCCGCCCCGACTGCAGGTCTGCATTTTACGCCGAGAGTATTTGAGGCTCTTGATAAAAAGGGAATTGAAAAAGTATTTATTACCCTGCACGTCGGTGCCGGAACTTTTCTGCCGGTCAAAACCGATGACACCAAAGACCACAAAATGCATGCCGAATATGGTGAAATAACTCCCGAGACCTGTGAAATCATCAACCGTGCCAAGCGTGAAGGTCGCCGTATAATTGCTGTCGGCACCACATCTTTGCGTCTGCTTGAAAGTGCCGCCGACGACAAAGGGATTTTGCACCCATTTGCCGGCTCAACTGATATTTTTATAACTCCCGGTTATAAATTTAAGATGATTGATATGATTATTACCAACTTTCACCTACCTAAATCCACGCTTTTCATGCTCATCTGTGCCATCGCCGGCATTGACCGTATGAAAAAAGCTTATCAGCACGCCATTGAACAAAAATATCGTTTTTATTCGTACGGTGACAGTTCAATAATCAAATGCGTAAATAAAATTTAAACTTATCGGTGCTAGACTCCCGTTTCGAAAGGAACGACATTGCTGAAAAAATATATAAATTACCTGTGGCAAATTCTCCCGCTTTTGAAAAATTCTTGGCTTCCGGCCGGACTTTTGCTGGTTGCCGCATGTTTATTTATGCTTTTTTCCCCCTTACCCGATCTTGTGCAAAATATTTTACATATAACCTTTTATGCGGCTACATTTTCCAACATCGCTTTGTTAATGTTTTATAATCGCAATCGTCCTATGTTTTTTGTTATTATAATATTGCTGAGTTATATGCTCATCAATTACCTTAAATATTTTCACGGTGTTATTTATTACCTAACTCCCGACTATGCCAACCTTGTGTTCTTATCCATTGCCGGCATGATTTTCTTTTATTTTCTGCCGGATAGACCTCTTTTTTCAATCGACACCGTATATTTTTTAATCATTGTTTTTGCCGCTGTTGCTTTAGGAGAATTTTTAAGTTCGGCAGAAATAAAAATTGATTTCAGCCCGCTGATTAATTTTGGTTGCGGTTTGCAAATATTTGCTCTCGTTTTATTTGCAATAATGGTTATAACCATGCTTTTATACGCTTCAATCAAAGACCAAATACTTGATTTCAACATGGCATATGCCTCTGTTTGTATTATGATTGGTTTTTATGCTTCCAATCAACCCTCGGCATTAGTCTTATTTTTTACCACCGCGGCCATAATCTTGCTCATTGCCACATGCCGACATATCTTTTTCATTTTGCGCAAAGATCCGGATACGGGACTTAATAACGCCTACAGCTTTTTGGTCAAAGCCAAAAAACTTCCCCTAAAATATGGTCTCGGCATTATTTGTGTTGATGAATACCGCCACCTCTTGCAGGCTTTTCGTAAAAACGGCATCAACAATATCATGGCCATGGTCAGCAAAAAAATTGTTTCGATTGAGCCTGATGCCATGCTGTTTCGCTGCACTCCCGATGAATTTGTAATCATCTTTCCCCAAGCGGAAAAAGGCTCTTCATACGGACGACTTGATGAAATTCGCCGCCAAATAGCAGCGTCGGAATTCATACTTCCACGCATTAAAAAACCGATTAAAATCACCGTTTCCTGCAGTATCGCCGACAAAAAACGCAGTGATGCAAACGTCAGCGACGTATTCATTCGCGCTCACCGCGCTTTGCAAAAAACTTACAAATTCACGCAAAATATTACTTCAAAGGCTTAAACGCAACGCGCCACAACAAAAACACGCCCAACAATACTACCGGTAACGATAACAACTGTCCCATTGTAACCGCTCCGAACAAAAAACCTATTTGCTCATCAGGTTGACGAAAATATTCAATTATAATCCTAAATATCCCGTACATCAGCACAAACAGCGCTGATACTGACCCTCTGCGTTCTCTGATTGCTCGCCAGTGCCACAAAACATTAAGCACTACAAAAATAATCAGTCCTTCGGTTATAGCCTCATAAATTTGTGAAGGATGCCTCGGCCAGTACCCTCCTGAAGGAAAACAAACCGCCCATGGAACATTAGTAATTCTTCCCCACAACTCATCATTAATAAAGTTGGCAATCCTTCCTAAAAAAATACCAATCGGTGCAAACAATGCAGCTAAATCAGTTAACAGCCAAAAATTTACTTTTCGGGAATGAGCAGTATATAAAAGTCCCAGTACTGCTCCTACTGCTCCGCCGTGAAATGACATTCCACCGTGCCAAAGCTCAAAAATTTTCAGAGGATGATGCCAAAAGAAATCAAATCCATAAAACAAAACATAACCCAATCTCCCGCCGATAATAATACCCAACGTAACATAAAAAACAGCATCTTCAACTTGTTGGCGGTTAATTTTGAGGTCATATTTTTTCATCATTCGCAGTGTTAACAGCCACGCCGCAATAATACCCAACAGATATGCCATTGAATACCAACGAATTGACAAACTTCCGATTGAGAACATAACTGGAGATATTGACGGAAATTCCAAACAGGGCATCTCAATTTCCTTCCAAATTTCGTAATTAGTAAAAAGTATATTAATTTTCCCAAACATATCCACATTAAAAAAAAATATTCAACAGATAACGTCGTATCCGATTGATTTTATGAACAAAAAATATTTTTGAAAAAAAATATTTTTTGAATAAAGTGGAAAACTCGAATCCCCCGATTGTAAATTACGACTCGATAATGATATTTATAAAAGCATCAGATTTATTGTTAAAAAAATGCAATTTTAGGAGAAAATTTTTGATGAATCTGGCAGAAAATCTCCAGACATATACCAACCCGATTGATGAAATCGAGAATTTTCTCAATGCTCATGCCTATACCAGCGAGCGCCGCGGCAACAACGAAATTGTTGTTGAAATTCAGGGCAAGTGGAACGACATGTTGGTCTTCTTTTCTTTTGAAGAGAGTATGCAGTGCCTGCATATATCCTGCCTGATGAACATTGAAACCACCATTGAAAACAAAAGCAAAATTTTTGAACTTCTTGCTATGATCAACGACAATATGTGGGTTGGGCATTTTTCATACTGGACTGAGCAAAAAATGCCGATTTATCGCCATTCCATATTTTGTAACCGCTCCAATAATCACCTTGAACAGCAAATTGCCCAAATTATTGATATTGCCGTCAAGGAATGTGAAAGAATGTATCCCGTATTCAAAGTTGTTCTGACCAAAGGTCTTGAACCGGCACAAGCCCTTTATCCTTTACTGATGGAAACTTCCGGGCAAGCCTAAAGAAATTACATTTCAACTACTTATTTTGCATAAGTTTACGATAAGTTGCCACATTACCGTTATGCTCGCTCAATGTTTTGGCAAATCTATGCCCGCCGTTACCGCTGGCAACAAAATATAAATAATCTGCCCCACTCGGGTTTGCTGCCGCCATAATCGCTTCTCTTCCGGGATTACAAATCGGCGTCGGCGGCAGACCATAATAACGATAAGTATTATACGGATCGTCATAATCCAAATCTTTTTTCAAAAGTGTGCGTCCTAACTCCGTTTTTCCTTTTGTAAGAGCATAAATAACCGTCGGATCCGTTTGCAGCATCATGCCTTTTTTCAGCCTGTTTGAAAAAACCGCTGCCACATCAGCTCGCTCATTCGGCAAACCTGTTTCTTTTTCCACAATCGAAGCCAAAATTACGAGTTCTTCCTTATTCTTTATATTTTCATTGCTGTTTTCCGCCCACACTTTATCAAGCAATTCTTTCAAATCTTTTTGCGCTTTCAACACAATACTGTCACGGCTGTCTCCCCTTGAAAAAGCATATGTTTCCGGCAACATTGAACCTTCCGGCATATCAACCTTAATCTCTCCGCTCAAATATGGTTCATTTTCCAAAATTGTACGAATTTGAGCCGAACTCAACCCTTCCGGAACAGTAACTCTGCGATAAAAGACTTCGCCACGCAATAATTGTTTTGCCACCTGCAATATATTTATTTTCGGAGCAAACATATACTCACCGGCTTTCAGACGCTTATCAACCTTCAACGCCCTCACTACAATACGAAAAAGCAGAGGTGAGTTTATCACCCCTGCTGTCTTCAAATTTTGTGCCAGACTACGAACACTTTCGCCCTTTTGCAAAACCAGGCTTGTATTTTCCTCTAAAACATTCGGACAATTAACACCATACCATATTGCCCCGACGGCCACAAAAACTGCCACAACCACCGAAACAAACAGTGTTTTCATTGCTAACCTTCAAACTTTTTCAGTATGATTGATGAGTTTGTCCCGCCAAAGCCGAAAGAATTCGACATTGCCGCCTTAATTTCACGTTTTTTGGATTTTAGCGGAACCAAATCCATACCTTCAACTTCCGGAGCCGGATTTTCAAGGTTCAGCGTCGGTGGACATGTTTGCTCATTAATAGCTTTGATTGTCAAAACGGCTTCAACCGCTCCGGCAGCTCCCAACAAATGTCCTATTGCCGACTTTGTTGACGACATAGAAACATTTTTCATATTTTCACCGAACAAACGCGCTACTGCCAAAGCCTCGCCGACATCACCTGCCGGTGTAGATGTTCCGTGCGCATTGACATAACCTATATCTTCCAGCTTAACACCGTGCTCTTCGGCATGTTTCACCGCCATTTTCATCGCACGATAAGCTCCGTCGCCAGAAGGAGCCGTAATATGATAAGCGTCGCCGCTCATACCATAACCGACCACTTCGGCATAAATTTTAGCACCGCGCTTTTTGGCATGTTCCAACTCTTCCAAAACTACCGCTCCGGCACCTTCACCCATAACAAATCCGCTACGGGCCTGATCCCACGGACGCGAAGCCTTTTCCGGTTCATCGTTAAAATCGGCAGTTATTGCCTTCATTCTTGCAAAACCGGACAACCCCAAAATATTTACGGCAGATTCCGCACCGCCGGCCAACATTAAATCGGCATCGCCTCTGGCAATCATTGCCGAAGCATCACCGATTGCGTGTGTACCTGTCGAGCAGGCGGTAACACAGGCATGATTCGGCCCCTTTAGAGCAAACTTGATTGAAAGATGTCCCGAAATCATATTAATCAAACATGACGGAATAAAGAACGGAGAAGCTTTATGAACACTCTTATTCTCATTAATCAAGGTTGACATTTCATAAATTGCGCTCAGACCACCGATTCCCGATCCCATCATAACACCGGCGCGGTAACTGTCTTCATCGTTGAGCGGAGTCCAGCCGCTGTCTTCCATTGCATCAATACCGGCGGCCAATCCGAACAGTATAAATTTATCAACACGACGCTGTTCTTTAGGCTCCATTACTGTATCGGGATCAAATTGATGAGGTTCTTTTCCCATCGGGACCTGACCGGCAATTTTGACCGGCTCATCATAAAGTTCAATGCCTTCAATTTTTCTGATAGCCGATTTTCCGGCAACTATATTATCCCAGTTATATTCAACGCCACGACCAAACGGTGACAACATACCCATACCGGTAACGACAACTCTTCTCATCAAGCTTCCTTTATTTGGTTATCATCATAAGCGTTTTTATATGAAAAAACTCGCTTTATGTCAAGCGAGTTTAATCATACATTGCCTAAAACAAAACTAAGCGTTTTTATTCAAATAATCAATGGCATCTTTAACTGTAAGAATTTTCTCAGCAGCTTCATCAGGAATTTCGCAACCGAATTCTTCTTCGAAAGCCATTACCAATTCAACAGTATCGAGACTATCTGCGCCCAAATCATCAATAAAGCTGGCAGTCTCTGTTACTTTTGATTCTTCAACGCCAAGATGTTCTGCCACAATTTTCTTAACGCGATTAGCTGTATCAGTCATTTGATAAACCTCTAAAATATTAACACATAAAATTCTCGGGTGCATATTTCAGTCCCGTGCTGTTTTGTTATCACAATTTTATACCTGTTGACAAGCATTATTTTCATTTTATTGCTAAAAAATTTGCGTCTTTTTTGCGTATCGCCTTGTTTTAGCTTAATTTTATACTTTGGTTTATGTGCATAAAAAAGGGCGTTTTTTTACCATATTTTAACAATTTTTCACCTTTAGGCTTGTTTTTTCTTTCTTCAGACACATATACAAACAACAAATCATATGAGGAACAATTTATGAAAATCGGAATTATCGGTGCCGGCGGTGTCGGCAGTGCCACGGCATTTGCACTAATCATGCGCGGTGTAGCCCGAAAAATTACTCTTATTGACCAAAATCAGAAACGAGCCCAGGCTGAGGCGGAAGATATTGCCCATGCCACACCTTTTGCTTATGCCAATAAAATCAAGGTCGGAAATTATGCCGACATCAAAGACGCAGAGGTCGTTATCATAACCGCCGGCATCAATCAAAAACCCCAACAAACACGAAATGATTTGCTCGCCGCCAATATCAAAATATTTAAACAAATCATTCCGCAGATTGTCCTAAATTCTCCTCAAACCATTATTCTTATTGCCACTAACCCCGTTGACATAATGACACGTGTAGCAATTGAACTTTCGGGTTTTCCCAAAAATCGCATATTCGGAAGCGGAACGGTTCTTGATACCGCACGTTTTCGCACCCTTTTAGGCTATCATCTCGGGGTATCACCAAAATCGATTCACGCCAACGTACTCGGAGAACACGGAGATAGTGAAGTAATTGTGTGGTCAAATGCGTTTGCCGGAACCATCCAGATTGAGCAATTGGCCGCCGATATCAACAAACCTCTTACCCCCGAAATTAAAAAAAATATTGAAAACGATGTTCGCAACGCCGCATATCGCATCATCAGCGGCAAAGGTTCCACAACTTTCGGTATTGCCGGAGCATTGACCCGTATCTGCCAGGCTATCGGTTCAAATGAATATGCCATCTTAAACGTATCCTCTTATCATAACAAAATTGAAAATATAACCGATATTTGCACATCCATGCCCTGTATTCTCGGAAAAAGAGGCATTCACGGCAAGCTAACGCCTGCTCTCTCCCCGCAAGAACATTTTTTATTGTCTCAGAGTACACAAACAATCAGATCCTTTACCACTCAAGCGTTAAAATACCTCAAATAAACACAACAGGCGATACTCCTTTTTGAAGTATCGCCTGTACCTGCTAGCGTCCTGCGGCATTGTAAGCGGCAGGATGAAATCTGTTGTAACAGCATTTCATACGTTTATCGGCCGTGTACCTGAAGCAACTCAACGCCTCATCGCAAAACTCAAAGATTCGGATGAAACGGTAAGTGGCTTTGGAATTTTCCTTTGCTAAATACTTTTGAGCAATAATTCCCGGGCAATGTCCGAATTTGTAGTATAATCTGCTTAAATCGGCATTTTGTACTACCACTTGTTCGTTTCTCTCGTCACACGAACAGTACCTGAAGTAAATTTCCTGCAAATCTCTGCGATGTGTTTCCAGAAGTCGTCTTTCGTCTTCCAACTTGAGTCGTCCATACCTTTTGATATAAGCCTCAAACTTTTCCGGTCCTTCACAAATCCGCGGCTTGTAAAGTTCAGAAATAGCTTTGCTTTTCAGCATAAACTCGTCTATGTACTGACAAAATTCCTCCGAACTATGGCATCTGACGCAGGCAATTTGTTCTTCTAAAGATTTAGGATTCATAAACATTAATAATTTAATTACTGCAATCAGTCTCAACAAAATACCTTTCTTTGTCAAGCCGTTTCACAATTTAATTATATTGAAAAAAAACAAACAGTGAGTTATAATATATTCAATGCAACAGATGGAGGAAATAATGCGTAAAATTTTGTTGTTTATAACTCTCATAGTTTTTTCTTTTACGGCTGCTGACGCTTTTGCCGGTGTAAGATCAATTGTTGAGTCCTCAAGCCACACCCAACGCACCCCGATCAAAAACACCTACACACCGAACTTTAGAAATTGTCAGAGTTTGGGATATTCCATGACTTCGTGTCCTTCTCAGCAGCAAGCCGTTGAATATTGCCCCACAAGCAGCAATTATTTCAAATATTGCTGCCCGAAAGGTTTTATACACAAAGCCCATGAGTGCCGGGAACTCGGACGCAAGCCTAGCGGAAAAGCTTGCCACGGTTATCATATGTGCGAATAGTTTTTTCTTATACCAACAAAAAACCTCCCTTTCGGGAGGTTCTTTTGTTTATTAACATCGTATTTCTTTATAAAACCGGAGCTGCCGCCGCCAATATATCCAACAATTTTTTGGTGGCTTCCTCCGAAGAAATATTTTGGCAAATTGCATATTCGCTGGCCAGTCGATCAAGAGCTTGCTCATAAATCTGTCTCTCGCTGTAAGACTGCTCCGCCAAATTCTCACGACGATGCAAATCACGAACCACCTCCGCAATCGCAGCAGGATTTCCGGAATTAATTTTATTCTCATACTCCTGAGCGCGGCGTGACCACATGATTTTCTTTACCTTAGCTTTGCCTTTTAAAATTTCGAGAGCATCGTTCATTACTGAATTGTCTGATATTTTGCGTAAACCGTTCATACCGGCCTTTGCCAAGGGAACACGTAAAGTCATTTTATCCCTGTCAAAATTCACAACTATCAGCTCCAGTTCCGAACCACCGATATTTTGCTTATAGATATCGGCGACTTTTCCGACTCCCTGAGCCGGATAAACCACATACTCACCGGAATTAAAGGCAATTTTTGATGTTGTCTTTTTTACCATATTCTTTATCCATTCTTTGAACCAAAAACTCAAAAGCCTTGTTTTTAGCAAGACACGACGCACTATACCACATTTTTAACCCTAAATCCAGTATTTTTTTGACAAAATTTATTTTTTTACCGGAAAAAGGTTTGTTTGGCGCAATGCTTCCCCCAATACCATCGTTG
The DNA here is from genome assembly GCA_947301965.1 of uncultured Azospirillum sp. Lineage (GTDB taxonomy): Bacteria > Pseudomonadota > Alphaproteobacteria > RF32 > CAG-239 > JAFUYI01. Next base: position 22,163 of record CAMYUM010000003.1, on the reverse strand, counting down.
CCGAAACCGCCACGTTTATTGAACGTGCGACCTCCGTCATCGGAATTGTCAGCCTGGCATCAACCGTTTGATGAACACTCTCGGGAACTCCGGCGCTTTCACGCCCCAAAAGCAGTACATCGTTCGCCCTAAACTCAAATTCCGTATATGGTATTTGCGACTTTGTTGTCAGTAAAACAATCCGCCCATACTCATCTGAGTGCTCCTTTGCATACTGCAAAAAATCCTCCCAAGAATTATGACGGCGATATTTTACCAACTCCAAATAGTCCATTCCGTAACGTCGTAAAGCATGCTCACTAAACACAAAACCGCACGGCTCAATAATATCAACTTCCACATTAACACAGGCACCAAGTCTCAACATGGTACCTGTATTTTGCGGCATATCGGGCTGAAACAACGCCAGACGCATTTATGCTCCTTTAGACATTGAGGCTACAACCTCTGCATCAAAACAAACACTCAAACCTTCAATATCTGCGGTTGTGCCGTGAGTGCAGACATTGTCAACTTTTACTGCCAAAACCTGTTCGGCAATATAGTTTTCGTTTTCTTTCAGCGCCATTGCCAAAGTTTGATCCGATGTCTGCCAATGCAATTCTATGCGGTCAGAAATATTAAAGTTTTTATCTTTACGCAATGTTTGAACCAGACGAATAAAGTCGCGCGCCATTCCCTCGCGTTTGAGTTCATCGGTAACATTGGTATCAAGCATTACCACCGCTTTATTTTCGGCAAAAGCCTGACCGGCAACCCCATCTTTCATTTCCAAACGAACTTCAAATAAATCATTGGTCAGATTCTTACCGCCGATATTAAGTGTTCCGTCCGCATTCAACTCCCATTGACCTTGTTTATATGCAGCCATAACTGCGCCCATGTCTTTACCGAGAGCCTTGCCCAAAAGCGGGGTATAAAGATAAATACGTTTTGTGGCATAATTTTCCAGATTGTCATCAAAGCAAACCTGCTTAACATTAAGTTCGTCCTTGACAATTTCCTGATATTCATTGCTCAAATGGCGGCCGACAACCGTAAGTTTGCTCAAAGGCAGACGATTGCGCAAATTCTTTTCTTCGCGAATAAATTTACCGGCAGAACATAACTCTTGCAAAAAGTCCATTTCTGCCATCAGATTTTCGTTGTCATCAATTGCACTCAAATCCGGATAATCGGCCAAATGAACAGATTCTTCATCAGTCAGATTCTTATAAACGTATTCGCAAACAAACGGCATTAACGGTGCCATAATTTTGCTCAAGTTTACCAATACGGTATAAAGCACCTCAAACGCCTGTGTATCCCCTTCCCAAAAACGATCACGGGTACGACGAATATACCAGTTGTTCAAAATCTCCATAAATGCGGCAATTTCATTGCAGGCAACAGCCACATCATAGGTATTAAGCCCATTCTTAACAACCGTCCCCACATGCTTCAACTTGGCCAAGATATAATTATCAAGCGATTCTGTTGAGCCGCTCACCTCTTTGGCCTTATAACCTTCGGCATTTGCATACAAGGTAAAGAAATAAAAAGCATTCCACAGCGGAATTTGCGCTACACGAGCAGCCTTAACAATTTCTTTTCCTTCCTTATCAACCGCCAAGTTACCGCCTTTCAAAACCGGTGATGATACCAAGAACCAACGCAAAGTATCCGAGCCGATATTTTCCAAAACCTCATTCGGATCCGGATAGTTTTTCAGACGTTTTGACAGTTTCTGCCCGCCTTCGGCCATCAACAGACCGGTACAAATACAATTTTTGAACGCCGGACGATTATGCAAAGCTGTTGAAAGAACCGTGAGGGTATAGAACCAACCTCTGGTCTGATCAATCGCTTCCACAATAAAGTCTGCCGGGAAATGTTCTTCAAACCATTCTTTGTTTTCAAACGGGTAATGCACTTGCGCATACGGCATTGATCCCGATTCGAACCAACAGTCAAACACATCGCTAACTCTGCGCATCATTGTTTGCCCCGAAGGATCATCAGGGTTAGGATATACTACATCGTCAATATACGGCTTATGCAGATTTGTAACCTCAACGCCGGTTTTTTCTTTGATTTCTGCTATTGAACCCAATACATCGATTCGCGGAAATTTCGGATTATCAGACTTCCAAACCGGAATTGGTGTTCCCCAAAAACGATTACGTGAAATTGACCAGTCGCGAGCACCTTCCAACCATTTACCGAAACGCCCGTCTCTGATATGATCCGGAACCCAATTAATCTCTTGGTTGTTCTTAACCATCTCATCTCTGAAATCCGTAACCTTAACAAACCAAGACGACATTGCCTTATAAATAAGCGGAGTATCTGTTCTCCAGCAGAACGGATAGGAGTGGGTATATTGCTCTTTTTTAACCAACAAACCGTTTTCTTTCAGCCATTGCATAATCGGTTCATTGGTCTCAAAAACTTGTTTACCCTCATAGTCATATACTTCAGCCGTAAATTTACCGGCCTCATCTACCGGACATACAACCGGAAAATTGCCGTCATAAGCACGGCAAACGTCAAAGTCGTCTTGACCGAAACCCGGCGCAATATGAACAACGCCGGTACCGTCTTCAACCGAAACAAACTCGCCCGATAAAACCTTAAAGCAACCCTTTTCTTTCAAGTTCTTAAAATATGGGAACATCGGCTCATAGCTCATTCCGACCAAGTCCGCACCCTTCATTGAACCGACTTTAGTTGCCTTTTCAAGTTGCTTTTTATAACGTCCGAGCAATGCTTCCGCCAAAATATATTTCTGCCCGTCTTCTTCCATTATTGCATAATCAATATCTTTTCCGACGGCCAACATCAAGTTAGAAGGCAAAGTCCATGGTGTTGTTGTCCAAACCAAAATTTTCATGCCGTTTTCCAGCTTGAACAGAATGGTGATGGCGCTATCAGTCTTGTCCTGATAACCGAGATTTACTTCAAAGTTAGACAATGGGGTTTCTGCCGCCCACGAATACGGCAAAACTCTAAAATCTTCATAAATCAAACCTTTTTCATAAAGACGTTTAAAGTTATTGATAACGCTTTCCATAAAAGGCAAATCCATAGTTTTATAGTCGCGTGAAAAATCAACCCAACGTCCGATTCGTTTGAACATTTCTACCCAAATGCCCGAATATTTCAACACATCGGAACGGCAAAAATCATTAAATTTTTCAACACCGAATTCCTCAATTTGTTTGCGTCCCGAAACGCCTAATTGTTTTTCCGCAGACATTTCGGCCGGCAGACCGTGGCAATCCCAGCCCAAACGGCGGTCAACCTTTTTGCCCGACATTGTCTGAAAACGTGCAACCACATCTTTTACATAAGATACCATAATATGTCCGTAGTGCGGTGTGCCGTTGGCAAACGGTGGTCCGTCATAAAATACAAACTCTGCCGCACCATCGCGATTGTGTACCGATTTTTCAAATGTCTTGTCCTCATCCCAAAATTTGAGAACTTCTTTTTCCAACTCGACAAAGTCAGGCTTTGCCTTTACTTCTGGGTAATATTTGGTCATTTTAAACCCCTGTAATTACGTATATTAAATTAATTGATTATTATTTTGAACTGTAAGAAATTTTATATAAAGAAAAGCATATCCCCTAAGGGATAATAATGGTTCGTATATGTATCAAAATTTTCAGCATTGGCTTTTCTTTTCCTGTAAACTGCAAACGAATTTAATACAAACAATATTTCAAGTCAAGTTTTTATACTTATAAAATGCTACAATTGACTTCTACTACAAAACATGATATATTTCTCCCATAATTTAACCGGAGGATTTGATTATGACCGAAGTCGCCAAAAAAGCCGTTGATGTTTCCGCCACTCTTGCCAAATGGGGTATTGAGGGAGCCGGGTATGTTGCTGATTGCGGCATACGCCTTGCCGATGCATCTCTGCGCGATGTAAAAAGTCTGGCTAGTGAATTTTCGGGTTGTAAAATAGAAACCAATGTCGGTGACTTCATGCTCAAAGAAACCGAAAAACTTGCTTCTGCCGGAATTAAAAAAACGCAAAAAATCAGCATTTGGGGTGTCAATCGTATCGCCGATGCCGCCAAGGCTCGCCTCTGATGCAGCATGCTGAAGCCTACAAAATAATCGTTTCACACAACAACAAGGTCGCTGTCTTGTTGCGCCCGCAAAAAGGCCATCCGCACAATCCGTATATATTGTACGATGGCGGAGATCATGCCTTTTTGTACCGCAACAAACAAGATGTCATCTTGCTTGATTTTCTCAATCCGCAGATTACCGACACCCTTCGTAATTCCGATTCGGTAGTAGTCATTGAAGCCGACTGGGAAAACAATAACACCCTCAACGATTATGTGGTAACCATAAAACATCAGCCCTACATATAAACAAAAAAGCCCTTGTCCCGAAGACAAGAGCTTTTTTTATCAGAACATTCAGACAGAAACCTTAATTTCCGATACCTGAGGCGTATTGACTACCCAAAAACTTTCGTTTTGTTTCAGCTCGTCAACCGCATCATTTTCAACAGTATCACAAACGACGCCCTCCGTTGAAATCTTGAGCCACAGACTATCGCTGTGCATCAACATATAACGGCTTATAACCGTACTGGTCGCTTTGCGTTTTTGCTGTTTACGGGTTTCCTCCACGAATATGGCCTCTGTACACTTCATCGGCGATATTTCCCGCCCGTTGTACATAAAAAGCCTCACATAATCACTGTCACGAGAAAGTATAAGCTGCTGAGCCGGCAACAAACTCATATTGGGATATGGTCCGACGATTTGACCCGTTTCTGCAATCAGCACATATTCTTCATTGTTTATGTTACTGATGACAAAATATCCGATTGAATCTTCGTTACAATAATAGCAATTACTCTTCAATATTTCCGGCAGAATACTATCTCCCTCGGCCGTAAAAATATCTACCAAATTATCGCTATAGTAATACGCCACAATGTAACCGTCATACCCTTCGACGTTGTAGTACTTTGCTTCCCTCAACACGACGTAATCATCATCACATATGCCGACTTTATCGACATGCTCAACTCTTTCCGTAAAAGCTATATAATTGCTTTCCGGAATACTCTCATACACTCTCCTGTCGTGCCAAAACGTTTCATAACCCATCAACACGACCAACACAAAAGATAAAAACAACAGTCTTTTCATAAAATAATACATTAAAAATTCAAATTTAGGAGCGATAATACACTAAACTTGAAAAGTTGGCAATACTTGGAAATAAAAAAAATTATAATGCTTCAAACAGCTCACCGCAAATACACGCCACCGGCACACCGGTCGTAAACGGATAACTCAAAGGCAAATAGTTCAAACGTCTTACCGCCCAAAAAGCCGCAGCCTGCGCATCTATTGCATCGACATTCCAACCTTTTTCATCTGTAGTTTTGACCGTCACATCCGGCAATCTTTGCCGCAAAAAACGCATTAGTGTCGGGTTTTTTGCCCCACCGCCGCAGACGTATACTTCTTTTGGTTGTTCCGGCAAAAATTGTGCCATTGATGCCACTATTGACTCTGTCACAAAGGCCGTGGCTGTGGCCGCGCCGTCTTCCAAACTGAGTCCCTCAAGGTGCTCCATTTTTTCATTAAACATATTTCTGTCACAGGCCTTGGGCGGCATTTTAGCCAAATATTTATGGTGCATAAGACTTGACAATATCTGCTCATCAACTTTTCCCAAAATTGCCAATCTCCCGTTATAGTCAATATGCATTCTGCCATGTTTCATCACCCAATCATTAATCACGGCATTTCCCGGTCCCGAAACAAACGCAATCATCTCTCCGTTAGCTCCGAACCATGACACATGGCTTGTTCCGCCAATATCAATCACCACCAGCGGACGTGCGCATTTAGCCGTCAAAGCTTCATAATAAATCGGTGAAAACGGAGCCCCTTGTCCTCCGTTCAAAATATCTGCATTTCTAAAACCGCTCACGGTTTTTATTCCCGTAAGTGCCGCCATCATTTTTCCGTCACCTATTTGGTGTGTATAATGTTCCATAGGTTTATGACATATTGTATGACCGGCAAACCCGATAATATCTATCGGTTCATCATGATCGCTCCTAAATCCCTTAACCAATTCTGCGCAAAACTCGGTGAATGCTATTTCGGTCTCTCTTATCTGATTGGCCATTTCCGGCGATTCGTCTGCTTTATGCCCGTCAATTTGGCGTATTTTTTCCGCTAACCCTTCGTCAAACGGCACCATATATGCCGCACCGAAACTTTTTATATCAACTCCGTCGGTTACAATCTGCGCCAAACCGATTCCTTCATACGAAGTTGAGCTTATAATTCCCAGCGCGCTTACTGTTTTTATACTGTTCATTTTTACCTCTTGAAACTCATCATATCAAACAGCGGTTAAAATTTTTCTAACTTTAAACAAAAAGGACCCCCTTATCTTTATGACAAGGGGGTTCTTTTTATTTTCTACTGTTTTTCGGACGAACTGCATAAACATAGTCCATCATCGTTTCGCTCGACTTGTTAATCAAATCAATGTCCGTGTTGTCAACCGCTCCCATTGCTTCACCGGTCAGACGGTTAAATTTCTGCCAGTCATCAGACCCTTTTTCACCGACATAGACAACCGGCACTTCAACATTTTGCCGAACTGTCTTTTTGCCGTCCTTCACTACCTTTGTCACCTGACGAGAAGCCAAAACCAACTGCGTACCGAGCGGACTGACCTCTTTGTTGTCATACGACAAAAGCCCCATTTTTCCGTCTTGCTCATAGAGAATAACCTGCTCCAGCGGATACAATCTCATTCCACCACGCGGACCGACAACTTTTTTGCTCATCATCGGAAAGAACCAATAACACTCATTTTCATTGCCGACCACAAAATGACCAAGCGAATCCGTTACATTTGTCGAAAATGAACAGTAACGCATCCTGCCCAAATCGGGGAACACATTTTTACCTTGTTCATCAAGCAGATTATAACCCTCACCGTCAGGATAAGAGCATACAAAATAACCTGATTCAAACTCAACATTTGCGAAACAGGCTTCTGTCAGCGGGCTGCCGGAGGCATTCTGCACGCCGAGCAACTCACGATCACCGACTTTTTGCGTAAAAGTTGCAAACCCGTCGCTTCCGCTGATTTCCACAACCTTCGGCTTGTACTCACAGGAAGCAACCATCAACACACATACCAACGCAACCAAAGTTGCAACTGCATTTTTTTTCATAAGTCGAAAAATTTAAATTAATAATTGGGAAAATGATAAAAATCGGAACAGATGTTACTATAAACACACAAAAGAATCAACATTAATCGTCAAAAACATTTCATCTTCTATTGAAATCCGCAATTTATATGCTAGTATATTCCGCGTATTTTAAACTAAGGATAGGAACAATGAGTAACTTTAAGTCACAATTCTTCAACATTATGGTCGAACGTGGTTTTTACAACCAATGCACTAACGAGAGCGGATTCGACGCTTATCTCTATGAGTGCGAACAAAAAGGCACTCCGGCCGTAGGTTATCTCGGTTCCGATCCTACCGGCGACAGTTTACACGTCGGACACATTGTGCCTTTGATGATGTTACGTTGGTTCCAAAAATGCGGACACAAACCCCTGACCTTGGTCGGCGGAGCCACCGCACGCATCGGCGACCCCTCCGGCAAAGACAAATTGCGTCCTTTTTTGAGTGAGGAAACCTTAAAACACAACGTTGAAGGCTTAAAAAAATCTTTTTCCAAATTTTTAAAATTCGGCAACGGTCCTGCTGACGCCGTCATGGTTGACAACTGGGATTGGTTCAAAGACATCAACTACCTTGCCTTTTTACGTGATATCGGCACCTACTATTCAGTCAACCGCATGCTCACCATGGACAGTGTTAAAGCCCGCTTGGACCGCGAACAACCAATGTCCTTCTTAGAGTTCAACTATATGCTGTTGCAAGGGTACGACTTCTGCGAACTCTACCAAAAATATGGTTGCCGCGCCCAGATTGCCGGCTCTGATCAATGGGGCAACATTACCTCCGGCACCGAACTCGGTCGCCGCAAATTTGATGTTGAGCTGTTTGGTTTCACCAGTCCGATTATCACCGATTCGGCAGGCAAAAAAATGGGCAAATCGGAAGGGAATGCCGTTTGGATTAACGACGAAAAACTTCCCGCTTATGATTATTTTCAATACTTCCGCAACATCGACGATGCCGAAGTCGGCAAATGTCTGCGTATTTTCACCGATTTACCGATTGATGAAATCCGCCGTCTTGAAACCTTAAAAGACCAGGAAATCAACGAAGCCAAAAAGATTTTGGCCTTTGAGGCTACCAAAATTTGCCGTGGCGAGGCTGAGGCTGAGGCCGCACGTGCCACTGCCATCAAAACTTTTGAACAAGGTGGTTTGGGTGGAGAACTGCCGTTTATTGAAAAAACTGACATCAACGGCTTAAGCGTTTTGGATGCCGTAGTCGAAATCGGCTGGTGCGCCAGCAAAGGTGAAGTTCGCCGCTTGATCAAACAAGGCGGCATCAAAGTCAATGATCAAACCCTAACCGATGAAAACTACTCTTTCTCCGCACAAGACGTTCATGACGGTCAAATCAAAATTGCTCAGGGCAAAAAGAAATTCGGTCTGATTAAGCTTAAGCCCTGACAGTGTGGAAAAAAGCTATTGACAAGGGCAGAAAAAACTATATATTACACCCAAACATAAATGGATAAACATCAAAATAAGAGTATTTAGAAATGGCAAAAGCAGTTAAAGTAAAAGTAAAAATGGAAAGCACCGCCGGAACCGGAACATTCTTCTTGGCTGAAAAAAATCCGAGAACCCACCCGGAAAAGCTTACCTTGAAAAAATACGACAAAAAGACCAGAAAACACGAAGAATTTGTTGAAAAGAAAATGAAATAATTCTTCTTGGTCAGATATTTTATTGCGCCGGCGACAACGCCGGCGTTTTTTGTGCTTGTTTTTCCTATATTTTATAACCATAAAAAATCGCCTTACCTTTTGTATTTTTTTATTCCTTTTACCTCTTTTTAATTCTTTTAAAATATGCTATACTATAACTTGTAGACCATCATTTGTGGAGAAAGGTCATGGCTAGAGCCTCTTTTGTCGCAGCTGTTTTTCTTGCCACCACTTTTTTGAACACTCCGGCGCGCGCAGAGTGGACACCGGCAAACAAAAGTTCCGACCCTTACAGCATTGTTGCAGGGTCATCTTCTGATTACAATTTTATCACCACTGAAGGCAACAAAACCAGCTATTGGAAAATAGCGGTCAAATCCGATAAATTAAACAAATCTGACCGAATCGTCTGGTCAACAAATGGTGATGAATCTACGGACAGCATTATGGTTTATTTGCCCAACGGTAAAGAGCAAAGATTATACTATTCTTATGCCCCATCCGGTCTTGCAACTGTTACGGAGAATAAAGATTTAGGCGAAGTCGGCATCAACTCCGGAAACTCGGTAAAAATGTTATACGGCGGTGCCGGTGACTATAACGAAAACGGTAATACTATAGGCCCATTGAACAATAAACTCTACAAAGACAATTTGGTTTCAGCTGACCTTTACTCTAATGACGGCGGATCTCGAGAAGTCAGAGTAAACGGCAGCGCAATCTATAACGGAGGATCGATTTCTTCGATTTCAGCAGATTTCGTAAACAACGGTTTTGACATTATTGTTAGTGATACCGTACTAAAAGTAACGACATACGGCGGTGCAATTGCCAATGTTTCGCCGTCAAGTAGCAATGCGGCATCAATTTCGAGCATTAATGGCAACTTTATCGCAAATACCGCCAACAAAGGCGGTGCGCTTTATAACAGCGCCAGCGGCTCAATCGGCACCATAACCGGTAATTTCATCGACAATGCGGCACTATCTGACGGAACACAAGGCAGCCTTGGCGGTGCTATTGAAAACAGCAGCAGATCAACCATCAATAAAATTAACGCTGATTTTATCGGAAACATGGCAGATAAAGGCGGCGCCATTTTGAATACTAATCACTCAATAATCAACAGTATTAACGGTAACTTTATTGCCAATGAAGCAACGTATAATGAAAATTACGACAGCGGCATCGGCGGTGCAATTAAGAATGAGGAGAGTTCTTATATAGGCAATATTACCGGTAGTTTTGTGAGTAACACTGCTGCTGATGGTGGCGCTATTTATAACGTTACAAGTTCAACGATTACTGGTCTTACAGGCGATTTTGTGGGTAATAGTGCTGTGAGAGGTGGAGCTATATATAATACCAATGACAGCCTAATTGGAAGTATAAATGGAAACTTTATTGCTAACGAGGCTTGGAAAGGCGGTGCGATAGCAAATCACTATAGTGCAATTATCGGCGATATTAAGGGTGATTTTATCGGCAATAGAAGCATTATTGAGAATGAAGAGGCGAAAGGCGGTGCTATCCACAATACATCAACTATAGGTAATATAGCCGGTAACTTTGTGAGCAACTATATACAAAATAGCAGTTATGACGGTTATGGTGGTGCTGTAGCTAACTATGACGGAAACATAGGCGATATTACCGGTAACTTTACAGGTAACTATATTGATGTCGGTGGTGCTGGCAAAGGTGGTGCACTGTATAACTCAGGAAGAATTGGTAATATGTCGGGTAATTTTAGTGACAACTATATAGTTTCTGCTGGAGATTCACTTGGTGGTGCTATTTATAACAAAGGTACAATGGGCGTTATTACCGGTGACTTCGCAAATAACTATATTTCCGGAGGAGAGGTTACCGGTGGTGCCATTTATAACAAGGGTACAATTGAAAACATTAAAAACTCTAACTTTATTGGTAACCATGTTGATGGAGACAATGCTCATGGCGGTGCAATAGCTTCCGAAAAAGATCTTTTGATTACTGCAGATGATGGCACATCATTGTTTAAGGACAATAAAGCAAACGGCGAGAGTAATGCCATTTATATGAACGGAGCCGACCTGACTTTAGGCGCTGTCAACAATGGAACAATGCAATTTGATGATGTGATTGATGGACAGAATTATAACATTGATATTTATGGTGATGGTACAGGTGTAATCAAGTTTAATAACGAAGTAAGAAATGTTACCAACTTTACGTTGGGAAGCAATACTGTTACTCACCTAGGTTTAAACTCTAGGATATATGCTCAAAACATGAATATTGCTGATAGTGCAGAACTTATCTCAACCCATGCAGGTTCAACATCACCGATTATTACCGTAGATGTTGAAGTGGATAAGGCAAATAACAAGGTTAATACCGGACAAATTTATGTTGATACCGATATTGATGGTGAATACAGGGTGCTAGTTAATTCACTTAATTCAGATGTTTTGACAAACAAAGAAGATGCGATTGTACCATTCCTGTTTGCACCTTATGATGATATCGAAACAAGCTCAACCTTTAGTGTTGCGCGTGTAATCGGTAGTCCGTATATGTGGGACGGATCGATTAATGCCGGCGGTGAGACAGATGGTTCAACCTGGTACTTGAATTTGACTGATGAAGAAAACCCGGATTATGTTCCACCTGAACCAGAACCGGAGCCAACTCCTGGTAGAATTTATGCCCCTGAAGTCGTTGCCGGTATCGGTTTGCATGAAGCTGCTATTGAACAAACCCGTAGCGTTGTCCATAACATCAAAGGCAAAGTAGCCGCCGGACGCGAGTTCTGCCCGAGATGCGGAATGTACGACTACGGTTGGGACAACAGGTTGTTGAATAACGTCTGGGTATTGGTACAGGGCGAGAGTGCCAACATTGAAGAACCGGTTGACATGGAAGCTAAAATTTATGCCGTAGAAGGCGGTATGGATTTCCAAGGCGATTTTCATAATACATTAGGTATATTTGCCTCTTACCGTAAAGGTGAATATGATCTTTCCGGCAAGGGAGATAAATTCCATTCTAACATTGGCTCTGATATCAATATTGATAGCTACTTAGCCGGTTTATACTACCGTTATGACCGCCAGTTGGTATGGGTATTTGCTACCATTTATGGCGGTGTTCAACAGGCCGAAGTTGAGACTAAAGATAGTATTGCTAAATTTGAGACTGATGGTGTCGAACTCGGAGCCAGCATTGAAATCGGCAGAAGAATCCCTCTGTCAAACAGCTTGTTCTTAGATCCGAGTGTCGGTGTATATTATACTCAAATAGACTTTGATGAGGCTGATGACAATGTTGGTAAACACTATGAGTGGGATGAAATCAAACACCTGGAAGCCGAACTTGGTGCTAAACTTGAAAAACAAATGGACAATGCCAAAGTTTATATCAAGCCGAGTGTAATCCATACCTTTACTAACGGTAACAGCGTTGTGGTTACCGGCATGAGAGAAGCCGAGACTTTCAAAGATCAAACTTTGGGACGTATTGAGGTTGGCGGACGTTATGGCTTTACCAATGCTTTGTCCGGCTATGCTTGGGCTAACTACACCTTCGGCTCAAGCTATGACGCCATAGCTTTGGGTGCCGGATTAAACTACGCTTGGTAACCGCCCCCTGCAAAACAAAAAACCTCTCCGTTTGGAGAGGTTTTTTAAAACACTGAACTGAGACTAGAATCCTTCAGTATCTAAACGTTTGCGAAGCTGTTTACGAGATCTGCGGATAGCTTCGGCCTGACGGCGAGCTTTCTTTTCACAGTTCTTTTCGTGGCAACGTCTAAGTTTCATTTCACGGAAAATACCTTCACGTTGCATTTTCTTCTTCAAAACTTTCAAAGACTGACCAACATCATTACCGATAACAGTAACTTGAACCACTTAAATCACCTCATTTCAACTTCTAAAAAATTAAACATTGCGTGCTAAATAGCACACAAAAAAAACAAATGCAACAACTTTATGCGATAATATTGGGCAAAATTTTAGCTTCAACGGTTGCAATTTTCTTTTTCACACCGCTGCGCAAAGCATTCAGCTGTCTCGCTTTAGCAAAATCAATTGTGCTATTACGTGCCACCAAATGTCTTATGTCAGAGCAAACCCTTCTCTCTTCCAATTTCAATTCACAGAGTTGATGTTGGAGTTTGCCGAGATTATCGTTCTTAATCATTGTATGTTGACCTACCTTGCTTTTTTAATAACTTTTAACATCAAAAAGTTATGCTCTTTTACAAAATTTGTATTGAAATGTACCACATTTATGATAATTAATCAACCAATAAATTTATTCTAGGAGTTTTATGATGAGTGATATTAAAAGAATTGGCATTTTGACCAGCGGTGGCGATTGTGCCGGCTTGAATGCTGTTATCAGAGCTGTTGTCAATGCCGCATCTCTTAAAGGTTGGGAAATATACGGTATAAAATTCGGTACTGATGGCTTGACCAACAGACCCCTTCAATACGAAGTACTGACTCCGGACAATTTCTCAAACACTCCGTGGCCTCGTCTGAGCGGATCATATCTCGGCTCACTAAACAGCGGCGTAAAACTCGAATCTATGGAAACTTTATCAAAACGCTTTGGTGAAGGCGCTCGTGAACTTGGGCTGGACGCTCTGGTTGTTATCGGCGGTGACGGTTCTATGAACATTGTCAGCAACTATTGCCACAAAGCCGGCATCAGAATGGTCGGTATCCCCAAAACCATTGATAACGATACCCCTATTACCGATTCTTCAGTCGGTTTTGCCACTGCTTGCCAAGTTTGCAGTGATGCTTTGGACAGCTTGACTTTAACCGCTCGTTCACATAACCGCGCTCTCATCTTAGAGGTTATGGGACGTGACGCCGGTCACCTCGCCATGCATTCGGCCATTGCCGGCATGGCTGATGTTTGTTTGGTTCCGGAAATCCCTTATAAAATTGATGCCATTGTCGATAGGCTTAAATCAATCAAAGCCTCTGGCCGCAACCACGCTTTAATTGTCGTTTCCGAAGGTGTAAAACGTGAGGACGGACAACATGTTTCTGCCGCCACAAACAAAATTGGTGAGACCGTCTATGGCGGTATCGGACAATATTTGAGTGCCGAAATCAACAAGCGCTATAAAGAATTCCAAACCCGTGTCACCACCTTGGGACATACCCAACGTTCCGGCAATCCCTCTGCCTTTGACCGTGTATTGGCCACCATGTTCGGTGCTCGTGCTGTTGAATTGCTCCAAGCCGGCAAAACCAATCGTATGGTAGTTTGGAAAAACAGTTCTCTCAGCGACTATGACATTGATCAAGTCGTAAAAGAAGGAACCACCTTGCTTGATCCCAAAAGCGATTATGTCAAAGCGGCACGCCTCACCGGTATGTACGTCGGAGAAGAATAAAATCAAAAAGCCTGACACAATGTCAGGCTTTTTTTAACGCATCAAGAAACCCCTGTAAGATATAAGCTGCAGCAGATGCATCCAATATTTTTTTTCGCTTGGCTCGAGACATATCGACCTCATCAATCAAAAAGTTTTCCACCGCCGATGATGACAATCTCTCATCCCAAAACGTATATGGCAACCCTGTTTCTTTAGCCACAAATTCGGCAAATTTCCTCGCCTCCGCGGCAACTTCTCCTTCCTGCCCGTTCATTTGCAACGGCAAGCCGAATACCATTCCTCCGATTTCTTTTTCAACAATTATTTTCTTTATTTTTTCAATATCCGATGCTTTGCTTTTACGTTCAATAATCGTATATGAACTGGCAATCGTACGGGTTAAATCCGAAACCGCCACTCCCAGCCTTTTAATCCCGAAATCAAATCCGATTATTGCCGTTTTAGCCGCTATACTTCGTTTAAAATCAACTAAATCCATAAAATAAAATCCTTTGTTGTAATCAATTTTTAATAATATTATACTATCTTCTGCATTAAGTAAAATTTTAAATTTGGAAAGTTATAAAATGAAAAAAATATCTCTGTTATCCTTGCTATTGTTGCTTTTTGCCACAACTGCACGTGCTGAATTACTGATTGATGTTAACGGCGCAATGCGTGATCCTATGCCTATTGCTATAGCCCCCATGGTCGGCAGCTCAAGCGGTGCTTCAAACTACGGAGAACAGATTCGCGAGGTTGTTGTTGCTGATTTGGAACGCTCGGGCTTATTCCGTATAATCTCCGAAAAGAGTTATATCCAAAAGTTTAAATCCATTGATGAAATGCCGGCCTTTACCGATTGGCAGGCAATTAACGCACTTGCTTTGGTTCAAAGTGCCATTTCCGAAAGCGGTGAAAACAGCCTCAAAATTGAGTTCAGACTCTGGGATGTTTTTGCCGAGGAACAATTGAAAGGTCAATCCTTCACCACTACCAAAGACAACTGGCGCCGCGTTGCACACGTTATTGCCGATGCAATATATGAGCAATTAACCGGTGAAAAAGGCTATTTTGATACTCGCATTGTTTACATTTCCGAAAGCGGTCCCGCCACTCGCCGCATTAAACGCCTTGCCATTATGGATCAAGATGGAGAAAACCACAAATTTTTAACCAATGGCGCCTCAATGGCACTTACCCCGAGATTTTCCCCCAACCTCCAAAAGATTACTTATCTCTCATATGCCGGCAACACTCCCCGTGTTTATATGCTTGACATTGAAAGCGGCAATCAAAAATTGGTTGGACAATTCAAGGGCATGACCTTTGCACCGGTATTTTCTCCGGACAGTTCAAAACTCTTGCTCAGCTATGCCAAAAATGGTGTAACCAATATTTATGAAATGGACTTAAAGAGCGGAAAACACAAACAACTGACCTCCAGCTCTGCCATTGATACTTCGCCGAGCTACTCGCCGGACGGATCAAAAATTGTTTTCAACTCTGACCGTGGCGGTAATCAACAGCTATATGTTATGAATGCCGACGGCAGTGATGTTCACCGTATCAGCTTTGGCAAAGGTCGTTACGCCACTCCGGTATGGTCTCCGCGCGGCGACTATATTGCCTTTACCAAAATGGCCGAAGGACAGTTTTATATCGGCGTAATGTACCCCGACGGTAGCGGCGAACGTTTAATCACCAGCGGCTATTTGGTTGAAGCTCCGGTATGGGCTCCTAACGGACGTGTTTTAATGTACTTCCGTCAAGACAAAGGGTCGGGCAAAAACTCTGCTCCGGTAAAACTCTATACAATCGATTTGACCGGTTATAATGAACGTATGATTGTAACACCTGCCGATGCATCTGACCCGGCATGGTCACCTTTGTTACCATAAAACCAAACACACAAAAAACGCTCCCAAATTTTGGGAGCGTTTTTATTTTACAATCATAACTTTAGATGAGCTTGTTATATATACCCTAAAAAAACGCAGAGAACAGTTCAGATAGAGTTAAAATAAGAAAGGGAAAAATCCTAGTGTACAAAGAAGTACATGAATTTTTCCCTTTTCGTAATTTTGGCTCTAGATGAGCTTGTTATATGCGTTTTTTATCCTTGGCAAGCCTTAAACTTAGGGTTCTTCTTATTAATGATAAAAACGCGTCCTTTACGACGAACGATTTTGCAATCTTTATCGCGTGTTTTCTTAGATTTTAAAGAGCTAAACAGTTTCATAACACATTTCCTTTACACAATGTTTGGCAGAAACTTATGATAAAACATAACATTTGTCAACCATATTTTTAAGACACATAAAGATTATTTGCAAAGTAAAATATTTTTCATATAATATGCCCTGATTGGATAGGAAGAACAAACAATGAAAAAAACAATTGCCTTATTTGCGCTCTCTTTAATAATCAGCAATCCGGCTTTGTCTGAAGAAGCCACCATGAGCTACATCGATGAGATGGACGCTTTAGGAATTGTATCCGGTACTGCTATGGCTTGCGGCTCTCCCAAATATCAAACTTTTGAAATGTTAGCCCGTGCCATTCTTATTACCAAAGCTGCCAGCGATGACATGCAGGAAAAAGGAATGATTGCCTACAATTCGGCAAAAGCCAAAGCTTTTGTTACCAAACAACGTGGACATCTCTATGATTGTGACGAAATCAACGATATGTTTGATAAGCAGAAAATCTTCAAAACCACACTATACCGCGATGGAACCATCAAAATGTACGACGGCAGAGTGTTCCACCCTCGCCAGCCATATGACGCAAATTTACTTATAGAAGATGAAGATGAAAATCGAGCCGATGCAATTGAGCTTTATAACAAAATCAGCGAAAAACGTCGTCATAAAAACCAGACACTACCGCAACAGCCCTCGCAGGCTCAAGCTGCTATGCCTGAAAACAATGCCGTTACATTGCCTTCGGTAGCCGTACAATCATCTCCGGTTACCACCGGAGAAAACAGCGGCATCAAGCACATCAGTAATCCCAATCGTTAATCTAATACGGAGCAAGCTATATTATGGCCTCATATCAATATATTTATGTAATGCAAAATCTGACCAAAGTCTTTCCCGGCGGAAAAGAACTTTTCAAGGGTATAACTTTATCGTTTTTTCCGGGAGCCAAAATCGGCGTTCTCGGTGTCAATGGCGCCGGAAAATCAACCTTACTTAAAATCATGGCCGGTGTTGATAAAGAATTTAACGGCGAAGCTTGGCCTGCCGAAGGTGTAAAGGTCGGATATCTTGAACAAGAGCCCAAACTTGACCCTTCTAAAAATGTAATTGAAAACATTATGGACGGCCTTGGTGAAACTCGCGATTTGCTCAAAGAATTTGAGGCCGTATCCGCTCGTTTTGCCGAACCTATGACTGATGACGAAATGAACGCACTCATTGAAAAGCAGGCTGAATTACAAGAAAAAATTGATGCCTGCAACGGATGGGATTTGGAAAGAAACGTGCAAATCGCCATGGACGCCTTACGTTGTCCTCCTGCCGAAAGCGATGTTACTAAGCTATCCGGTGGTGAAAAGCGCCGCGTTGCTCTTTGTCGTTTATTGTTACAAAAGCCCGATTTATTACTGCTTGACGAGCCTACCAACCACCTCGATGCGGAATCCGTCGCATGGCTGGAAAAACACCTTCAAAACTACAGCGGTACTGTGGTTATGGTTACTCACGACCGCTATTTCTTGGACAACGTAACCGGATGGATATTGGAACTTGACCGTGGACAAGGCATACCTTATGAAGGTAACTATTCTTCTTGGCTTGAACAAAAACAAAAACGTCTTGAACAAGAAGAAAAAGAAGAATCTGCCCGCCAGCGCACCCTTGCCAACGAACTTGAGTGGATTAGAAAAAACCCCAAAGCCCGACAAGCCAAATCCAAAGCCCGTATCAATGCTTATAATGAGCTGTTGCAGGCTGCAACCAAAGATAAGATTACCACCGCCAACATCAATATTCCTATGACCGAACGTCTCGGCGATTTGGTCATTGAAGCCGATCATATTTCTAAAGGCTACGGTGATCGTATGTTAATTGATGACTTATCTTTCAAAATTCCGCGGGGCGCTATCGTAGGCATTATCGGACCTAACGGTGCCGGCAAAACTACCCTGTTCCGCATGATCACCGGACAGGAAAAACCCGATTCTGGCACTATCCGTATCGGTGAAACCGTAGACCTCGGTTATGTTGATCAAAGCCGCGATGAGCTTGACCCCAACAAAACCATTTGGGAAGAAATTTCTGATGGCCAAGATATGATTAATCTCAGCAAAAAAGAATTTCCTTCTCGTGCTTATGTCGGACAGTTCAATTTCAAAGGCACTGACCAACAGAAAAAAGTCGGACAGCTTTCCGGCGGTGAGCGCAATCGTGTACACTTGGCCAAAATGCTGCGCAAAGGCGCAAATGTAATACTGCTTGACGAACCCACCAACGATTTAGACGTTGATACTCTGCGTTCTCTTGAAGAAGGCATTATGAACTATCCCGGGTGTGTTTTGGTAACTTCACACGACCGTTGGTTTTTAGACCGCCTGGCCACACACATTCTGGCCTATGAGGGCGACAGCAAAGTTGTTTGGTTTGAAGGCAATTTTGAAGAATACGAAAAAGACAAACGCGCCCGCCTCGGCGACGATGCCTGCAATCCCCATGCCATCAGATACAAACCGCTCATTCGTAAATAATTATCTTGTAAAACTTTTATACCGAATTATAATGGAATAAACACAATTATTGGAGACAAATTCATGCATATCAAAACGTTATTATCGCTGTTTTTGACTTTGCTTTTGGCGCACAATGCCTGTGCTCAAATACCGCAAGATGCTCTTCCCTCATTCAACCGTGCCTGGCAGGCTCAACAACAGGTGGAAGAGGAAGAAATCTTAAATGACGAACCTTTAGCACGTTTTACTGAAGATGCCGGCAAATTTGCCATCAAAAATATTTTTGAAGCTGAGCAGGCTTTTTGTTATGAAATTTTTCCTCAAGATTATGATTATGAGGGCTATACCTTAAACGGTTATCCTATCAGAGGTTATTGCGGGGCATTAACTCCCGAACAAATTAAAGAAATTCGTCAAAATTTGTTTTCATCTTCACGCTCGGTTGATTTTACCACTTCTGAAGAATGTCTGATTCAACCCAAAATTATGTTACGTTTTATTCGTGGCGTTGATTATACCGATGTAATGCTTTCATCTCCTTGCTATGCAACTGCGGTATTTTACGCTGACCGTGCCATTGCATACAATTTTCATCCCGGCGCACAAATAATTGATAACATCATAAAAGAAAGAGCGCCTAACCATCAGGAATTTGTATCTCCTGCACTATTGGGACAGCTTTCGGCAGTCGGTATTATTCAAAACAGTGAACAACGCAAAATGATTAATAAAAACAGTGAGCCAATCCGCAAATGGGAAGAAAAAACTCAACAAAAAGTTGAGCAACAGGACGAAGAAATCAGACGGCAAAACACCGGCTGGAATAAACTGAAAACCAGATTACAATAAAAAAACGGGAGCTTCTCCCGTTTTTTTTTATTGATCCCCTATACGCAATGCCTCAATAAACGCCGACTGCGGAATCTCCACTTTCCCAAACTCGCGCATACGTTGTTTACCTTTTTTCTGCTTATCCAACAGTTTACGCTTGCGAGTAACATCACCACCGTAACATTTTGCGGTAACATCTTTGCGCAAAGCCGAGATGGTTTCACGCGCAATTACTCTTCCGCCGATTGCCGCTTGGATCGGAATTTTGAACAAATGCCGTGGAATAAGATCTTTCAATCTTTCGCAAATTTGCCGTCCGCGCGATTCTGCTTCCAACCTGTGACACAAAAATGCCAAAGCATCAACCGGTTCTTCGTTTATCAAAATCTGCACCTTAACCAAGTCTGAAACCTGATGTCCGACCAACTCATAATCAAAACTGGCATATCCGCTGGTAATTGACTTTAAGCGATCATAAAAATCAAAAACGATTTCGTTTAGCGGAATACGATAAACCACCATCGCACGTGAGCCCACATAAGTCAGTTCTTCCTGTTCTCCGCGCCTATCGTTGCAAAGTTTTAAGACCGCCCCCAAATATTCGTCCGGCACTAAAATAGTCGCTTTTACCACCGGTTCTTCAATTGAGGCTATGGTTGTCAAATCAGGCATATCGGCAGGATTATGCAACATCATTTGTTGTCCCGAGGTCAAATTGATTTTATAGGCTACCGATGGAGCCGTTGTTATTAAATCCAAGTCAAATTCACGTCCCAAACGCTCTTGGATAATTTCCATATGCAACAATCCCAAAAATCCGCACCTGAAACCAAGTCCCAAAGCAGCAGAATTTTCGTTTTGATAGTCAATACTTGCATCATTCAGTTTCAATTTTGCCAAAGCATCTTTCAGGTTGTCATATTGACTACTGTCCACCGGAAAAATCGAACAGAACACCACCGGCACCGACGGTTTAAACCCTTGCAAAGGCTCTGCACACGGAGCTTTGTTGTCGGTAATTGTATCACCGATATGACAATCACTCACACTTTTAATACTTGCGGTAATAAAACCTATCTCACCGGGATAAAGAGCATCGACATCCTGCATTTTCGGAGTAAAAACCCCGACCTTATCTATCTGATATGTTGCACCGTTTGACATCATGCGGATTTGCTGTTTTTTTCTGATTACACCGTCATGAATCCGCACCAGAATAATCACTCCCAAATAGCTGTCATACCAACTGTCGATAAGCAAGGCTTTCAGCGGTTGGTCTTCGTTTCCCTTTGGGGCAGGCAGACGTCTTACTATTGCTTCCAACAAATCCTGCACACCCAAACCGGTTTTGCCTGAAGTTTCAATCGCATCTGATGCATCAAGCCCGATAACGTCCTCAATCTGCTGACGTACTTTGTCCGGTTCTGCCGACGGCAAATCAATTTTGTTCAACACCGGCACAATTTCATGATTATTATTGATGGCCAAATATACATTAGCCAGCGTTTGCGCCTCAACCCCCTGAGTTGCATCAACCACCAGAACTGATCCCTCGCACGAGGCCAGCGAGCGGCTCACCTCATACGAAAAATCCACATGTCCGGGAGTATCCATCAAGTTAAGCTGATAATCTTTTCCATCTTTTGCGTGATAATTCAAACGCACGGTTTGTGCCTTAATTGTAATGCCGCGTTCTCTCTCAATATCCATTGAATCGAGCACTTGCTCCTGCATTTCCCGAGCGCTCAGTCCGCCACAATATTCAATCAGCCTGTCGGCAAGTGTAGATTTGCCGTGATCAATATGGGCAATAATCGCAAAATTTCTTATCAAACTTAAATCGTGTGTCATTCTTTATCTCTCTTGTTTCTTGCCTTATACATAAAATAAAAAAAAGCTTTTATCAATATATTATTGATTGTAACAATGAAATATGCTAATAATTGAATATATCACCCGGGTGTTTAAGGAGAATTATGATGAAAAAAATGATTGATATAGACTTTGGTTCCAACCGTTATGATGAGCTGGTAGAACTGCGCTACAAAGTGCTTCTTGAACCATTAGGGTTAAAATTTTTGGACAGCTACCGCGAAAAAGAAATCGGCTATATTCATATTGGCTGTGTTGAAAGTCTTGATGACAAACTGGTCGGCGGTTTGATGATGATTCCCTTAAACGATAAAGAGATTCGTCTTATGCAGGTAGCCGTTGATTCTAAATATCAGCGCGAAGGTGTCGGCCACATGATGGTTACTTATGCCGAAAAACGTGCCAAAAAAGCGGGTTATTCCAAACTGATTATGCACGCCATGCTC
>CAMYUM010000002.1 GCA_947301965.1 uncultured Azospirillum sp. | reverse complement strand
AGTTGCGAATACAATCAATTAACCAGCCTGCAAGGAGCTCCGCAATCAGTCGGTAGAGATTTCATGTGCGAATACAATCAATTAACCAACCTGCAAGGAGCTCCGCAATCCGTCGGTGGAAATTTCAATTGCCAACACAATCAATTAACCAGCTTAAGAGGTGCTCCAGAAGAAGTTGGTAGTGGCTTCTACTGTGATGATGAAATAAAAACAAAATATCATATCGGTGAATATTATTCCACTGTTCTTCAAGCTGCACAAAAGGAGGCCTCCGCTCAAAAAATTGAAGCAATGCGTGAGAAACTGACAGAACGCAAAGAACAAACTGTTGAAAAATCCCAACAATCTGCAAACAATACTCTGTCGCAAAAGCCACAAAAAACCTCTTTTGCTCAACAGCTCATCAACCGACTAAAAGGCAGATTCCACAGCTGATACTATATCATCACTTCTGCAAAAAGTTATAAATCACACCATATAATTCAGACTGATTTTTGCAAAATTAAAAAAATCTTAAGCCTTCCTATTTTCCTGTATATTTCTAAAAACTTCTTGACTCTCCCCCCACTCTCAAGTCTAAAATATTCCATCATCAAAAGGAGAAAATCATGAAAAAAACATTATTTTTATTACTGCTCTGCCTCGTCATTTTTGTCGGCGGAAAATACTATTCGGCCAATTTGAATAATACCGCCGTAAACAATGACAACGCCCTGGCTGTTGAGCCGTCTGACCCTCACTCAAAATGGGACAAAGTGTTCCCTCAAAGTGATAAAGTTGAAACTCACCGCGTATCATTTCAAAACCGTTTTGGCATTGTTTTGGTCGGCAACATCTATCTTCCTAAAGACCGTGATAACAAACAATTTCCGGCCATTGCCGTCTCCGGTCCGTTTGGTGCTGTTAAAGAACAGGCTTCAGGTTTGTATGCCCAAACACTGGCCGAACGCGGTTTTGTAACTTTGGCCTTTGACCCGTCATTTACCGGTGAATCCGGGGGCGATGTTCGCAACGTTGCTTCTCCCGATATCAATACCGAAGACTTTAGCGCCGCAGTTGATTTCCTAAGCACTCTGTCTTATGTTGACAAAGACAAAATCGGAATTATCGGGATTTGCGGTTTTGGTGGTTTTGGTCTTAATGCTGCCGCTCA
Organism: uncultured Azospirillum sp.; assembly: GCA_947301965.1. Lineage (GTDB taxonomy): Bacteria > Pseudomonadota > Alphaproteobacteria > RF32 > CAG-239 > JAFUYI01. The sequence continues at coordinate 111,139 of CAMYUM010000002.1, read as the reverse complement.
AGATACCCGCATTAAAGCAACCGTTACTTCTACCATGTATGACATGACCCGTGTCAGCGCCAAAGGATATAATGATTCTATGTCTGCAGATGACCTCTACAAACTGCGCCAAAGCTTGAACGCACAACGCACCGAAGACGCCATGAAAGGCACTTACGCCGAAGCTCCCGGCCTCCCTGATAAATTGACCGGCAACGAACCGCTGTTTGTAAAAGAATATTTCGAATATTACAAAACACCGCGCGGTTTCCACAAACGTTCGATTAACTCTAACGGACACTGGAACACCACTTCTGCTCTTTCACTGATAACCCAACCTATTTTGGCTTATAGCGACACCATCAAAAGTGCTGTTTTAATGGTTCACGGTGAAAAAGCTCACAGCCGTTATTTCTCAGAAGACGCGTTCAAAAAACTCACCGGAGAAAACAAAGAGTTATACATTGTTCCTGATGCAAACCATGTAGATTTGTACGACAACCTGGAAAAAATCCCGTTCGATAAAATTGAAGAATTTTTCAAAACCAATTTAAAATAAGGAGAACACTATGTTAGGTAATTTTAGTTATTGTAACCCGACAAAACTCTATTTTGGTGATGATTCACTAAAATATTTAAACGAAGAACTCCCAAAATACGGCAAAAATGTTCAACTTATATATGGTGGTGGCTCTATCAAAAAGAATGGAATTTATGACACTGTAATCCAAATCTTGAAAGCAAATGGCAAGAATATTATTGAAGACAGTGGTGTAATGCCCAACCCTACGGTTGAAAAACTGTATGAAGGTATAAACATCGCTCGTGAAAATAACGTTGATTTACTTCTTGCCGTTGGAGGTGGTTCTTGTTGTGATTATGCCAAAGCCGTAGCTGTTTCAGTAAATTGTAACGACGATCCGTGGCAAAAATATTTTGTACGTTTTGAAGAACCTACTTGTAAAATTGTACCTGTTGGCTGTGTCCTAACTATGGCCGGTACCGGTTCTGAAATGAATGGCGGCTCAGTTATTACCAACCATCAAGAAAACCGAAAAGTTGGTCATGTTTTCGGTCAAGAAGTTATGCCTAAATTTTCTATTTTGAACCCCAAATTCACCTACTCTCTGCCATTACGACAGATGGTGGCCGGTGTTTACGACATTTTTAATCACATTTGCGAACAATACTTCTCCGGTACTGACGATAACACCAGTGATTATTTGGCTGAAGCATTAATGAAATCTGTAATTCATTCCTCGATGATTGCCGTTAAAAATCCTGAAGATTACGAGGCTCGTTCCAATATCATGTGGAGTGCAACCTGGGCATTAAATACTTTAATCTCTAAAGGCAAAAGTACCGATTGGATGGTCCATATGTTAGGACACGCCGTTGGTGCTTATACTAACGCCACTCACGGCATGACCTTATCTGCAGTATCATTACCTTATTACAGATATATTATGTCTTATGGATTAAATAAATTCAAAAGATTTGCTACTGAGGTCTGGAACATCAGTTCTGCCGACAAATCCGATCAACAAATTGCTGAAGAAGGCTTAAAAGCTATGGAAGATTGGATGAAAAAACTTGGACTTGCAATGAATATTTCCGAACTCGGTGCAACCAAAGATATGATTGAAGGTATGGCTGAATCAACTGTTATACTAACCGGCGGTTACAAGACATTAACCAAAGATGAAATCATAAAAATCTTAACTGCAAGTCTATAGGAAATTTGTTATGAAAAAAATATTACTACTTATAACAACAATCATGACAATATTTTGTAATTTTAACGCACATGCGGAGGAAAATAATATGTTAGTTGCTTATTTTAGTGCCACAGGCACAACTGCAAAAGTTGCCGAAACATTAGCCAACACAATCAACGCCGATTTGTTTGAAATCAAGCCGGCACAACCGTACACAAATGCTGACCTTGACTGGACAGATAAAAAAAGTCGCAGCTCTGTAGAAATGGCTGACACAAATTCTCGCCCACAAATAGCCTCAAAAGTTGATAACATGGGCAAATACAACATTGTTTTTGTCGGCTTTCCTATTTGGTGGTATAGAGAACCATCAATCATTGATACATTTATCGAAAGCTATGATTTTTCCGGCAAGACCATTATTCCTTTTGCTACTTCCGGTACCAGTGGTATCGGAGATTCCGGATCAAACATGCAAAAACTTGCCCCTCAAGCTAAAGTTTTAAGAGGCGAACGTTTTCCTAACGATATTTCTGCCGAAGAACTCAAAGAGTGGGCAAAAGAGTGGTTATAACTGCCCTTACAAACAAAAACACTCCTTGCCTCACGGCAGGGAGTGTTTTTCTGTGTTCTTTAGTAGCAAATAACGGGCACACCCTCACCATAGATGTAATAGCTCGGATTGGGCATATACACTACGTCAGACTGATTCTTCTTTACCTCCTCCTCAACATTTTGGGAGAGATATTCTTCTCCGCTATACCTAACAGAGAGAATACGAGTCTTGCCTTGAGTGCTCCGTAGATAGACTAGTGTATCACCGGGAATGAGTAGCTTATATTCGGTTGCATATCTTGTAAAAACTTCAGAATCTTCCGTCAAGATATAAACTTTGCCTTGTCTAAAGTCCACTCTCTTTACAAGAACAGTAACTGTTTCGCCTTGTTTCCAGCTTTTTTCATATTCTTTGTTATTATCTAAAGCAACAAAAAACACGATCAAACCGGTTACAATTCCCACGATACCTGATAATACTACCTCACATACGGGATAAAAACATCTATCAATAATAGATACTACCCCGTCGACGACAATAAAAACTGTCACCATGGTAATAACACCAGCAAAAATTGCATTTCCCATAATTTTTGTTTTTTATAAAATTAAACATATTTTTCAATATAAAAAACAAACAATTATGCATATACCCCTTCAAGGCTTTCAAAAAACACACATATGTATATTCATAATAATTTGTTATCAGCCCATATTATACCACTTTTTGGGCTAATTTACAATAAAAACCGGATATTTTCAGCTGAACAAAAAAGCCGGAGTTTAACCCCGGCTTTCTGAATTATAACTTGTTTTTGCCAAAGTAATTTATACCCATGGCCGTTTTGACTTCATCAAGCGTCTGGGCCGCAACCTCACGGGCTTTTTCGCTGCCTATGCGCAATATTTCAAAGACTGCGCCCAAATCTTTTTCAAATTCTTGACGGCGTTTAAGTACCGGCCCAAGCTCTGCCTGTAAAATTGCAGTCAAAAACTTCTTAACTTTTCCGTCTCCCAGGCCACCTCGTTCATAATGAGCTTTCATCTCCTGCAGATTGGCATATTCCGGCAAAAACTCGGCAAAATGCTTATCTTTGCAAAATGCATCAAGATATATAAACACCGGATTATTTTGGGTATGACCGGGATCTTCAACTCTCAAATGTGTCGGATCAGTAAACATGTTATGGACTTTTTTCTTTATCTCATCCGGCGTATCCGAAATATATATACAATTTCCAAGTGATTTGCTCATTTTGGCTTGTCCATCTGTCCCAGGCAAACGTGCACATTTACTATTTGTCGGCAAAACCGCCCGAGGCTCAACCAAAACCTCTTTATAAAGACTGTTAAACGAGCGTACAATTTCCCTTGTTTGCTCAATCATCGGCAACTGATCCTCTCCGACCGGAACAATATTAGCCTTAAAAGCCGTAATATCTGCTGCTTGACTGATCGGATAACAGAAAAATCCCGTTGGAATACTTTGCTTAAATCCCCGCATTTGAATTTCGGTTTTTACCGTAGGATTCCTTTGCAAGCGTGAAACCGTAACCAAATTCATATAATAAAAACTCAATTCGCAAAGCTCGGGGATTTGCGACTGAATAAGAATGGTGGATTTTTCAGGATCAATGCCGCAAGACAAATAATCCAAAGCCACATTAGAAATATTGGTCCTAATCTTATTAACATCATCAGCATTATCCGTCAAAGCCTGCGCATCAGCAATCATAATAAAAATTTTATCATATTTACCGCTGTTTTGCATCTCTACCCTGTTATGCAAAGAGCCGACATAATGACCGAGATGGAGTTTTCCTGTAGGACGATCTCCGGTTAAAATAACATTCTGCATAAAAACCTCTTTTATAAAAAACTCCGGCAAGTTTATTATGAAAATTACCGCTTGTCAAGATATGCCCCGCGATATGGCTTTATTCGCCAACCGTAAAATATGTTTGATTTTCATCACAAATTTTATAAAATCATTTCAACAAATTCTGCGGAGTTCAAAATGTCATATTGTGATTGGGATCATACTTCGGAAGCCAACATCAGATACCATGATTGCGAATGGGGCGTGCCTTTGCATGACGACCGCAAACAGTTTGAGTTTTTAATGATGGAAGTCATGCAATGCGGGCTTAACTGGAATATGATGATTAACAAACGCGACATTTTCCGCCGCTGTTTTGATGGTTTTGATTATGATAAAATCGCCACCTATACAGATAACCGCATTAAACGTATTATGGACACTCCCGGCATGATAAAAAGTCCGCGCAAAATAAAGGCCATAATCGACAATGCCGCTTGTTTTCAAAAAATACGCCGGGAATTCGGTAGTTTTTGTAATTATCTTTGGGCTTATTCGAACAACAAAACCATTCTTTATGACCGCCACAATGACGGTTACATTCCTGTCAGTAACGGACTATCCGATGCCATCAGCAAAGACTTAAAAAAACGCGGTTTTAAATATCTTGGCACAATTACCGTTTATTCCCATCTGCAGGCTTGCGGTATCATCTGCGACCACGACAAAAATTGCCCGCGCTACCGATATATCACCGGCAATTTTCCGACTATTAAAAAACGCCGCTTCAAAGAAAAAGGCATAATTCATTTTACTTCAGAATAAAAAATCAGAGATGAACTTTCTTTTTAACAATCGTATAAGCGTAACTTTCACCAAGCAACTCAAATAAATCTTCATCTTTTATGGTGCCGTCAAGTATAAGAGTAATCCAATTTTTTTTGTTCATATGATACGCCGGATAAAATCCGTCTTTTTTCAGCAGCAACGGAATTTTGTTTTCATCAATCTTAATATTGACCACATCAAAACGACCTTCTTTTTTATTCGCCAGTTTATTGGCGTCAATATTCATAATCAGCGCATACCACTTGTTGCTGGCACTGTTTCTGAACACGCCGTATTCATTATATTTTTTCCATGGAAAATCCGGTTTATCTCCATATCTATTGGCAATAAAATTTACCAACCGATTGGCTTGTTCACTCACAAAATTATTTTCGCTAAAACATGTATTTTTAATTTCCCGCAAAATTTTCTCATATTCGGCACGTACTTTATTTGAATACCCTTCCACGCCGTTTTCAATCCGCAAAGGCAAATACACATCACCGCTTGCAACATCAAAAACTTCTCCGTTCACTTTTCCCTGATTATCAACTTTTACAACCGCCTTAAAATCATCTTTCATAAACAGCTTTTCGTATATCCAAAAGCCGTCTGATTTTGCAAATCCGTATTTTTTCAGTTTTTGCAAATTAAATTTTGATTTTCTGAAAATGCGGTCTTCAATCATTGCCGTTACACCAAATAAAATCACTTTCTCAATATTTTTTTAATTTTTTTAATTTATGCTAAATGTAATATACAAAGGATTTGACATGTCAAGTATAAGTTTAACCGAAAAAAGCAACCCTGACACTAAGGATATTGACCTTATGTCAGCCCTCCAGATTGTCAAAGCAATCAACAATGAAGATATGAAAGTCGCACCGGCCATTAAAAAGGTATTACCGCAAATCGCCGATGCCATCGAAGCCATTGCTCAAGCTTTTGTCAATGGTGGGCGGCTTGCCTATTTTGGAGCTGGGACATCAGGACGCATCGGTGTACTTGATGCTTCGGAATGTTGGCCGACTTTCGGTGTTGAACACGGTATGGTTTGCGGTTATATTGCCGGCGGTGATAAAGCCTTGCGCTTTTCTGTAGAAAATGCCGAAGACAGCGTCGAAATGGCTCTTCAAGATCTCAAAAATTTTGCTCCGACAGCAAAAGACATTATTGTCGGTATCTCTGCCAACGGCTCGCCGCGCTACGTCATCACCGTAATGGAACAAGCACAAAAACTTGGTTGCAAGACTATCGCCATAACTTCCAACCCCGATGCTCTTATCAAACAATTTGCTGACATTTTTATCAATCCCATCGTTGGCGAAGAAGTTATTACCGGCTCTTCCCGCATGAAATCAGGTACTGCTCAAAAAATGGTTTTAAATATGCTTTCCACCGGTGCCATGATCCGCATCGGCAAAACCTACCAAAACTATATGATTGATTTGCGAGTTTTGAATGAAAAACTCTATCAACGCGCAGTTCGTTTTGTTTCTGAAATTACCGGTCTCAAAACCAAAGATGCAATTGAATACCTTAAACGCAGCAACAACGACATCAAGCTTGCCTGCGTAATGGCCACAAAAAAATGTGATATAAAACAGGCACAAAAACTCCTAAAACAAGCAAACGGAATTTTACGAAAAGTAATATAATCTATCTTTAAATATAAAATACAGAAAAATCCATGCAGACATTTACCCTACATACTCATAATCATGAACAAAATTTTGACGGACGAAATTCCGCCCGTGAGATGATACAAACTGCACAAGATAAAGGCTTTTCTACTATCGGCGTTACCAACCACCTTATAGTTCACCCCAATATGCCTTCATACACCGCCGATATGCCGATGTTCTTTAATAACTTTGATGAAGCCGAAAAAGTCTATATGCGGCATATTGAAATATTACAAAACCTGAAATCTGACTTCAAAATTGATATCAAAATCGGTTTTGAGGTTGACTTTTTCACATCACCGGACTGGCGAAAACATTTTGAAAAAATGATAAAAAAGTTGCCGGTTGACTATATCATCAGCGGCAGCCATTTCCTGAAAGAAAAGGACGAGAGTTTTATTTGCAATATCTTTCATTTTAAAAATATTGCTTCTTCAATAGATGATGAAACTCTGCATCGTTTAATTATAAACCATTTTGACAACATTATCGCCGCAATAAAAAGCGGATATTTTACCTTTATTGCCCATCTTGATTATTGTACCATTTTCGGATTGGGAGACACCCCCGAATACGATGAATATAAATATAAAATTATTGAGGCTTTGAAACAGACACATACACCTTTTGAAATAAATACCAGTGGTTACGACCGCATCAATCGCCCTCACCCCGCTCCGTGGATAATAGAAAAGTTGTCTGAAAATCATGGATTAGTACCGGTACTCATAAGTGATGATGCCCACTTTGCAGAACATCTTGGCAGGCATTTTGACAAAGCTGAAAATCTACTACAACAGCTTAGCTATACCAATCGTTTTACATTGGATATGCTCAAGAAACCATAACCAAGAACTAAACGTCAGCAATTATTTAATATAAAATTTTTGTTCTTTTTTCAGGCGTTTAAAATGTTCAATATCACGATATTTAAATACTTTGGCCGGATTTCCGCCAACTATTGCGTAAGGTGGTATTTCTCCGTGAACTACGGCACCTCCCTGAATAATTGCCCCTTCGCCTATCTTTGTTCCCGGCAAAATCAGAACTCTGGTTCCTATCCATACAAAATCACCGATTTCAACATCTTTACAAATTCGCGTATTATCATACGGAATCAGCTCTCCTTCATAGTTATGATTTTCGGTAACGATTAAACAATCTCCGGCAATAATCACATATGACCCTATTGTAACTTTTCCTTTTCCCGCAACCTTAACCCCATGCAAACAAACATTATCGCCAATTATCGTACTGCGATTAACCTTACTTGAAGATCCTACACGTAAATTTTTTCCTACACGCAATGCCGTTTTTCTTATCTTCCAAATATATATATTGCACCTATTGCCGCACCACATCAAATCTTCTAAACGGTTGCGAACTTGTTTACGATATTTTTTTATCACTAATAAACTCAAGAGTTTGGCTAAAATTTTCATGATTTTTCCTATAAATACCAATATCTCAACAAATACAACAAAAGCCCCGTCTGTCGGGGCTTTGAATGGTGCTCGGGGACGGGATCGAACCGCCGACACGAGGATTTTCAGTCCTCTGCTCTACCAACTGAGCTACCCGAGCGAGTTAACGCAACAGTTTATAATAGATATTTTTACCATTGTCCAGCATATTTTTGTTTTCTGTGTAATTTTTTTGTAACCCGTTGTTTAAACGGATTATTGTTCATGTTCGGCGCGATATTTTGCTAAAGCCATTGCCAACGCATACATTTTGCTATAAAGCTTTTTACCGTTCGTCTCTGCCTCACTAAACCACTGATCATTGCCGATCAGGTCTTTTACTCCACCCAAATCTTCTCTACCTTTAAGAGCGTTTTTAACCCCGTTGACCAAAACATTTCCTTCCATTTCAACCAACCTTGCTCCATCCTCACTGTTCATCGGGCTGACCCTAAATCCCCAGAAGTTATGTTCATCACAGCCTTTTCCCATATTATCCGCCAAAAACAGATTGCCTTTATTATCCGGAAAATAACTGAGCGGAATTTTTTCCTCCCGGCGGATTGCATCAAGCGCCAGCTCAAAGTTATTATGGTGGCTCGTTTCAAAATCTCGTGCCGAAGCAAAAGAGATCATGGTTGACTTTGAACATCCGAGCGGACAATACGGAGATTGTGTAACAATCAATAACTGTTTTTGCACATACTTCCTGCTTTCGGCGCTATAACCGAGTTCTTCCATTCGTTTTTGCATCATCTCTTCCAATTTGAGCGCGGTATAAGCACCGTGACAATGTGCAAAAATTTGCAATTTACGAATATTTTTTGCCGCTTTTTTAGCGCTAAACCTTTTCCCCTCACGGCAAAGGCGTGGCTCAATAAAATCATTAAAAATATCTTTTATGTATTTCGGATCTTTGGTCTCAGAATTAAGCTCTTTATCACGCACATTGCGATGATATTCATGCATCATTTTGGTACGCGCCCAGTTCACATCCATATATTCGCCAAAGTCATAGATAACACCGTAAATATTGACTTTATCTTGCAGATTGTGTTTTTCCATCAGACGATATACTTCGCCCAGATATCCGTTTAATTCTTTTTCATAGCGCACACCATCACCGCCCAGAGCCAATACGCAAGGCTTTTCATTATCGACCTCACTGACATTTTCAAATCCATATGGATTATCATCACTTTTTGCAGTTCTCTTATGTACCGAAACCTTACTGCACAGCTTTTCATAATCTCCCAAAACTCTATACGCTACTTTTTGAGATATTTTATTATTTCCCGGCTGTTCCAAGCCCTTTTTTATTACCGCTGTCAACCGTTCTTCATATTCAGGAAAAGCTTCTCGCATATGACCTGCACTTTTATACAATGCGGATAGGCTTGAATGGTCCTGCCCTTCATCGGTAACATGTTTTTCCATCAAAACCAGACATCTCTCTGCCATTTTATCATCAATCGGCCTGCTGTCATCGACATATACGGTATCTTCATCAATTTTCGGGTTGCAAACCGCCATAAAGGCTAAATTCTTATAAAAGTCTGACTGTCTTTTCAAAGTCAGCTTTTTCTCCAACATTTCAAGCAGTTGATCACCCAACTCAAAGTGTTTATCATAAATTTCATCTGCATGAGAATAAATTGTATCACCGATTTTTTCATTTTCAGCAGCTCTGCTCAACATCAGTGCAACTTCAGCATCTGCTGTTTTAATTGCGTTCAATGCGGCCATACCGAAAACATATGCCCCGTTAGCATCACAATTCTTACTGTACTCTATAGTTTTATCAAAAAAATATTTTGCCATTTCCGGATGAATTTTCAATAAATCCGGCACGCATCTCATTGCAAATTTTGCATTTTGATCCAGTATTTTATTATATTCGGCAACCAAATCCGCATTTTCGACATGTTCCGCAGCTTTGCAAAACACTCTCCCTGCCAGCGGAGACGTATCTGCACAAAAACCTGAACACTTTAGTGATTCTCTTATGGCTGTAAGTATATATCCGGACAATTCGGGATACTCATCTGCCACCGAATCAAGCTGTTTATACCCCTCAAAACAATCATCAAAATTCAAATCTATTCCGTCGGTAAACTTGGTCAGCCAATCATATGCCTTGCTTTTTTGCATTTTTATTCTCCGCATTGCAACAATTATCGCTATTCTAGCACAAACAAAGTTTTTTGTCTATTTATAAAAAACAAAAAAAGCTCCCCACCCGAAGGTGAGGAGCTAAAAGAATCTCAGTCGCCGTTTCAAAGTCCCAGAGCCTCTGCAGCAGTAGGATAACCTCCCCTTGAGAGCCTTGATCTGATAGCTTTGTTAAAAACATAGTCACCTTTGGCGTCATACATGTCTTCAACATTCACTCCCTTGTACGAAAACATCGGGAAGTTCAAAAGCTCATCAACGCTCAACTCGTTGTACCAGAGCAGCTGCAGCACATAAAAATACTGCTTGGGCTCGGCACCGGTTTCACGGTCCTCAATCTTCAGCCACTTACCGGCCTCGGCAAGATTGCCATCATTCAATTTCGCAAGGAAAGTAGAGTTAGCAAATCTGCTTCCGCCCATACGCATGGCTGCAAGGGTCGTAACGACCATCTGCTTGTGTGTCAACATCACCTCCGGATTGAGGTGATCAACCACCAACGGACGCCAATCTTGAGAAACGACCTCAACCGACTCGTCATACGTCAGTCCGCTGAAATCATACTCCGAAACCGGCTTGCCGTTGATAAACTTAAAGCCGACCAATGCACGGGGACAATCTTCGTCAATACTCTCCTGCACACCGTCAAGGTACGCACGAACAGCAACAACATCATCAAAAGCCCCCTCATACACGACCTCGGGAACATCGGCAAAAGTACTCTTCATTGAATTGGAACAGCTGTGCCAAAAGGCTACGATAAGCAGTATAAACACTGCCGCGGCTCCCACCCAATGCCACGCATTGTCATATTTGCGTGTAGCAACAGGATCATCGGGTGCGGGGCGCTTGAACAGGCTTGCAAGCCAGTTCCAAAACAACACCAACCACCCCCAAAACATAAGTCCGAAAGGCTTGAGCGCATGCTCCCACAGCCACACCACTCCTTGAACAGCATATATGCCGAGGACATACAGCAATATAAAGGGTGAAGCCACAATGAGAAACAGCAAGAGCCCTAAAGTTCTCAGATTGTAATTAATGGTTAACGAACCTTGCCACCAATGCTTGCCGGCGACAAAAGAAAAAATCTTCTTTTTCATAGGAATAAAAATAATTGATTAATAACTCTTTTAACACTTGGCTTATACCACATTCTTATTTTTTTGTCAACATTTGGTCAAAAAAAGATTTTACCCCCTCATTTTAAAATTTTAAAAAATGCCAAAAATTATCAAAAAATGGCAATTTTTGCACATTTTTGCCCCAAAAAATGCATTTTTTTGCATATTTTTGTTGTTTTAAATTTCAGATTGGAGTACAAAAGGAGACAGTTGTTTTAATTTTAAGAGAGAAATGGAATGTCAAATCCTATTGATACTAAAATAGTCAACAAATTAGCCGAGATTCTCGACAAGAACGGTCTTGCCGAACTCGAATATGAAACCGAGAATTTTCGCGTTTCGTTGGTAAAGTCGCGTACTACAGCAACTGCCTGCCCGGCTCCCGTTGCAGAACCGACTGCTGTTGCGGCTCCCGCTACCCAAGCCCCGGAAACTCCGGCTCCGATAGCTGAAGACATAGACGTATCAACACTGCCCGGCTGCGTAAAATCACCTATGGTCGGGGTTGTTTATCTCTCAAGCGATCCAAATTCTGCCAACTACGTCAAAATCGGCGATACCGTCAGCGAAGGTGACACAGTATGCCTGATTGAGGCCATGAAGACCTTTAATCCGGTCAAAGCTCACCAAGGCGGTAGAGTCACCAAAATTTTGGTAGAAAGCGGCGATCCAGTTGAATTTGGCGAACCGCTGGTCGTTATTGAATAATAACTTCAGGAAACATGTTATGTTTGAAAAAGTTTTAATTGCAAATCGTGGCGAAATTGCTCTACGCATTCATCGTGCTTGTCGCGAAATGGGTATTCATACCGTTGCCGTTCACTCTGAAGCCGATGCCAAAGCTATGCACGTAAGACTTGCTGATGAGGCCGTTTGTATCGGTCCGTCTCGTTCGACTGATTCTTATTTAAATAAATCCGCAATCATTTCCGCCGCATTAATTACCGGTGCCGATGCAATTCACCCCGGTTTCGGCTTTTTATCCGAAAATGCCGATTTTGCTGAAATGGTTGAGTCCCACGGCATCACCTTCATTGGTCCGTCCCCTGCACAAATGCGCAAAATGGGCGACAAAATCACCGCTCGTCAGGCAGCTATTGAAGCCGGAATTCCGGTAACTCCGGGTTCTCCATCTTTGGATACGCTTGAAGATGCCAAAAAATGGGCTAAAGAAATCGGCTATCCTGTTATTATTAAAGCCAAAGACGGTGGCGGCGGCAAAGGAATGAAAGTTGCTTATAGCGATGACGATATTGAAGAGGCCTACACAATGGCTCGCGCCGAAGCAAAAGCAGCCTTTCCAACCGATGTTGTTTATATGGAAAAATATCTTCAAAACCCACGTCATATTGAAATGCAGATTTTAGCCGACAAATACGGCAATGTTGTTCATTTAGGCGAACGTGACTGCTCAATCCAGCGCAACAATCAAAAAGTTATTGAAGAAAGCCCTTCCCCGGCTCTCAATCAGACCCAGCGCGATGAAATCGGCGAAATCGTTCGCAAAGCCATTGCCAAAATCGGCTATTTCAATGCCGGTACACTCGAGTTTTTATTTGAAGATGGCAAATTTTATTTTCTGGAAATGAATACCCGTCTGCAGGTTGAACACCCGGTTACCGAGGCCATCAGTGGCATTGATATTGTTCGTGAACAAATCCGCATTGCCAGCGACGCCGCCCTCGGTTACGAACAAAAAGACATTCACTTCAATGGTCACGCCATTGAGTGCCGTATAAATGCCGAGGATCCTAACACATTTGCACCCTGCCCCGGAACCATTACTGAATGGCATGCTCCCGGTGGTCTTGGCGTACGTGTAGATTCGGAAATTTATTCTGGTTATACAATTCCGCCTTTTTATGACAGTATGATTGCCAAACTCATTGTTCACGGACAAACACGCAACTCTGCTTTGATGCGTCTGCGCCGTGCTTTGGAAGAATTTGTAATTGATGGTGTATCGACCACAATTCCTCTCCATCAGGAAATTATCTCCCAATCAGAGTTTATTGACGGAATGTACAACATTCATTGGCTTGAAAAACATATGAAGAAAAATACTTCCGAAAAATAAAATAAAGCCTCGATTATTCGGGGCTTTTGTTAATACGTAACTGTTACATTATATTGACCAGAATACTCTCCCGCCGGTGCTCCTTGTTGCACGTGTAGCGTTCCTCCAACGTTTATGTACGTATCTGTACTTGTTAACGAGGTTATACTTGCCGCATCAGGACTTGTCGTTAGATCAACATTCAGAGATGTTCCTCCCAACCTTATGATCGTTCCGCTATCAACAACCACAGTAACTGAACGGGCAGCGCTCTCTTGTTTAGTAACCTTTATAATACCATTACTATGCGGATATGAAGAATCATTTATTATATATGGGGAACTCTGCCTGCTCCCATTTGGATTAACTACTACATCATGAGTTGTTGTTGAAAGTACCACACCAAAACTCAAATCTTGTGTTACCATAACGCTTACCGGTTGAGGTTCTAATACCACTGTTATCGGTAACGTCGCGCTACCGCTATTACTTCCATTGTTAGTATAGCTGACGATAACGGAACCGGAAAAACTTCCATACCCGCAATTCGCTGGAATCGTTATTTTTCCCCCATAATTAAATGGTTTTGTTTGCGAAGAAAAGAAACCTGTAAAATTCTGTGACGTAGGAGAAACTGTCATTGTGTCAAAACTAATACTACATGATGAACATGTATTAGATGTACTGCAAGTAAGTGTCCCGCTCGTAGTGCCTGCTGTAATTGTTTTAAGTAAAAAAATAGATGTTGCAGTATAATTTACTATTCCGCTTTGTTGCCCTGTGTTCGTAGCAATATTGCTTTTTGCTCCATATTCGCCATCACTCCCCAACACAATAGTTGCCGTGCTTTGTGGATTACTCACTCTGACTGTACCAAAATTCATAGCTTGTGACACACTAGTACTGTCCGCGAACACCAGTCTCGGATAAATCAACACATATCCAACAACTATTATTAAGAATTTTATCATCTACTTGCTCTCAACTTCCTTCCATATTATATAACTTATATTTTTTGTATATAAAACTAAAAATAAAAAAAGCTCCACATTTTTTGTGGAGCTTTTTTGCTATCAATAATTCAGGTTATTACTTAACCATCTCAATAACTTTGTCAGTAATATCAAGACCGCCCTCTAAAACAACTTCTTTGGCAAAAACTATATCAAAACCTTCTTTCTTTGCCAAATCGGCCATTTGGGCGCTGATTTTGTCATCAATTTTTTGCAATTCTGCAGCATATTCTTCCTGCATAGCCTGTTGTTTGGCAACCAACTCTTCGTTTGATTTAGCTGCTAACTCAGCACCTTTCTTCTTGTCATTACCGGCTTTCTTTTCAATTTCTGCAGACTTGTTTTTAACCCATTCCTGCAATTCTTTAGAACGTTCCTGATTGAGCTTTCTCAACTCGGCAACGTCTTTAGACTGATTTACAACCTGCTTCACATCAACAACGGCGATTTTTGTCGGTGAGCTCATCAAACTTTTAACACCGATACCGAGAACGAAAGCAATTGCTGTAATCATGATAATTCTATAATATGTTTTATTCATCGCTATTTCCTCTGAAAGATTAAAATCACAGACAGATTACACTCTGCTCTAACTTCTGTCAAATGCAAAAGCTGACATATCGACCGCAAATATTATTCACCGAACCACTTGTCAACAATCATACTGCAAAAGGCATCTTTTTCTGCCTTTTCCTGCATCTCTTCAAAATTCAGCTTATCTTTATTCCAAATTTTCTCACTGGTTACATCACACTGATCAGATGCAATCACCGCAACCCCGGCTTTAACGAAATAAAGTCCGCTGACATGCCCTTCTTCATCCAAAATCTTCAACAATCCGTCATCAAACTTAACAATGCTCGGAGACTGACCGGCAATCACCGTCAAATTGATTTCTCCCGTCGGCAACACAACACCCCACGCTGCACCTTGTTTTATAACCTTTTCCGGTTGCACTAATTTGTACGAAACACCAGCCATCAAGCCGCCTCACCATTTTTCATTTTTTCAGCTTTTTCCAAAACCTGTTCGATTGTACCGACCATAAAGAAAGCCTGTTCCGGCACATCATCATATGCTCCTTCCAATATTCCTTTAAAGCCCTTAATGGTGTCCTCAAGTTTTACATATTCGCCTTTGGTACCCGTAAACACTTCTGCAACAAAGAATGGTTGCGATAAAAATCTTTGCACTTTACGCGCCCTGGATACCGTAATTCTGTCTTCATCAGACAACTCATCCATACCCAAAATCGCAATAATATCCTGCAACGATTTATATTTTTGCAAAATCTCTTGTACACCGCGGGCAACTTTATAGTGTTCTTCTCCGACAATTGACGGTGACAAAACACGACTAGTTGAATCCAACGGATCAACTGCCGGATAAATACCCAATTCTGAAATACTTCGACTTAATACCGTTGTAGCATCCAAATGCGCAAATGTTGTTGCCGGAGCCGGATCGGTCAGGTCATCGGCCGGCACATACACTGCCTGAACCGATGTAATTGACCCATCTTTAGTTGAAGTAATACGTTCCTGCATTGCTCCCATATCTGTACCCAATGTCGGCTGATAACCGACCGCCGACGGAATACGGCCTAACAATGCAGAGATTTCTGAACCGGCTTGCGTAAAACGGAAAATATTATCAACAAAAAACAGCACATCACGATGTTCTACATCTCTGAAATATTCCGCCTCGGTCAAACCCGTCAAAGCAACACGGGCACGCGCACCGGGCGGCTCGTTCATCTGTCCGTAAACCAAAACCGTCTTAGAGTTATCCCCTTTAATATCAATAACTCCCGACTCAATCATTTCGTGATAAAGGTCATTTCCTTCGCGAGTACGTTCACCGACACCGGCAAATACCGAATATCCTCCGTGTCCTTTGGCAATGTTATTAATCAACTCTTGGATCAACACGGTCTTACCCACACCAGCACCCCCGAACAGGCCGATTTTTCCGCCTTTCACATAGGGTTCCAAAAGATCAATCACCTTAATCCCGGTAGTTAGAATTTCAGTTTCGGTAGATTGCTCGGTAAAACTCGGAGCTTCACGATGAATAGAAAAGCAATCTTTATATTCAATCTTGCCGCGACCGTCAACCGGATCTCCTGTAACATTAATAATACGCCCCAACAAACCCGGACCGACCGGCACCTCTATCGGTTTTCCGGTATTAATGACCTTAACACCGCGTTTCAAACCATCGGTACCGTCCATTGCAATAGTACGAACAACTCCTTCACCCAACTGTTGCTCTACTTCCAAAACCAGTTCTTTGCCCTGATTATTGCATTTTAACGCAGTGTAAATATTCGGCAAATCGTCAATGTCATCAAATTTCACATCAACAACCGCCCCCATTACCTGAAACACATACCCGTCTTTTTTGGTCATATTTCTCTTCTCCTTAACTACTAAACTGCTTCTGCACCTGCAATAATTTCACTCAACTCTGTTGTAATTGCTCCCTGACGAAGTCGATTATATCTCAAAGTCAGTTTTGCAATCATATCATTGGCATTTCTTGTTGCGCTATCCATTGACGTCATTCGCGCACCTTGTTCTGATGCCTGAGAATTAATCATAATTCCGAACACAAATTCCTTAAATACCGTCGATGTCAACAAATCCAACATTTTTTCATGCCCGGGTTCAGTACCGTATTCACATATCCCATCCATATCATCAACACCCGTATTTACCTTTTCCAAGTCAAAGGGCAGAATCTGTTCGCTCACGACATCACGGCTCAATGCTGACTTAAACTTACTGTAAACCACTTCGCAAACATCAACTGTTCCGCTTTCAAACATCGGCACAATTTCGTTTACCAGACTAATGGCCTCTTCATACTGCACACCTTGATTGACCACCGATTCATCATGACGTATAATCAAATCCTCATAACGTTTTTTGAGTGCTATATATCCGCGATATCCGAGGGTAATAATCTGCACTTCCTTTCCTTCGGTTTTCAGCTCCTCTATTCGAGCCGCCGCCCCTCTTATAATTGCGCTGTTATAACTGCCGCACAGACCGCGATCCGATGACAACACAATCAGCAAATATTTTTGATTATTTGCTTTCGGAGTACACAAATCGGGCAATTTAAAACCAACCTCAAATTCTTTCGCTCGTCGTTGTAACGCATACCAAACACGGCTTATTGCATCATAAACCGTAGTCCGATAGGCCGCATTCTTATTTAAAACCGTTTGGGCTTTGCGCAGTCTGGAAGCCGCCACCATCTTCATCGCCGAAGTGATTTTTTCCGTTGATTTGACGGTTTCTATTCGACCGCGTAATTCCTTTAAGCCCGCCATCTTATGCTGCCTTCACCTGCTTAAGATATTGATTGGTAAAATTATCATAAAACTTCGTCAGTTTGTCTTCAAGATCTTCCGATATAACTTTCTTATCATCAATTTCTTGCAACAATTCCGGCTGTTCTTTAGACACCGTATCTAATACTGCTCTTTCAAAACTCTGAACTTCATTTACCGGAATCTTGTCCAAAAATCCGCGCACACCACCGAAAATAACTATTACTTCTTCTGCTACCGTCAATGGAGAATATACTGGTTGTTCCAACAGCACGGTCAACCTTTCTCCTCGGGCTAACAATTTTTTAGTTGAAGTGTCCAAATCGGCAGCAAATTTTGCAAATGCCGCCATCTCTCGATATTGCGCCAAATCAAGCTTGATTTTTCCGGCAACTTGTTTCATGGCCTTAATCTGCGCTGCTGAACCCACACGGCTCACCGAAATGCCGACATTAACTGCCGGGCGAATTCCTTGATAAAACAGCGATGTTTCCAAGAAAATCTGTCCGTCCGTAATCGAAATCACATTGGTCGGAATATATGCGGAAACGTCTCCAGCTTGAGTTTCGATTACCGGCATCGCCGTTAATGAGCCGGCGCCGTTCTCATCACTCATTTTAGCTGCACGCTCAAGCAGTCTTGAGTGCAAATAAAAGACATCGCCTGGATAAGCCTCACGCCCTGGAGGACGACGAAGTAACAAAGACATCTGACGATATGCCGTAGCTTGTTTTGACAGATCATCATAAAAGATAACCGCATGCATTCCGTTATCACGAAAATACTCACCCATTGCGCAACCGGAATACGGAGCAATAAACTGCATCGGAGCAGCATCAGAAGCGGTTGCCGCCACGACAATTGTATAATCCAAAGCCCCATGATCTTTCAACGTCTGAACAACTTGTGCTACCGTTGAACGTTTTTGTCCTATTGCGACATAAATACAATACAATTTTTCTTTTTCGGATTTGGCCCGTGCATTAATATCCTTCTGGTTTATTATTGTATCAACAATAATTGATGTTTTTCCGGTTTGTCTGTCACCAATAATCAACTCACGTTGTCCGCGCCCGATGGGAATTAAAGCATCAATAATTTTCAGTCCCGTCTGTACCGGTTCGCATACACTTTGACGCTCAATAATCCCCGGCGCCTTAACTTCCGAATTGCTATACTGTTCCGACTTAATCTTTCCCAAACCGTCAATCGGTTCACCCAGAGCATTTACAACACGTCCCAGCAAAGCTTTGCCGACCGGAACACTCACAATTTTATCGGTACGTTTTACAATATCGCCTTCTTTAATCCCGCTATCATCTCCAAACAAAACAACGCCGACATTATCCTCTTCCAAATTCAGAGCCATACCCTTAACACCGTTCGGGAATTCGACCATCTCGTTATATTTTACATTATCCAGTCCATATACTCGAGCGATGCCGTCACCTACGGACAAGACACGTCCCACCTCGGCAACATCAATATCAGCCTTAGCCTCGGCTATTTTAGACTTCAACAGTGATGCTATTTCACTTGCTCCCGACATTACTATACAGCCCCTTTCATCAACAACATTAAGCGATCAATTTTTCCTTTAATTGAATCATCAATAATCTGCGAATTACATTCCACCAACAATCCGCCCAAAATTTCCGGTTTGATTTGATAATCAACCACTACTTTTTTACCGGTATATTTTTCCATTGCGGATACCAGTTTTTTCTTCTGCGTTTCGGTCAAATCTATAACCGTCTTTACCTGCACCGGACATATGTTTTTTTTGCGATAAAAAATATTCCTAAAATCCTGTAAAACATAAAATAACACTCCCGATCTGCCGTTTTTGGCCATAGTCTTCAACAAACCGCACATCGGTTGCGATAATTTTCGTTTTTTTGCCACTTTATCAAGCACCGATTCTTTATCTTGATTGCTCAAAACCGGGTTTGACAAATATTTTTTAATTTGAGGTTCTGCATCAAAATCCGCCGCCAGTTTTAAGGTTTCATCAAACACCTTTTCTGAAACGCCTCTGGCTTCAGAAGCCTCATATAACGCTTCTGCATAAGACCGAACCAATTTTGTTTGCTCGTTTTTTTTCATGCGGTATCGCCCCTGTTAATCTGCGCTAATATTACCCTTGATTAGTTTCTATTTTGTTAATTTTTACATAAAAGAATAAGGATCAATATCTATTTCGACACCAACTTGATTCGGAACATTAACTTTTTGCACCCAAACCTTAAGCACTTCCTGAATATTTATATTACGCGCCGCCTTTAACAACAATCTGAAACGATATTTATTACGCAACATAAACACCGGAGCCGGAGCCGGTCCCAATGTTGTTATATAATCCGTATTCGGCGCTGTTTTACCCAAAGCTACGGCAATTTTTTCCGCCAGGTTTGCTTTTTCACTGCTCACAATTATCGCCGCCAGTTTTCCATAAGGCGGCATTTTTAACATCCGTCTGGTTTGTTTTTCCAATTCCATAAACTTATTGCGATTATTATCAACCAACGCATGTAAAACCGCATTTTCGGGATACAAAGTCTGCACAATCACTTCACCGCTTTTTTCACCCCTGCCGGCACGGCCTGCCACCTGCGACAACAGCTGAAAAGTCTGTTCGGAAGCTCGCAAATCGCTCCCCATCAACCCCAAATCGGCATCGACAATTCCCACCAATGTAAGCTCCGGAAAATGGTGCCCTTTTGCCAAAATCTGCGTGCCGATCATAATATCCAATTTACCTTTTTCCATCTCGGCAAAAACTTTTGACAGCTCTGCCACGCTTGAGGTTGTATCACTTGAAAGCACTTTCAGCCTTGCTTCCGGAAAACGGTGACTGACTTCTTCCGCAACTCTTTCCACTCCCGGTCCGCAAGCCGTAAGTCCGTCTTCAGAATGACAATTCGGACAAGCTTTTGGACGTTCGGTCATATATCCGCATCTATGACAAATCAGTTTGTTACTTGACCTATGTTCTGCCAACCATGCGGTACAATGAGGACATTGTAATCTGTATCCGCAGTCTCTGCATATCAGCAACGGAGCATAACCGCGGCGATTCAAAAACAACATCGACTGTTCGCCTTTTTCAAGATTATTTTTTATAGCGGTTACCAACGTCGGAGACAGCCATGATGGTCCCCACTCTCCTCGTTGCGGTTTATCTTTTTTCAGATCTATAATTTTAATTTCCGGCAAATTTGCACCGGCAAAACGTTTAGTCAATTTTACACAATCATATTTTCCGTTTTCAACATTAACCACTGTCTCAAGGTCCGGAGTAGCTGTTGACAATATCAACGGAAAATGCCCAAATTTAGCTCTGACGACCGCCATATCCCGGCACTGATAATTAACAAAATCTTCTTGTTTGAAAGAGTGATCATGACTTTCGTCAATAACAATCAATCCCAACTCGGGATAAGGCAAAAACAGTGCCGAACGGGCTCCTACGATTACTCTTGCCCGTCCCTCAACCACTGCAATCCAATTATCGGTTCTTTCTCTTATACTCAACCCTGAATGCCAACTCACCGGCTTTACGCCAAATCGCTGTTCAAATCTTGCCAGCCATTGCGCCGTAAGCGATATTTCCGGCACCAGAATCAACACCTGTTTGTTTTGTTTCAATACTTCGGCAGCCGCTTCAAAATACACTTCCGTTTTTCCGCTGCCGGTAACCCCGTCAATCAATGTAACCGAGAAACCTTTGCCGACTTTTGATACGACATTATCGGCCGCGACCTGTTGTTCATCAGTCAGCTTAACCCGTACAAAATCAGGTTTCGGTTCATCATATTGTTTTTTCTTAATCTCTGCCTTTCCGGTAATTATTCCGGCCTTGTTCAACGCTTCAACCACACCGGCACTGCAACCGGCTCCGCGACAAATTTCTGCTTTGGTATACGCCCCGTGCTTCAACAAATCAATAACATGCCATCTTGCATCAGAATTTTTTAATTTTGCCTCTGCCAAAGTCTTGCCGGTCAACTCATAAAAAATTTCCGTCGGTTCGTCATCAAACACCTGCTTCACACTTATAACCATCTTCAGCACCATTCCGAGTGGCGCCATATTATATTGAGAAACGAATTTAATTAGTTCTATTATCTCTTTGTTTAAAGGTGAAAAATTATATTTTTTTATAATCTGTTTTATCTTCTGCGGATGACAATCCGAAACCTGTTTTTTATTCCAAACTGCTCCGACGATTTCCTGCTTTCCCCACGGAACCCGCACTAATGTTCCTACCGGCAAATCTTCATCGCTGGTATAATCAAACGGCTCATCAAACGGCAATGGCAATAAAACGCCGAAAATCATCAAAACATCTCCATAAAATTATGCTTAACTATACTTCATCTCATTTCTAAAACAAAACCGATTTTACACACAATCCCCAAGTTAAAAGCATAAAAAAACAGCGTGTTTTTTTGCAAAAAACAAGCTGTTTTCTCAACGCATACTTTCTCCTTCAGCGGTAGAGAAGGACGTTGCCGTCATAAGGACTGCCCTCAATCAAGATTTCATCCCCCACTTTCAGAAGATAGTTCCGAACACCGTCCTGAGGATATTCAAAGGTCCTGTACACACCTCCGAACAACATCACGACGTTTTCGCTTACATTTTTTCCTGTGACAGGATCGGTATAAATAGCATAATGAGCTCTAACTACTTTATACCAATTTTTGGGTTTGTCTTTGTCCATAATTTATCAATAATTAAATACCTCATCGGTTATACCACCGCTCGAATCCGTGTCAATCGTTTACCAAAAATTAAACCCAAAATATTATAATTGCGGTTATGAAGATGGAAATAAAATACAATGTCGACCACATTTTACACGAAGTCGTAAAAGATTGGTTACAATGGCTGAAAAACGAGCGTCGCTATTCCGAACACACGGTCGATGCTTATGCTCGTGATTTATCGCAGTTTTTTGATTTTTTCGAAACTCCGCAAACCATCGGCTCTCTGTCTAAAATGCAGATTTCTGATTTTCGCCGCTATATCAGTTCACGCCATTGCCAACTTATTTCCAAAACCTCTTTAACCCGCAAACTATCATCAATCCGCAATTTCTTTCATTGGCTTAATCGCAAAGGAATTGTTCAGAACTCCGCTGTCAGTATTCTGTCATCGCCCAAAAAAGATAAAGTTTTGCCTCGTGCTCTTGAAATTCAGCAAGCCAAAGACCTGATTGAAGAAGCCCCGAATTTTGAAAAAGAAAACTGGCAACAACTGCGTGATATTGCCATCTTTACCCTGTTGTACGGTTGCGGATTGCGTATATCCGAAGCCGTAAACACAAACATTGGCGATTTTGACAACCGGGATTTTTTGCGTATCAAAGGAAAAGGCAACAAAGAGCGTATTGTTCCGATTTTACCTATTGTTACTCGTTCTATCAACGCTTATCTTGAAGCTTGTCCTTATTCTCATAACCACGGAGATCCCATATTTTTAGGAGCCCGCGGAGAACGTATCAGCCCCCGCATTATTGAACGTCAAATGGAAAAAATCCGTAATTATATGGGGCTTCCTTCCAATCTCACACCGCACTCTTTGCGCCACTCTTTTGCCCCCCATCTTTTGGCAAATGGCACTGACCTGCGTTCCATCCAGGAACTTTTGGGACATGCGTCCCTCTCCACCACTCAACGCTATACTGAAGTAGAAATATCCAAACTTCAGACAGAATACGACCAAGCTAAATTGCTTGAATAAAAAAAAGCACCGTGATACGGTACTTTTTTTATTTAACCTGCCCTAAAAGCTATTTTGCCGTACTGCCCATCAGATTGTTCAGTACTGAAGCTGCTGTAGATGCTGCCTCTTCATCTATACCGGCAGATTGCAAAGCCAATTTTCTGACACAAGTTTTGCTCAAGCTGTCAACTTCAGCCTTAAAGCCACCGGCGAGTAATGTACCGGCCTGCATTTTACTTTGTGCTTCACTCAGCATACAAGCTCTCATTCTCACTCTGACCGGGTCGCTCGTATTAGCTGTGGTATATGGTGTCATATCCATACCCTCACAAGCACTCAAAACCATTGTCATTGCAATAACGCTTAAAAATTTTTTCATGATATTTTCCTCCCATATTCAGACTTGAAGTTACAATCAAAAACCGCCCTCGTCAACCACATTATTATTTATTGACGAAAAATCCTTTTTTTATTACAATATCCGCCGGATATGTTTTAATAAGGGTTTCCAGTAATGAATATTAGTGAATTTGATATTTACGCCGCCGAGGGAATCATTCTGCTTAACGACATCAGAATTGACAATCGCGTTTTGCCGCAAGGACACCGGCTTACACACGAAGACACAGTTTTTCTCAAAGCCATCGGCGTAAAAAAAATTACCGGCATCAGCACCGTTCCCAGTGATCTTGAGGCATCAACCGCACTCGGCATGATTGCCCCCTTAATCTGCGGTGAAGGTCTGGCCTACAGCATATCTAAAACTTCCAACAGCTGCAAATTGGTTGCTGCCGAAGACGGAACTTTTCTCTGTTCCGAAGAGCGATTGATGAAATTCAACCGCATCAGCCCATATTTAATTATTAATACCGTTTCTCCCTACAAAACCGTCAAAAAAGGTGAAGTAATCGGCAGTCTGAAAATGCTTTGTCCGATTGTTGAACAGGATTTTGTTGAAAATGTTTCATATCATTTGGCCGGCAACGAAGCTCTGCTTAAAATCAACTCTTCCGCTTCCGTAAAAGCTGCCGTGGTTTATACCGATTTTTACAATGACACTTCTGAAGACAAACACTTTGACAGCATAATAAAAAAACTTACTAAAAATTTTAATAATCTTGTTTTTGAAAAAGAAATTCACAGCAACCACGAATATAATGATGTTGCCGGTGCTATCTCCGAAGCTGCCGCAAAATATCCTTTGGTATTTGTTATTCCCGGACTTCCCGGCAGTTCTGGTGCTGACACCGTTCCATCGGCATTAGCCTCATCTGCTGATGAAATTTTATGCCATAATATTCCTCAGGATACTTTATCCGATCTTATGATCGGCATCAAAAAAGGAACAAAAATCATTGTTGTTCCATATCACTATGACAAAGTTACATCATCTCTGGCCGACAAGATGATTAAAATGGCCATAAGCAAAGAAAAATTGTTCAAAAATGACTTTCCTCAAAACAACAGCATTATTGTTGATAATCTGACTTTGACTGAAGAAGAAAAAAACAACATTATAATTCCCGAGAAAACGTCACGCAAAAACAAAAATGAAGCAAGTATCGCTATCGTTATACTGGCTGCCGGCACCAGCTCCCGCGCCCGCCGCAACAAACTTATGGTCGATCTTGGGGGAGAACCTATGTTTATGAAAGCGGTACGTGCAGCCATCAAATCAAAAGCCTCCCCGATATATGTTGTTACCGGCTACCGAGCTGAAGAATTGGAAGAATATTTACAAGACCTCGACATTAATATCTTGCGCAATAATGATTATGCTTCGGGCGTCAGAACCTCAATCCGCCTGGGACTTAATTCAATTCCTTCTTTCTGTGATGGAGCTATTTTACTGCCTGCGGATATGCCCTATATTACCCCCGAATACCTCAACAAAATGATTGCTTCGTTTGACAAAAACAATCATAAACAGGTTTGTATCAGTTACTATCAAGGCAAAAAATATAATCCGATTTTATGGGGACGCGACTTGTACCAAAGTGCAGACTTAGTGCCGGAAAACGCTCATCTGCGCGTTGTATTTATTGAGCACCTTGATTACACCAAACTCATTGAGGCCGACGAAAGCGCTTGTGTCGACATTAATTTTCCTTATGACATTGAGGTTTTAACCAACAAATAGTCAGACTCTCTGCATCCGATTTAATACTTCGGTGGCATCATATGTTTCCACATATGCCGGAACCTTACCGATTTCAGACAAATATTCTTTATAATCAGGTTTATCAACCTGCTTGCCTTTAATTATGTCTTTAACTTTTTCCAATCGTTCTTCCGTCAAATTACCGATATAAAGTTTCTGAGCTTCCAAGTCACGCAAATCATTGATGTTGCCGCCGCAATAACAAATCAAATCACATCCGGCTGAGAGTGCAGCTCTTGCTTTTTCTCCGACCGAACCCGAAAGTGCTTTCATCTCTATTGCATCGGTAATCAGCAAACCATCAAAACCTATTCGCTTACGAATAATCTCCTTTATGGCTTTTGCACTCATGGTTACCGGAACATTGTCGACTTGTGGCAACACAATATGCGCTGTCATTCCCGCCGGCAAATTATTATTTTCCCTGAACGGGGATAAATCTTTTTCCAAAGCTTTGTCATCACCTTCAATAATCGGCAACCCCAAATGCGGATCCGTTTTTACGCGACCATGTCCGGGCATATGTTTCATACATGGGCAAATACCGTTTTTAATATATGTTTCTGCCATCACTTTGCCGTATTCTGCCTGATTTTTATAAAAACAGCGTGATTTTAACACCTCGTGTGTTTGCCTATACGCAATATCCAAAACCGGCGAATAATTGAGATTAATCCCCATCTCATGCATATCTTCGGCAATAAGAGCGGCATGCATTTTTGTAACCCTAGTTGCTAACTGCCCCAACACATATTGCGATGCATACCCCCGCCAATTAGGTTCTGCCAGTCTGCGTACACGTCCGCCTTCCTGATCAATGGCAATGACGGCATCGTCCCCGATAATTTCCTTTATTGAAGAAACCAATAGCTTAAGCTGGTTTTTATCTGAAACATTTCTGCTGAATAACGAAACCCCTGCCGGTTGTAATTTTTCCAATACCGACTTTTCTTCATCACTCAAACTTGTTCCGGCAACCGAGGCCAATATTGCTGTTGTCATACCAACTCCAATACAAAATTAAACATTGCTCTCATATACCAATCCAACGGATTGAACGCCTCAACTCCGCCAATACCTAAAATCCCTCCGACCAATGGTACAACGGCAATTAGAAACACCAACACCATCAATCCTTCTCTTTCTGCCGAAACATAGCGCCTTGCCCATCCGGCATCAATCCACCCGAAAAACATTTTTGACCCGTCTAACGGTGGAAAAGGCAATATATTCAAAAAAATCAACGCCAGATTAATCGCCAACAGATTGCTCAAAAAAATCTCGCTGTAAGCGTCAACCTTAACATTTTTCATGATTATTATTGCCAGCATCGCCAACACTGCATTAACTGCCACACCGGCAGTTGCTACCGTAAAAGTTCCTAATTTTTTGCAACGCAATTTCCTAAAATCGACCGGCACCGGCTTTGCCCAGCCAAACAAAAAAGGTGCATTTCCAAACCACAGAACCAGCGGTAATACAATTGTACCCCAAAAATCAACATGATCAATCGGATTTAACGATAACCGCCCGCAACGCTTGGCCGTATCATCACCAAAACTCAAGGCCGCATACCCGTGTGCTACTTCATGCAACACCACCGAAATAAATATCGGAATAAAAGTTATAAGAGCATCTACCAACATTTATTTTTTTGCCGTAAAACAATTTCCTCCGGCTTTCTTCAGTTGCAAACAAAGGGCATCAGCATCACCCTTATTGGCAAAACTACCTACTTTTAATCGATAGAAAATACCTTTTGCTCCCAAATCTGCGCTTTCAATTTCATGAGGAAGATTATCCAACAAAGCATATTTTTTCTGCATGGTTAACCATGATTTTTCAACGGCTGCTTTGTTAGGCGACGACATCAACTGCACCTGCCAATTACCGGCTTTTATTTCATTTGCCGATGCTTTTGCCGCCACAACCTTTTCTTCCACGGCTTTAACTTCCTGCTCAACTTTCTTTGTTTCAGCAACTACCGGCTTGACTTCCTCTTCAACTTTAGCCGATTCAACCGCGGCAGCTACCTCAGGCTCTGTTGACGGAGCGACTGTCTTAGCTGGTTCGGTCACATTTACACTATTATCTGCGGTTAAAGATTCGACGGCAGCAACCGGGGCTGTTTTAATCTCCTCGGTTGTTTTTTCAACCAATTGTTCGATTCCCTGTGCATTCGGCTCTTCCGCTGAAGTTACAACATTATCTTTTTCTTCCGCGGCAGGACGTTTTTCAATTATATCATAGACGGTACGTTCTTGAGATGCCAGCTCCACATCACCCGGATCGACCGGTTGGATTTTTACCGGGGTTTGCGGACGGGCAATAACCGGTATATTTTCAGAATTGTTGTTCTGATAACGCGGTGCCAGAACAAACCAACCCACGATCCCCGCCATCAGCAATCCCGCTAATGCGCCTATAAAAAGACTGCGTGAATTATTAATGTCATTTTTACGCTGTTCCAAGTCAAAATTAACCTGTTTCTGACGAAATTCATTCAAAACTTTTTCATCATCACGACGGAATTCATCTGGAAAATTATCAAGCATTAACTGTCTCCTAAATTTTTGCTTTTCACAAAACTAAAAGTAATATACATTACAAAAGATAAAATAGTAAAGGGATAAATTTATGAAAATTGCAACATATAATGTAAATTCCATAAACGCTCGCATCGAAAACCTGTGTACATGGCTCAAAGCCGAGAGTCCCGACATTGTGCTTTTGCAGGAAATAAAGTCTGATTTTAATTCATTCCCGTTTTTTGAAATACAATCCTGTGGATACAATGCCTCGATTCTCGGACAAAAAAGTTATAACGGTGTTGCAATTTTGAGTCGCGAAAAAATAAAAATAATCTGCGAAAATCTCCCCTCCTTTGCTGACAAACAGGCTCGTTATCTTGAGGCTGACATCGTCATCAAAAACACCCCCTTTCGCATTGCCTCGGTTTATCTTCCCAACGGCAATCCGCCTTACAACAACACCTCCGACCATTCAAAATTTGAATATAAACTACAATGGATGGATGCGTTCATATCTCACCTCAAAGAACTTTCCTCTCTCCCCCAACCGGTTATTATCGGCGGCGATTTTAACGTAATTATGACTGACAAAGATGTTTATGATCCCAAAGACTATGCTAACAATGCTCTGTTTCGCATTGAAGTAAGGCAACGCCTGAATCAAATGTCATTTTTGGGGTTTTATGATGCTTTCAGAATCATGCACCCTGATGATATCGGTTATACCTTTTGGGATTATGCCGGAAAATCACTGAATGCTGATCACGGAATGCGTATTGATTACTTTTTTACTTCAGCTCCTGCGGTTGATAAACTCGCTAAATGCTATGTAGACAAAGCTCCGAGATATACCGACAAGCCTTCTGATCATACCCCTCTCATTGTGGAGTTTTCATTATGATTAAAAAATTTTTACTGTTGTTTTTTACTCTTGCATTGTCGCACCCTGCACGCGCAGATGACAAAGCTTTTATTGCAACCGTTTATGATACCATAGTCAATAAACATCTAACACCTGTTGAGGTTGGAGAACTAGCCGTTGCCGGGCTAAAAAGCGTTTCTGCCACTGACCCCAACCTTGTTTTTTCTGACGGAAATGATAATGTTTATTTGTATCACCATCGTCAAATTGCCGGTGTTTGGCACAAGCCCCGCAAAATAAACAATGTCAAATCATGGGCTGAGATTACCGCCAATGTTATTGATAAAGCCGCAAAGATTTCTCCCGCCGCACGCAAAAATGAAATTTTTATGACTGAAAACGTCCTCTATCACGCCGTAGCATCACTTGCCGATCACTCAAAATATCGTTTTAGTGATGAGGTTGAAGAAGATATTGAAGATGCTAAAATCAGCGCCCAAATGGACGGTGAATTCCTTTATATTCAAATTCCGTCGTTTGACACTAACACCCCTATATATATCAAAAATTCAATTATGCGATACCCTGCTGTCAAAGCTGTTATCCTTGACCTTCGCGGCAACAAAGGAGGACAGCTCAATATTGCCATAGATATTGCCAAACTCTTTATCGATGACGGCATAATTGTTGCCACTAAAGGCAAAGAAAGCGATTCAATCAAATACTACGTTGCCAAACAAGATGAAGTGTTCAATCTTCCGCTGGCTGTCCTGATTGACCAAAACACCGCCTCTTCTGCCGAAGCCTTAGCTGCCGCCTTACACGACCAGGTTCAAGCCTCATTGATTGGTACTCAAACTTTCGGCAAAGGCACCATCCAAGATATTTTTGCTTTTGATAACGGTGGCAAACTTGCACTCACTACCGGAGAATTTTTTACTCCTTCCGGAGACAAAATTCAAAATATCGGTATTTGGCCCGACTATTGTATTATCAATGACAAAATCATCGACGGCCCCTGCACCCGACAAGAACGTGCCGGCAACAGCTTTGATATTGAATTTGCCAAACAGATTTTGAATAAACAACTATAAAAAAAAAGACCGCATTTTATTGCGGTCTTTTTAATTTGATTAATCGCAAACTCTATCAACATGCGGTGCCGTAACCGAAAATGTAATCACTTCGGTTCCGCCCGCCGGAACATTGACACGCCACTCATAAACACCGAATTGCTGTTGAGTTCCTTTATGAGGAGCAAAAGTCGTAATCAATCCACCACTTGGCATATTCTGTGTATACACAACTTCCTGAGCATTTTTGCCCGAGTTGGTTATACTGACTTCTGCTTTATACAAATATTTCTTTTCCGTTTTTTTGCAACGAGTTCCGTCCTGTACCGGACCTGTTTCTGAAACTTTTTCAATATTATTGATTTTTCCGGTAGCAAAGATGTTTACAAAATTACCCAAACGCAACCGCATTGTTTCATCTTTTGCTACGTGATTGATTGAATTTTCACCGATAAACTGCAAATTGCCGCCTTCGTCTTTTTCATAAAAACGAATTATACCGGCCGGCAACTGAAAACCGAGATTATCTTCTTCTTTGTTATTGATTATATAATACATATCGGGATGAACCTGCTCAAACTTTGCTCTTGATCCCGGGTTAAAATATAACTGCGAACTGATTTTGGCTTCTTTTTTATATTTAACCCCGTTTTTCTCAATCAAACTGATTTGTTTGGTCTGTTTGTCTTTGATTGTCGTTTTGTTCGGCAAATTATACAAATGATATCCGCCCAATTCTTCCTCAGAAGCACCGTCCGCTAAAGCCTCATCATTTACCACAGCGTTAAACGATTTAGATTGCAACATCATCGGACGACCTCTCATCACCTCGCGAACCTCATTAACATCACCGGCAATCAACTGAACTTTGGCATTATTATAATCAATTCCCGATTCGTTATTTATTGTAACCCAGCCGGTCATATTTAATTTGCTTTCATCGACCACATTTACTACATAGTTAGTTTTCCAGCTGATACCGTTGGTCAGATATGCCAATGAAATATCTTTGGTTGCGGCTTTATCGCTGATTACCTTAGCCACCAAAGTCGGTTTATTACGCAAACCAGCAGGGATTTTTTCAAACACCAATCTACCCGGAAAATCTGCATCAACTCCATATTTAAATTTCAACACCGGACGACCGTAACCGGCACTTAAAATCTCTGCTGTATCAAAAACGTTTTCCCCGTTTTCCGGATTAACAATCACCGTCTTTACGGTTTCACCCACTGATTTAGCGGCCAGATTCTCTGCATTGAGCAAATCGTAATCATAGTTCTGCTCCAAAACTTTCAAACCTTCGCCGAACAAAATTGCCGTCTCCGGCTTAATATTTGCCGCAACTCCCTCAAATGCAATATCGTTTTCACCGCTTATCAAAGACACTTTACGTACATCTTTAACCAAGGCTAAACTGCGGTTATATACACTTATATCTAAAGAAAGTTTATCATTGTCTCCGACTACTTTTTCTGCGGCCATAGCAGCAGAACTAAAGCTCAGGACACCCATCATCAATAATGAAGCAAAACGCATTTTTATCCCCCTTTTAACAAAAAAACTTTTTAAAAGGTAATGCAAAAAAAAATATTTTACAAGTCTTAATCTTCGGCCCCGAATACTCCCGGGAATTACTCGTCCATATAAGTCTTATAATCGGCCAGATCCCAATTTATACCGCTCTTTATAATCTTTGCCGGCACTCCGCCGATCAGAACATTTGGAATATCAAAACGCTTATTCACCAATGACATTGCACCGACAACAGAATTTTCGGCAATATACGCCTTTTTCAACAAAATGCATCTTGCCCCTACCCACACATGGTTTTCAATCACAATATCATCCGGTTCATTCAGCGGTTCCCCGTTATATTCATTCACCATCGTATGTCCGTCACCGCATCTCACCAAACAATCGGTAGCAATCACACAATTATTTCCGATAGAAATTTTTGTTCCCGCTTTTTCTTTGGCAATAAACACCGCGTTATTATTAATATAGCAATTTTTACCGATTTCAATTGCACATCCGTCCGCAATATAAAAGAACACCTTCAACATTCTGCTTTTATTTGATGACCTGATTGAAAATGAATTATTATCGCCGACAAGAGCTAATTTACACTCCTCAAACCGCAACGGCAGCTCAATCACCACGCTGTTATTGTTGCCGTTAATATTGATAGACAATCCCGGAATCCCCTCAGGTCCAAGTGCATGTTCCACGCCATCCTCAATCACGGTTATTGAGTTGTTGGCTCCCCAAACTTTTAAATATCCGTTTTCCTGCATAGTCAAACTCCTTAATTTCCCCGATTTTAGCAGTCACAAAAATTTAAGTCAATCGGAATAAAAAAAGACCCCTGCATCAGCAGAGGTCTTTTTTTTTCTTTTGTTTGCGAGTTCAGAGCTTCTTCGCCTTAAGGATACTGTTCGGAAACAGCGTATAAACGCTGTAAACGAACCTGTCACCGGGAACAGGAGTAAAGTCAATGTTGTTAGGAGTAACAAACAACAACTTTTGTCCGGTCGTAACAATACACCAATAAGACGACGGCGTAATCGGCAAGCGGGTACACATCTTGAACGGGAACGTTCCGTAGACCTCGGCTTCAATCGGGTCACTGGCTACGAGCTTACTTCCTAAATCGGGATACTCGTTTTCATTCGCTCCCTCTCCGCCGTGATAGTCATGGCCGTTAATTTCCTCAATCTCGCTTTCACAGAACGGTGAGACCGTAAAATAAATCTCATCGCCGACATGGAGTTCGTTCGGATAACGATAGCGCAGCAAATAGTAGTACTTTCCGTTGTCGCAACGCATAACATACGCGGGGAATGGGAACATAATTGACCTTCTGATTACACACTCCCAAATGTGGGTGATTTTGTAAGTAGTCGGATTGTTAATGCCGCCATTATTGCCGCCGGTGTTGCCACCGTTATTGTTACCGTTGTTGCCACCGTTGTTATTACCGGTATTGCCACCGTTATTGTTACCGCCGTTGTTGCCACCGTTGTTATTATCCCCGCGGTTGTGTCCCTGATCACCCCGATGCAGTTCGTAACGATAGTCGTCTTCCCACGGGTCATTGTCCGGCTCACAAGCACTAAGAACAAACACAGCTGAAATCATCAGCAAAATGCCTAAAAAGAATTTTTTTCGCATAAGATTTGGAATTATAGATTAATAATACATTCAACGCGCACATTATACCTCATTTTGTCTAAAAAGTAAACCCTTATAATAACTCCGATCCATCAAAACGGTTTAAAACAAAAAATCTTGTCGGTATTCAACCGACAAGATTTTTTTGCGAAACACAGATACTACCGATTAAGTCCGGCCAACTCTTCAAGCACAAATTGACCGTCTTTGTACACCAACTCACCATCAAAACGTATCTCTCCGCCACCGTACTCTGGTCTCATAATTCTCACCAGATCCTCGTGTATTGCGGAATGGTTACCATTACATGAAGACGGAATGCTGTTACCCAACGCCATGTGGATTGAGCCGATAATTTTCTCGTCATACAGCCCCTCACCCGTGGTATGAGTGATGTACGGATTGAGTCCAAAGGCAAATTCACCGATATAGCATGATCCTGCATCAATATTAATGATGCTGTGCAGCTTTTCATTACTGCCGGCAGAACAACTGGCATCAACCACCTTTCCTTTTTCAAATTTGAGCTTTATATCAGAGAAAGGTTCTCCTCTGATAACCGTCTCAGTATTGAATATGATTTCACCATAAATGCTATCTTTGACCGGAGCAGTAAAAACCTCGCCATCCGGAAGATTTCGCACCCCATAGCTGATAGTCGGCGGAATTCCCTTGATGGAAAACTCCAAATCGGTGCCGGAACCACAAATACTGACACGATTCGTCTTTGACAACAAATCAGCCAGCGGGTGAGCAGCTTGTTCAAATTGGCGATAGTCAAACAGGCATGCATTGAAATAAAAATCCTCAAATTCTGCAGTGTTCATCTTCGCCAAAGCGGCAGCAACATTCGTCGGCCAACGCATAACCATCCAGCGCTTTTTGATACGAACATCATAATGCACCGGCCCCATAAAACCACGGTTAAAAAGGCCTTGTTCCTCCGCCGTCAATACAGTCTTATCATAAGGGTTAGTATACCCCCTGACTACCACATACGCATCCATTTGTTCCATGATTTCAGCATGAATCTTGCCTAAAGCAAACATCTGCTTTTCAGAACAGCCTTGCGACAAAGCAATATGATGGGCTGTATCATTAAAGAAGTAGAACGGCACGCCGCCGAGCTGAATAGTCTGACGGATAAACTCTTCCATAACCGGCAGGGTTTGTTCGCCTTCAAATTCGAGATAAATTTTCTCGTTTGGTTGTAATCGGATTGACTCCGTCAATACCTTGTGTACCAATTTTTCAATTCTGGGATCTTTTTGCATAAAAATAACAATTATAATTAGATGTTAATAATTAAATATTGCGCTTGTTATACCTCATTTTGTCTAAAAAGTAAACCCTTAAACGTCATTTCAAAAATTAAAACATGGAAACCATTTTTTTACTTATACCGCTATATAATAATTGCATTATTGAATTGGAGCAAAAAATGATTACCGAAATCTGTTTTCACAATGCCACTCTGTTGAACGGCTACTCTGCAATGCCTGATTGCGGTGTACTCATCAAACAACACAAAATCATCGACGTATTTAACGAAGCTCGTTTCAAACAAAAAAAATTCAAACCTAATACCAAGTTTATTGACCTCAAAGGCGCATACATTGCCCCCGGTTTTATTGACACTCACATTCACGGCATTGGCGGTTTCGGTACTGATGATATGGATGAAAAATCCATTCTCAAAATGTCGGAAATTTTGCCCCGGTACGGAGTTACCGCTTTTATTCCGACCTTATATTCCGCCCCGAAAGACAAACTTTTCAAAGCCATGATCAGCATTCAAAAAGCCATGGGACACGAAAAAGGCGCCAAAATTCTCGGTATGCATCTTGAAGGACCGTTCATATCTCCAGAGCGGCTCGGGGTTCAGTCTCCCGATTCGATTTCGCCGGTTGACCTTGAATATATGAAACAAATCATTACTGTCGGACAAGGTAACATTATCAACATGACTTTGGCTCCCGAGCTCAAGGGCATGCGAGAACTGGCACTAATGTGTATTGCGCAGGGCATAATCCTCCAGGCCGGACACACAAACGCCACCTACAAGCAAATGGTAGAAGCCATGCAGGCTCGCATTATGCACGTAACTCACCTGTTTAATGCCATGAGCCGTATGCATCACCGTGACCCCGGCGTTGTCGGTGCGGTATTTATTCACCCCGAACTGTCTTGCGAGATTATTGCCGACGGCGTTCATATCAACCCTGACATTGTAAAGTTTTTGTTCCGTTGCAAACCGATTGACAAAGTCGTTTTGGTTACCGATTCGCTAAAACCGACCAAACAAAAGGCCAAACACCTTTATGCCAATGGAGAAGAAGTCTATCTTGACAAGTGTTTTGTGCGTAAATCTGATGATGTTATTGCCGGTTCGGCCCTGACTATGATTGAAGGTGTAAAAAATCTTGTTTCTTTCGGTCTTCCTATTGAACAAGCTGTTCAAACCGCATCTTACAATCCGTCCACGATTATGAAACAGGAGCATTTAGGCTTAATCGCCCCCGGTTATGACGCCGATTTGACTGTATTTGATAAAAATTTCAAAGTACTAAAAACCATAATTAAAGGAAAAATTTTTGATAAAGGAATATGCAAATGAGAGTAATTATTAAGCCGGATTATCAAAGTGTATCTTCTTGGGCGGCGCACTATATTGCCGACAGAATCAAACGCTTTGCCCCTACTCCGAACCACCCGTTTGTCCTTGGGCTTCCGACCGGTTCGACCCCTCTTGGTGTATATAATGAACTCATCAAAATGAACCAGCAGAAACAAATTTCTTTTGCCGATGTCATTACTTTCAATATGGACGAATACGTCGGTCTGCCTGCCGACCACCCGCAGAGTTATCACCGCTTTATGTTTGAAAACTTTTTCAACCATATCGACATCAAAAAACAAAATATCCATATTTTGAACGGCATGGCTCAAGATGTTGAAAAAGAATGTGCGAATTATGAAAAATCAATCCTCACTTGCGGCGGTATAGAATTATTTTTAGGAGGTATCGGCGAAGACGGACATATTGCATTTAATGAGCCGTTTTCATCACTCAATTCTCGTACTCGTGTCCAAGTCCTCACTTCTGACACCATAAGAGTAAACTCCCGTTTTTTTGATAATGATATCAGCCAAGTTCCAAGCACGGCAATGACCGTCGGTGTCGGCACAATTATGGATGCTCGTGAGGTATTAATCCTTGCCACCGGCGCCAAAAAAGCCAAAGCTGTTTATCACGGTATTGAGGGTGCAATCAGCCACAAATGGACTATCTCTGCTCTGCAAAACCACGAACGCGGCATAATCGTTTGCGATGACGCTGCTGCATCACAACTTGAGCCAGAAACCATAAAATATTTTAAAGATATTGAAAGATAAAAATACAATAAACATTTTGAGGAATAAAATATGTTACACCTGACTGATAAACAAAAAAAAGACTTGAAATTTTTGACTGCAATTATGCTGTTTTTATGCATATTCATTTTAATTCTTGATGCTTTTCTTTCTGGCGAAATCAAAAATTTTTATAAAATTAACTGTGAACAACAGAATTGCCAAGTACAAACAACCACATGGTTTGGTTTGGGATCGACAACACAAACAAGCGTTTTTCATCAACCAAAGGTTACCAGTTTAAGATATAATAATGGTCGCTTGCCAAATTTTTGCATAGAAATTAAAGGAACGTGTTTGCCGTTTAAATTTTATTTTAAGAAAAGTGCAGAAAATCTTCAAAATATAATAACGTCAGCGCATGACTTTAAATATTGTACATTTTCATTAATGTTACGCTGGTTTTTATTGGTTTATGGCACTGGTTTTCTGATTGCATTTGCAATTATTATAATGTCTAAAAAAACATATCAAACAAAGTAATTTAATAAGAATTTTCACTCGTCGTTGACTTGTTTTTGTTATTGACAAAAAAACTTTTTTTGGCTAATATCTCCGCCAGAAAAGTATCATTAACACATTATTTCATATGGATAAAACTAGATGCTATGTTGATGACCGCCTTTGCGTCGTCAAACTCCCAGCCAAACAAAAGGCTATTGTCAATGTTCTTCCTGATGACACGGTCGAAATTGCTTTTTTTGAGCCTGTAACTCACAACAAACACATTTTCGCCGCACTAGCGTTCCGCTACCTTTGGCAGCGTGACAACTATCCCTACTTCAAGAGTCGTTTTCCTTCGGCCGAGACATGTGAACTTGCCAATCAAGATCAGAATCATCCTATTTTTTGGGGCTGTCATACTTCGTCTCGTACCAACAACACGAACGGCTATCCGACGTACATCACCCTCGATTTCCGAGGAGTACGTGAAACTCACGAAGAACGGCAAATGCCTAATGTTTACTGTGCACTGCACATGCCGCTCAGTCAGTTCCGCCTCATCAATCGCGGTTTTGACGTAAACGGCTACCTGTTTTCTTCCTCTCGCAACTAGACCTGTTTATTCAGATAAAACACGAAAAGTCAGATGAAGAAGATTATTATCCTTATCCTTGCCATGATGGCCGAAGCGACGGCGTTCGCTCAGTGCTATGACATCTACTACAATGTTGCGTTACGTGGCGGCTACAACCTGCTTGCCAAACAACCGACAGCAGACATGTCCGTCACCTGTGATCTCAACATTGTTCGCACCAAGATTGAGGTCGGCATGGGAGCATTGCCCGCGGAAGCTAATCAAAAAGTTTCTCGCTTTTGCTACGTCAGTCCATCGTTAGGCATCGCCTTTGGTGAACGCAATGTTTATTACCTCTTGGTCGGTGCCATGCCATGGAGAAAATACGCCTCTCCCCAACAGAGTGGTTATATTGATGACATCTGGCGCTTCAAAACCGAGGCCGGTATTGAGTTCAGGCTCACTGACCTACTCTTCTGGAATGTCGAAGCATCCTACATGGTGCCCCCCGGCAAGTCCGACGGCGAATGTCAATATCTCGCCCTCAAAACCGGCATTGGTTTTAACTTTTAACAAAAGCCCTTGGATCAAACCAAGGGCTTTTGTTGTACAAATAAAGATTTAATTGACTTTATATATTGTTGTTATAATATCCAAACAAAACATCGTGATAATTTCTCACAGAGAAATTATTTGCAGCGTTTTATTTTTTCATACCATAATCTAAGGAAATTCCATTGACGAAGTTTAAAAATATTGAGTTTTTGCGATTTATTTTAGCCTTATTTATCGTCGCTTTTCATTTAAGAGAGGGCTATTTTATTACATTACCTAAATATTTGCACGGCATTAACTATGCCTCTGTTTGTGTTGATTTCTTTTTTATAATCGCAGGTTTTTTCCTATTCAGAACTTTTAATATAAATAAAGATACCTGGGATTTTGCTAAGAAACGTTTTTTAAGATTGGCTCCTAATTTATGGTTGCTTGTCTTCCTAATAATGATATGTTCTGGTTTCATAAAAGATATCCGTTTTATTTTTAGCGATAATATTCTTAGAATGCTTCTTTTGGGACCAATAGGGTTCTCTCCCCCTACAGGAGGCATTGGTGCTGTTATAATTTGGTTTATTCCCTGTCTGTTTTGGGTCTCTCTATTTTATTTTTATCTTGCTAAAATTTTTGAGACGAAAAAACTTAATCTCATTGTATGGTTGCTTGTAGTATCCTCAATTTCTCTATATATGCAATACATGCATTTTATACCGGACGGAAATGTCAAAAACGTTTATTATATTTTTAATATTGGAATTGTCCGTGCTGTAGCAGGAATTGGTTTAGGTTACTTTGTAAACATGCTTTATAGTTCAGGCTTCTTATTCAAGTGTTCGCAAAAGCAAAAATGGCTAATTTCATTATTAGAATTGTATCTATGTTCTTTTCTGCTACATTATTTAACGTCATCTTCGCATCTACCCGGAAAAACATCTTTCTTATTTATTGTGATGTTTACATTCTTATTTTATCTATTCTTGATAAAACAAGGAATTATTTCAAACCTTTTGGAAAACAAAATTTCCGTATGGCTAGGAAAATATTCATATGCAATATATTGCATACATCCAATAATTCTTGCTTTGTTTAAGGCATATGGCAAAGTTCATAAGGTTTTTGTTACCACACACTCTGTCGAACTCCTTGTTACCATAATAATCATTAACATTGTTGCTGGAATACTGACATATCATTTGTATGAAAAACCTGTACACAAATATTGCAACAGACGCTTTTTAAACAAATTTCCGCCGGAATAGTCAATATTCAATTTAAAAATTGGGAAGCTCCTAACCCGTGGTGGGAAAGGAGCTTCGGTTGGTGTAAGATCTGTGACATCACGTCACTGCTCGGGCGTCCTCTCGACGCAAGCTTTTTCTGCTGGCCTAATCAGTAACCCTGCTCTGGACGACCCTCTCGGGATGGAACGCAAACTCACCCGGCTTGCATACAACGTAGGCGTTGTTTCTGAGTTCGATCAGATACTTCTCTCCGTCATTGTATTCAATCACCGTACTGGAGCAGATAGTCAGAACATGGCTGTTTCGACCGAGGAGGATGTTTTTGCCGGTCCTGAGGTCAGTGTAGATCTTCGAGCCATCGTCTGCAGTAGTCTGAATCGCCGCACGAATCTTGTCGACCTTGGGATCGTCGAAATCGAGGCTGGTATAACCAGGCCGTGCCGTAATGATTCTCACGGGCTTTTGATTAGCAAGTAACTTTTGCATAACGTTATGTATAATGGTTTATAAATAATTTCAAATATTGGCTGAAATATAACTATTTTTGTTTATTTTGTCAATTCTTATTTTAAAACAATCGTTTTATCTTCCACGATAAGAGTTTATCATAAAATTTACCGCGTTAGGAGATTTA
Source organism: uncultured Azospirillum sp. (assembly GCA_947301965.1). Taxonomy (GTDB): domain Bacteria; phylum Pseudomonadota; class Alphaproteobacteria; order RF32; family CAG-239; genus JAFUYI01. The sequence goes on along the minus strand of CAMYUM010000002.1, from coordinate 70,994 downwards.
TTACCATATTTTGCCTGTACGCTCTTGTACCGATCAGTCCATTTTTTCAGAGGAGCTTCACCCTCTGTCCAATCACCGAAACCTCTTTTTTCATGAAAACCTTTTGACAGCATTCCTTTATCATTACTGTTGATTTCACCGGTACACAAACCATAACAAATATTTTCTGCTCCAAAATATTTGAGATAATATCCATCGACAATATCCATAAATCGCATTCCGACACGGTTTCCCTGCACACTGCTACTGATAGCTACTGTATCATGATATAACAAACGTTGATTTTCCGGCACATTAAACTCTTCTCTGCCCTCTTTTGTATCATCAATACAGAATGTCGAAAATCCTACCGGAATAGGACGTGCCGACCCCAAAGTCTTGATATCTTCCAACACCCATATATCATGATCAGAGCAGTATTTTTCAAAATCATCTTGCTTCTTAAAATAATCGGGAAAATTGTTTTCATAACGACCGAACAAATCATATATTTGTTCAAATTCATTCTTATCAAATTTCAACTCAAAAAACATATTGGAAGCGTTTGGCTTTGTATCCGATGCATTTGACGACAACGAAAAATCGCCTTTAGGGGTTATTGCACTATATTTTACTATCCTATAACCGTCATTAAGTAAACTTTCTGTTTTTTTATCAATTTCATCCCAAGTCAGCGTACGCTCTTTTTTACTCTCATCGTTCATAACCCCGTCCCAATACTTTGTCATACGGGTTTCATCCAGCTCACCGCCGAGATTCGCTTTCATTCTGCCTTGCCAAGAATGAGGATCTTTAATATTGCTTTTTTCCATTATTAGAATTCCCTGTTGAAGCTCAAAAACAAGCAATATTGTGGCATAAAACTCACTTTTTGTCAATATAAACAGGGCGATACATGCTCACCAAGCTTTTTTGTTGCTTTTCTTAATTCATCACACTACAATATGCAAGACAACTGAATGACAGGAGTAATTCGCCATGATTATGCCGGAAAAAATCACCTCGGAACGAATAACTTTGCAGGCCGCTAAAAATCCAACCTTCAAACTCGCTGAAGAAATATATGCCGCCGTTGACAAATCAAGAGAAAACCTCAAAAAGTGGTTACCTTGGGCTGAAACGACTTTGTCCGCAGAAGACGAATTTATGTATTTGAGCGACTGGTGCGACAAGCATTGGCGTGAAGGCACCGCTTTTGCTTACTTAATTCGCAAAAGCGACAATTCCGAGTTTTTGGGCGTAATCGATATAATTAAGGTTGATGAAAAAAATAAAACCTCGGAAATCGGTTATTGGTTGAGCTCTGACGCCGAAGGCAAAGGTTATATGTCTGAAGCCCTCAAAGCCTTGGAACCCGAACTCTTTAAGGCCGGAATAAACCGTATTGAAATCAGAAATGATCCGCAAAATACACATTCCGCAAGCGTTGCCAAACGTGCCGGTTACCACCTTGACGGAGTTTTACGCCAAGACCGTTGGTCTGAAAACAAACAACGCTTTCATGACAGCAATATCTGGTCAAAACTAAGCTCTGAACAATAATTCGGACATAAACACAGGAGCATCGATGAAAAAAATCGCCATAATAACCGCCATGCAGAGTGAATATGATGCCATAAAATCACTATATTCCTTTAGCGGCAACAATCTCGAGGCCCGCGCCACCGTTTATGAAAAAGAAATTTTATTACTCAAATCCGGCATCGGTAAGGTGAACGCCGCTTTGACCGCCGACAAAGCCTGTCGGCTTGACGTTGATTTGATAATAAATACCGGACTTGCCGGCGGCATAGATAATTGTTTGGAACAAGGAGATGTAGTACTGGCAGACAAAGTATGTTATCACGATGTTGATTGCGGTGAAGGCAATGTCGTCGGACAAGTGCAAGATTTGCCCTTATATTTTACTTCTCCTAAAGCCCTAATTCAAAAAATATCAAAAGCCGCTCCGCACTTCAAAATCGGATTGACCGTTACCGGAGACCAATTTTTGACCGATACTAAACGCCTAAAACAAATAAAAAAGGCTTTTCCTCAAGCTCTGGCTGTTGATATGGAAAGCGCGGCAATTGCCCAAACATGCCATATAAACAAAATACCTTTTGCTTCTCTGCGCATAATCAGCGACGTTGTCGGCCAAAAAAGCCAAATTGATCAATACAACAGCTTTTGGCAGAATATGACACATTTGGCAACCAAAATGGTTGATATAGCCATCAAAGCCCTGTAATTTACTTACAGTCAACGAAAAAGCCACCCTAAAAGGTGGCTTTTGATTGGTGGGAGTTGAGAGGTTCGAACTCCCGACCCTCTCGGTGTAAACGAGATGCTCTTCCAGCTGAGCTAAACTCCCATTCATTTGCTGAAACAGTTTATAACTATTTTAAAACAATAAATCAAGTAAAAAATTCACCATTATGTGATTTTTTTTATTCCGCTGCTCCATCACTGGTAAAAAACCTTGAGATTTTAAGCAAAACCAAATAATAAATCACAAAATACATAAATTTTATAAACCAATTTCTCTTGCTGATCTTTTCCGGTAGATAACCAAAAGTCAAAAATGCAATTGTATATACCGTAAAAGCATCTAACCACATTGACGGGTGTAAAATTTTACTCAAAATCTCTTTCCAATCCAAAGTTCCGAACAAATCATACACCCAACCGCCCGTTACCGCCGGCAGCGTAAAGCTTCCACCCAAAAACAGCAGAATTTTTTTAATATATTTGTTTTTCAAAAATTTAATCATCTTCCACCATTATACATTGTAGCCATAGCAGCAGATTTTTGTGCAGCGAAGGTTTCAGGCAAAACTTTTTTCATAAAAACACTTTTATTACCAAAACATTCTCGTACGTTATCTTTGAAATAATTATGCTCTTCTTTAATACGCAAAAAGTTATTTCCATCACAGTCAAACGAAAGCACAAGTCTACCGGTGCGTTGTTTGCTAACATCACCCAACAAATATTTTTCATTAAGCTCTTTGAACATAACACTATTGGTTCCGCTGACCGGTGGCAAAACAATATTCAGCCTCGGTGGATCACCTGCAGTTTTATAGCTATCAAGGGTTTTAAAACCGCTGGTCTTCAAAATCTCTTCAACCCGGTACTGAAACAATGCATGTTGATGCAAACGATGCCTGAACATTATGCCAAATAATCTCGCACTGTATTCTAGTGGTTGATGCCGATAAACACTACGGAAAAAACGCTTACGTTTATTAAAATCATCGCCTCGCCTAGTAGTCTTACTACTAAAGTAATACGCCTCATTAAACTTATATAGCGTATAAAATTTTGAAGAGCTGCTAAACTGACGATTGAGATAACGCAATACCTCGTGTTTGAAAGACATACCCTGAGTAGAATGCAAAACCTCATGAGCCATTGTTGATATACCAGCTTTTTCATTAGTGGAAATAAACACTCTATCTCTTATCGGTTCATAATTTCCAGCAAAGTTTTTGCCTTTTTCCTCAATTCTTACCTTCGGCAGTAAATTTCTGGCTAAGGCATCATCAGCATAAACAGTATCATATACCGCATTGCGAACAGCACAGGCAATTTTTTTCTTTTTGCGCAGTTCATCTTTACCAAATGTCAAGTAGCAATATTTATCACCATCTGGAATTTGTGTCATAAATTGATCGGCAGATTTAAAAGCTAGCTCTATAAGCTCTTGTCTGTCCTTCTCTTCCATACGATAATTTTTGTACAGTTTTGCAAAGCACAGAGTTTCAGAAGCATCAGTAAAATTAGAAGTTCCACCCATCGGGTGAGCTTCTTTGAATTTGGAAGAATAACGATGCAATCTATCATATATAGAAGCAGCCGCATGAAAAACAACCTGTTTAGCTACAGTCTTGAGCAATGGTTGTTGCTTGTCTTTTCCCATTATAGTTTTCAAATTTTCGTGCAGATGCATCCAATCATCAAAAGTCATCTTTTGAATTTCCTCATCTGGGGTTTTGGACACAAAATCGTAAAAGTCCTGCTCGGTTTTAAATTCCGGTATTATCATAGACATTGCTTTGCTCCACAAAATATAATTCATTTATACAATATTTTTTGTCAAATGTCTATGTTAAACTGCATAAAAAAAGAGGCGGAATATAACCGCCTCTAATATCCAAACAAATATTTAGCAATTATTTGTTTACGGTTGCTTGCAAAGATTTACCCGGTTTGAATTTAGCAACTTTACGAGCAGGAATTCTGATAGCTGCACCTGTACGTGGGTTGCGGCCGGTTGTAGCAGCGCGTTTAGAAACGCCGAATGTACCAAAACCAACCAAACGAACTTCTTTGCCAGATTTCAAAGATTTTGTAACAGAGGTAATGAAAGCATCCAAAGCCTTAGCAGAATCAGTTTTGGTCATACCTGTTGCACTAGCCATGCAAGAAATGAGTTCATTTTTATTCATGAAAGGGACTCCCTATATAAAATGTTAATTCAAAAGCGGTATAAACTACCGCGCTACAACAAAACTTAAGAATCTTTTTCTCTGCAAGTCAATAAAATTAAACGATTTTTTTCACAATTTTTGCGTTTAAGCCCAAAAACAAAGGAAAATTTACCTTATCAACAACTTTTTTAACCTAAAAACCGTACGTTATCAGATTCTCTTATATTTAAAATGCAAGTTTTTACGATTCTTTTTTAATTTACCAACAAAAAAGCGCGATTTTTCAATAACCGCGCTTTTCTTAGTCACCAACTACTTTTTAGATTTACTTTTGCGGTGCAATGCAATTTCTAAAACCTCACCGACCTCCGCAACCGGAATAATCTTTAGCCCTTTCTTTACGTTGTCGGGGATTTCGGCCAAGTCTTTTTCGTTCTCTTTAGGAATAATCACAGTTTTGATGCCTCCACGCAAGGCTGACAGAAGCTTTTCTTTCAGCCCGCCAATCGGCAAAACCCGCCCCTGCAGCGTAATTTCACCGGTCATGGCTACATCTTTACGTACCGGCGTTTTAGTAAACACCGAAACCAAAGTAGTATACATGGCAATACCGGCAGAAGGCCCGTCTTTTGGTGTTGCTCCTTCCGGCACGTGAACATGGACATCGGTTTTATCAAATACTTTCGGATCAATACCCAATTTTTTCGCATGTGAACGAACCACAGAATATGCCGTTTCAATCGATTCTTTCATCACATCACCGAGTTTTCCGGTTTCCATAATTTTGCCCTTGCCAGGCATATCTACCGCCTCAATAAACAAGATATCGCCCCCGACCTCGGTCCAAGCTAAACCGGTGGTAACTCCGATATGATCTTTTTGCTCCGCTTCACCAAAACTGAACTTACGCACCCCGAGATAGTCACTCAAATTCTTTTCCGTAACTTTAAGCGGAGTTTTTTTGCGTTTATCCATCAACAGAGCCTTAATTGCCTTGCGTGCAATATTTGACAACTCACGTTCCAAATTTCGCACCCCGGCCTCACGTGTATAATAACGTACAATATCTCGTATAGCTCCGTCGCTCACTGATAACTCTTCAGGTTTTACGGCATTTTCCTTAAATATTTTCGGTAACAGGTGCCGTTTTGCTATTTCAATCTTTTCATCTTCGGTGTAACCGGAAAGACGAATAATTTCCATACGATCCAACAACGGACGCGGCATATCAAGGCTGTTAGCCGTGGTCACGAACATAACGTCAGACAAATCATAATCAACTTCCAAATAATGGTCTTGGAAAGTATTATTTTGTTCCGGATCCAACACCTCCAACAACGCCGAACTCGGATCTCCGCGCCAATCGCTGCCCACTTTATCAATTTCATCAAGTAAAAACAGCGGATTAGATGTTCCGGCCTTTTTCATACCTTTAATAATCTTGCCCGGCATTGAACCGATATATGTGCGGCGATGTCCCCTGATTTCGGCCTCATCTTTCATACCGCCCAAAGAAGCGCGTACAAAGCTTCTTCCGGTTGCACGTGCTATTGACTGCCCCAGAGAGGTTTTGCCCACTCCCGGAGGCCCAAACAGGCAAAGAATTGGTCCTTTTACCTTATCGGCACGGGACTGCACTGCCAAATATTCCAAAATACGGTCTTTAACTTTTTCTAACCCGTAATGATCCTCTTCCAAAATATCCATAGCCTTTTTGAGGTCTTTATTAACTTTTGACTCTTTTTTCCATGGAATATCCAGCAACCAATCCAAATAATTGCGCACCACTGTCGCCTCTGCCGACATAACGCTCATTGTTTTGAGTTTTTTAACTTCCGACAGGGCTTTTTCCCGAGCTTCTTTTGACAAATGGGTCTTATGAATACGCTTAATATAAGTTTCTATCTCATTTTCTTCTTCACCGTCGCCGAGTTCTTTTTGAATAGCCCTCATCTGCTCGTTCAAATAATACTCTTTTTGGCTCTTTTCCATTTGCTTTTTAACCCGGGTCTTAATTTTGTTTTCGACCTCAAGCAGAGTCATCTCGGAGTTCATCAGTTCCAACAGTTTATGGAAGCGGTCTTTTAACGAAATACTCTCTAACAAGGCTTGTTTTTCTTCGATTTTCAACGACAAATGCGAAGCTATGGTGTCCGCCAGCTTGTCCAAATCATCAATTTGACTGACCGAGACCAAAACCTCCGGCGGTGTTTTTTTGGACAGCTTTACATATTCCTCAAATTCTGACATTACCGCACGAGATAAGGCTTCTTCCTCGACGTCGTGAGCTTCGGCTTCCGGCAGACGTGTTATTTCAACTTTCATAAAACCGTCATTGGGAATAAATTCATCCAAAGAAACTCTTTCTATACCCTCGACCAAAACTTTTACCGTGCCGTCCGGCAGTTTGACCAGCTGCACCACGGTTCCCAAGGTTCCAACCTTAAAAATATCTTTTGCCTCCGGATGCTCAATCGCGGCATCTTTTTGAGTAGCCAAAACAATATTTTGGTCATTATCGATGGCCGTTTGTAAGGCTCTGATTGATTTTTCGCGCCCGACAAAAAGCGGCACAATCATTTTGGGGTAAACTACAATATCTCTGAGTGGTAAAAGGGGAAAAGTTTCTTTATTATCCATTATTCTGCTGTCCTGTTTATGATTACATCTAATATATAGGTAATTTTATTTAAACTGCAACCACAACGAACAATTTATCAGCCGGAATTTTGAGTAAAAAGCTATAATAAATTATTGTGCCTTTTTATATCGCTCTAATTTCGCCATGACATATTTCTCAGCATCATCGTAAGATTCTGAAGTTGTAATCCTTTTATGTCGTCCATCGTTATAAGAAAGTAATGGGAATGGTAAATAAACTGGCGTTTCACATCTTGTATAACGTATAATCAAGTCCCAATCTTCAAGCCTTTTCAAATTCTCATCAAAACCATCACATTTAGCAATCATTGATTTATGATGCACAAAAACTCCCATATCTATATAATTTCCTCGACACAATCCATCAAAATCAAATTCCTTTCCAATAATTCCGCCATCTGACTGTCTGCATATTTGCGCATAAAAAACCTTACTTTTGGGATTACATACAATACCGTTTCTAAAAGTTTCTAAAAAATCGACATACATTTCATTATCACTGTCCAAATAAGCTATCCACTTCCCTTTTGCGAGTTTCTGTCCTAAAGTACGGGCATAACAAGCCCCGCGATTAAAAGGTAGTTTATGATAAATAATTTTTCTACTTCTGATCTGTTTGGCATAATTTTGCTTTATCACATCTTCTGTACCATCCGAAGAACCATCATCAACAACAATAAGCTCAAAATTCTGATAAGTCTGACACAATAGAGAATTTATGGCTTTGGTAATACAAAAAGCTCTGTTATAGGTTGGCAGTACAACCGAAAATCCATCTCGTTTCAATGACCTTGTATTTTTATTATAAAAAATACCTATCTTCATTTTACAATTCTTTCCTCTCATCAAAAAGCGATGTATTTCACTCATTTTAATATTTTTTAATCTTCGTATAAAATTTAGCCGTATAACCACACTGCTGACAAACATATGCAGGTAATCTTTCTATTGCGTGAGCAATTGTTCCTCCTATCCCAATAGGCTCAGACGGAAAATCTTCATATTGCAATCTTAAATCGAAAAGAGGTTTAAGTGCCTGCGGGCGATACCACATCATAGTTCCTTCTGAAAAAAACAAATCCTTGTGCGTAAAATCTGAATTAAGATGCATTTTCTGCAATAAATTTTTAATCATCCCAGGCTCACCATCCAAACCTTCTTTTGAAATACTATTATTTATACATATATTAACTAATGCAGGAAAACTTTCTGGAAATATCATTCCTAACTTCTCATCATTGGCAAACAAATTTAATATATCAATAACTGTTCCCTTTTGAAGCAAATTTTCAAATAAATATTGCCTCCACTCGTTTCCCCAGCTAAAATGTTTTGATATTTTACCGTGAATATGACAAAACAAATCATATTTTTTTTGTTCATCGAAGCAAGAAATTAACCATGGTGCCACATCTCGTCCACGATTGAGAACAACTTTTATGATTAGATTATTTAAATTAGGTATAGTAACCTCATTAAACACATTTTTTAACAGATTTTTTTTCTTTTCATCGCAGATCGTCAAAATAAAGTCAAATTTAACAGGAAAATCTTTTAAGTAATCCAAAATTTCTTCGTACAAATGTATATTATATAAATGGCAATGAATACCTATTTTAAAAATCTTGCTAGGTAATGTCATTGGTAGATTAGCAATATTAAATGGGTTATTAAACCCCGTACCTTGATAAACATCATCATAAACCGTCTTCTCTTGGATTTTATGAACTAATGTTTGAGACTGAGCAGAAAATATAGGATCAGAAAAAACAATATCGCACAAATTATTAATTTCTTGATATGGCGATTTTTTAATACTGTAGTATAATATTCTTTGTAGAGCATTTGTATCATAAAATGAGATATATGGCAAATAATCTTTAAATATTTCACAAAATTGCATCACATATGACGCCACTCTAGCTTTAATTAAATCATATTTATTTTTCATACTCTCTGAAAATTCACATTTTTCAAGCAGTGGTTGGGCATTCTCATCAAATCCCAGGCATCCCCCTTCCAAAGGAGAAAACAACTCCTCATACAATAAATGAATACCATTAAATAAAAATTTCTCATTCATTAGAACAAATGTTGACGTTTTGTTTTGTGAATCTAAAACCTTATTCTTTTCCCGTTCCCATAAATATATTTTATCAACAGGTTTTTCCATAACAGCTGTTAAGGCTTTCGAAATAGAGCCAGAATAACCACAGTCGAAAACAATTTCTCTAATACTATCTGTTTTCAGCTTATTATAATATTTTTTAGCATTCGCTTTGTGTTGATCAAAATAATTATCAAAGACCTTTTTATGGCATCTTAATATTTCTATAACTTGTTTTCTATTTCTATTAAAATCCAATTGCTTCTCATCTTCAGACAATGAAGCAACAATCTTATGTTTAATTTTTTTATCAGAAATTAATCCCTCAAGTAAATTTTCTATTTTATATATGTGCATATTATCAGTACACATATTTCCCATATAATTCCAAATTGATTCTTCAACACATGAAAAATATGCTCTACGACCAGCATATAAATATTCAGAAGGAAGTATTTTTTGATATCTCTTAATAATATCATACGCTAATTTAGGTAAATAACCATCTCTAGAAGCAAAAAATATTTTTGAATAGCTATTTTGAATTTCTTTTTTATTGGCTATTGATAATGCAATAAACATGACAACCGGAGAAATACTAAGTTCTACAAGAGCCTTAAAATCAACTAGTACGTTAGGTGTATTTTTAACATTTTCCATATTTCTAAAATAATTATTGAGTGTATATCCCAATAAAACACGCATCATCGGGTCTGGCGACATTTTCTGCCAAACATTTTGATATATACTATTCTGAGCAAAAATAATATCTTTAATCGAAGGATAATGTATTGCTGTAAAATTATTCTCAATTGCTCTTAAATAATCCGAGCTATAATTATCTCCAATATGTAAGATACTTTGCGGTTCAATTTTTTCTCTTTCCTCAACATATCGATAAAGTTCCCCCAAATCTTTTCTACATTTACAATCATTAGAAACATAAATTTTTGCTATTTTATCATAACCATTTTTTTCTAGAACTTGATACAAAAATGGTGCCGGCAAATACATATCAGAAATCGCAATTATACGTTTACCAAATTTAATAGCATACTCATATAAAGAATAAATATCCTCACGACGCGATAAAAGTGATGCCTCACAATTCAATTCCTCTTTTTTCATGATATTAACAACATCTGATGGCAGATTATATTCCACCATTATAAAATCGTATATATCATCAATTGTCGCATGAGGATTGCCCAATTTTTGTTCTGCCGACAAGCGATATTGTATAAAATCAATTTGATATTCTTTTTTAATTTTTGCATCTACCAAATAAAGAACATCTGTTGGATACAATCCTGGACGAATTAATAAAGTATCAAATATATCAAAGCTAACCACTTTTATTTCAGATTGTGATATTATTTTTTTTATTGTTTCTATCGAAATGATGTTATCTTTAATATTTTTATAATATTTTTTTATCTCTAATTTAGGATTTACAGTTATATAAGCTTTTCTCTTTAACTTCTTACTTATTTTTATTCCTAGAAATTCCCATTTTTTCTTCGTTAGCGTTTTTTCTTTACGCAATACTGTAAAACCACACAACTTATACTTTTTTACTTTACGACCTTTTTTATTAATCTTAATTTTCTGAAATATTTGTATTTTATTTTGTTTTTCATTATTCATACACAGACTCAACACAGGAATTTCATATTCTTCACCATACAAATACAACAAAATTGCAACTCTGTGTTGTCCATCCATTATAGCACTATCCTTGTCATTAATTACCGGCATTTTGCTGACATCATACGACTTTTTTATCGATTCAATAAGTTCATCAAAACGCTCTCTTGACATATTGAACGGACTGGATTTTGAATTTATACAGCAATAATGATCATACCTCTCCTTATTTCCCATAAGATACGCATATGGAGAAGTGTCACTTAACTTATAAAAGTTTCCATCCCAATACCTTCTAATATTTCCAAGTTTTATGGTCTTAATTGCATAGTCAAAAACTGGCCTTGTTTCCAGAACCTTATAAAAAAAATCATAATCCAGTTTAAATCTATTATCATTTAACAACCTCAGACTGCTATACTTCCGACAACAAGAAGTTTCTTTTTTGTATAGTGGATGCTTTGTTTTAATCCCATAAAACTCATATCCTAAAGGTTCAATAAAAGCACAGATCACACGCTCCATTGCATGCGCAAATGAAAAGGATCCGCGCTCGGACATAGCAAAATTATTAATTGTAAAAGCATGTTTCTTAAATTTTTGTAATAATGATGCCTTTATAGCAAAACATGTTCCTGCCACATACTGATAGCCTGGTAATATTTCTATGTTGGTATTTTTAAATTGTTCAGTAGTAAAAAAACGCTTATGTTTGGGATCGTGTACAATCAAATTTCGGGCTGCAACGATACCAATTTTTGGCTCGTTAAATAACTCGTCAATCATAATATGCACGGACTTTCCGCCCAACACACCATTATAAAGATTGAAAAACCAATCTTTATACCTAAAAATTTGATTATATATAAAAATAAATTTCCGAGTAATTCCCTTAGAATGAAGTTTTAAAACAATATCATATTTCGTCAAATCAATACTGTTTAAGGAGTCTATAAATGGTCCGACATCAAATCCTTTGTTCTCATATTCAATAACCGTTGTACCAGGCTTAAATTGTTTCATCTGTGAAACTTCATCATCAGAAAAATTACCTTTGGTATAAGTTATCAATAAATCGTAATGATAGCTATCAAGGTTATGTAAATATCGCGTAATGAGCTTCCACGCTTGTGGATAGAACATATGCAGACATACCAATATTCGAGCATTTCGATTTGCTTTTATCTGTCTCCTATATACAATTTTTCCAATAACACGATTTATATAAAAATACATAGACTGCTTTACCGAAAAGTGGTATCTTATTGTTGGACTCAATTTAATAAAGTTAAAAATTTTATATACCTTTCTATCGTTCATTTTTTTTATTTTTAGAAGTGTTACACCGAATAAACGATATTTTTTTGTATTTCTTGTCCTATAATAAAATAACTTTTTTAAAAATCTCATTACTCATCTATCCTAATCAATCTTCTTATTTATCACCTCTCAACAATTGATTGTATCAATCAAAAGCTGTTGCATTTAAAATATACACCAAATAATAGGCAACAAAAATTTAAAAGCAATAATAAATTGCTTTAAAAACAAAAATACGCGCAAAAGTTGAAACAGAATCCATAAAAAATCCCCGCCCAATTGCTCGGACGAGGACTTTTAGAGGTTTATTTTTATTGAATTATGCAGCCTTGTTCATCTTTTTGGCGGCAAATTCGTTCATCTTGTTGATAACATAATCCAAATCTTCATCATCCAGATATGGAGTCATCGGCAAAGACAGAACCGTCTTTGACAACTTTTCACAAACCGGCAGGCTGCGTGTATTCCATTTTGCATAAGCTGTCTGGGTATTAACCGGACGTGGATAATAAGCACCGCAAGGAATGCCGTTTTCTTTCAAATAAGCCATCAATTCATCTCTGTCTGCACAATGAATTGTATACAAAGCATAGGCCGATTTGCAGTTATCCAAAATTTTCTGTTTGCCATAATAGCTGCTCAATTCATTGTCATAACGACTTGCTACACGATAACGATTCTTCAATTCCTGATCAAATACGGTCAATTTCTGCAACAAAACTGCACCTTGGAAAGAGTTCATACGACCGGTCATGCCCAGACGAACATTATCATAGTGATCTTCAGGGCTCATACCATGAACGCGGCAAGACTTAACCAACTCGTTTTCTTCGTTGGTATTGCTAAATACCGCACCGCCGTCGCCGTAGCAACCCAAAGGCTTTGTCGGATAAAAAGATGTCGCAGTCATATCGGCAATAGATCCGGCTTTTTTGCCTTTATAAACCGAGCCGTAAGACTGACAAGAGTCAGACAAAACTTTCATACCGTTATCATGAGCAATTTTAATAATCTCATCATATTCGCAAGGAGAACCGAAAATATCAACCGGAATAACGGCTTTAAGTCTTAGTTTGCCCTCTTTTTTAACTTCATCAATTGCTCTTTGCAAATCTTTAGGATCCATATTATATGTATCCGGATCAGAATCTACAAAAATCGGGGTAGCGCCGAGCAAAACCGGAGCTTCTGCCGAGGCAACAAATGTAAAAGATGATACAAATACGGCATCACCGGGTTTAACGTCCCAGGCCATCAATGACAAAGTTAAAGCATCGGTACCCGAACCGCAGGTAGAGCAATATTTTGTGCCTGAATAAGCAGCCAATTTTTCATCCAATTCTTTGGTTTCCGGACCTTGGCAATATGCGCCGTGGTTCAAAATGTTTTCAAAAGCTTTTAAAAATTTATCCTGTCCGATAACGTTCTGTGAAGTTTTGCAGTCAAACAACATAATCGGTTTATTAGGTTTAGTGCTCATTTTTACGTCCTTATAAAAAATTTCAACTGAACTGATACTATGTGAGTTTTTTTTCTTTTGCAAAACACAAAAAATTTCTTTATTGTAACAAACAAAATAAAATCTATTTGATTTTGAACCAATCAGCTGTTATATTCGTTTAATAAATTGAGTAACCATAAAAAGGAATAAGTCGTGAAACATTATATTACCGCCATAGCCCTGCTCTGCACCATATCAACGCAAGCTTTAGCCTCTGACGACAGCTGGCTGGAGAGCTACAACCGTGCTATGTTTGATTTTAATATGAATGTTGATAAGTATGTCTTAAAACCGGTGGCCAAAGGCTATCGTGCCATTACCACTCAAGACATACGTAATCGCGTAACCTCTTTTGTCAGCAACGTTAACGAGCCGGTATCGACCATAAACCACACTTTGCAAGGCAGTTTCAAAAAAACTCTTGTCTCAGCCGCCCGTTTTGCCATTAACAGCACCTTGGGATTGGCCGGAACTTTTGACGTTGCCGACGGTTGGGGACTTAAAAAGTCTGAAACCGGATTTGACAACACCCTCGCTTACTACTGTGTACCCGACGGACCGTTTATCATGGTGCCTTTTTTCGGACCATTCACAATCCGTTCAGGTGTCGGTTATGCTGCTGACAGCGTTTCTACTCCGATATATTGGGGTGCGCTCAACGACAAGAATTACTCTGCCAAAATCACTTATGGCTATGCGGCCTTGGATGCTATCAACTCACGCGAACGCAGTCTTGATTTGCTAGACGATTTACAGCGCAATTCTGTTGATTTTTATTCCACCGTACGTTCCGCCTATTTGCAAAACCGCCAAAAAATGACATCTCTTTGCAAATCCGCCGGCACCGCCCCGAGCTATGACTTTGATTTTGACGATGAAGATTATGAAGACTAGATTTTAGGAGACGACTATGAAAAACAAACTTATCATATCTCTGATTGCCGGACTTTTCTTGTTTAGCGGAACTGCTAAAGCTGATATAGATGCTACAAAAGCCGAAGATTTTGTCAAAGATGTAACTCGCGAAGGCGTTGTTGAAATCATCAATTCAAATGCCTCCCAGGCTGAGCGCAACGCTCGTTTCGAAAAACTGTTTAATTCCTCTCTTGACCTCAAATTTATCGGTCAATTTGTACTCGGCCGCTATTGGAAAACTGCTACAGAACAACAACGTGAAGAATTTATTGATGTTTATCGTAAACTAAACGTCAAAACCTGGTCAAAACGTTTTGATGAATTCAAAGGCAAAGAGTTTATTTTTAAAGGCACATCTCCTTCTTCATCGCCGGAACAGATTTTTGTTAACACCATTGTTCCCATGGATCAGGCCGAACCGGCAAGCGTTGTTTGGAGAGTTCGCCAAAAAGGCAATGACATGAAAGTTGTTGACATTATTATTGAAAACGTCAGCCTGGCAATTACCGCCCGCAACGAATACAGCGCTTTCATCAAAAAATCTCCTGACGGGGTTGACGGCTTGATTGCCGACCTCAAGACCAAACTTAATCAGGAGTAGTAAATTCTGATTTCAAAGCCCCCGCTCGGGGGCTTTTTTTTACTTCTTGTAAAAAGCAGATTGATAATTATATCTCTTGAAAAGGAGGTTTAAATATGGCCGCTACTTTGAAATATCTGTTTTTTATTGCCCTCATTTTATTGTTATACATAATTGCCGGAGATTTTTATAAGAGCAAAACGGGCATCACCACAGATAACCCGATCATGACCGACACAAAATAAAGATTTTTGTTCTCGTCATTGCGAGCACAAGCGAAGCAATCCTGCTCATATGGATCACCACGTCGGATTAAAATCCTTCTCGTGATGACGGGAAAGGTTTGCAATGACAAAAAAATTTGCAACAAAAAACCTCCCATTCGGGAGGTTTTTTATCATTCTTCGGGAGGAACCAAATCCGGCAATGTTCCGGTTGCTTTTTTGCGTTTCAGCTTGCCGACAAACTTAATTGAACGCTGGGCATCCCATTTCTTTTTGCCTTCTTCGGTATTGAAAATCTGTTTGTAAATTTCGATTGCCTGGTCAAACTCCGACAATTTTGTCAGGCAGCTTGCCAAACCATCGTACAGCTTGTGGTGATAGCGCCCCTCATTTATCATCTGAGCTTTTTTGTAGCATTTGAGCGCATCAGAAAACTTCATCATCTTTTGATAAACAAAACCGATACTAATCCATGCCTGAATTTCACGGCTGTTTATATTCAAAATTTTTGTAAAACATTTGAGAGCCGAGTTATTATCACCCATCAGCTGATAAGTCACGCCGACACCGTTCCATGCTTTGATATTTGACTTATCATACGATAACACCTTTTTGAAAAACGAAATAGCTCTTTCAAATTGTTTAAGTTTTTGTAATGTAACCGCAATACTCAACAATGTCTGCGTGTGCTTGGGGTCAATCTTGATTGCTTGTTCCAACACGTCCAAAGCTTCTTTGTACAGATACATATGTTGCAGAGCAATAGCCTTACCATTCAGCGCTTCCAACGAAGTCGGATCAATGGCTACCGCCTGATCAAACTGAGCAATAGCATCCTTATAAAGACCACGCATTGACAGCGTAACGCCTTTATTATTGATAATTTCTACCGATTGAGGATTTTTTTCTAAAGCTTTATCAAAACATTCAACAGCTTCCGTATAGCGACTAAGTTTTTGCAGGGCAAAACCTTTTGAGTTCAAGGCTTTCCACGAATCAGGCTGTTCGCTGATGGCCTGATCAAATTGTGCAATTGCATCTTTATACAGTCCTTGGTCTAACAATTCCTGACCGCGGCGATATGAGTTATTTTCGTTTGTATTTACCATTTTTACTCTCTTTTACAAAATAATTATGCAATTTTAACTGTACTGCCAAAAAGGCTTTTTGTCAATTATATAATTTTCATCTGCCGCGTAATCGGCACGTCTGTTCTGACCTCCAACCAATGACAATCAAATTTTTTGCAAAAATCCTGCATTTTCATACGCTTATTTGCAAAAAACTTGACATATTCATCGTCAAACGACTTGCTGCGGGTATCAAAAATTAATGTTTCTCCATTGTTTTCTATCATATATTCTCCCGGAGTCGGAGCTTGTTTTTCCAACATATCATAAACATCTATGCAAAACACCTTCGTCTTTCTGGCCAGCACTGCCATAGCTTCTTTTTCTTCATCGCCGAAGGTTGCAAAATCACTCACCACAAAAACCGTTGCTCGACTTTTCAGCCCCTTAATCAGCTTTTGCAATGTTTTTCTCATTGCTTTCGGCTCAGTCTTAACCGCCCCGCCGTTGCGGCTGATTTCGGATATTTTCTTAAAGATTGCCAACAACTGCGCCATATTTTGCTGCGGCTTAAATTGCAAAGCCGTCTTACCATCAAATATTACAGCACCGAATCGGTCCTTATTTTCCTGTGCCAGCCACCCCAAAAGTGCCGCAATTTTGCTCGCCGTAACCGATTTCAGTTCTTTTCTGGTACCAAAAAACATTGATGACGACAAATCCAACAACACGTATATTTCTCTATCTCGCTCTTCGGTATAAACCTTTGTATAAGGAACATTTTTACGCGCCGTAACTCTCCAGTCGATATCGCGCACATCATCACCAAAGGCGTACTCGCGGATTTCTTCCATCTCTATTCCGCGCCCCTTAAACGCCGATTTTACATCTCCCGCCTGTATTGAGGTATCAAGCCTGTTTCTAACCTGCAAATAGCGCACATTCCGTCTTTGCGCCATCAGCTCATCAAGCGATGCTGTCAAACCTTTCTCTGCTTCTGCGGATTTATTCCTTTTTGCCCACAGTGCCTTGATGTTATCAAACCTCACCATTTTCGCTCCCTACGGCAACGGTACCACATTCAGCAATTTGTCAATAATATCATCACTGCTGAAACCTTCGGCTTGAGCTTCAAAGCTCAAAATAATACGATGTCTCAACACGTCATACACAACCGCATGAACATCTTCCGGAGTAACAAAATCGCGTCCTGCCAACCATGCATTGATTTTTGCACACCGATCAAGAGCAATGGTCGCTCTCGGACTGGCTCCAAACATAACCATACCGGCCAAAGTTTCATCATATTTTTCAGGGTGTCTGGTGGCAACAATCAATTGCACCATATATTTTTCCAGTTCTTTGCTCAAATAAGTTTTGAGTGCTTCTTCGGTTGCTGCCTCAACATCGGCAATCTTCAGTTTGGCAAATCCCTTTTGTTTTGTCGGATTAACAAAGGTACCCTCGCCTCTTACCAGCTCCAAAATCTTGTGTTCATCTTCAGCTTTCGGCTGGTCAATGCGAATATACATCAAAAAACGATCCAACTGTGCTTCCGGCAGATTGTATGTTCCCTCATGTTCAATCGGGTTTTGGGTAGCCATAACCATAAACAGCCTCGGCAATTCAAAACGCTGTCCGCCGACACTTACCTGTCTTTCGGCCATAGCTTCCAACAATGCCGACTGCACTTTTGCCGGCGCACGGTTGATTTCATCGGCCAAAACCAAATTGGCAAAAACCGGACCCTTTCTAAACTCAAATTCGCCTTTCTGCGCTACATATATCTCACTTCCGGTAATATCTGCCGGCAATAAATCAGGCGTAAACTGAATACGATTAAAATCGGCCGAGATACAATCTGCCAAAGTTTTGATAGCCTTAGTCTTTGCCAGTCCCGGAGCTCCTTCTACCAATGCATGACCTTCCGCCAGCATAGTAATAATCATCTTTCTGACCAAATCTTTTTGTCCGATGATTTTGGAGTTCATATAATCAACCAAACCAGTAATTTTATCTTGAATTTCCGACATTTTTACCTCTTTTGCGCATTAGTTTAAAAAGCACTTTTATTCCTGATAATAATACTGTAATATATGCCGCAGAAAACAAAAAAACAAGAAGTATCCACCGATGAACGATATATTTGACTTAGACAGCGATAATACTGCGGTAACCTATGATAATGCCTCGGCCCTAATGCCGACCATGCCCTGGCTTGACGAACTCAACCCCGAGCAAAGACAAGCCGTTATAACTACCGAAGGTCCTGTTTTGGTCTTATCCGGTGCCGGAACGGGCAAAACCAAGGTTTTAACCACTCGTCTTGCCTATATTTTATCGCAGCACAAAACCAACCCTTGGAACTGTCTTGTCGTAACTTTTACCAACCGCGCCGCTAATGAGATGGCTCAACGCGCACGTGCCATAATCGGTAATATGGTTGATTCCGTGTGGATGGGAACTTTTCACCGCATCTGTGTCAAAATCTTACGTCAACACGCCGAACTTATCGGACTGAACAACAATTTTACCATTTTGGGTGAAGATGACCAACGCCGGCTTATCAAACAAATTTGTGAGGGCAAAGGCATTGATACTCAAAAATACCCCCCTCAAGACCTGCTTGATAAAATTCAGCTTTGGAAAGACAAAGGTCTGACTGCGGATAAAATTAATGAAGATTTTCATGGCAACGTCTTAACCACCGTTTACAGGCTTTATCAACAACGCCTGATTGAGCTTAATTGTGTTGATTTTGGTGATATCTTGTTGTACACACTCAATATACTGATGTCCAACGCCGATGTTTTGGAAAAATATCAGGACCGTTTTCGCTACATTATGGTAGACGAGTACCAAGACACCAACGTTACTCAATACTTGTTGCTCCGCCTGCTCTGCCAAAAACATCACAATATTTGCTGTGTCGGTGATGACGATCAGTCAATTTACTCTTGGCGCGGAGCCGAAATCGAAAACATTCTCCGTTTTGAAAAAGACTTTCAAAACGCCCGCATCATTCGTTTGGAACGCAATTATCGTTCAACCGCCAATATTTTGGCCGCCGCTTCAGCATTAATCAGCCATAACCGCGACCGCCTTGGCAAAACCCTCAAAGTTGCCGAGAACAGCCCCGCATCCCAGGCTTTTAACTCCAAAATCAAAGTTGTCAGTACTTATTCCGGCTCTGATGAAGCCACATACATCGCCGAAGAAGTCGAAAACCTGCACCGTTCCGGCACCGAATACAACAATATTGCCATTTTGGTGCGAACGGCCGCCCAAACCCGCGAATTTGAAGAAAAATTTATCAGCGAAGCCATTCCTTACCAAGTTATCGGCGGTCCGAAATTCTATGAACGCGCTGAAATCAGAGATATTTTGGCTTATTTGCGCGTAATCGTCCAACCTCATGACGATTTAGCCCTGGAACGCATCATCAACAAGCCTACCCGCGGCATTGGTGCCAAAACCATAGAAAAATTTCAAGACGAAGCACGTCATCATGGAATATCTATGTATATGGCCGTTGAAAAAATGTTAGCAGAAGGCTCTTTATCAGGAAAAACAAGAGATAATGCAAATAAGTTAATAAACAGCTTTAGCGTGTGGAGGCAAAATTCTCAAAACCTCCCTCCCGAAGAACTGGTCTCTCAGGTGATTGAAGATTCCGGATATATGGAAATGTTGCAAAATGACAAATCTGCCGAAGCCGAAGGACGGATTGAAAACATTAAAGAACTTGTAAACGTTATGAGCGATCACGACACCTACCCTACGCTGGAAGACTTTTTGGAACACGTCAGCTTGGTAATGGAAAACGACAGCAACATTGACGGCAACAAAGTTATGTTGATTACCCTGCACTCTGCCAAAGGACTTGAATTTGATGCCGTATTTCTACCCGGTTGGGAAGAAGGTCTTTTTCCGCACCAACGCTCAATGGATTGCGGAGATCCGGCGGCTTTGGAAGAAGAGCGCCGCCTGGCTTATGTCGCCATAACTCGTGCCCGCCGTAAGCTATATATTCTCACAGCCATGAACCGTCGTATTTACGGCCAATGGCAGAATAATATTCCCTCGCGCTTTATCAACGAGCTGCCACCGGCAAACATTGAACTTTGCAATAATGCTTCCAACTATTTCGGCGCCACTACAAACACAAAAAATTATTATAATTCAAATAACAACACAAACAAGTTAAAGCATAAACAGGAAATAATTCAAGACAGCGACCGCTTTAGTTACGTTCGTGATGAGGATTACGGCTGGGGTGATGGCGATTATTATCAAGCCAAACAAAAAGCCAAAAGTGCCGCATCTTCAATGCCCATCGGTAGCCGCGTTTATCATGAAACCTTTGGCTATGGAAAAGTCCTCAACATTGACGGCAACAAACTCGAAATTTGGTTTGATCAATACGGACACAAACGCCTTCTGAAAGACTATCTTAAAAAGGCTTAAAGCAACTTTTATTATCAAACGAGGTAACAACATGAAAAAATTTTTCTTTTCCTTTCTTTTGATATCATGTTTCGCAAAACCGGCTTTATGCGTTTATTATGCCCGAGAACCTAATTATACTTATGTTGGCGCTGACAATCAGAAATTAATCTGTACCAACAATGGACGCTCCTGTACGGATGCCTCATCCGAACCCTATACTGGTTTAGTATATAGATATGATGATGAGCTGTTGTCCGCAGAATTAAATTTTAAAAACGGCTTACAAGACGGTATTCAAAAATATTATGATTTCGACGGAGCGTTAAAACGCATACAACACATCAAAAATAATCACCACGGTTTATATAAAACTTATTATCCCAACGGACAACTAAAAGAGGAAGGCAATTACGAACATGGCTCGTCCCCCTTCGGAACCAAAATACACCAACGATATTATCCAAATGGCCAAATAGAAACTTTAGTGGAAAATGATTTTGAATTAGAGTATTATGAAAATGGTCAGTTACATACATATACAAATTATCCTGCCGGTTCCAAGAAAAACTATTACCAAGACGGGACTTTAGAGTATGAATCTGATATTATTGATGGAGAACAAATCTATAAGCATTATTACCCGAGTGGAAAAATAAAAATTGAAGGAAAAAAGATTATACATACTACCTCCTTTCCGGATAACCCCCTGCAACCTATATTAATTCGAACCACAAATGGAAAAACTGAAAAACTAAAGATACCCCATACATATAGCAAGTTCGATGTAGAAAAGTTTTTCAAAGAGGGTAAACATGATGGGATTTTAAGAGAGTATTACGAAAACGGACAAATAAAAGTCGAAAAAAATTATCAAAACGGCGAATTGATAGAAATTAAAGCCTATGATGACAACGGGCAACTACTGAGTGAAGAAGAATATAAAGCCCGAGAGAAAGCCCAAGAAGAAGAGGAACGAGTCCGTCTAACAGAACGAGCGAAGACAATAGTTATTGTGCCTGAATAAACTTACTGATTTATTCACCCATACGTACCTAACAAAACGCTGGACAACGACATTTTAAATGCTATACTGCCCTGCTTTTTAGAGGTTAAGATGATTTATAACAAAAGAGAATATAAACAATACATACGCAGCTTGTTTGCCGATGCCCCTGCCGATGAATTTGAACAATACGAGCAGGAGATTAAGGATTCAGACAAAAAGCGTAAAAACCTCCAAAAGCAGATTAGTGATATATATCAACAAATTCACGATACAACCGACGAAACCGCCAAGAAAATTCTAAATCACAAGCTTGAAACATTGCGTGCCGACAAATCGGTTATTCTCCCTTCCGGCGAACTGATTATAACCCGTTTTTCGGTCTTGAGCCCGGAGGCCAAGAAATACGCTTGCACCAGCGCTTTGCTTAATAAATACCTGACACAGGAAATCGTTCAAAACAACCCCTTGCAATTTTCAACTTATGATAATGGCGATATCATCATTGACTTTGATATCTTAAAAGAATCTCACTTACATGAGCTGACGGTTGATATCCGTGACTTTGTACACAATTACATGGACGACAATCCCCAAATAGTCAATCATCCCAACTATTTTTTACAGATTTACAGCTCCGTTCCGACCATATACGATCTCAACCACAGCATTGATAAGTATTATAACCGCAAGCGTGAAAATCTTAATGCTTATACTGCCAGCCGAAAAGGCATTGAAATTATCGAGACCTATCCTCGGCAAAAGTTGCAACTGGTTCGCATGCATACTGCAGATGCTCTCAATTTTGAAAGTGATTGTATGGGGCATTGCATACGTCGCGATCGATATCTTGAAAAAATAAACACTACTGCGGAATATTACTCTTTACGCTCAAACGACCCGTCCCAACCGTTTTATCCCTTCGCAACCATATTTTTCGACGAAGGCAAGCTTGTTGAAATTGTCGGAAAATCAAACCACGCCATTTCCGGAATGCAGCGTGTGCAACTCATACGAGATTATTTGAAAAGGCGTTTTAACCTCAAAAATGACTATGACCTTATATCTGCAGAAAAAGTTCCGCATATTGACGAAAGACGATTTAGTATTGCTCTGCGCAATCTGGGGCTTATACCCGATAAAAACGGCCGATATTACGACCTTTATGATTTGCCGCGCGGTCAAGTTGTTGAATTTGAAAGTTGCCCTGTCACCGCACGCAATCTGGATAATATAAACCGGCGCTCAATTTCCACAAAATCGCTATGGCTTCAAGGTGATCACGGTCCGCATATTATTGATAAAATCAATACTTTTTACCACATTGATACCCTGACCTTTGCCGTCCAATACAACTATGGCGACATTCAAGAGCTTGATCTTTCAAAACTACGCGGCATCAAAAAACTGGTGCTTTCCAGTGCCAACCTGCGCAAGATAAAGAACATCGTTTTTCCTAAAGATATTGAACAACTTGAGATGTGGTCGGTCGATTTCAGTAATATCAAAGATATTGATCTGATGCACTGCCTCAATTTGAAAAAAGTCTCGTTCCGCAACTCTGATTTGCGCAAAACCTCTACCATCAAGTTTCCGCCCAGCATCAACGAGATTGACTTTTCTTATGTTAAATCTACAGCCAAAATGGGCAAACGGCTAGAACGCCTGCAAAGCATTCTTAAATACAAGCAAAAAGTTCGCCGAACTCTCAAACTTGATAAATTATCAAAAGCTTTTCAAACTCTCAAAAAATACGGAAAGAGCCTTTGTTAGAGGCTCTTTTCATTATTATGCGGATTTATCTCAGTCCCCGTCTCTTGCTAAATGCAAATATGGTAAAAGATCCGGGTCTTTCTTGGACTTTGCCGTCAATATTGACACCACCATTGATCGTTCCTGTTCATTATGTATTTCGGTTTTTGCAATTTTCATCGCTTCGCTTTCACCATAAATGGCCGCTCTCTGTGTGTCTTCATCAATCACATGTTCAAACGAGGTGCTATTTCCTCTATACCTAAATTTGTTAAACTCACACAAAATACGCGGCATTAATCCTGAAAGCTTTATTTTGTTATATTCTGTTCCTTCATTTGGTTTAGCAAACTCAACACTGACACCACCTGTTGCATTTTCACGCACAAACAGTTGCGGAAGTATCATTTCCATTGATGGCTCAAGATATTGACGCAACTTTAACAAATGCATATGCGTCAATTTTGCTGTTTTTGGGTTAGCATCTGCAAAATCAACATTAATTTTACTGCCACCGTTTTTATCCCCGGTGCAAACAGCTCTATATACCTTTTCAACACCAAAATCAAAACGATCTAAACCTTCACTAAGCGATGACATTATTACACCTCTTTCAAATTATGATTTGCGCATGCTAACACATTTCTGTCCATTTTACAAATAAAATTTTTCTTGCCATCCAAACAACAAAACCCTTGATTTCTCAAGGGTTTGAAGTGGTAGCGAGGGTCGGATTCGAACCAACGACACGCGGATTATGATTCCGCTGCTCTAACCAACTGAGCTACCCCGCCATAAAGACTGCATATTACTTAAGGTTATTTTGGCATCTTGTCAAGATATTTTTTAACAAAAACATTACAAATTTTTTATTCTCAAAAACCTGTTAATATTGCTCCTCCGCTATTGTCATTTTGCTGTTGTCTGTATAACGTGTAGATAAACTATCACTACTGACTATGGAGGAAATATGAAAAAGACTTATATATTACCTATCTTGCTATGTTGCGGCGCCCTTTGGGCTCCAAACGCATCTGCTGATGAATCATCTCAAAACCTGAGCAATTTACGTGCCAACTTCCGCCGCGTTGCTCTTGATATTGCGTCTACCGAAGTCCAAAACGGCGAATATTACACTGACAACCCAAATTCAAAACTCAGCGCAGATAGCCAGACTATGATTAAAGGTGTATTTGACTTTGTTCTTGAATATGACCAGCCTCAATGGCAGTGGAACAACAGCCTCTTTGCTGAATATGGTCGTACCAAATTACGCCCGGCCAACGGCAATGATACCACCAGTGAAGATGCTGATAAAATTTTACTCAGTTCGGACTATAACCGCAAAATGTGGCGCTTTGAAGCTGATAATGCAGATATCGGACCATTTGCCAGCGTCGCTTACCAAACCGAGTTTAAGCCTAACAAGCCTGCTCCACGCCAAAAAGTCTTCCGCGGCAAAACTGGTATGAAAATTTTTAATGGCAATATCATTAAAGAATTATATGTCGCTGCTGTTGCCGAATACGATATAACTTACAGCGAACGCAAAAACACCAAATCTGCATATGAAATCGGCTGGCGTACCGAATATGTTCAGTCTGAACAGGTAAAATTTCAGTTTGAAGGCTATTTTCGCGATTATCTGAGTTATAGCGAATACGTTTATACCGACCTCAAATATGAATTGAGCGCCATCGCTCGCATGGATGTTAAAATTCACAACAATTTCAGCCTTGCTCCATACATTCAATATTTCCAGGGCGAGGCTCGCGGTGTCGGCAAAACCGGCAGCAATTTTATGATTGGTCTGTCTTTTGCCTACTCTGAATTGTTTGGCCTTTAGTCAAACAACATAAAAAACAAAAAAACGCATTTTACCCTGCGGTAAAATGCGTTTTTTGTTCATCTGCATCAGCTCGAAAACTTCTCCACGACACTGATCAACTCGTCAACTGTCATGTCATAGAAGGGATCGATCTCGCCGTCATCAATTGAAAAGTCATACATCTCTTCAAGTCTGATCACCAGCTCAACAACTTCCAGACTATCAAGGCATAAGTCTCCGGTAAGATAGTCGCTACCTACGATTTCACCGGCTCCCCCTTCAAGCTGCTCCTGAATTATGTCCACAATAGCAGCCATAATCTCTTCGCGTGTTTTCCTCATAATAATACAATAATTGTCAGTTTTTGACGTAAAATCAACATAACCATCATCTGTTGACTTTTTGCAAAAACATGGTCTGCCCCGCAAGGCAAACCATGTTCTTTCAAAAGAGCAAAATCAGGCTTTCTTGTACTTCGTTACTGCCTCACAGACAAAATCAACCAATTGGTCAACTGTCATATCGGCAACGCCGGCGGCATCACTGTCGGGAATACTGATGTTGTGCTTGTTTTCAAAGTACTCGACCAGTTCAATAACATCAAGGCTGTCGAGCCCCAAGTCAGTACAAACCTGTGCAGATCCGCCCCTGAGTTCATCGTCTGAAACGCAGAACTTCTCGTCTAACAGGGCGTAGAGTTCTTTTCTGATTTCTTCTTTGTCCATATCCAAATTATTTAAATAATAATAAAATTGCTGTGTCGCATACTATAAATTTAAAATATCTTTGTCAAATGTTTTATTGGCGGTTCGTTCCTACACCCCGATATTCAAACCCCGCTTTTACGGCAGTATCGGCATCAAGCATATTCCGCAAATCAACAATTTTGGCTCTATTCATCTTCTGCTTTATCTTTATTAAATCAATATGCTTAAAATCCTCCCATTCCGTCAGTATCACCATTACATCAGCATTACCGCAGGCATCTTCTATGGAAGTAGCATATTTAACACTATCGCCCAAGATAAGTCTGGCATTTTCCATCGCCTTAGGATCAAACACACAGACATTATGCGAATATTTTACCATCTCTTTTATAATATCAATGGCCGGCGATTCACGGCAATCATCGGTTCCGCCCTTAAATGCCAGACCCAACACGGCAATTTTACCTTCAGGATGAGATTTTATCGTTTCAATAACCCTCTGCCCCATTTTTGCCTTACGCTCGTCGTTTTTAGCAATAGTTGTCTCAATCAAACTGAGAGGAGAACCGTATTTTCTGCCCATCTGAGCCATGGCATTTGTATCTTTCGGAAAACACGAACCGCCATACCCCGGCCCTGGATTAAGGAATTTTTTGCCGATACGCGTATCCATTCCCATGCCTTTAGCCACTTCCAGAACATCGGCACCTGATTTTTCGCAGAAATCTGCCATTTCATTAATATAATGAATTTTCATCGCCAAAAAAGCATTTGAAGCATATTTAATCGTTTCAGACGAACGCCTTTTTACAATCAAAAGCGGAAATTTATCAACAAATGGAGCATACAGCTTCAACATAACCTCTTTGGCACGCTCCGAATTCGTACCGATAACAATTCGATCCGGATTAAAAAAGTCGTGAATAGCAAACCCTTCACGCAAAAACTCCGGAATTGAAACTACATCAAAGTCGGCATCATGATTAACTTCACGGATAATTTTTTCAATCTCATCGCCGGTTCCCACCGGTACCGTAGATTTTGTTGCCACAACGGTATAACCGTCCAAGTATTGCGCCAGCTCTTTTGCCGCCGCATAGATATATTGCAAATCTGCCTCTTTGGTTATCGGATGCGGAGGAGTTCCCACTGCCAACATAACCACATCAGCCCCGCGAACTGCGCTTTGCATATCAAGCGTAAACCTAATCTTTCCGCTTTGCACGTTTTTGCGGAACAAATCTTCCAATCCGTCCTCAAACAACGTTAGTTCACCACTATTCAGCCGTTCAATTTTATTCGCAATTTTATCAACACAAACTACATCGTTTCCCAGTTCGGCAAAACCAACGCCTGTCGGCAATCCTACATATCCCGTACCAATAATAGCTAACTTCATATTTTTATCCTTCCCTGACATTTACCTCAATAATACTTATTCCACATTCAAAAGACAAGTTTAGCTTCAGCAATTATCACCAATAAAAAAAATATTGCCTAATCATATAAAACTGTTTATATTTGGGCTAGCAATAAATAAAGGTATAACTGATGGTCAAAGAGCTACACCTGTTTATCATTTGGAACAATGCCCGTTTTATGGAAAAACAAATTCTAAATGATATAAAAAAGAAATTTGAGATATTTCAAATCTACGAAATAAGCTGGTCTGAAGAGGACTTTGCTAAAAATCTCGCCCGTTTTTACGGTAAAAAATTACCCAAAAGCTGTAAAAAAGAAAAAGAAGTCGGTTTTGGACCGTTTTTGGCGGTTCTGATACACGATAACCACCCCAAAATAACAAATAACAAAAATTATAATGTAGCCTCCACCAAACAGTCATATCGCCGCCTTTTAGGCAAAAACCTTATTCATGCTTCCGACACTTCGGACGAAGCCGCCGAAAACATTTTATTCCTTCTCGGTAAGAGCATTAAAGAAATAGAAACGGAAGAGCCGTTTTTATCTCCCCGCCCGATTGTTCGTGATATTCCCGGAAATCATTTTTGGAACAGTATTGACGAAGCCTTAACTTTGGTCAAAAAAATCCCCTTTACCAAAACCGTTGCTTATAAAGAATCTTTTTTGATTCACAGCCGCCACGCCGATATTGTTCGCCGTATTCTTAATGCCTCTCCCTGCCGTTTCAAAATTCCCGGTCGCCACAAATATTATGTAAAAATCGGCAAGAATAAGCAACCCGTCTATATCCGCAAGGTTCATTGAGCATCGTCATCATTCTCTGACAATACCCGCCACAATTGACGGCGGAACAACCATAAATTGACCGCCCCCAAAACCACTGTCAGCGATAATGACAGATATAAAATATAATACCAGCTGATTGCTGCCACATTCATCATTACTTCTTGGTTGGTAAAACGCCAAAATCCCAATGCCCCCGCAGTAACCGCAAACATTATCACAAAAGCTCCCAACCATATACGCTGCAATATATTTTTCTCTAAAAATATTGCCGTAATTATATACATCAGAAACAACGCCAACAACAAATATATTTCCATGTCTTTCCTCCCCGATATATATAATCACGAAAACCATAAAAAAAAGATCACCCTGTTGAGGGGTGATCTTTTTCTTTAGTACTGTACTACTTGGTTGTTTACCGATTCAAAAGGTCAATGACAAAATCTGCCATCTTGTTTTCCTCATCGAATATCCAGCAATAAATGGCGTAAAACAAACCAACATACATACCTAATTCCCAGTCTACAAGAGGTATCACTTTGCTGATGACCCAGAAGATAAATCCGAATTCAACAGCATTGATAGCAAAGGTCACAATAGTGCCCAAAATACCTCCATACCGTCCGAAAAGACGATCAGCATCCTTTAACAGACGAGCAATAACGATAATTACTAATAAAATAGCAATTACGTAGAAAACTACATCCATATTATAATAAATTTAAAAATTACCAAAAAAATACATATATCATTATTAATATAGCATATTTTAACGGCTTTTGCAAATGTTTTGTCAAATTTAGTCGAGGCGTGGCCACTCGCCTTTTTTCAGCTGTTTCAGGCTTTTACTTTCCTTGCCCCGACGTGAATTATAAATCCAATAGTTGGCCACCACTTTTTTAACATACAGCCTGGTTTCGCGCCAAGGTATCATTTCAACAAACAACAATGGATCATTTTCATAATTTTTACGATCAACCCATTTTTTCACATTATGCGGTCCCCCATTATACGAAGCCGCCAGGAAAAACAGGTTATCCCCGACATTGTCGTCATCTAGCAACATTTTTACATAATCCTGACCGATTTGCAGATTACGTTTTTTATCATAAAGTTGCTTGCAGCCTTTTTTGTACTCTTTATTCTTCGTAACCGCCGCCGCAGTATAAGGCATCAGCTGCATCAAACCGCAGGCACCGGCATAACTCTTCACTTTATGATTAAACAACGATTCCTGCCTTACCAAAGCCCATACCCACGAGCGATTAACCGTCCATTTTCTCTCCGGTTCCCAATCCGGATAAGGATACATATAGCTGTCATAACTGCGCTTTTGGGTATAATTTTTCAGTCCGTTAGCAATCAAAAAGCTCAAATTGGCAAAGCTGTGTTGACCGCTCAAAAACATAACCAATTCTTTTTGCTTTTTATTCAGCTTATTATAGTTTTTACGCAAATCAGCTTCCGCCAAATCTTCCTCTCCGGCTTTTATCAATAGAATGGCACGGCGAATTATTGCAGAATTCAGCATCTCATTACGATAGTCATCATTGTCCGTATTATTAAAGAATGCCTGAAACTTCCAGTCATAGTCAATTTCGCGCCCCAGTTCATAACGCGCCAAAATACCGTAAAAAGTCCTTTCAAATGATGCGGCCTTGCGCAAATATCTATCCGATTTTTCACTGTTCTTCAGCTTTTTATTGGCTCGGTGAGCCCAAAACGCACCCGACGCCGCCAACCACTGATCTTCTTCATTAAAACTGTCTAATTTTTCAAACAACTCTGCCGATTTCTTATAATCCCCCAGCTTCCACGCCGCCAAACCGCCAAACCAGGCTGCTGTCGTTTCATGACTGCGGCGCACTGCCTTTTCTGTCCATTTAAGCGCCTGCTCATAGTCCCCTTCGTAAAAATACGATGCCGCCAAAGTTGAGCTCATTCCGTCATAACGTTTGTCCGGAATAGTCATTCTGAAACGAGTATTATTCATTATTGTCGTGGCTTTTTTGTTATCTGTACGGCGAATAGCTCGCAAAAACTCATCTAATTGTTGTCTGACAAATCTCCTATCCTCCGCCTTCAGTGAACTGTAGCTGTCCTTATACCAAGCATAAGACGCATACATTCTTTTCTTTGCCGGAGCAGGTTTTGAGGGCTTATACCCCGGAGCTTTTGTCTTGGCCAATATCGACAATGTCCCCTGCTGTGGATGATCTCCGTATTTCTTCAGCCACTCAGTCAACTCTTTATATGACGATTTATAATCACGGCTCAAATATTTTTGCGCCAACACATGCCCCATCAAAACCCGGCTGTGTAATTTCGTTGCTAATTTGTCGGCTTTTACTATATCATTATTTTTAATTGCATCAAAAATCCGAGAATACAGCTTAACATCGTCCTCGGTTGTCCCTGACTTTTTCAGCACTTGCGCATACAAATCATCATCAAGAACTTTATCATTTAAAATCGCCGCATGTGCCGACAAACTCATGCAGCACACGCATAAAAAAATCAATATTTTTTTCAACTCTTTTCCTCGAGCTACATTGCGCGAGTAATCCATCTCACTTTAGATGCACACACCTGTTGTGACATGCCTTTTACTCGACAACGATTAATAACAATATTAGGAGCTTTATCCATTGAATAACAACCGTCACCCAACAATGAGTAGGTATAATGATTCTCCACCTGCGGCGTAACACTATTGAAACTTAATACCGTATCCATATTGGACCATTTAAGGTGATAGCTTATATTTGACAGCTTTGTCGGCAATGTTGTAATAATAGCAAAGGTCATTGAGCAACGAGTCTGTCCGGCCGGACTTTTGTATACGTTAAAATCCTTCATATACAACAAAATAAGCTCGTCGTCATCACCCTTCCTTTTGGTAATCACTTCAACGGATTTTCTGGGTTCGCCATCACTGACTTTTTCCCCAACATCGGATGTACCGTATGTAAAAGGAGAAACATCTTTACCTTTTTGCTGATCAAGCACGGCTCGTTGTGCCGCACTCAATTGTTGCTTTGCCTCCGAACCATTAACTTCTTTTGTTTGAGGAGCCTGCTTTACTTGCTGTTGCGGCTGAACGACCTGCGCCGGTTTTTGATT
The DNA here is from genome assembly GCA_947301965.1 of uncultured Azospirillum sp. Lineage (GTDB taxonomy): Bacteria > Pseudomonadota > Alphaproteobacteria > RF32 > CAG-239 > JAFUYI01. The sequence continues at coordinate 39,484 of CAMYUM010000002.1, read as the reverse complement.
AACGTTACCGAGTACCTGTGCCCCTGCACTACCGCATACTACCCCGCCGACAATTATTGTTCCTAAAACAAAAACGTATTTATTCTGCATAAACACACTCTCTTATTTTATACTTGATACGATAGTTCCTGTAGCATCAATTGCGGCTACACCTTTTTGATACATTCCGTCGATTTCTGACTTTTCTTTAGCCTTTTTAGCTTCGCGTTCTTCAGTTTCCTGATCAACGGTAACGGCTTTAAATTCCAGGTAATATTGAGCATCTTCCGGTGATACATATTTGAACAAATCGGAACAAGAATTACCGCCTCTGCCTCTGCTGCTGGCTGCAGCGGTAGAACGTCCCTGAGCAGTCTCGGCCGAACAGTTTCTAATATCAAATTTCGGATTATCAATTAACAAGAAACATCTGTCCGTATTCACTCTTGATTGAACCACTACCTGCTTAAGAGGCTTAATTGCCGGAACTTCGACCAGTCCCGAAACCGTTTTGTCTGTATTACGCTCGGTAGTGCTACGCGCACGTCCCATGCTGCGTTTATTTTGCTTGGCATCTTCCTTCTTTTCTTGCTCAATAACATCAGAAATAGCTTCGTCCTGCCAACTCAAATCAACGGTTGCTCCCTTCAGACTCACATTTGAGCGGTTATAAAAAGTGGTATTATAATCACATCCGACAACCTCACCGTCACTGTTTTTTACGGGAACGATGTCATGGATTTTAAACAAGATTGCATCTTCCTTAATTTCGGTAGCTACTTCATCAGTTTTCTTTACATTCACAGACTTATCGTCAGCTCTCGCGCAGTTTACAATACTCAAACTTGCCGTTGCTACGACTACGCTTGCCAAACCCATAAACACCTTGCTGATATTCATTGTATTTTCCTCACAAGTTATTACCAATATTCGAAACAATAATAGCTTATATATTTTTAATTTGCCAACAAATTATGAAAAAAAAACTAATCGTTGGATATCTTTTTGGCCAACCTCAAAAAATCAAACCAAGACTTGGCTTTTTGCGCCGGATTTCGCAACAAATACGCCGGGTGATAAGTCGGCAGCAACGGAATGACAACTCCGGGCTGAGGACTGTATTCCAGCCACTTCCCTCTGATTTTTGATATGCTGTTTTCTTCATCCGTCAAAGCATTGGCGGCCGGAGCCCCGAGAGCCACAATAACACTCGGCTTAATCAACTCAATTTTCCTTTTCAGGAACGGAAGACAAACTGCCACTTCCGCACTGGTCGGCGTCCGATTCCCCGGAGGTCTCCACATTAAGATATTTGTAATATAGCACTTTGAACGTTCCAAACCGATAGCTGCCATCATCTTGTTCAACAAATGACCGCTTCTGCCGACAAAAGGCTTGCCTTCCCTGTCCTCATCGCCGCCCGGAGCCTCTCCCACAAACAAAACTTTGGCATGCGCATCACCATCGCCGAAAACCGTTTTATTCGCCGTCAACTTAAGCGCACACCCGTCAAAATTTTCTACGGCTTTTTCCAGCTCACTCAATGATTGAGCTTTTTCGCACATTTCCCGGGCATTTTTGCATGCCGCGGCTCCCATCTGCGCCAAATCGGTTATTGCCGGACGGACTTCTGCCGTTGCTCCTTTCTTTGAGGCGACAAAAGGCTCATCGCCGCAGACCACGTCGACACCTGCAGACAAATACCATTCTAAAAGTTCTTTTTCGTTCATCATGTTCACAATGCTATGCCCTTCATTTATTTTTTGCAAACAAATTATTACATTATCTTCATCTTTTCTGTTGTACTCTTTTTCAGTTTTGTTTAGAATGACGTTGCAAAAATTTAACGGAGCATATTTGATGGAAAAAACTTCTTTTATTCTGGCTATTGCCGCCGGTTTTGTCTTTGCTAACGCTTGCTGTTATCTAGACGGCAAGAAAGACATCACCCCCAATCCGCAAGAATACTCATACACATTTGAAAATAACCAATACGGCACATATCTGGCCGGACGTGTAGCGCATATCCGTCATGAACTGAACAAGGCTTCTGATTACTATATTTTAGCCTCACAAAACGCTCCGGAAAAACAAATGCTTCCTAGTCAACTCTACGTTATGCTTACTTCTCAAGGTCGCGTTGACGAAGCCGTAAATTTTGCCGATCAAGCGCTTAAACAAGGCGACCGTAGCCCGTTCATCTACACAATAAAAACCATTCATGATATAAAACAGCATCAATATGAACAAGCTCTGAAAAATATAGCCGAGTGTGATAACGATTTTGCTCGTGAAATATTTTCTCCCCTGATTACCGCTTGGAGTTACGCTGGTATGAACCAATATGAAAAAGCTATTGAGACACTCGGACATCTCACCAAAAATCGTGGTTTTAAACCCATGTACCTTTTACACGCCGGTGCCATAAGCGACTATATGGGCAAAAATCAGGAAGCTGACAAATACTATTCATTATTAATGTCCTCTTCAAACATTACTCTTTCAATCTTTCCGCTAAAAATCGTTTCCAATTTCTATCTGCGGCAGAACAATAAAGAAAAAATTCAACAGATTCTCGATAAAGTGCCGCCACACGGTAATTTTTCACTTAAAAAGACCATTGAAGAGATTAAAAATTCCGATTCTGGCGTAGAGCCGATTCTCACCGACCCCGCTATTGGAGTTTCAGATGCGTTGTTCGGTATCGCTCTGATATTGCAGCCCGAAAACAAATCTGAAGAGATAGCGCTTTTGTTTGCTTCACTGGCATCGTATTCCAACCCTGCATATGACATGCCAAAAATGCTGATGGGCAACATTCTTGACAATCGTGAACTCTACAAAGAAGCTAATGACATATACACTCAAATTTTACCGAGTCAGCCTAACTATTTAACCGCCCAATTTCAAATTGCCAAAAATTTGATTTTGCTGAAACAATATTCTCAAGCCGAAAACATACTCCGCAAACTTGTAAAACAACAACCTAACAACCACGATCTTTATACCAACCTCGGCGAAGTAATGCGTATGACCAAACGTTATCGCGATGCGGTTATTTATTACCAAAAGGCTCTCGATTTATATCCGAAGAAATATCTCCAACACAGCTGGGTTATATTATTTGCACAAGCCGCAGCCTACGACGGAATGAACGACAAACAAAACACCGAAAAAACTCTTCGTAAAGTTCTGGAAATGAATCCCAATCCTTTGGTAAAAAATCACCTCGGTTACATTTTATTGCGCAACGAAGAAAAGATTGATGAAGCGCTTGAACTGGTCATCGAAGCCTACAATCTGTCTCCCGATGACGGCAGCATTATGGATAGCCTTGGTTTTGGAATGTATAAAATAGGTTATTATGAACAAGCCGTAAAATATCTTGAACAAGCCTCCGAACTATCTCCTTCCGAAGCCGTAATCTATGACCATCTCGGCGATGCTTACTGGGAAGTTGGACGCAAAAACGAAGCTGTCTTTCAGTGGAACCATGCCCTTACTATGAAAGATGAAAATGAAGAAATTGATCGCCAGCTTGTTCAGAAAAAAATTAAACACGGCAAATCCCGCCATATTCCCCTGTCTTTCGATAAAGAAAAACTCGATTCTATTCTCCCCCAGGAATAATTTGCAAAACCACCTCTGCAGGTGGTTTTATTTTTATCAAAAAATAGTGAGTAACAGCAAGCTTTCTCTTGAGTTTAACGTTCTCGGTGCTAATATTTTCATCATTATAAATATTATCTAGGAGTTTGCATGATACAGAATATAAAAACAACCCCATACACGGACCAAAAAATGGGAACCGCGGGGCTACGCAAAAAATCTCAGGTGGTTTTACAACCGAATTACTTCGAAAATTTCGTACAAAGTATTTTCAACGTCATCAATCCTGCCGGCAAAACCTATGTTGTCGGCGGAGACGGACGCTTTTATAATGACAAAGCCATCCAAAAATTAATCAAAATGGCAGCTGCCAATGGCGTAAAAAAACTTATTATCGGACAAAACGGATATTTATCCACTCCGGCCTCCTCCAACATAATCCTTAAACGGCACACAGACGGAGGTTTTGTTCTCACCGCATCTCATAATCCCGGCGGTCCTAACGGAGACTTTGGTATAAAATTCGCTACTGATACGGGCGGACAATGTTCAAGTCAGGTCAGCGATCAAATCTTTGCTCAAACTAAAAGTATTTCCGAATATAAAATTATTGATGCCGATGACATCAAACTTGATACTTTAGGCACACAAACAGTTGACGGCATGGAAATAGAAGTCATCGATCCCATCAAAGACTATGTTGAGATGATGCGCGGTATTTTTGATTTTGCCGCCATTCAAAAATTGTTTGCCGGCGGATTCACCATGTGCTTTGATGCCATGAATGCCGTTACCGGACCTTATGCAATTGAAATTTTTGAAAACATTCTCGGAGCTGCACGCGGTTCTGTTCGTAATGCCGTTCCCAAGCCCGACTTCGGAGGTCTCCACCCTGACCCCAATTTGGTATATGCCAAAGATTTGGTCAACATTATGTTTGGTGACAACGCTCCTGACTTTGGGGCCGCAAATGATGGTGACGGCGACCGTAATATGATTCTAGGCAAAAAATTCTTTGTTACACCTAGTGACAGCTTGGCCATTTTAACTGATAACTATGCTCTCATTCCGGCATACAAAAACGGGATTTTCGGTGTTGCCAAATCAATGGCCACCTCAACCGCCGTTGCCCGCGTCGCCGAAGCCCACAAAATCGGTTATTATGAAGTTCCGACCGGTTGGAAATATTTTGTAAACCTGATGGACAGCAAACGCATTACCTTCTGCGGAGAAGAAAGCTTCGGCACCGGCTCGAGCCACATCAGAGAAAAAGACGGTATTTGGGCAATTTTATTCTGGCTCAACATTATTGCCGCTACCGGAAAATCAGTTGAACAAATTACCCGGGAACATTGGCAAAAATACGGTCGCAGCTACTATTTGCGTTTTGACTTTGATGGCATTCCTACCGATATTGCCAACGATTTAATGAAAAACCTTGAACAAAAGCTCCCCTCTCTCAACGGAAGCAATCAAGGCAGTTTCAAAGTAGAAGTCGCTGAAACATTCGTTTACAATGACCCGGTTGATCATTCATCAACTGCGAACGGTCTGCGTATTTTAATGTCAGACGGATCACGCATTGTATTTCGTCTTTCCGGCACCAGCAGCAGCGGTGCGACATTGCGTGTTTATCTCGAAAAACTTGAAAAACACAACCTTAACGCCGTTCCCCGCGATATGGTTGATGAGCTGTTACACATAGCCATGCAAGTTGCCGAAATAGAAAAAAGAACCGGCAAGAAACAGGCTGATATTATTACCTAAACTAATTTTGCAAAGGGTTATCAATTGAACACCGCCGTAAAAACAGAATTGCCTCGTCCCGATAAGCTTTTACAAAAAAAGCTTATCGGCTTGGCATATACTTTGGTAACCCTTACTGCATTTTTTATCGCTTTTATAATTCACCCCAGATATCTCATGTTTTTCTTGCCTCTTATCGGCATATTAACTTTGATTTGTCTGATTTTATCGTTACAAATTCTTCGTGTCGCCGAACAAGCCATCAATTACGGCGGTTTTGCCAATGAAATAGTGCGGCAGAGCTCCAACGCCAAGAGAATTGAAACTTTTGACGGCAAAACTATTCTTGAAAACGACAACGCCCGCGATCTCTTTTCCAGTCAAAATATTTTATGGTTTTTACAGCAGCATCTTGCCGACAACCGCAATAACAGCCTTGCGTTTCAACGACTAAAAAATGCGTTTATAAACTTAAATCCGATAAAAGTCACTCTTTCGCTCAACCTTCATGCTCAAAAAGAGCGCACATCGTGGTTTCAAATTTCGCTAAAAACTATTTCATTGCGCAAAACCGATTTCTTTCAAAAACCTTTTTTAATCAACAAAATTAAAAAAGATACTTTTTTATATTGGAGTTTTCGCGACATTACCGCCGACCGCAATATGGAAGAAATTTTTCAAACCGAACGTCTTTCCATGCACGACTTTTTGGACTATCTTCCTGCCGCTCTGTATATCATTGATAAAAACTACAAAATTGAATATTGCAATCATATTTTTGCCTCCAAAATCGGTAAAACACGTGAAGAAATTATCGGCAGTGATTTAAATGATTATATTTTGCCCAACTCTCAAACACCGCCTAACAATTCATCGTGGAACGGTATTGTTCACTTTTTCAGTACTGACGGCAAAGACATTGAAACCTGTATAAAACAGGAGAGTTTCCGCGAAGGAAACGAAATTAAGATTCGTGCTGCCGGTATGGCTGATTTACCCAACGATAATGACCTGCGCAAAAGACTTCGCACCAGCACCGACGAAATTAGCTGGCTGTTTGAATTTGCACCGATCGGCATTGTTTTTGCCGACCGCTTCGGAGCTATTAAAAAATGTAATAATCAGGCCGCAAAATTTGCCAACTCAACTATTGATAAGTTGCAAGGCATAAATCTTATGCAGCTGATTAAAAAATCTGATCAACATACTTTGCGCCGTGAAATCGACTATGTTTTACAGGATCAAAAACAATTGTCCTCCATGGAGTTGACACTAAGCCCCAGCGACAAAACTGCCACAACATACATCACCCCGATGAGACCGATTTACTCCGACCAAAAAGCTCCGGCCGAAGGATTTGTTCTCTATATCATTGATGCAACCGAACAAAAAAATCTTGAAGTACAGTTTGCTCAGGCTCAAAAAATGCAAGCTCTCGGACAGCTCGCCGGCGGTGTGGCTCATGACTTCAACAACCTTTTGACTGCAATTATCGGTTTCTGTGATTTACTGTTGCAACGGCATGGTGTCGGTGACCCGTCATTTGCCGACTTAATTCAGGTTAAAAACAACGCTAACCGTGCTGCCGGCTTGGTCAGACAGTTGCTTGCTTTTTCACGCAAACAACCGTTGCAACCGAAATATATAGATGTTACCGAAAACTTTATGGAATTGAGCCAAATGCTCAAACGTGTCCTCGGAGAAAAAGTAACGCTTAAATTCCATCACGGTGACAATCTCGGCTTTATCCGCGTTGATCCGGTTCAGTTCTCGCAAGTCATTATCAACCTTGCCGTAAATGCCAAAGATGCCATGAACGGCAAAGGAGTGCTGACCATTACCACCCGCACCCAACGTTTACAGGCTCCGCAAAAATTCGGAGAAGAGATTATAAAACCCGGAGATTTTGTTGTTATTGACGTTCAAGATACAGGATGCGGAATTGCCAAAGAAAACCTAAATCGCATATTTGAACCGTTTTTCTCCACCAAACAAAACGTTGTCGGCTCCGGCACCGGTCTCGGACTGGCAATGGTTTATGGTATTGTTCGTCAGACCGAAGGCTTTATCAAAGTTGACAGCGTTGTCAACCAAGGAACAACTTTTTCAATCCACCTTCCTCGCTTTGAAACCAATCCCGATGCCGAAAACCGTGATACTGACGACAAACCTCGTAACGTTACTAACGCCGAAGGCACTCCGATTATTAACGTTCAACCGCAAAATTCGGCATCACACATGCCGATGAATCAAAAGTTTATTTTTGGTCTAAATGTATCCGCAATTGATAAAGGAATTGATGCCCAAAATCCGCACGCAGGCATCAAAATTCTGTTTGTTGAAGACGAGGATTCGGTTCGCAGTTTTGCTGTTCGCGCTCTCAAGAAAAAAGGATATGATGTTACCGGTTGCAATTCTGCCGAAAATGCGTTAGAACATCTCAAAACCGAAAAAGACTTCAATCTTTTGGTTACCGACATGGTAATGCCTGGCATGAACGGTGTTGAATTAGCCGCAATTGTCAAAGAGCAAATAAAAGACATAAAAGTAATTTTGGCTTCCGGTTATTCCGAAGAAATTACCCGTAGTGAATTTTCGGTTTCTAATGAATTTGAATTTTTGGCCAAACCGTTCAGCCTCGGCGACCTCACCAAAAAGATTTTTGATGTATTAAACAAGGCATAAACATGGATAAAAAACAAAACATACATCAACTTCCGCTTGAGTTTGCACATCAACCATATTGGGGAAGACAAGACTTTATAAAATCTTCGTGCAACAGTGAAGCGTTTGATATGATTGATTTATGGCCTCAATGGCCGGCATTCGGATTATGCATATACGGTCCGGAAAATTGCGGAAAAACGCATCTCACCCATATTTTTGAAGAAACCGTAGCCCTAAAAACCAACAAACCGTATCACCTTCCCCGTTTGGAGGCTGAAAGCATAAATCTCGACATTATCCATCAGTTATTTGAACAAAACAAATGTCTTATTATTGAAAACTTGGGTCCGAAAATTGATGAAGAAGCTATGTTTCATCTGTTTAATCTTTATCGTGATCAAGGCGGATATATCTTATTTACTTCTCACATTGCACCGGCAAGAATTCCATTTAAACTTCCGGATTTAAGTTCACGTCTCAAGATGATTCCGTCCATTGGCATTAGTGAGCCTGATGATGACTTATTATCCGCATTGATTATCAAACTGTTTATGGACCGCCAAATCACCGTCTCGCGTGATATAATTAACTACATTTTGGTAAACATGCACCGTTCTTTCAGCTATGCTCACAAACTGGTTGAAGAAATTGATAATGTCTCGCTTTCATACAAACGAGCCGTATCTATTCCCATTGTTAAGGAAGCCATAAACAACCTGTCGCAACATCGACAAGGCGAACTTTTTTAGGGCTATGCCATATACAGGTTCTGCTCTACGGAAATACCTTTTATATCACAATTTTCGACTGAACCTGTTTCCTGAATATAATTGGTAAATTCCCGCTTAAAATCACTTGCCTTACCCCAGCCACGCTCAATATAGGCCGACATTGCAATATAAATCATTTCATCAAGCGTCGGGCGGTTATTCAGCAACAAATTTAATTTTCGGACAATCTTATCTTTATATTTATAATTGTCCTCACCAAAATTATTCAAACCGATCAGTCTTGTACGAATTTCATTTACAGCTTTGGCATTATAATCGATTCTAACCCTTGCCAATTTTCCCTGATATTTGGCAACGGCATCAAAATCTGATATGTGATCGAGAACAGATATAAGGTTACTTTGAGGATAATATGTGGAAGTAATATTCTTAAGGGTTTCAAACATCAACCCACCGCTTTCCGCATTTTGCAAATCAACAAGAAAAAATTCGCCGAGCGTCTTTTGCATAGTATCGTGTAGCATCTTTTTTCTCCTTATAATAATTACCTTATATCATATTTTTAATATACCACATATTCCCCCTTTTCTCAAGAAATATTTGATAATTTCAAATAAACATTTGCCTATTTTTTCTCATAATTCTATATTTACGCAGAAGGAAAAATAAAATGAGCAATTTTTGCATATCATCAGAAATATACAAAATTGACATCAAAGATGTCGCGGTTTTACCCGATAACGAGGCCAGTTCTCGCTATAAAAATCGCCGCAAAATAGTCATTTTGATGGGCGATTTGGAAAAAGGTATCAGCGACACTCTTCTTTGCGGCCGCAACATGATTGAAGAAGCTCTGCGCGACCACCAACAATACGTTCAGGTTCGGATTGCTTTCAGAACCAATATAAAACGCTACGACCTGATTACCCCCTTTATCAAAAAACTTCGCGGTAAATACAAAATTTGGTCATCAAACATATATCACGTTGACCCGCGCGAGATTCGTCGTATGAAAATCGAACGCAGTTTTCGTGATAAAAACAGCGCTTATACTTTTTCCAACCCGCTTTACCGTTACTCGGAGAGTGAGCGCAAAAAACGCTATGAAACCCTCTATAACAGCATGAAAAACGGATATGATGATAACTACCCGATTGAAATTATGTTGTTGCGTATGTTGGGTATAAAAGATACCGTCAACAACGGTCACCACCGCATGGGCATTGCTTTAGAGTGCAATCTGCCGCAAGTCGCCGTTAACTTTTCCGCCGCCGGACAGGCCCCGTATATTTTGCGTCCGCTCCTGAAAATCATTGCTGATATTGCGATTCGTATAAAGCAAAAACGCAAATAATCTTTTTATACAATCAGTTTATGCAAAATTTTATCTTCACTGACTAACTGTACTGCACGTTCAAAACTTCCTTCATCAGACAACACCGTATAGTAGTTATTTTTAATCGATGGAGCCAATTTTAACGCTTCTATAAATTCCTTTTTGCTCAACGGTTTTTCCGCTACAAAATCAAAAAATCCCACTTCTTGCAAAACATCACGCAAACCTGATGTCGCAACATTATTTTGCAATAATGCGCACAAATAACTCGCCACTCCGACTTGCACACCATGCAACTGCGGATGCTCCGAAATTTGATCTAATGCGTGTGAAATCAAATGTTCCGAACCGCTTGCCGGACGAGACGTTCCGGCAATTTCCATAGCGACACCGCTATATAACAACGAATTAACCAAACTGCGCTGAAATTGCGGACTGTCTATATCGCTGCTGTGTCTTAAATATAACAAGTCTAAAGAGTTGTATGACAACATTGACGCAAAATCATTATATTTTTCATACCCCTTCAAAGATGCTTGCTTCCAGTCCCACAACGCACTTATCTTTGACAACATATCTCCGATTCCCGAGTATGTAAAAGCCTTGGGGCATGAAGCAATAACGTCTAAATCCACTACAACTCCGTACGGAATTGATGATTTTACGGTTTTTCTCACCCCGTTTACAGTCAATGATGATGTCGGAGAACAAAAACCGTCATTTGACATTGAACTCGGCACACTTATGTATGGCAAACGTAATAAATATGCCGTGTATTTTGCAAAATCCAGAGCCCTTCCGCCTCCGATTCCCAAAACAGCTTTCACCGTTGTCGGCAAACTGAAAGTAGCTTTTGTAATATCTTCCAACGCAATAGTATTAACTGTCTGCTCATGCTCAATTTTAATACCATGTTCATTAATACCGGCATAAAATTTGTCTCCCAACAAATGAGACATTCCCTCGCCCCAAAAAACCGCAATTTCGGTCATATCTTTATCAAACAAGTATTTCCCGATTTTTCCGATTTTTCCGTTACCGATTTTCAACAAATACGGAATATTAATTTGTCTGTTAATCACTTGCTGATATTTCATTTGATTTTCTCCTTCATAAATTTTTGCACTTGGGCAAAATCCGTCAATTTTTCGCTCACGATTCCCCGTTTAATACACTCATCATACAACATCGATTTGGCAAATACTTTATCCGCCGCGGCAGCTGCTTTAATATCCGGCAATCCGTCTCCGCAATAAACCACATTATATCCTTTGCCTTGCCAATCTTCTACGATTGCAACTTTTGACACTCCCAGATTATCATCAAAATATTCCTCATTGGGTATCATTTTCAGCCCGCTTTTTGAAGAATATTTTCCTCTATTGCTGACTAATTTTATGCCTAACGATTCTATTTTTTTACCCATCAATACATTAATATAATAATCATTACCGGCACTACAAATTGTTACCGGAACCCCCTCTTTTTTACACCACTCTGCCAACTTAAAAAACGACTGATCCAATTTTATGGTTTTAATAAAGTCATTCAATTCTTTTTCTTTAATGCGCAAATTCCCGAACATTTCCGCCAATGCGACAAAATGTTTTTTTTCACCCGCCAAAAACTCTTTCCACGGTTTCAGCATCTTTTCATCAAAGTAACGGTCTGCGAGATAATAAAAAAAATCCTTATCACTTATTGTGCCGTCAAAATCAGAAACCAATGCCCACTTTTTACTCATCAATACAACCCGCTAAAAACTCTTTACAATTGCTCACGTATTATATATCCTACAGAAAATAGATTTTAGGAAAAATTTACAAAAAAAATGTTAATGCTCTTTATATTTGCCGGGTCGGCAATCCTTATTTCGTTTTTATGTTCAATATTAGAAGCCACGTTGCTTTCAATTACCCCCAGTTTTATTGCTCATTTAAAAGAAACCAACCCGCATCTTTATGCACGTTTGTACAATCTTAAGCACAATATGGACACCCCGCTTGCCTCGATTCTTACCCTTAATACCATTGCCAACACTATCGGAGCTGCCGGTGTTGGTGCCCAGGTAACCGCCATCTACGGACAGGCTTATCTCGGCATTGCATCCGGTATAATGACTTTATCCATATTAATTATTTCGGAAATTCTTCCCAAAAGCATCGGCGCCAAATATTGGAAACAAATTGCTCCGTTTATGGCCTCGATTGTTGACGTTTTAGTCATACTTCTCAAACCTCTTCTCTATATCTCGGATTTTGTTATGGGATGGTTCTCCAACTCTGAAGACAGCTCAACGCTCAAAGAAGAGATCGGCGCTCTTTCCCGTATGGCTCAAGAAGAAGACGTTATCACCGATAATCAATATCGCATGATAAAAAACACTATCAATTTGTCACAAGTTTATGTTGAAGATATTATGACACCGCGCACAGTTGTCCACTCCGTAAAACCGGGAATGACGATTAAAGAATTTGATGAATTTTTACAAACAACCCCTTTTTCTCGTTTTCCGATTATTGACGAGGATAAACAGCTCTACAAGGGATATATTCATAAATCCAACTCATTCAAAGCCGATGACGAAGACACCGTTGATCAATATGCACGTCCGATGCGCAGTTTTGGTCCTGAGGCTAAAATTGAAGACGTTTTATCCACCATGCTCAAAGACCGCAATCACATTGCATTAGTCGTCGATCCCTATGGCAACTGGATCGGTATTGTCACCCTTGAAGATATTATAGAGACCATTCTCGGTAAAGAAATTGTTGACGAAAGCGACCAAGTAGCCGACATGCGCCTTTACGCCAAGCTGAAATGGAAAAAGAAACGTGAACAAAAAGGGTTGAAGTTATAACCTATTGAGAAGTTGCATTCATAACTACCCAGGCAATTCCGGCCACAAGAGCACCGACAGCCCCTACAATATAATAATCATAGTTTTCTCTCGGTACAAACGAAGTCGGATAGTCAGAATATTTGACTACATTAGGCATTGCCAAAAAACTTTCATATCTTCTGCGATCAAGGTAATTAACACACATCGGATGAACCGAGGCTCCGGCCTTAATAAAAGTATTATAAGCCATAATATCACCATGTTTGATTGCAACACAAATTCCGCTGTCTCCGCTGCTATTCGGAGCATCTAAATCCAACCCGCGTTCCGATGCCGCCAAAAGCGCGCCAAGGTCTCCCCTGGCCGCCACACTGTACATTTGACCAAAATCGGCAGGCGGAAGCTTACGCGCCCATACATTTACCGGCAACGATGACAACAGCATTGAAACGCAAACAACCGATGATACAAAACGCCTCATTTTTTTCTCCACATATCAGCCCCAGTCTAACAGTCCCCGTTATTCTAAACAAGATAAAAAATCAAACTGTTAAACATTTATGCAAATCTTTTTGCCAAATAATCTTCCAAAAAAATCCTCAATTTAGTATTCAGCTCACGATTCTCACTATATTCGGCTAACATTTCAAACATCTTATCAATAAGTTTGAGTTTTTTGCAAAACATAACCGAACTTTTATAATTTAGATCAAAATACCAGCTCAAAAAAGCCAATTCATAATCAGCTGTCGTTTTCCGCAGAGAATAATCAACCGTTTTACATTTATAAAAATCATCGATTATTGCCGCTGTTATCTGTTTTTCTTTCTTTTCTATTTCGCTCGATTGCGGCAAAAACAACTGCATATATTTTTTTCGCTCATTGCATACAATATTAAAATTAGCGATTTTATCCGCATCTCTTACCAGCCAGAAAATATGCTCAACTTTATCCCGCAAATCATTATCTTTCAGGTTTTTATAACTTTCATCTTCATAAAAACGCTCTTTAACATGTCCGTGATGTTTTATGGCAAAAGCCACCAACCATTCATCATATTCCGGCATTTTTTTCAGCTTTTCATATCCCCTCTCGCCATGGTCAATCTTGGTTCCGTACAAAAATTTTTGCTTTATTTCTTCAAAACGAGCAATATCGTGCAACAAAAGGGCAGTTTTTGCCGCTTCAATCACTTTTGCCGATTGATGGTAAAACCACGGTTCGTGCTTAATAATAAAATTCCCCGCTCCCAAAACCTGCCGGGAATGCACCCATTTTTCATCGGCATAATTGGCATAGAAATCTTTTTCTTTTACCAAATCCAAACATTTTTCGTATTCTGATTTTAAAAGTATTTTAGCTTGTTCCAACATTATTTGTTCCTCATTTTACGCCAACTTAATTCATTTGCGTTATTTTAAAGTTAAAATTTTTGAAAAAAACACTTGCCAAAAGAACAAAAATAGAACAATATTATTTCATCGGATAAGTCAAAGTCATAATTTGTATTTTGTACCAAATTATCAGATAGTAAAAACAGTTAATTATAATACGGAAGAAAAACACATGGAAAAAGATAAAGCTCTTGATGCCGCCCTCTCCCAAATTGAACGCACCTTTGGAAAAGGCTCAATTATGCGCCTGGGGCAAAACACCAACATTGATATTGAGGCTATCTCCACCGGTTCCCTCGGCACTGATATTGCTTTGGGAATTGGCGGTCTCCCCAAAGGAAGAATTATTGAAATTTATGGTCCTGAAAGCTCCGGTAAAACTACCTTTGCATTGAGTGTGGTTGCCCAATCACAGAAAAAGGGCGGAACCTGTGCTTTTATTGATGCCGAACATGCTCTTGACCCCTCATATGCCAAAAAAATCGGCGTTGATATTGAAAATTTATTAATATCACAACCCGATTCCGGTGAGCAGGCTCTCGAAATTGCCGATACATTGGTTCGCTCTGGTGCTATTGATGTATTGGTTATTGACTCGGTTGCAGCATTAGTTCCTAAGGCCGAATTGGAAGGCGAAATGGGCGATTCGCATATGGGGCTTCAGGCTCGTCTTATGAGCCAGGCTCTGCGCAAACTCACCTCTACGGTTTCCCGCTCCAACACCCTCATCATTTTCATCAACCAAATACGTATGAAAATCGGTGTTATGTTCGGCAATCCCGAAACCACAACCGGTGGTAATGCACTAAAATTTTACGCATCTGTTCGTCTTGATATTCGCAGAATTGGCGCAATCAAAGATAAAGATGAGGTTATCGGCAGCCAGACCCGTGTCAAAATTGTTAAAAACAAAGTTGCCCCTCCGTTCAAAACTGTAGACTTTGATATTATGTACGGTGAAGGCATTTCCAAGACCGGTGAGTTGATTGACCTTGGCGTCAAAGCCGGCATAGTTGAAAAATCCGGCGCTTGGTTCTCTTACAAAGGAGAAAAACTCGGTCAAGGTCGCGAAAATGCCAAGCTGTTCCTTCGCGATCACCAAGATATCGCTGATGAAATTGAAAACAAAATTCGTGCTGACGCCGGTCATTTAACCGTCGAAATGATGAGTGACGACACTTCAGACGAATAAAATTCGATTCGTTACCTCAAATCCCCCGCTCGCGGGGGATTTTTTGTTGCGACAAACACATTTTTATGATATACTCTCTAGTGAATAAAGCGGAGAAAGAACATGGCAGAAACGACCGAAAACAATGTTCAGAATTCCACCAACACCCTTAATGATGGTGAAAAAGCAGTTTTGATTGAAAATACTGTCGCCACCTTTTTGCAAAAAGCACAAAAGGAAAATAAAAAATTTGATGAAACCGGGTTTCGTTCTGCTGCCTATGTCTACCTTAAAGATCATAATAATTTGAACGGTCTTAATGCTTCTGCCTTTTTAACAGAAAAAGAAGAATGTTTTGACTGCCCCGGCAGATGTTTCAAACTAAAACATGAAAACGGAAAATTTACCGCCATCGGTTCTGACGGTACAATCCTACAAGGTGACAGTTTTGAAGAAATAAACGATAAAGTCTGCCAAAATATGAAACAAGCTTCTCTTGCTCAAGGACGGGAACCAAAAATCGGTTACACCGGCGAGGACCCGCAAAAACAGCAAATTTTTGCCAAAGCCGCCATACTCAAACATCATATGACCATCATCAAAGGCGGTCCAAAAGATCCGCAATTTTGGCAAAACCTCAAACAAGAATTTTTGGCTGACAAAAATAACTCTCTGGAATTATGGGAGCAGTTAACCCGCAACATACCCGATGATGTCATGCTCAGAACTCCTGAAGAAATGGAACGCAACCAAAAACTTTTACAAAGGGACGGAATTGACCACCTTCGCGGTACCAACTCTTTTTCCCCAAAAACAACACCGACAATGTCTGCTCCTGTCAGAGAGGCTTCCACAACGGCTGATACAATTTCCAACCTACGTGGTACTTCCCGCACCGCCAACTCGCCAAATACCGAGATGAGCGCGGAACCGCTTCCCCTGCCCGGCATCAGCAAAGAAAATGATCGAGAAGTTATCACCCAAATGCGTATGGGTAGAAATCCGTACATTGAACCAAATGTTGCCCCAACACCTTTTGCCAAACATCAACTTACTCCCGAAATGTTACGGCAACTTCAAGACCAACAGATTTCAAAATAAAAGAGCCGCTGATTAGCGGCTCTTTTTTATGCTTGATTACTTACATAACGTTTTATCATACTCAACGCCTTTTTATAATAATCACTACTGTGCGGCGCAACGTCATCTTTATAAACTTTTCGATATTCTACCGTATATGTACTGTCACCGTTACGTTTTACACCTTTTGCCTCAATGCTTTTAAGTTTATCATTCATCAAATCAATAAACTCATCAATATCCACCTCATACAATCCGGCAACTTCCTCCGGCTGTAACACCGCTTTATACGGCGAACCGTCTACAACCGCCATATAGACCATTTGAAATTCCTGATTTTTTATATTTCCGAATTCGTAAATTTCTTTTGATGTAAACAACTTAATAACATCATCTTTATTAAGGTTTAGACCCAATTCTTCCTTTATCTCACGATATCCGTCTTTAACCTCTTCTCCGGCTCTGATATGACCGGCTGCCGAAATATCCAATTTTCCCGGAAATATGTCTTTATCATCACCCCTAAGCTGCAACCAAAGCATTGTTTTACCATTTTCGGCCTTTTGTGCCAACCAACAATGAAAAGCTTTGTGCCATAAACCTTCTCTATGAGCCTGCGACTTCATGGCTGTTCCCAAAAAATTCATATTCTCATCAAAAATATCTATCAACTCATCAGCCATGTTTTTATCTCCTTAGTCCAAATAATACTCAACCGTTGAAACAACTCGCACTTTTTTCTCAATGCTGTTCATTTCCATCGCGTTTGCCGTCTGTTCTCGCGGCAAAATCGAGAACACGCCCTGATTTGCCTTACGGATTTTTCCTACCTTGGTGCCGGAACTTTTAGCAAACTCATTAGCCGCCGCTTCAGCATTTTTGGTTGCCTCTTCAAGCATTTGCGGTTTAATATCATTGATTTTGGTAAATATATATGAAACCGGATTATAATTATTACTGTCAAAAACAATCCCTTTAGAAATCAAAGATCCTGTTGAATTAATGGCCTTTTCGACCAAATCAACGTTTTGTGATGTAACTTGCACGCTCTGTGTCAAAATATATCGAGCCGATCCAACCGATTCGTTACGATACGGATTAGCCATCAAATCATTAGTTTCAGTACGTTTTACCGCGACTTCAGCATCTTCAAAGCCAAGATTTTTCAAAAAGGAAAGAATAATCTTTTGTTGTGCTTCCATCTCTGCCTGGGCTGTTGCCAAATCATTACCGGTAACCACATACTTAATATCCCAAACCCCCAAGTCAGCACGAACATCCATTTCTGCCAAACCTTTTACGGTTACAAAATTAGATTCCATTCTTGACTGATAGTAATAATAGCCCGGAAAAAAACCTCCGACAGCGATTCCCAGTGCTAAAACGACGTATGAAACCAGTTTAACAACATCAGACATTACCCTTCTCCTTACGAAAATATTTTTTAGTAATAACACCTATTTTATTGTTTGGCAACGGTGAAGAAAAATATTATAAAAAGTGTTGACGAAGCCCAAAACTTCCGCTAAATATACTCCGGTAACTTTACCAATGGAGAGTTGGCAGAGTGGTAATGCAGCGGATTGCTAATCCGTCACGGTGAATAATCGTGCACAGGTTCGAGTCCTGTACTCTCCGCCATTAAAACCGCCTCAAAAGGGCGGTTTTTTTATGGCGGCAAGGCTCGAATCTGTGTCGTTTCCTTATCTTTGCAACAATATTAGCAACAAAATTGATATCAGAAGCAATAATACCTTTCTGCGTGGAATTCCTCTGTGCGGACAACTTATACCATACTTTTGCAAAATCTTTGCCACCAACATAATCCACACTACATAGCTATACATTATTGCCGTTACAAAAGACGGATTCGGCGTACTGAACATTGCAAAGTTTTTGGCCGCTATAGAAAACACCAATAACAACAAAATCGGCATATATTTAACGTATTTCAAATCCACAAAATCTGACAACTTACCGCTCCCATCGCGACAATATAACCAAAAATTGATGACCATAACTTCAAAAGACGTAATCAAAATATAAAAATAACTGCCATAAATAAGTTTTTCTGGATCTACAAAACTCATGCACAATTTATTAAACGTATCGCACAGCGAACTACCTACAATAAACAAAAACATATATTTCAGAGCCAAGTTATTACGCCGCGATTTTTTAAACGATGACAAAGCATATATAACTCCGCCGAGAGCCGCAATTATTCCTAAAAATTGCCATGGTTTTTGCCAATATTCAATTATTGTTCCCGGTTTCAGCAACAACCACAGCACAAAGACAAAGCTGATATTAAACGGATGAATTGCCGATATTGTCTCTGCCCCCCACACTCTCATCGCCCTAAAATTGCGATAATCAATAAACGAAACAACCAATCCTTGAATACTGCATAAGGCATAAAACCGCCAATCATCAATAAAATCAACCACGCCTAAAAAAGGTAACAACACCGCAACCGGAACAAGACCGCGATAAAACATAAAGATTTTCGGCGGCACTTTTGCCACCTGATTACCAAAATAATATGCACAGTTCAAAAAACTGATCAGTAATGCATAAACAACCCACATGTTTTCCTCTTTACTCAACAAAAAATCTCGCAAATGCGAGATTTTCTGCTAAAGTCTGCCTAAAATTATAAAATCATTGCCGTAAATTCAGCTTCGGAAACAACTTTATCATCAACCATAGCCTTTCCCTTAAACATATACACATTACGACGCGACTGTATTTTTTCAACATACATCTTCATCTGATCACCGGGTTTCACCGGCTTGCGGAATTTTACACCATCGATTGACATAAACAGCACATCAGGTGTTTTTTCCCCGTTTGCCGCTGCCGCCACAATTGCTCCGGCGGTTTGTGCCATGGCTTCAACTTGCAAAACACCCGGCATAACCGGATTATTCGGAAAATGACCTTGAAAAAACTCCTCATTCATGGTCACATTTTTTAATCCTACGCCTTTTTCACCGGGTATCTCGATTTCCAAACGATCTAACAATAGAAACGGATAGCGATGCGGTAAAATTTTCATTATCTCTTCAATGTTATAAACACGATTTTCTGACATCATTACTTTCCCATTACTTTTTTGAATTTTTTTGTAAAAATGAAACTTGGCGCATATAATCCTTAAACGGCACCGCAGGAGTACCGATAACCACGGTCCCCGGCTCAATATCGCGCATAACGCCTGATTGGGCCCCGACTTGTGCACCGCTGCCGACATTCAGATGGTCTGCAAACCCCGACTGTCCGCCACAAACAACATAATCACCGAAGGTACAACTTCCGGCAATTCCCGTCTGTGCAACAATAATACAGCCGCGCCCCATCTTGTCGTTGTGTGCAACCTGCGACAAATTATCAATACGGCATCCGTCGCCTATTATTGTATCGCCTAAAGCACCTCTGTCAACACACGAACAAGAACCGATTTCAATATCATTGCCCATAATTACCCTGCCGAGCTGCGGAATACGTTTATGCACCCCATTTATGGTTTGAAAACCGAAACCGTCTTGTCCGAGACGTGCACCATTATATATATAGCAATTATTTCCCATAATTGTATAGGAAACGTAACAATGCGCCCCAAGTCGGCAATTATCTCCGATTACACATCCTTCCATAATCACCGCAAAAGGCCCAACAATCGTATTTTTGCCGATTTTAACATTAGCACCGATTACTGCATAATCAGCAATTGAGCACCCTTCTCCGATCTCGGCGGCAGGATCAATTACCGCTGTTTTTGCAATTCCTGCGGCCGGACGCTTCTCTGCATACATAGCCTCATTCAATTTTAAAGCTGCCAATTTGGGATCATCCGCAATCAAAATCGCCACACCGCTTGCCACAAACTGTGCCAAATCGGCCGTGGTTACACAGGCTGTCGCTTTTATTTCGGCTCCCTGTGCTTTTTTCTTGCGATCATAAAAGAAACAAACCTCACCTTTATCGGCCGCAAACATCGTATTAATATCATTAATTACTTCGTCTGCCTTGTCGGAAGTCTGCAGTTCGGCACCACAGATTTCCGCAACTTTTGCAACTGTAAGTTTGCCTTTGTGTATAAAGAATCTGGTATCAACCATTACCTCTCCCCTTACAATCTGGCACCAAAGTTAAGTCTGAATACTTCCTTCTCATCATACTTTTCTTTGACAACCGGGAAACCGAAGTCGATATCAATCTTACCCATCGGTGACAACCATGTGAAACCGAAACCTACAGAAACACGTGGTTTTGATGAATAATCAACAATCTGCATGCTTACGTTGTCAGGTTTACCCAAAGCACCGACATCAACAAATGTACGCCCTTTAATGCCTACCTCGTTAAGTCCGATTGGGAACATCAACTCAGAACCACCGTATACCATCCAGTTACCGCCGAGGGCATCTTTGGTAAATTTATCACGAGCACCGATACCGGCCGTATCGAAACCGCGCATTGTAGAACCACCCAAGAAGTATCTTTGTGCCAAACGAACATCCTGATCACCGTATCCGGTTACATAACCACCGGTAATAAATGTTTTCAAAGTAAAGTCTTCCAAGAATGTGTAGTAGTAATAAGACTTAGCATCAAAGCGCAAATACTTATCATCACCGCCGGCACCCGAAATATCGTTACCGAATGACAGATAATATCCGGCTTTAGGATCAACTGCACTGTCACGCTTATCATAAGCCAATGTCTGACCAAATCCTGAGTCGATATACTTACCTTCTTCACGTTGAATATAAATTGAAGAGTTCTTGCTTACATTCTTAATCTCATCTTGCTTCAAAGTATAGCGTACAGACTGTGACAGATTGTCAGTATATTTCCAACCGAAACGAATTCTTCCGCCGGTAATAACTTCGTCATAAGAAGCCTCATCTTGATAATCTGTTTCCGTACGGAACAAATCAATACCGGCACTCAACGGCAAACCTAAGAAGTAAGGCTCGGTAAAGTTAATGTTATAATCTTGTTCACGTTGTGAAATACCGACGTCAAGACCGAGTTGCTGTCCTTTTCCGCGGAAGTTATTTTCAGTAACACCGGCTCTTACTAAAGCTCCGTTAACAGTAGAATAACCGACACCGACATTAAAGTAACCGGTTGATTTTTCAGTAACGTCAACATTAATATCCGCTTTGCTCGGATCTCCGGTCGGAGCACTTTGAATATCAACCTTGCTGAAGTAGTTTAAGTTCTCAATATTACGACGAGAAGCTCTGATCTTCGCCGCATTGAAAGCATCACCTTCCTGCAAACGGAACTCACGACGAATTACTTCATCATAAGTACGATTATTACCCGTAATATTAATTTGATTAATAAATATACGAGCACCTTCTCTAATGCGGAATGTAATATCCATTGTTCCGTCATACATATTCTTATTCAGAACCGGTTCAACTTCAACAAAAGCAAAACCTTTCTTGCCCAGTTCTTCTGTCAGAGCATAGACGCTTTTTTCAACCGCATCAGCATTATACCAATCGCCTTCGTCAATTTCCAGTTCTCGTCTTAACTTATCCGTATCAACATCAGCAATCGATGAAGTAATATTAATTTTATTGACTTTATAACGCTTTCCTTCTTCCAGCACCATATTGATAATAAACGATTCGTTATCCGGGCTGAGCTCTGCTACCGAAGATACTACGCGAAAATCGGCATATCCGTGTTTCAAATAGAAACGACGCAACAATTCTTTATCATAGTTTGTTTTTTCAGCATCATAGTTTTCTGATGAAGAAAAAATACGCCACCAGCGAGTTTCTTTACTGATAATCTCACTGCGCAAATCACTGTCTGAATAATGTTCATTGCCTACAAAATTAATCTTTTTAATTTTGGCTAAAGGACCTTCATCAATTTCATAAATCAAATCGACACGATTCTGATCACGTTCAATA
The DNA here is from genome assembly GCA_947301965.1 of uncultured Azospirillum sp. GTDB lineage: Bacteria > Pseudomonadota > Alphaproteobacteria > RF32 > CAG-239 > JAFUYI01. Next base: position 16,986 of record CAMYUM010000002.1, on the reverse strand, counting down.
ACTTTCGGCTCAACCACGGCAGCATAGCGACCTACTCTTTTATACAAATTCAAAATACGTTTTGTATCTTCCTGAACTTTGGCAACACTATAGATAGAACGAGAATCAAGTTGGACTTCACTTTCCAACATTTTATCGTCAACTTTATCATTACCGTCGAAATAACGCTTATTTACAATCGGATTCTCTGAAACATTAATGTTTAAGGTGTTACCTTTCATGTCAAATTTAACATCAGAGAACAAACCTGTTTCATACAATTTTTTAAACGATTCGTTCAACTCATCATCTGAAACATTGCTGTGCGGCGTAATATTAACATATGAAAGCACCGTCTCACGTTCAACACGCTGCAAACCATTGACATTAATGCCGTCAACCTGAACCGCCCAAGCACTATGTATGCTGAACAATCCCGATACTAAAGCTGCCAAATATACTTTTTTCATTATCGTATCCTTAACAATTTAACATTATTTAGACAAACCACCTTTTAAACAGGTGTACAAAGTCATTCCACGTTGCAAATACCATCAAAGCTACCAACAACGCAAAACCACATTTGAACAAAGCCGCTTTCAGCTTTTCGTTCATTTCGCGGTGAGATATAATCTCTACCAAAAAAATCACTACATGTCCACCATCCAAAATCGGAATTGGGAATAAGTTGATAAGTCCGAGGTTGATTGACAGTAGCGCCATAAACACCAAAAACTCCACACCGGCATGTTTTCTGCTAATATCGCCCGACATTTCCGCAATTCGAATAATACCGCCCAAATCCTCGGTACCGCGGTCACCGACTATCATTTGCTTGATACCGCGCAAAGTTCCGGTAGTAATCCGCCATGTTTCAGAGCTGGCCGTACACAAAGCCCCCCACGGAGAAAGTTTTTCATGATCAAGTTCAACCGAGGTTCTTGACTTAATACCAATCATCTGGCGTTTTTCTTTAACACCATCTTCCTCAACCGTCATATTTTTGAGCGGAACTTCAACATAAATCTTTTCACCGTCACGCAACAGTTCAATTTTAGCAATATTCTTGGTAGAAAGTGTTATTTCCGCACCTATATCATTAAACGACTTAATATCACGGCCATTAATATTAACAATTCTGTCACCGGCCATAATTCCTGCCGCTTTTGCCGGACCATCGTCCATAACTTCTCCCACAATCGGCGGAAAAGTTATATTGCCAAAAGTCATAAACATACCGGTAAACAGCAATATCGCAAACAGATAATTAAAACCCGGTCCGCCCAAAACTATGGCTAACTTTTTCCACGGGTTTTGAAAAGCAAATGCTTGTGATTTTTCTTCCTCGGTCATCTCTTCCAAAGCGGCATCATCATCTCCGGCCGAGGCACCGTTTGCATCACCCAAAAACTGACAATACCCGCCCAGCGGAATGGCGCATATCTTCCAGTTAGTCTGATGCTTATCAACAAAGCCCCACAACTGTTTACCGAAACCGATTGAAAAATCAGTAACTCTTACACCGCAAATTCTTGCAATCAAAAAATGCCCAAACTCGTGTACAAACACCAAAACACCGAGCAGTACAATAAACGGCACAATGTAATATACTATGTTTAACAAACTTTCCATCAAACCAACCTTAATATACATACATTGAATAAATAATAACACATAGCAACAAAACCGGTGCCGTAAAAATCAACCCATCAACCCGGTCAAAGACACCGCCGTGCCCCGGCACCATATCACTTGAGTCCTTAACTCCGACTTTGCGTTTAATTGCCGATTCGATTAAATCGCCGATTTGCTCAACCACCGCTAAAATTATGGCAACCAAGCCATAATATCTGCATTCCGGCCACTGGAACCAATAAGCTAATCCCCAACCGATTAATGCCGACAACAACATTCCGCCCAACAGGCCTGACCAAGTCTTATGCGGACTGATTTTAGGTGCCAACTTCGGTCCTTTAACACTGCAACCGACCAAATATCCACCCACATCGACAGCCCAAACTACAAACAGCAACCACAAGACCGCCCATGAAGAAAATACAATCATCAACCACATCAACGAACCTATTCCTAAACTTATATACGGCACGCCAAGAACCAATAATTTTCTGTATTTCTCACCACGGGATTTTACTGCCACAACAATCATGGCCAGCAGCAGCATCACCAAAATTCCGAACATTGATTGCAACATTACCGCTGTTGCCATTGATAAGGTATAAATACTGGCATAGGTTGCTTTTTTATCAACTGCAACCATGTTGCTCCATTCCCAGCTCAACATTGCGCCTACGGCCAAAAGCAACAAATTATAATACGGAAATTCCAACAAAATACTTCCGATAACGACCGGCGCCATAATCAGCGCGGTAACTGTACGTCTCCAAAAATCACTTTTTGCCATAGCGTCTCTCCCGATTCTGATAATTTTCAATTACCAATTCCAACTCCTTGCGTCCGAAATCCGGCCATAATACATCCAAAAAACAAAACTCCGAATATGCAATTTGCCATAACAGATAATTGCTTATTCGTTGTTCCCCGCTGGTTCTTACCACCATATCCGGATCAGGAATATCTTTGGTGTACAGTAATCCCGAAAAATACTTTTCGTCAATATCTTCTGCACCGATTATCCCAGATTTTACATTCCGAGCCGCCGTCTTTACTGCATGCAAAATTTCTTGACGCGACCCGTAGCTTAGTGCCAAACATATGGTAAATTCACTGTTATTTGCGGTTTTCAACTCTATCTCATTCATCTTGGCAACAATATCCTCATCCAACATATTACGTTCACCGATAAAGATAATTCGTGTATTGCTGTCCTGGAGTTCTTTCAAATCATTTTTCAGATATTCCCGCAATAAATCCATCAAACCGCCGACTTCTTCTTTGCTCCTCTGCCAGTTTTCGGTCGAAAAAGCATAAAGCGTCAAATATTCAATCCCCAGATCTTTGACATCACGGCAAACCTGTTCAAGCGTCTTTGCACCCTGCTTATGACCTGCAACGGCAGGCAGACCGCGTTTTTTTGCCCAGCGGCGGTTTCCGTCCATAATAATCGCCAAATGGCGCAACTTATTTTGTGTATTCACGACAAGTTCCTCTGCTCAGACTTGCATAATATCTTTCTCTTTTTGAGCCAAAACATCGTCGACTTTTTTAATGCTTTCATCCGTAATTTTTTGGATTTCGTTTTCATAACGCTTTTCATCATCTTCAGAAATAGCATTATCTTTTTTCAGCTTTTTAATACCATCCAAAGCATCACGGCGAATATTACGTATAGCCACCTTACTCTGTTCGGTGTATTTTCCCGCTACTTTAACCAACTCCTTGCGGCGCTCTTCACTAAGTGGCGGAATGGGAATACGAATTAATTGACCGTCCGATGCCGGGTTGAGTCCTAAATCCGATTCTTGAATTGCCTTCTCGACGGCCTTTGCCAACCCTTTGTCCCATACACTTACTGACAAGCAACGGGCATCAGGAACGCTGATTGTTCCTACTTGTGCAATCGGAGTCATGGAACCATATGCTTCTACCATAATACCGTCTAACAAACTAGCATGGGCACGTCCCGCACGCAGACCGCTCAAATCACTTTTAAGCGATTCGAGAGTTTTTTCCATTCTGCTTTTAGCGTTTTCTTTAATTTCCGAATAATCAGCCATATATAACCTCATTAATCAATTACTGTAAATTTTCCTTTTCCTGTTACTGCATCAATCAGCGACTTTTTGCCTTTTTGTGCAAATACGACTATCGGGATTCGGTTGTCTTTAGCCAAAGCTACTGCAGTCAAATCCATAACTTTCAGCCCCTTCTGAATCACCTCGTCATATCCTATACGTTCGTAACGAACTGCCTTGGCATTCTTTTTGGGATCATCACTGTATACGCCGTCTACCTGTGTAGCCTTCAGCAACACGTCACACCCCATTTCCGAGGCTCGCAAAGCCGCACCGCTATCGGTTGTAAAATAAGGATTTCCGGTACCGCCGGCAAAAATAATCACCCGATGTTTTTCCAAATGACGCAAAGCTCTGCGGTAAATATAGTTCTCACAAACCGACGGAATACTAATCCCTGACATAACCCGCGCATCAGCTCCCGTCTTTTCTAATGCATTTTGCAGATAAAGAGCATTCATAACCGTTGCCAACATCCCGACCTGATCAGCTACTGAACGATTTAACCCCTTTGAAGCCTCTTTTGCTCCGCGGAAAATATTGCCCCCGCCGACGACTATACAGACCTCAACTCCGCTATCGTGTACGGCTTTTATCTGCTCTGCCAGTTCTTTAATTACTTTTTCATCCATACCGAAAGCACGGTCACCCATCAAACCTTCGCCGGAAAGCTTGAGCAATATACGTTTGTACTTAGGTTTCATCTTTTTTCCCCAGTTAAACATGCTCATATATTACCCGAATAAATTTCTTTGTCACCTATATTTTGTACTTTTCAACTATCAAAACGCCATTTTATTGACTTTTCCGTCACTTATAATCACTCGGGGGAAAAAACAAAAAAAATCATTTAAAACAGCTGGCTTTTGCTATACACCTAAAGCAAAATCTAACGAAAGGCACAATCATGACTACAACTTTTACTGCTACTGCAATTTTGGGTTATCTGCTGGGTTCAATTCCTTTTGGCTTGGTACTTTGCTATATGGCCGGACTTGGAGACATACGCAAAATCGGTTCCGGCAACATCGGCGCAACCAACGTTTTGCGTACCGGACATAAATGGCTTGCTCTGCTTACCGTAATTCTTGATGCCGCCAAAGCCGGACTTGCTGCCTATATTGCTCAAAAATTATTGCCAACCGACGAAATTTTTATTTGCGGTATTGCAACCAATATTAACACCCTCGGGGCCTTAATTGCCGGTACTGCCGCCATCATCGGACATAACTTCCCTGTTTGGCTCAAATTCAAAGGCGGAAAAGGTGTTGCTTCATCATTCGGATTTATCTTGGTCATCAGTCCTCTGACCGCTTTATGTACGTTGCTCACATGGCTGACATTTGCCTTTGCTTTTCGTTATTCGTCTTTGTCAGCAATAGCTGCTGCACTACTTACTCCGCTTTATGCATTTTTCTTAACCGGACAAATTGAAACATCATTTTTTACAGCCATTGCTTTATTGGTTCTGTTCAGACATCACGCCAACATCAGGCGTTTGCTTAACGGCACTGAAAGTAAAATTAACTTCAAAAAGAAAGCATAATGGCATCTCCGCAGGAAATATATGCTTGGCTCCGACTTGCCAACACCGACGGCATCGGAGCCATAACTTTTGCCAAATTGGTACGTAATTATGGCTCTGTTGCCGAAGTCATCAAAGCTTTGGAAAAAAGCGGACGCGAAATACCGTCGCAGAATTGGGCGGAAAATGAGTTGTCGAACGCCGAACAGCAAAACATCAAAATCATACTCAAATCTGATGACATCTATCCGCAGAATTTGTCCGCTTTGCGTGATGCCCCACCGATTCTTTATGCCAAAGGCAACCTTAGTTTATTATCGCTTACTCCAGCCGTCGCTATTGTCGGCAGTCGCAACGCCAGCCTCAACGCTCGTCAAATTACAACCAAAATTGCTTTTGATCTGACCGAAAAACACATTTTGGTAATTTCCGGCATGGCTCGCGGTATCGATTCGGCATCTCACCTCGGAGCACTTGATGCTCTTAATCATTGCGGTCCGACCATTGCCGTACTCGGTACCGGCGTTGACATAATTTATCCGCCGGAAAACTCTGACCTGTACCACCGCATTGCCCAACATGGATTGCTTCTGTCTGAAATGCCTTTAGGAAGTTCTGCCGTAGGGAGCAGCTTTCCTCGCCGCAATCGTATTATTTCGGCTTTGAGCAACGGCGTACTTGTTTCTGAAGCATCGGAAAAATCAGGTTCTTTGATAACTGCACATTTTGCTATTGAACAAAAAAAACAAATTTTTGCCATTCCCGGCAGCCCTTCCGATCCGCGTTCGGCCGGTCCCAACAAACTTTTGCGTGCTGGCGCCCACATGGTAGAAACTGCCGATGACATCATTAAAGTTATCAACACCTCACCACAAAATAATTCTTTAAAAGAATTACCGATTTTTTCCGACGACTTATTTACAATGCCTCTTGACAACTCATCAAAAACTACCAATATTCCAACTAATCGAAAACTTGAAATTGAAGAATTTCTATCGACCGACGCCGTTAATATTGACGAACTCATAAGAGTTTCGGGACTTGACACCGCAACTGTAATGATGCAGATTGTCGACCTCGAGATGGAAGGACGAATTATTCGGATGCCGGGCAACAAAATAGCGTTAAACGGTAAAAAATAGAAAGACACAACACAATGAAATTAGTTATCGTAGAATCCCCCGCCAAAGCAAAAACCATTAACAAGTACCTTGGAAGTGATTATAAAGTATTGGCCAGTTTCGGTCATATCCGTGATTTACCCAGCAAAGACGGTTCCGTTCAACCCGATAAAGACTTTGCCATGACTTGGGAACTCAGCCCCGGCGGGCAGAAACGCCTCAAAGATATTATTGCTGCGGTCAAAGATGCTGACACCATTATCCTCGCATCCGACCCAGATAGAGAAGGAGAAGCTATTGCCTGGCACATACTCGAGGAGCTCAAGGCTCATAAAAAAATTGCCGGCAAAAAAATCCAACGTGTCGTTTTTCACGAAATTACAAAATCTGCCATAACCGAAGCTATCAAAAACCCTCGTCAAATTGATGACAATTTAGTTTCCGCTTATATGGCTCGTCGCGCACTCGACTATTTGGTAGGTTTTAACTTATCTCCGGTTTTATGGCGTAAACTTCCCGGTTCAAAATCTGCCGGACGCGTTCAATCAGTTGCCTTACGCCTGGTGTGTGATCGTGAAAATGAAATCGAAAAATTCAAACCTGAAGAATATTGGACCGTTGATGTTGAGTTATTTACCTCCAAAAATGCACTAATTAAGTCGCATCTTACTACTCTTGACGGTAAAAAACTTGAAAAATTTGACATTAACAGCGAACAAAAAGCCCTTGACGCCAAAGCCAAAATTGAAGCTGCCGATTTTGCTGTTTCTAACGTAGAGCGCAAAAAAGCCAATCGTTACCCTGCGCCGCCTTTCACAACCTCAACATTGCAACAAGAGGCTGCTCGCAAACTGCGTTTTTCAGCCAAAAAAACCATGCAGATTGCTCAAAAGCTCTATGAAGAAGGTTTTATCACCTATATGCGTACCGATGCCGTCAACCTTTCAAAAGAGGCCATTGCAGCTTGCCGTGACGCCATCAAAAAATATTTTGGTGATGATTATCTGCCCAAAACTCCTAAAGAATATAAAAACAAATCCAAAAATGCTCAAGAAGCTCACGAAGCCATCCGTCCGGCAGATGTTTTCAATACACCTAAAAAAATGGAAACCAAACTTGATGCCGACGGTCGCAAACTCTACGAGCTTATATGGAAACGCACTGTCGCTTGCCAAATGGCACCTGCGGTTTTAGATAAAGTCAGCATCGATTCGGCATCGTCTGACCAAAAAATTATTTTGCGTGCCAATGGACAAGTTATTGCCTTTGACGGTTATCTCAAACTTTATCAGGAAAGTTTTGATGATGAAGAAGAAAATGACGACAACCGCATTCTCCCGAATGTAGAAGTCGGAGAAAAAGAAACCAAAGGCGAAATTTCTACCGACAAACACTTTACTGCACCACCACCGCGTTTTACTGAGGCGAGTTTGGTCAAAAAGCTTGAAGAACTGGGCATCGGTCGTCCTTCTACATATGCGACCATTATTGCCGTTTTGCAGGAACGCAAATACGTAAAAGTTGAAAAATTGCGCTTTATCCCTGAAGAACGCGGGCGTATTGTAACCGTGTTTTTGGAAAACTTTTTCAAAAAATATGTTGAATATGATTTTACCGCCCAAATGGAAGAATTTCTTGATGATGTATCCGCCGGTGCCATGGAATGGAAAAAATTGCTCAGCGGTTTTTGGGTAAAATTCATCAAAAACATTGAAGCGGTCTCTCCGTTACAAATGTCTGAAGTAATCGACAAGATTGATGAAGTTTTGGGCAATCACCTCTTCCCGCCTCGCGAAGACGGTTCTGATCCGCGCCAGTGTCCCGATTGTCACAACGGCAGACTTGGCATCAAACTCGGACGTTTTGGAGCATTCATCGGTTGTTCCAACTATCCCGAATGCAAATATACCAAGCAATTGATTGACACTACCGCGGAAGAAGAAGCTGTTGCCAATGCTCCGCAACTTGCTTCTCCCGAAGACAAGGCAATGGGAGAACTTGAAGGACAAACCGTTTATTTGAAGAAAGGCCCCTATGGCTACTACGTACAACTGGGAGACGACAAAGGCAAAGAAAAACCTAAACGCTGCTCTTTACCTCGCTATGCTTCTCCCGACACACTCACTTTTGAACAAGCATGTATGTTATTGTCCCTTCCCCGACAGCTTGGAAACGGCATTGAAGTTAATATCGGTAAATTCGGAACATATCTCAAACAGGGAACCAAAACCAAATCTCTTACCGGTGACAACAATTTGTTTAATATCACATTGGAACGTGCCGAACAGTTGCTTGAAGGTGTAGTTGCCAAACCGGAAGCAAAGCTGATTGGAATTAACCCCAATAACAAATTGGAAATAACTCTTAATCCGGGGCGTTACGGTCCGTATTTGAAGTGCGGCAAGAACAACTATGCGCTTCCGAAAAATATGCATGGCAAAGAACCGACGCTTGAAGAAGCTTTGAAAATAATTACTGCCAAAAAATAAAAGTCATAAAGAGGGGCGGAACAGTACCGCCCCTTTGATTTTACTAGTCCACAGCCTCAAAAATTTTTATGGAATTTTTGCTTATAAAATGCTACATTCAGCACAAAATAATACCAAATAACAAAGGGTGCAGATTTGAGCAATACATATTCAAAAGACGAAGCACATTCTATCAAAATCGGTCTTTATACCATTTTGATTGTGGCTGTTTTATCTTCATTCTACATCATCAAGCACAAACTTGAACAGCATGATGAAGAAGAGAGCCATTATGCCGTATTAGCTCGTTTCGGACGCACAGATGGGCTCAGCGTAGGTAACCCGGTCCGCATGGCAGGACTTGACATCGGCAAAGTTATAAATGCTCGTATTGATGACCACTACAAAGCCATTTTGACTTTTGAGATCAAAGATAATGTCAAAATCCCCGATGATAGCTCCGCTTCAATCGTCAGCGACGGCATTTTAGGCGGCAAATACATTGAAATTGAACCCGGCGGATCCGAAGACTATATCACCCCCGGCGGTGAGTTCACCTACACACAGGACGCCATGGTTTTGGAAGAACTCTTAGATCGTATTATCGGTATAGGCAAAGCCAACCGCAACAAAAACAGCAATAAAGACAAGGAGCAGGATAATGAATAAAAGACCGGTTGAAACCATGATGGGACTTGTTGTTCTACTTATTGCGGGGTTATTCCTCTATTTTGCCTATTCGGTATCCGATTTGCAGGCTGTCAAAGGCTACAACCTTACTGCTCGTTTTCTCAAAGTCGGAGGGCTTAATACCGGCGCCGATGTTATGATTAACGGCATTAAAATCGGTACGGTTATCGGTCAAAAACTCGATAATGACACCTACGACGCTGAGATAAAGCTTAGTATTGCTTCTGACGTAAAACTTCCTAATGACAGTATCGCCATGATTTCAAGCAGTGGTTTGATGGGCAACAAATTCATCAAAATCGAACCCGGAAAATCAACCGAATTGCTCAAAGACGGCGATGAAATCACTAAAACTAAAGACTTCAAAACCATCGAAGATATGGTCGGAGAAGTAATTTTCATGGTAACCGGCAATGATGAACAGGCTCAATAAAATCGCCCTTGTGGCAACATTATCACTTTTTGGCGCGCTCCCTGCTTTCGGTGGAGAAATTTCAACCAATACTGCCGTAATGCAGGCTATGGATAAAATCACCGGTCAAGTTGATCTGATTGAAGTTCCCGTAAATCAGGAGGTCGGTTTCGGAACATTCTCAATCTTGGTAAGAGAATGCAAAACCCGCACCCCGGAAGAAACACCTGAAAATTTTGCTTTTGTTGATGTTGTTGATCACACCACCAATCGCGGCAATATCAACATCTTTAAGGGCTGGATGATATCTTCTTCTCCTGCCCTCAATCCCGTCGCTCACCCAATCTATGATGTTTGGCTTATAAAGTGCATTGACCGCAAGGTTGACACCAAAAAACAAATGAGCACGGAACAACTTGCCGCACGTGATGAGATAGAAATGAACCGACAAGTCACTCCTCCGAACAAAACACTTATAGAGCCTTTGGAGCAACCATCATCCATTGACAACAACGGTGAACCTACAGACCTCATTCCGGCTGACATTGAAGATCAAAAGACCGACACGGACGACGAGCCGATTTTGCCTCCAATCAACAACTTAACTCAACAGATTGATTCAAATTATGAAATTCCGGAAGAAGGCGAACCCGAAGCCCTGATTAATATTTCTGATGAACCAAAAGTCGTCGCCCCGGCTGCTCAACAAGCCGATTACGAAACAATCGAAAATATTCCGGTTAGTACTCCATCTGTAGAGCCGATTAACGCTCCTTCTGTACAAAATAACGAAGATGCAATTTCAAAGTTAGAAAAAGAGCTTTCCGAAAAAGTTAATAACTGACAAGAGGATACCCCATGACTGATAATCCAATTGATGTAAGTTTTGTAATGACTGTATACAATAAGGCATATTACCTGCCTTCCGTGCTCAAAGCTTTGTTCAATCAGGTCGGCCTCAATAATCCTGAATATATTTTTGTAGATGACTGCTCAACTGATAATTCAGTTGAAATTATTAAACAGGCCTCAAAAAATATTCCTAATGTTACAATTGTTGAAAACGACCATAATCGCGGTATCAGTGCTCGAATTAATCAAGGCATTGCCTTAGCTAAGGGCAAATGGTGTCGTATGCTTGACTCTGACGATATTTTTCCGCTTGATTCCACATCTAAAATGATTAAGCTGGCTGACAAAGTTCATGCCGACATGGTTTATGGTTGCTTTTCCAAAACCGGCAAAAAACCTCAAGAGCTTGAAAAATGCAAATTGGAAGATTATACCTACACATACAATCCCAATGCTCTGATGGGCGTTTTGACCGGTCGTTTCACTCGCATGGGGCAGCTGATTAAAACCGCTGTACTTCAAAAAAGCGGTGGAGCCGACGAAAGAGCTTTTATTCAAGATGAATCAATTCCTCTGCGCGCTGCTGTTTATGCCAACGGAGTTGCCAAAATGAGTGCCAATGTCGTTTTGGTTCCCGAAGAAATCGGGAATTTCTCCGGCAACAAAATCCAACTCGACCACGACCGCTTCATGGCTTATTATTGGATGATCAAAGACAATACTCAACTGTCTGAAAAAAATATGCATCTGATGTACATGCGTGCTTTGTCCGCATATTGGAAATTTACTAAAAAAACCAACAAAAACCCTTATAAAAACGCCATTTTCTATCGTTATTTGTGGTGCAAGATAACCAATTGTCAACCTGATATTGAATATCTTGATAAGCTCTATAAAAATTTTGCCGCACGCAAAGATGTTCGACGTATAAAACCATAATAAAAAAAGCCTCCTAAACGGAGGCTTTTTTTATACCACAAACAATCTTAAAACGGAATATCGTCATCAAGATTCGGGGCTGCAGCCGGTGCAGTATCCCAACCGCTTGAAGCCGAGCCAGAGAAAACATCATCACCCGATGTACCGTCACCCTTACCATCAAGCATAACCAAATTACCGCTGAAATTCTGCAACACCACTTCGGTTGAATATCTCTCCTGACCGTTGCTGTCTTCCCACTTGCGGGTCTGTAACTGTCCTTCAATATATACTTTAGACCCTTTGTGCAAATACTTTTCCGCAACTTCAGCCAACTGCGGATTAAACACAACCACTCTGTGCCATTCCGTGCGTTCTTTTCTTTCGCCGGAAACCTTATCTTTCCAGCTGTCAGATGTTGCCACGCTTAAATTAACAATCTTGCTGCCGTTTTGTGAGTTGCCGACCCTCGGATCCGCACCCAAATTACCGACCAAAATTACTTTGTTTATACTTCCAACCATTATGTTTCACCTTAATAAAATTAAACTAGATTGACTATAAAATAAATCTGCACAGAGTCAAGAGCTCACTGCAATTGTGTATATTCACCGTCTTTAATATGATAAATTGTAAACGGAGCCGCGACATCAGGCTCACCTTTTTCAAAAGACGTATTTCCCCAACCGGTATCAATTTTACGCCCGTTAAGCTGTTTCAAAACACGACTATATTTAAAAGATTTTGCCCCGTTAACCATATTTGACCACATTTTAACCGACAAATACCCGTACGGCATAAGTCCCTCGGGTTCTATTCCCCAAAGGCGCAATCTGACTAAACTCGAAGCAAAATTCGGATTGTTATTAAGCGATGACAGCGACAAAACCAAACCGTCTTTGGACAATTCATTAACTTTCTTGATAAACTTCTTGTTCAAATAGTACCGATCAGTAATTAACACTATGTCATCATCGCCGTCTTTAAACTGCTCCGTAGCGGATAAGATATTGCCATAGCTCCCCATTAAATAGGCCAAATCGACATCTGTTGCCAAAACTCTGTCAACCGCCGCCGCCATAGAAGCTTCACTGGTTTTGTATGAAGCCATCAACAAATAATCTGCTTGCTTATTTTTAACATATTGCGCATTTATCGCCTCGGCAATTGATTTCATTTCCGCATCATCTTCGTCATAAACAACCGCCATTTTTTTGTTGGGATAATACTTATTCAAAAAATCAACCATTCCGGCAACCTGATTTTCCTTATAGCCTGCAAAACGTACAACATTCGGATGTTGCATACCGTAAAAATTGCGACTGATACTGGTCGGATGAATTTGCACAATTCCCGCACCGGCTAACAAATCGGCCACCTGATCAGATGAATTTGGACAATGCGGACCTATAACCAAATACATCTTTTGGTCATTTTCTTTATTCAAAGACATCATCTGTGCCGCGCTCAATGACAAAATATCATCACATGGGTCATCTACCGGCACCAAATTTACCTTTTCCCCCAGTAATCCCCCGCGATTATTAATTTCATCAACGGCAATTTTGGCACCGTTAAACAGTTCTTCGCTAAAATATTTGTAGCTGCCGCTCATCGGAGAAACCACGGCAATATTTATATCGGCTGAGGCGCTAAACGGATGCACTGCCAACATAAATAACAACATTTTCTTCCAAAAACTGCTCATTTTTATCTTCTTCATATCAATATATCATCAAGCATAAGCAATTTTTATTATAATATCAAGTACTCAATATAATAATTATTGATAAATTTGTTGCTAAATTATCAACGCTTGTCTATATTACTCTTTCAGGAGAATACATATGGAATATATTGACATAAAAGGTGCGAGAGAACACAATCTTAAGGCTGTTGATATCAAAATTCCCAAAAACAAACTGACCGTAATTACCGGACTTTCCGGTTCGGGAAAATCGTCTTTGGCATTTGATACCATATATGCCGAAGGACAACGTCGCTACGTTGAAAGTTTGTCCGCATATGCGCGTCAATTCCTTGACCTTATGAAAAAACCCGATGTTGATTCCATTGAAGGTCTCTCACCGGCCATTTCTATTGAGCAAAAAACCACCTCACACAATCCACGTTCAACCGTTGGCACCATAACCGAGATTTACGACTATATGCGCCTGCTTTGGGCTCGTGCCGGTACGCCTTATTCTCCTGCTACCGGATTGCCGATTGAATCCCAAACCGTATCCCAAATGGTTGACGCCATTCAAGACTTGCCGCAAGGCAGTAAAATTATGCTCTTGGCACCGATTGCCCGTGGTCAGAAAGGTGAATTTAAAAAGGAATTCGAGAGCTTACAACGCCAGGGTTTTCAGCGTATCAAAATCGACGGAGAAGTATACAGCCTTGATGCCCTCCCCGCGCTTAACAAAAATCTCAAACACAATATTGAAGTTGTTGTCGACCGTCTGGTAATAAAACCCGACCTTGCTGAACGTATTGCCCAGTCGGTAGAAATTGCACTCAAACTCAGCGATGGTTTACTCTATGCCGAAAACACAAGCGATAACAGCCGTAAAACTTTTTCTTCTAAATTTGCTTGCCCGGTTTCCGGCTTCACCATTGAGGAAATTGAACCGCGATTATTTTCATTTAACAATCCGTTCGGAGCATGTCCTCATTGTGATGGTATTGGCGCCAAATTATATATGGATCCTGACTTAATTGTTCCCAATCACAATCTTTCCCTTGCTCAAGGTGCGCTTGCCCCGTGGGATAACAGCAAATCTTCTTTCTACAGTCAAACCATCATCTCTTTGTGTGACTTTTTGCGTATTGATCCTAAAACCCCTTGGAAAGATTTGCCCGAAAAGGCCAAAAAGATAATTTTATATGGTTCCGGCAATGTATGTATTCCTATGTACTATTCAAAATTCTCCACCGACAAACCGTTTGAAGGCGTAATTCCTAACATGGAAAGACGCTTTCTTGATACTGATTCCGCATGGATACGTGAAGAATTTTCCAAATATCAATCTGCCGCCACCTGTGAATATTGCGGTGGTAAACGTTTAAAACCCGAAGCTCTTGCCGTCAAAATTTGCGGTCTTGATATTATGGACGCATCTGAAATGTCAATCAAACAGGCTCTTGATTGGTTTTCGTCGGTTGAAGCACAATTAACTCCTAAAAAAGCTGAAATCGCTCATAAAATTTTAAAAGAAATCATTGAACGCCTGACATTTTTAAACAATGTCGGACTTGAATATTTAACCCTGTCACGCCAATCTGGTTCTCTGTCCGGCGGGGAGGCTCAACGCATTCGTTTAGCTTCGCAAATCGGTTCAGGTTTGACTGGGGTTATGTACGTTTTGGATGAACCGTCAATCGGTCTGCACCAAAGAGATAACGACCGCCTGTTGTCAACTCTTTATCGCCTGCGTGATATCGGCAACACCGTAATTGTCGTAGAACATGATGAAGATGCCATCCGAGCGGCCGATTTTTTGGTTGACATAGGCCCCGGTGCCGGAGAAAACGGTGGCAAAATCATAGCCCAGGGAACCGTTGATGACGTTCTTAAAAACAAACAAAGCCTCACCGCTCAATACCTCACCGGCAAAAAAGAAATTGCCGTTCCTCTCAAACGTCGCAAAGGCAATGGCAAAACCATAGGTATTAAAGGCGCGCGCACCAACAACCTTAAAAATATAAATTTAGAAATTCCTCTTGGTACTTTTACATGCGTTACCGGTGTTTCTGGCGGCGGCAAATCATCTCTCATTCTTGAAACTCTTTATACCGCAATCAACAAAGAGCTAAACGGCAGTCGCCAAGCCACCGGAAAATATGACAAATTAACCGGTCTCGAAAACATTGATAAAGTTATTGATATTGATCAATCACCAATCGGTCGTACACCGCGCTCCAATCCGGCAACCTATACCGGACTGTTTTCATATATACGCGAATGGTTTGCCGGTCTTCCTGAATCAAAAGCTCGTGGCTATGGTCCGGGACGTTTTTCATTCAATGTTGCCGGCGGTCGTTGCGAGGCTTGCCAAGGTGACGGCGTAACTAAAATTGAAATGCACTTTTTGCCTGACATATATGTGGCATGTGATGTCTGCAAAGGAAAACGTTTTAACCGTGAAACGCTTGAAATAAAATATAAAGGCAAATCAATTGCTGATGTACTTGATATGACCGTTGATGAAGCATATACATTTTTTGAAAACATTCCTTCTATCAAAAACCGCCTTTCTCTGCTTCAAAAAGTAGGTCTCGGATATATTCATCTCGGACAGCCGGCTACAACTCTATCCGGTGGTGAAGCCCAACGCATAAAACTGTCAAAAGAACTTTCCAAAAAAGCTACCGGCAAAACCCTTTATATATTGGACGAACCCACAACCGGACTGCATTTTGAAGACATCAATAATCTCTTAAAGGTTCTCCAAACCTTCGTCGACCAAGGTAACACCGTCGTCGTAATTGAACACAATCTTGATGTTATTAAAGTTGCAGACTATATCATTGACATGGGACCCGAAGGCGGAGATGGTGGCGGAACAATTGTTGCCAAAGGCACACCTGAACAGGTTGCAAAGTCAAAAAACAGCTACACTGCTAAATATTTAAAACAAAAACTTAAATAACAACAAATCATAATATGCAAAGAGGCGGTTTCTAGAACCGCCTTTTTAATTGATTTATACAAAAAACATGATATATTTTTCACAATCATTTAGTTATTAACTTAAATTATTCTAATCATGAGAAAACTCGAATTTCTCTTTCTCGTTGCCATCGGATGTAGCCTCCTAGCCATGTCCTATTGCATAGGTGCCATATATGAGGCATGCTTTACAGGTTATGAGTTTATTTATTTCAATAGCTCCGTAATCTCAATCATCACAATTTCCATCACCTTGGTCATGGCGATTTTTGTACAACCCAACAATTCTGCACAAAAAGCAGCCAAAAAAAGATTTTCCATTCTGGTATTTCTGATTTGGCTCACAAATTTAGCCGGATTAGTGTTGGTTATATTTTCAGCATCCTCAATGAAAGTAAGTTTTGTAGGATACACTTTTCCAAAACTCCTTTCTCTCTCTCAGCCGTTCTTCATCGTGATGTATATCTTTTTAACTTTTTTTAACGCCTTATTCTTTGGGCTGTCAGTAAAGTATAATTGCGATGAAAATATCAAAACAGAATAAATAGCCCCCATTTGTGGGGCTATAACATTTTTAAAATAAAAAAGGTGTTTAGAAGATCTGGCTGCGACTTACTCTCCCGTGTCTTAAGA
>CAMYUM010000001.1 GCA_947301965.1 uncultured Azospirillum sp. | reverse complement strand
GTTGTCCATTTTTATGAAACTTTGGGCTTTAAGGCTGAAGGTGACATTTTTGAAGAAAACGGCATAACTTTTGTTAAGATGGTTAAAAAGATTTAAAAATAAACTTATATACTTTCAAAACTGTCGTTCATAGATTTTTGTCATAACAAAAAGCCCCGCAAATGCGGGGCTTTTCTTTTCCTTATATCGATTACCACGGAGATTTATATTTAAGAGCCGGGTCATCCAGACGATTAAGGTACTGTGTCCCTTGACCTCGATCTCCCTTCAACCAAGAGTTTGCCGGACCTTCATCTACAGCCAACAATTGGTCGTAATCCCTATCTACCAATGATGGATCAAACTCTGTTCTATCAAAGTAGCAATACACCGTCGCATATCCTTCTAACTCTTTATAGTGTACAGGGAACACGTTCCATACTACATCTTCAGAGCCATATCCATACAGATATCCTGGGTATATAAAGCCCATGACTGCGCCCCAGCCTTGGAAAGTCGTACTTCCCGAACAATCGTCTTGGAATTGTCCGCCACAATACTGTCTTACCAACGATTTCAACCAGGTGTTCTTTTGAAATCTTAGAACAAAGGCTGAGAGATCTTCACCAGCATTCCACGCTGCAAAATAATCATCAATATTGGTTGGTGTGTGTATATCACCATCTGTTCCAGGTGTTCCGGCCTGTGCCATTACCCAACCTGCCGGTGTTAAAGTTATAACCTTTCCATATCCTGGAGGGCATTTGGGTGTCGGCACAAAACCTAAATATTCACCAACTTCTGTACCTGAAGTAGTTACTTCTGCCCCGAATTTAGAACCACCGGAATTCCAATTAAATCCAGGAGCATAGGTCGTATCAACCACATAAATACCTTTATTAATAAAGTCAGGCAAAATATCACTCAAACGTGCACCACCACGAGTGGTCAATTTGATATCATGCATAACTGAAGTATAAGCAGGGTTAACTTCGTATCCATCATAAGGGTTCGATGTAATTCCCTGACCTGACCCAGCACTATCATTTAGCATCGTCTCTACGGCCCCATCATTAAGATTATAATGGGAAACAAACCTATCTGCTGCGATATACCCCTTTGCATTCGTCGGATCATTATACGCATCTATTATAGCCTCATTACCAAGACGTGCATTATTACGTGCACTATCTATATTAATGCCGCCCTTTCTGATGTAAACCGAACCGCGATCAGCATCAGCCACGTATCCGTTATTATCAACAACCAAGATATCGTCACCACTCTCTATACCTTGAGCTGTATCTGCATCAGCTGTAGCTTTTACCATAATCCTACCTTTTTCCGCTACAAACGCCGGACCATCTTGAGCATTATTGGTATCATAATCATAATCATAAATCGCAGTGCGCCCAATCATTCTTACTACAGCACTATCATCAGCAATAGCTGCATTTTCATCAGTCAAATCCGGAGTAACCTCCATTACCGTATTGCCGTCCCAATCATTAACGGTTACGCGCATATCATTAATGCTACGCTCACCCATATCGGATCCGGCTGTGCCATACAGCCTTTGAGAATTCAAAGCAGAAGTATCAACAAATTCTCTTATTGTTTTTCCCGTTCCCATATTACTATATGCCTGAAACATCTCATTATTAATAGCTACCGGAGACTCCTGACCATCATTTGAACTAAGATAGACACCATTCGTTCCACTTATTTTTACCATTCCTTCTTGTGTATTATAGGCATCATCCCAAGCCGTTCTTTCATAATTTACATCAATCAATGGTACACCCATTCCACCTGATACGATATTAACACCACCATTTCCATTATCTACATTAGTATTAATAACCACACCATTGGCAAGATTATATGGATTGTTCCCAGAACTAGCCATTGTCATAATCGGACTATCACCATAACCAACCATCAAAGAATCACGCTGGTCAGCACCCTCCAATTCACTCTTTACCTTAAAGAAGAAATTGTCATCCATAGCATCGTTAAGGTCCTCATGAGGCACACCGGCACGCAATGTTGCCGCATCGACATCAAAGGTTTTGAGTTTTGCTGTCAGAATTGTATCTCTAACATAAGCTGACCCATTAACTGACAACTCATAATTGTGATTGGCTTGGTCAGTTCCGTTATTAGGAGTTTCATTCCATATATATTGGGTTACAGTACCATTCCATACATCCAGATTATCACCCATAACCACATTCCAAGGTCTAGCAGCATCGGTCGGGTCTTTAATCACACTAAATGAATAAAGGCCAGCGTGCGAGCTACCTAATCCTACCTGATTAGGATCTGCATACAAAACCTTATATCCTACATACGTTACCGGCGCTCCTCCGATACCTGGTGCATCATACTCAGGAACGCCATACTCTAAAGAAGGAGCCCCGTTTAATCCGCTGTTTACTACCAATTTTAGGGCATTAGCGCCTCCCTGCGGATTTCCATATATCATTTCGTTACCTGATACCGCAAACGTAGCATCTGAATATTTCGGATCCTCTCCGACAGTCGTAAATGTTTTATCATTAAAATACCTAATACCATCAGCCGTTACGGTAAAGTGGTCATCAATCGCTTTCAAAACACCTTCCAAATAAGCACCACCTTTGTTACCGATGTACAAAGCATTATCTAACGAGGTTTCATATTTGTCGCCCAAATTATCATCGTGTCCTGTTGCCGTATCATTATTTGCCGGTTTCCCCGTAGCTTTATCCACCATTCGGTTAGCATGCGGTGTCATAATAATCTGGTTAACCATACGAATATTATGTGGCTGATCATTACCATAACCAAGGAACAAGTCTGTAGTCATACTGTTCAGCTCATCATCGGCATCCAACTCATCGTGACGGTGTAAAACATCTTCATTGGCCAAACCTTGCGACGATATCGGCTGCAACGATGAAATAACCATGGTGTTATTGTCCAAATTTCCGCCTAAATCTGCTCCCGGTACACTCCAAATACCTTGCGCACCCATCGCCACATTATCAACCACATAACCACCGTTACTACCGACCATGCTCGCTACACGTGCTGCACGTTTAGTGCTGAAGTCATCAGGATTTTTCGGACCGATAACAATAAAACTGGTCAAAACCTGGCTTATTGCTTTTCCGTCTTTAAGTTCGGATTCAGATTTAATTGTTATTGAATAATCGTCAAACAATTTAGTTTCACGTAAGTTACCCGCATTATCCAAAAAGCCGTAAGGCAGATAGTTTCCCAACACCGTGGCAATTTGGTTTGATGGTATTTGAATACTTGCACTTTCGCTGTCCTTAAAATCACTATAGTTTATGCCGTCAACCGTTTCACCGCGGGAAATATCCGCAAATTTGTCCTTTAAATAAGAGTCCATCGCCGTTGACAATGCTCGCAACTGAGACGATGCATTAATATCCTGCAGTTCGACCGTGCGCTCCGACGCCTTTTTATACAAAACCGGCGTAACCATCGAAATCAGACCCAACATCGCCAATGCCTCGACCAGCAATGTACCTGTTTCATTAATTTTTTTCATTATGTTTCTCATCTCCGTGTCTCCCTGCTAAATTGTTGACATATAAATCAAACAATACACATCACTCTTCAAACACACATTTTTAAAGTCATTATCATTAATTACATACTGCGGAATCGAAAAATACGAACGCAATCCCTGGCAGGCAACGCCATAACTGGTGCTAAGCGTATCATATTTATTATTCTCTCCCAAATTCGGGTTGTCTCTTGTCTTATGTACCACATAGCCAAACCCGTCTATAAATCCCAAAGTATTTTTCATTGCATTCATCAATTCCGGACGAGGTTTCCCGGTTTTTAGATCACGCCACTTTGCCGGAATATCACCGAACGTAACCAAATAAATTACTGCATTCGGGGCTGCACAACAATTCATTTCCGGTTCTTCACCCGGAGCCGCCACATTATAACATTCGGTCGGAACAGCCCCGTGCTGAGCGCTGTTGCGATCCAAACAATAAATCTTTGAAGTAAAAGCCGAGGTTCCGCTGTTGGGCTGAAAACCATACGGCACATAGCCGGGATGATCTTCAGGCTTCCACAATCCCTGTCTGATATCCGTGGTACCATCGCTGTTGCGCAAATGCTTATAGGCATAAGTCATCATTCCGCGATGTTGAGTATAAATTTTGGTTACCACGTTCTCTGCCTGAGGCTCTACATACAACTGTTTAATGTCAGCGCGCAACGATGTTCCCATCGCTGCCAGAGCCGCCAAAAATGTTGCTATAATTACCCACAAATACATAACAAATTACCCCGAAATAGACCCTATCCTTATTCTAAACTACCATAAATTTGACTCAAAAAAAAGCGCATTTCCCTTTACAAGCCTAAAATTCACATATCTGTAACAAAACGTTTTGAGTTGTTTATTTGCAAAAAAACATTGTTATATCGCAAAATTCCTGCTAAATTACACTCGGAACAACGAAATGAACAAACCTGATCAAAAAGCTGATTTTCTTTATAATGACGGTGTCAAAATTGCTGCCGCAATCAACTGTTCTCTGCTCAAAAATTATCTTTTTGATGCCGAGATTTCTGCGACCGACAATTCCGGCTCCGTTCCTGCATTGTATGCTCCTTTTCTTGACAGCGCCGGCTGCATCGCTTTTTCTGCCCAAGCAATAACTGCTTTGGTTAATATGTCACTCGGTCAGCCTGATTTTGACAGCGAACCTTTAACCGCCACCCCCGCCGCCATTGCAATCATCAGCAACCTCGCCGCAACCATGTCTGAAGCCGTCGGCCTACACCCGGCCCACCATGTTTCTTCCGAATGCCCGCCTGATTTTGATCTTGATTCAGCCTTTGCTTTCAAAATTTATAACCAATACGATTTCTGGGTTTACGTTTCTACAGCCAATCATCCACAGATTTCTCCCGACACACCGGTTGAACTGACTGCTGTAATCAAAC
Source organism: uncultured Azospirillum sp. (assembly GCA_947301965.1). Taxonomy (GTDB): domain Bacteria; phylum Pseudomonadota; class Alphaproteobacteria; order RF32; family CAG-239; genus JAFUYI01. Next base: position 261,808 of record CAMYUM010000001.1, on the reverse strand, counting down.
GAACTTCTCTGCCTCTTGATTTGCTTTCGGAATGGAAAGTTGGGAGTTTTCTTCCTTTGGGTATTGAAAAAAATGCAGAAATATCTATACTGCACAACAGCAAAACAATGTTTAAGGGCGTTATGGGGCAAAAATCCCGCCATATCGCTGTCAAAATAACCAAAAGAGTACCTTAAAATGAGCACTTTTGAATTAATTATAAATGTTATCGTTATAACCCTGCTGGTTTTGACCATAGTATATATTTGGCGCCTCAACCGCAATATTAACATTCTGCGTAACAACCAGGACAGTATTGCTTCTCTTGCACAATCACTCACCGAAGCATCAAAAAAAGCTGAAAATGCCGTTATAAGCCTTAAAGCTGCTGCACATGAAACTGCCCGTAATCTCCACAATTTGGTTGAAGAAGCCGAACAAACCGGACAAAGCCTCAATAATTTCATTGATATTGACTCTTCTGACAATGACGAACCTAAGTCTGAGGCAGAAATTGAGCTTATTGAAGCCTTGCGTGCCCTCAGATAGGAGATTTTAGAGGTGTTAACGCAGTACAAAACCTGGTTTTTTATCCCTTTAACGGCTTTTTCAATAATTCTGATTGCCTTAAAGGTTTCACACTTTTATGTTCCAAGCCCCAAATCACATACCGTATATCCCTCTGATGCGGTCGTAGCTGCTGATATGCGCGCCGAACATATTGTTTTAAATAAGATTCGCAAAAAGAAAAAATTAGGACATTTCGATCTCGAACTTCAGGAAATTGAACGCAAAAAAGCTGAACTTCAAGCTTTGAGCGCTTCAATAGATGAAAAAATAAAAGCTCTCCGTGATGCCGAAACCAGCGTCTTGGAGCTTTTGGAAGACACCCAATCACATGAACAATAAGTTTGAAATTGTCAGCCCTTTTGAACCGGCCGGCGATCAACCTCAAGCTATTTCCGAGCTTTGCACCGGCATTGAACAAGGTCTGCATGATCAGGTATTACTCGGCGTTACCGGCTCCGGAAAAACCTTTACCATGGCCAAAATTATTGAGCATTGCGGTCGCCCGACCTTAATTATGGCACCCAACAAAATCCTTGCCGCTCAATTATACAGCGAAATGAAAGAGTTTTTTCCCAACAATCACGTTGAATACTTTGTTTCATATTATGATTATTATCAGCCCGAAGCCTATGTTCCCAAAACCGATACTTACATTGAAAAAGACTCCGCCATCAATGAGCAGATTGACCGCATGCGTAACTCTGCCACCCGCAGCATTTTGGAAAATCGCGATGTAATTATTGTTGCATCTGTTTCTTGTATTTACGGTTTGGGCGATGTCGCCTCATATTCAGCCATGACTTGCGAACTAAAAATCGGTGACAATATTGAAATGCCCGATGTCTGCCGCAGATTATCCGAACTTCAGTATGAGCGCAACCAACAAAACTTTATCCGCACCACATTTCGTGTTCAAGGTGATACTTTGGACATCTTTCCCGCCCACCTTGAGGATCGGGCTTGGCGCATATCCTTTTTCGGCGACGAAATTGAAAATATTTACGAATTTGATGCCCTGACCGGAAAACGCATTACCGACCTTGAAAAGGTTGTGGTTTATCCGGCGAGTCATTACGTTACTCCGCGCCCCACACTTTCACAAGCCATTGTAAATATCAAAAAAGAGCTTCAGGACCAGTTGCAAATATATCGTAAAAACAATCAGTTGCTTGAGGCGCAGCGTTTGGAGCAGCGCACTCGGTTTGATTTGGAAATGCTGGAAACCACCGGACATTGCAAAGGCATCGAAAACTATTCGCGTTATCTTACCGGGCGAGCCGCCGGCGAGCCACCTCCGACATTATTTGAATATCTGCCTGACGATGCCTTGCTTTTTATTGACGAAAGCCATATTTCCGTACCTCAAATCGGCGGTATGTTCCGCGGCGACCGCAATCGTAAATCAACTCTGGCACAATATGGGTTCAGACTTCCGTCTTGCCTGGATAACCGCCCGCTCAAATTTGAAGAGTGGAATAAAATGCGTCCGCAAACCATCTTTGTTTCAGCCACTCCCGGCGATTGGGAATTGGAACAGAGTCATGGCAGTTTTGCCGAACAGGTTATCCGCCCCACCGGGTTGGCTGATCCGATTTGTTTGGTAAGACCGGTTGAAAATCAAATTGACGACCTTATGGAAGAATGCCGCAAAACCATTCTTAAAAAAGAGCGTGTATTGGTCACCACTCTTACCAAAAAAATGGCTGAGGATTTGACTGAATATCTTAATGAAAACGGTATTAAAGTCCGCTATATGCATTCCGACATTGACACCTTGGAACGCATAGAAATCATCCGCGATTTACGCCTTGGTGTTTTTGATGTATTGGTCGGAATTAACCTTTTACGTGAAGGTTTAGATATTCCGGAATGTTCTCTTGTGGCCATTCTTGATGCCGACAAAGAGGGATTTTTACGTTCCACCCGCTCGCTTATTCAAACCATCGGACGTGCCGCACGTAATGCTCAAAGCCGCGTAATCCTATATGCTGACAAAATGACCGGCTCCATCAAAGAAGCCTTGGAAGAAACCGCTCGTCGCCGCGAAAAACAATTAAAATTCAACATTGAACACGGCATAACTCCGCAAACGATTAAAAAGAGTATCTCCTCAACCCTGCGTGAGATGAGTGAAACCGACTTTGCTAAAGAAGAACCAATCAGCGCCGGCGACGCCAAAGATATAGAAAAACAAATTAAAGAATATACTAAATTAATGAAAGAAGCCGCAACCAACCTTGAGTTTGAACAAGCCGTCATCTATCGTGATAAAATAAAATCTCTTGAGTTATTGGCTATGCGTATCTATGACAACACCATGTACATAAACGGCGATTAATATCTTGCCATTACTCGTGCTTTTTCGCGATTCCAATCGCGTGTTTTTTCAGTTTCACGTTTATCATAAAGTTTTTTGCCGATACCGAGACCTACCTCTAATTTTGCACGACCTTTTTCATTAAAAAACAGCCTGATTGCCACAAGCGTTGTCCCTTTTTTGGCTATTGAACCGATAATATCGTTGACTTCTTTTTTCTTCAGCAACAATTTACGATCTCTTTTTTCGGCATGACTGGTATAACCTTTGCTGCTGTATTCGGCAATAAACATATTGGAAATATAGAGTTCACCGTCTTTTTCAATACCGAAAGCATCATTAATATTTGCATGCCCTTGCCGCAAAGACTTGACCTCTGTCCCCGTCAACTCAATCCCGGCAACAAAACGCTCGGTTATATAATAATCAAACGTGGCACGACGATTCTGCGCCACGTTTCCTGTTGAAATAAAATCTGATTTTGCTTTTTTGGCCGGCATACTACTTTGCAACTTTCAGCTTCTGAGGCTGCGATGTTCCCTCAACAACCGTCAAAGTCGGTTTATTTTTAATGCATCGCCCTTCAATATAAGCTCCGGGCTCAATTGCAATGCTGTTATGTCTGATATCGCCCATCAAGTGTGCTGTTTGGGCAATAAAAAAGCTGTCGGCACAAACCTCTCCGTTCAACGAACCGTACAAATAAATGCTTTGTGCATTAACCGATCCGTTAATCGCACCCTTAAGTCCGACAATCAACTCATCACAATTTACATCTCCGTCAATGGTACCGTCAACATGCAAAGTACCGGCCGACACGACATCACCTTTCAACGAGCTGTTTTCAGCAATAATTGTCGGTACTGCATTACCGTTTTTGCCGCGTCCCATCATACGAGCAACTTTTAAATAAATAATTCTTCTGAGTTTTTTCATGTTTATCTCCTTTAAGATGATTTTGCCTTAATAAAAGGCATCGGATCTACATCTTTTCCTTTATATAATACCTCATAATGCAAATGCGGACCGGTCGAACGCCCGGTTGAGCCCATTTCTCCTATGGCATCGCCGATCTCCAAGTGTTGACCTTTTTTAACATATGACTTGTTCAAATGTGCATATTTGGTCACAAAGCCGTTACCGTGGTCAACTTCCACCAGATTTCCGTATCCTGAATTATATTCTGACTTAATCACTTTTCCTTTAGCCATAACCTTAATCTTATTTCCGGTTCGTCCGGCCAAATCAACACCCTTATGGTACGCCTTCAATTTCTTAAACGGATCGCTACGCGCCCCGTACTGAGAAGACACTATAGTCCACAACACCGGTTTACCCAACGGCACATAGCTCAGCACTTCACGCAAATAGGCAACATCATCAACTGTTTTATACAAATTACTGACTTTGTCATTAACCTTTTTTTCTTGTAAAAACTTGTTTTCTTCCGGAATATATGGTCCGCCGCTACCTTGTTGTTTTTTATTGTTTGCCGAGGCGTTAAAATACATTCCCCGTTTTTTGAGCGAAACATTGATAGAACTGATTGCGTCTTTAATCTTCTTCATTTCGTTTTCAGCAATTTGCGACACTTTATCAAGCACATTCATTTCGGCTTCGCGCATATCTTCAACCATCTTTTGCAAATCAATCAACTGCTTACGCAACTCATTACGTTCCGAAACAGCAATATCTCTTTGTAAAGACACCTCGTTCAAACTGGTTTTTTCTTCCAATTTTTCGGCATCTATCAACTCCGGATGGCTGGTAATCTTTTTTACGCGTTCTTCAACCAATGTTGCCTGTTGCTTATACTCTTCGACATTAACACCTTTGTTGTCTGCTTCATCAAGATTTTGAATCATCATTGCAATATTGCTTTGCAATGCCACAAAATCCCCCATAAGATCCATATAGGCATCTCTGGTTGCCGTAAGTTCGTTGTTTTTGCGATTAAGAATGCGCCACGAATGACGATACATATGAGAAGAATGCCAACTCCAGAAAGCCGTAACCGCAATCAACAGCAAAATAATTATCTGCATTTTCGACGATATATGCCAGACCCTTGCTCGTCCGTTGCTTCTGAAAATAATCTCCTTGCTCGAAAAGAAGGGTTTCTTTTCCGAGTAATGCATCGGCTCTCTAGATATTTTTTTAGGCAACTTTTTCATATTACACAATTTCCTATCGGAAACCATATATACCAAGAAAAAAACAAAAAATACAGTATTTTTTTAGACTATCTACAGCATTGACGGCAGAATCACTCGTCCAGCAAAATCAATTCGCCGGTTCCGACCATATTTAACACCTCTCTGGCGCGCTCATCAAGCATATCCAAATCAAGGCTTCCCGGAGACAAAAGCTTTACCTCTTCATTCAAAGCCTCTTTTTTCAATCGGTACTGATTAGCAACATTACGGGCATAGGCCACCTCTTTTTTCAAATACATATATTTTTGAAAACCGCGGTCACCGTAAAAACCGTTAAAACAAAAATAAAAGAACAGCATAACCCAAAATATCAGCAATCCTGATCTTTTTAAACGATACTTTATGTCTTGCAACAGTCCCATAATAAACATAATCTCCACAAAGACTCATTGTAAGACCATGTTTATTAATATTTAGTAACTTTGTCGATTTTTTATATTTTTTATCAGCGTTCCAAGCCTCTGCCCTTGACCGAATACGCCTTGGCAGCCAATCTTGAATTTTTCATCTGTCCGGACCTGAGTGCAACAATCCTTCCTGCATCAACCGGCTTAAAGAGCGGAATAACAATCTCTCTTGTTTCCCCCTCTTGCATATTGCTCACATCTTTTAGCTGGGGTTGAAAGATAGTGCGATTAATCATCGTATGAGTAGCTTTGTGTAAAACCGTCAGATTTTTAAAAGAGTTAACTTTTTCGTCAGCCGTTCCTGAAAGCGGAAAAATGTGGTGAATATCTAAATCTTTGGGCAAAAAGCCCTCTTTAGCCTGCTCAATTTCTATATCATTCAGCACTTCGTCAAAACAGTGGGTATAAGCCAAATATTGCACAAAAGCTTTACGGACATGCCGCTCAAAAAAACGGCGGTTTGCTTTGCTCACTTCCGGAGAAACTTTTGTAAACACAGCTTTTTTATATTTCATGGTGCCTCTTAGTAAAAATACGCATTATATGTTAAATGCATATTTTCGCCAAAGCCACATATTTATTAGCATTTTCTACAATTTTTTTGCCTTTTGGCTTTAAAAAAACGCTTCAAAATTAAAGAACACTCTTCTTCCAAAATACCGCCCTCAACTTGCGGACGGTGATGACATGTCTCTGCCTCAAAAAAGCGAACTCCGTTCACAACGGCTCCGCCTTTTTCATCTTTGGCACCGAAATATACTTTGGCTATCCTCATCATCGAAATTGCCGCCGCACACATCGTACACGGCTCCAGTGTTACGTAGAGTTCCATTCCGTACAGACGATTGATTTTGAGTTTTTTGCACGCCTTTCTCATCGCTTCTATTTCCGCATGAGCAAACGCTTCTTTACCATGTTCACCGCAATTTCCGGCTTTTGCCACCACCGCTCCTGAACTCGGATCAACAACCGCCGCCCCTACCGGCACTTCATCCTTGGCAAAAGCTTTTTCCGCCTGCTTTAAGGCAATTTTCATATAATCTTGACAATTCATCTTTATTTTTTCCTTTGCATGATATATGATAAGCACAAATTTATTGAGGATTGCTTAAAATGAGTGAAAGAATAGCCAAATTTATTGCCCGCTCCGGTGTCTGTTCGCGCCGCGCCGCTGAAGAACTGATTTTGCAGCAACGCGTCAGCCTGAACGGACAAATTATAAGCTCTCCTGCTGTTAATGTCGAGCCGACGGACAAAATCCTCATTGACGGCGAAAAACTTCCCGAAATCGAGCAGACCAGACTTTGGCTTTACTACAAACCGACCGGACTTATTACTTCCCACAAAGATTCCTCTCATCCCACCGTATTTGATAATTTGCCTGCCGGCATGCCGCGTGTTATTTCTGTAGGACGACTTGACCTCAATTCCGAAGGACTTTTACTGCTCACCAACAACGGAGAGCTTTCCCGTCTGCTTGAGTTACCCCAAAATGGCTGGAGCCGACGTTATAAAGTCAAAGTCCACGGACAGGTTACTCAACAAAAGCTCGATTCTGTAACTAACGGCGTTACAATTGACGGAATAAACTATGGTCCCGTCAAAATTGTTATTGATAGCACCCAAGGCACTAACACCTGGCTGACAATTACTCTGTCTGAAGGCAAAAACCGAGAAATTCGCCGTCTCATGCAATATATCGGCCTTGAAGTTGCTCGTTTAATCCGTTTGTCTTACGGTCCGTTCCAACTTGGCAGCCTCAAAAAAGGTGAAGTCAAAGAAGTTCCTCATAAAGTCTTAAAAGAACAACTCGGCGGAAAATTTGAGCTATGAGAATTATCGGCGGAACATATCGAGGTAAAAACCTTCTATCTCCCAAAACCGATGACATTCGCCCGACTTCGGACAAAGCCCGTGAGTCCGTTTTTAATATTTTATATTCAAAACTCAACAAACCCTGGGATCAAATCAATCTCGCCGATATTTTCACCGGTAGCGGTGCTTTCGGACTTGAAGCCGTATCCCGCGGCGCCCGAAGTGTTGCCTTAATTGATATAGATACCGCCTCCGCCGCAAAAAATGTTGCTCTTTTTCCCAACGAAAAAGACAAAATAACTCTGATACGCGCCGATGCCGCATCACTACCACGCCCGAAACAGGTGTTTGATATCATTTTCATGGACGCACCATATCACAAAGGCTTAAGCAAACAAGCCTTGTTATCAATACTCAAAAACAACTGGTTGGCACCTGACGGCATATGTGTAATCGAAACCGCTGCCGACGAAAAAATTGAAATTCCGCAACCGCTCAAACTCGTTGACGAGCGCCGTTACGGCATTGCCAAATTTTGGTTTTTGACTTTTGAAAATTAATTTTTTCCGAAATAGTTAACTTTACATGCCGGATAGTCACGCATTGCTTCCTGATTCAACTCATAACATTTGTCTTCAATGCATTTCTGAATTTTTTCAATGCTTTCATTTTTATCTCCCCCAACTTCAATCGGAGGCAAAAATTCGACCACAATTTTTCCCGGAATATGCCTAAATGAACTGCGCGGCCAAAACATACCGCTGTTCAAAGCTACCGGAACTACCGGTAATTTTAAATTCTGTGCCAAAAACAAAAAACCGGGTTTATATTTCAAACCCGTTCCTGCCGGAACTCTGTGTCCCTCAGGAAAAATAACCAACGGACGCCCTGTGCTCATTACTTTTTTGGCACTGGATAACATTTTTTTCATTGCACTCGCACCAGCCGAACGATCAACCGCAATACACCCGTACATTGCCTGCGCCCAGCCAAAAAACGGAATATATGTAAGTTCTTTTTTCAACACCATAGTTGCTTTATTGACTACTGCTGCCAAAAAATATGTTTCTGCAGCCGATTCGTGTTTGCACGCATAAATCGCCTTTTGCTTCAGATATTGTTTGCCGCGCACTTCAATTTTCAATCCGCCAAAAACTCTCATGCCCCACATAACCGCCGGACACATCATACGTCCCCACCAAAAAACATGCCATTTTTGCGGCATAAACCAGCCGAATATGCTGCAAAATACCACTCCGAAACCGATTACGCCATAAATCCAAATATTGCTGAGCAATGAGCGTATGAACAACATCTTAGTCTCCTTTTTAAAATACACCGTCAAAAAACCAAACATACAAAAATTTATTATATTCGTTGATCAACAACGAAAAACTATGCCAGTTTTTCCACCATAATCTCGCTACCTTATCCGAATAAACCGGATATGGAATAATTTTAAGTTTCGGGCAATAATACTTAAACTCAACCATGCTTCTCGGCATATGATAATTTGATGTCACCAAATATATTGAATGAATTTCGCGTTCCCTGATCCACTCTGCTGTTTCTCTAGCGTTTTCAACCGTGTTTGTTGACTTTTTATCCAGCGTTACCTGCTCCGAATCAAAAATTTCGACATCTTCGCGGTTCTGTAATTCTTTCAGCGATGTTCCTTTGAAAACTCCTGATACAAAAAGTCGATCTGCCCGTTTTGCGTTTAATAACTTTACGGCCTCTTTCAGACGATTTCTTCCTCCGGTCAAAACAACGATGGCATCGGCCTTGTCATCATCTGTGCGCTTAAAATGATTAATGTGATAATCAAAGATTTCAAACCCGATGACCCAAATCAAAAAGAAAATTAACAATAAAACTAAAAGTCTTTTAATCATTACCTACATCATTCTTTCTAAAGTACGTTTTACGGTATAATAAGCGGTTTGCATTGCCACCAACGATGAAAACACCGGCAAACTTACTATTGCCAGCCAAGATCCCATTGATAAGCGAGCCTCATCAATAATCCCGCCTTCTATTTGATGAGCCAGGTGAGCAATCAAAAATATAACCGGCACAGCCAATGCCACTCCTATTATACCGCCGACTGCTCCCAACCATGCGGTTCTTCCGGCATATTGCTGTGCAATATATGTATCTTTTGCTCCCATAATGTGCAAAATCTCAATCACATCTCGGTGCAGCCCCAAGCTGGTTTGCGTAGTATAGAATATCGCCCCTGATGTTACACCGATTACCAATAACAAAACCGCCAGTGCCAAAACTTTTAACCCTGCCGCAAAATTTATCAGTTTATTCAACCACAATTTGTGATTATCCAATGATGCTTGTGGAGCCACTGTTGCCAGCTTTTCCGCCAACTGTTTAAAATTAATTTCAGCCCCTGATTTTAGTCTAACATCAATCAACCTCGGCATCGGCAATTCGTTTATATCGACATCATCGCCCAGCCACGGACGCAACAGACGTTGCAATTGATCTTCGCTTAAAGCTGTAACTTTTTTGGCTTCCGGCATCGCTGACAATAATGCTACCGCCCTTTGCTCCTGTTCCAACATTTCTTCGTGTGCCTTTTGGCGGTCCGAATTGCTTACCGGCACAATTTGCACCGTCAACGAACCCAAAATGCTGGCATTCCAGTTAACCAACATAGAATTAATCGCCAATACTCCAGCCAACGTCACCGCAAACAAAAATACTGAAATTGAAATCATAATTTTCAAAAACAGATTTGAACTATCTTTCGACAAAGGCAATTCCTGATGACGAGAACTTTTAAATTTCCATATCATTTTTTCTTTCTCCCGCCGGAACTATTGTCAAATTATGGTTTTTGAGACAAATGCACGGATACTTAAATTCATTGATTAAATTTTCATTGTGAGTAGCAATTACCACCGTTGTACCCAGCTTGTTCAACTCAACAAACAGCTTCATCAATTTCGTAGCAATATCATTATCGACATTACCCGTCGGCTCATCAGCCAACAAAATATCCGGTCTGTTTATTACCGCTCGGGCAATCGCCACGCGCTGTTTTTCACCACCGGAAAGGGTTGAGGTTATTGCCGAAGTGCTGCGGTCAATTTCAACCCATTTCAACAATTCGTTAACACGTTTACGGATTTCTTTTTCGTTCATACCGCTCACTCTTAACGGCAATGCAACATTATCAAACGCCGAAACATGTTCCAACAGCCTGAAATCTTGAAATACCACACCGATTCTGCGTCTGAACAACGACAAAGAATTACGGTTGGCAAAATTAACATTATTTCCGAAAATACTCAAACGCCCGCGGCTCGGTTTCTGCCACAAATACATCATGCTTAACAATGATGTTTTTCCGGCTCCGCTTTTTCCCGTCAAAAAATGGAAAGATCCGCGCTGTAATGATAAATCTATATTGCTCAAGACTTCCGGTCCCCGACCGTAGCGAATACCGACTTTTTCCAACTCAATAATCGGTTCTGTTTCTTGCGTTTCGAACATCATATCTCCTTCAGTATACCGACTTATAGTAATATAATATCTGCCTTAATAAAATATTTTTCCTATGCCTTGGGCATAACTTCCGGTGCTTCGATTCCTAAAAGATATAAAAGTTTTATCAATATATCGCGGGTCAATTTTGCTAATGCCGCGCGAGAACCCGCTATTTGAGCATTTTCGGCTCCTTTAATCGGCGATGTATTATAAAAACTGCTGAAAGCCTGTGCCAAATTATATACATAATCAGAAATGATACTCGGCTCTTTTTCTGCCTCACAACGCATAACCACATTACTCAACTGTGCGATTTTCAACGCCAAATTTCTTTCTTCCTGATTCGTAATCACAATTTTGCCCGGCTTAATTTCGGCATTTTTACGCATTACCGAATTAATTCTTGCCACCGCATATTGTATATACGGACCGGTTTTACCTTCAAAATTAGCAAAATCATCCAATTCAAAAATATAGCCCGAAGCAATATTGTTTTTCAAATCCTGAAACTTTATGGCTCCGACTGCCACTTGTGAAATCAGTCTGTCAAGCTCCTCTTGACTAAAACCGCTTTCTGCTCCCGCCTTTGGCATTGACTCTGCAACTTTTTCTTTTGACATTTTAATCATATCCGACAGATTCATCACTCCGCCGTCGCGAGTCTTAAACGGTTTTCCGTCAGCTCCGTTTACCGTTCCAAATCCGATATGCAACAGTTTTACATTCGGCGCAATTCCTAGTTTTTCCACCGTTTCAAAAACCTGCTCAAAATGCAATGACTGCCGCTTATCTACAAAATAAACAATTTCGTCAGCTTTCAAGTCATCAACTCTCATTTTGATAGTCGCAATATCGGTTGCCTGATAAGTAAATCCTCCGTCCGATTTCTCGATAATAACCGGCGGTTTAGGCTTGTTTCCTTCATCAAGGCGGATAATATACGCCCCGTCATCAAACTCCAAAAGCCCCTTTTCTTCCGCAATCTTTTTGATTTCAAAACAAGTTTTATGCGCATCAGATTCGCCTAGCCACAAATCAAAATGCACACCCAATTCTTTATAATTTTCCTTAACCGCATCTACCGAAACTTTGCGGATATGCTTCCATGCTTTTGTATATTCGGCATCTCCGTCTTGAAATTTAGCCGTAATAATTCTCGCTGTCTCTTTAGCTTTTTCATCTTCCTTGCAACGAATATTAGCTTTTTTATAAAAAGCGGTAATTTCGGCAATATCATAGCTTTCCATCTTATTGAGATTGCCGTCATGAGCAATAACTTCCGCCAAAATCATACCGATTGGCGTTCCCCAATCTCCGAAATGCACATCTGAAATCGGCTTATTTCCGACAAATTCCTCGATTCTGCGCATCGATTCGCCGATAACTCCCGAGCGCAAATGCCCGACATGCATTTCTTTTGCCACATTCGGCCCGCCGTAATCCATAACTATGGTCTTCGGAGTTGCAACTTTGGCACAGCCGAAACGTTCGTCTTGCGCAATCTCGTCCATCAAGGCCGCTATGGTTTCATCTTTCAGCGTTATGTTCAAAAAGCCCGGTCCGTCAACGGAAACCTTTGCAAAATCAGCATCCTCAGACAGTTTTGCCGCAATCATTTCACCGATTTGACGAGGGTTCTTTTTTTCAATTTTTGCCAACGCCAGAGCCCCGTTACACTGAAAATCACTTAAATCCGGACGATCCGAATTCTTTACTGTTGCATATTTGCTATCAAACCCTAATTCATTAAAAACTTTTTCTAACTTTTTATTTATTTTTTCATCTAAAACACAAGTCATCATTCTTCTCTTTTTATCTTACACATTGAAATTTAGCTTTTGTCGGAGTTATAATTCGGCACGCAAAAATTTCTTCATCATCAAGCCTTGCCGATATTCCCGTATCATGCTTGACACATTCGGCATCAGCCATCTTTTGCACCTCATCAAACTTGGTTATTAAACCGTTATAACATACCACCGGTGCATCAGGCTTTGAACTTCCGACATACAAATTGTCCTTTGGTCTTCCCGCCTCTCGTCGTCGATCCACGAAAGGCTCCGTCAGAGAACAAGCTCCAAGCGCAAACAACAGCATACACAAAACGACCATTTTTACCCTAGACAATTTTAAAATCTCCATTACATTAAAAATACTGCCTAACAATTTAATATGAAGAAGTAAAAAATGCAAAGCCAAAATAAATATATTGGTGATGATAAATTCACAAAATTGCTTGAACACTACCAATGCCCCGCCAAATTGGCGCTGATAAAACTTCGTTTTGCCGGTGCCATATGCAGTCCCAATCTTGACCTGCGCCCTACTGATGTCATATCTTCTCTGTGGCCGCAAAATCAGCAGCCTCGCCTTCAGACCAAAGAAGAGGCCGAACTGTTTTTCAAATTTTTTATGGGACTTTGGGACGACATATTTGAACAAGTAAAGCTCAACAAAATTGAGCTTTCCCCGTTCAAAATTAAAACCGATAAAGATATTGTTTCGACCTGCATTGAACGGCGTGAATTGGTAGAAAACGGCTGGCTTGAAGGCTTTTGGGGCGGCCGCGAAAATATAAAATGTCCTAATTATATTGCCCAAATTCTCGATTCTCTTTCCGATTTGGCCACACTTTACGGACAGCTTGCCAATCGTAATCCTCAAAAATCCGAGTTTGATAATTTGGTTAAAACAATCAGTCATACCGACAAAATGGTCAACCGTTCAATTGCTTTTATAATTGAAAACTATGTCTTACCACGCTTTGAAAAAATACAATCAAAAACAAATTAGGAGTAAAACATGGAATTATATCAGGGACTTCTGACACGACGTTCTGTTCGTAAATATAAAAACCAAAAAATCTCTCATCAGGATATTGAAGACATAATCAAAGCTGCACAACATGCTCCTTCAGCTCATAACAAACAGCCGTGGGAATTTTTGGTTATTGAAGACCGCAACGCCTTGAGTTCCCTTCGCTCGGTCCAACGCTGGACCTCTTTTGCCGACGAAGCAGCATGTGCAATTATTGTCTGCGGCGACACCGAACAAACATTCAGCCGCAACAAAGACGGTGAAAAATGGGACTATGCCGATATAGATTGCTCTTTGGCCGCCGAAAACCTTATGCTTGCTGCTCATGCCAAAGGCATCGGCTCCTGTTTTTGCGGAGCATCTCCCATGCCGTTGGTTATTGACGGATTACGTGAACTTTTAGATTTACCCCAGCACATTAGACCGATTGCCATTATCATTATGGGTTACCCCGCCGAAACTCCAATACAGCCCCAAGACCGCTACAAACCCGAAAAAATTCACTGGGAAAAATGGTAATATCTACTTTAATACCTTATACTCAACACCGGCTTCTTGAAACATCTGCTCGGAATAGCATAATTTGTCACGCCATGTGCCGCTGGGGGTGTTGCCGTCAATTTTCATCTCATTGGTAACCACCATCTTAATTCCGGCCTGAATAATTGCACGCGCACAATCGGTGCACGGCGGATGAGTCGCATAAAGCACACAGCCTTTCAAACTGGTTCCGGTCAAGCAGGCATTATATATAGCATTACGTTCCGCATGCTCAAAAAAATCATACTTGGTCGGTCTTTCCAATCTTTCGGGAATATTGTCGTCAACTCCGCGAACCAGTCCGTTATAGCCGGTAGCCCTTATTTCTCTATCCGGTCCGACTACCACTGCACCGGTTTTGGTGCTGGTGTCTTTTGACCAACTGGCAATCAATTTTGCCACTTCCATAAAACGATGATGCCATTTATCCGAAAACATTTTCTGCTCCTTTCGGGTTATTACACCAAAAATTTTAGATACTTCTTATAGTTAGAGCAAATATTTTTTGCAAAGTTTTAACAAAAACTAAATGCGGCTATTGACAAATCTCCCAAAATGGCAGACTACTATTCTAGTTTTATAATTTTAACAAGGAGAAAAAAATGAGTGCTATTGTCGATATTCATGCCCGCGAAATTTTGGACTCTCGCGGTAATCCTACCGTTGAAGCCGAAGTTGTTTTGCAGTCCGGCGCTTTCGGTCGTGCTGCTGTTCCGAGCGGAGCATCTACCGGTGTTCACGAGGCAGTTGAACTCCGCGACGGCAACAAAAAACGCTATGGCGGCAAAGGTGTATTGAAGGCCGTCGAAAATGTAAACGACAAAATTTACGATGCTTTGGCCGGCTTGGACGCCGAAGATCAAATTGCCATCGACCAAACCATGATTGATTTGGACGGTACCGAAAACAAAGGCAAACTCGGCGCTAATGCTATTTTGGCCGTATCTTTGGCTGTCGCTAAAGCCCAAGCCGAAGAGGCTGATTTACCTTTGTATCGTTACTTGGGCGGCACCATGGCACGCACTCTGCCTGTCCCGATGATGAACATCTTAAACGGTGGTCAACATGCCGACAATCCGATTGACATTCAAGAATTTATGATTATGCCGGTTGGAGCCGATTCTATTCGTGAAGCTATCCGTTGGGGTGCTGAAATTTTCCACACTTTGAAGAAAAACCTCAAAGCTGCCGGACACAACACCAATGTCGGTGATGAAGGCGGTTTTGCTCCTAACCTGAAATCTGCTGAAGAAGCTTTGTCTTTCATTGTTCAATCAATTAAAGATGCAGGTTACAAACCAGGGGAAGACGTTGTTTTAGCTTTGGATGCCGCTTCTTCAGAATTCTACAAAGACGGCAAATATGAAATGACCGGTGAAGGCAAAACTCTAACCAACAAACAAATGGTTGAATACTACAAGGATCTTTGCAAACGTTTCCCGATTTTCTCAATTGAAGACGGTATGGCCGAAGACGATTGGGAAGGCTGGAAAATGTTGACTGAAGCCTTGGGTGATAAAATCCAACTCGTTGGTGATGACCTCTTTGTTACCAACCCGAAACGTCTACAGATGGGCTTAGAAAAAGGCGTTGCCAACTCTATTTTGGTAAAAGTTAACCAAATCGGCTCTTTGAGCGAAACCTTAAAAGCCGTTGATTTGGCTCAACGTAATAAATACTCGGCTGTTTTATCACACCGTTCCGGTGAAACCGAAGATGCCACCATCGCTGACATCGCTGTTGCCACCAATTGCGGACAAATCAAAACCGGTTCTATGTCACGTTCTGACCGTATGGCAAAATACAATCAACTGATTCGTATTGAAGAAGAATTAGGCGATGTTGCAATTTATGCCGGAAAATCAATCTTGAAAAAATAATCTTTCAAGATAATGTTCAAAAAAAGCACCGTCCAAACACGGTGCTTTTTTTATAAATATGTGCCGAGAAAACTCGAAGAACGAGGCAAATAATAAGAAACACTTTAGCTTAAGACGCGAAGAACCGTTTAGATAAAGTCAAAATAAAAAGAGGAAAAATTTTAGTGTAACCAGTAGTACATGAATTTTTCCTCTTGTTTAATGCTTAAAAAACTCGGAGAACGAGTCAAATAATAAGAAACAAATCAGCCGGCGAGGAGTGTACATAGACGTACATGACCGAACCGGCTGATGAAGTTTCTGTATTAGTTGACCGTTATACGAGTTTTATTTTTTTAATACGGCAACTCCGGGCAACTCCTTCCCCTCCATCCACTCCAGAAAAGCTCCGCCTGCAGTGGAAATGTAGGAAAATTTATTGGCCACGCCGGCATTTTCCAAAGCCGAGACCGTATCACCGCCACCGGCTACTGACATAAGTTTTCCGGCGGATGTCAATTCTGCCGCATGTTGAGCAACTTTGTTGGTGGCATTGTCGAACGGTTTCATCTCAAACACGCCGAGCGGTCCGTTCCAAACCAGAGTTTTGCACTCATCAAGTTTAGCGTTGATTGAAGCAATGGTTTTTTCGCCGACATCAAGCAAATGACCGCCATCTGTCGGAATTTCATTCACTCCGACGGTTTTATGTTCGGCATTAACCGCAAACTCTTTAGCAACAACCACATCATCCGGAAGAACAATTTCGCAGTTATTAGCTTTTGCAACGGACATAATTTCTTTTGCGGTATCAATCATATCCATTTGCACCAAAGAATTTGTCTCATTGACGGCGTCAATTCCGCTGGCTTTCATAAAAGTATGAGCCATACCACCGGAAATAACCAACTTATCAACTTTCTTAACCAAATTATTAAGCAAATCCAATTTGGTAGAAACCTTTGAACCACCAACAATCGCAATCAACGGGCGAGTTGGGTTTGATAAAGCTCCCTCAAGAGCCTTAACTTCCTCTTCCATCAAACGACCCATTGCCGAAGGGCGTTCTTTTACGGCAGCAACCATTGATGCATGGGCGCGGTGAGCAGTTGAAAAAGCGTCTGAAACATAAACATCTGCCGGTTTAACCAACTCTCTGGCAAAATCTTCATTGCCTTTCTTTTCCTCGTCATAAAAACGTAGATTTTCAAGCAACAAAACTTCGTCATTGCTCATTTTGGCAACAGCGGCGCTGACTTTTTCACCGATACAATCGTCAACAAACACAACTTTTTTGCCTAAGGCCCTCTGCAAATCACCGACAATATGTTGTAGGGAGTTTTTCATGTCGCCTTTGCCTTCCGGACGGCCGAAGTGCGAAATCACAACTACTTTTGCCCCTTTGCTCATCAATTCTTTGATTGTCGGAACCGTACGATCAATACGGGCGGTATTTGTAACCTTAAAATCCTCACTCATCGGCACATTCAAATCAGCACGCAGCATAGCGACTTTGCCCTGCAAATTGCCCAAATCATCAATAGTTTTATAATTCATATTATTTATCCTTTAATCTTTTTAAACATAGACCGGCAGGATTACTGCCGGTCTCATTTTGCAACAATCGGAATTATCCGTTAACTTTGGCCATATGAGCAATGAGGTCCAAAACTTTGTTTGAATAACCCCATTCATTATCATACCAGCTGACGACCTTAACAAAAGTCGGGGTTAACTGAATACCGGCTTTGGCATCAAAGATTGATGTGCGTGCATCACCCAAAAAGTCAGAAGAAACGACTGCATCTTCGGTATAACCCAAAATACCTTTGAGTTCGCCTTCAGAAGCTTTTTTCATAGCGGCGCAAATTTCATCATAGGTAGCAGCCTTTTTCAGGTTAACGGTCAAGTCAACAACCGAAACGTCCAAAGTCGGAACGCGGAAAGACATACCTGTCAATTTACCGTTCAAAGACGGAATAACTTTGCCTACAGCTTTAGCGGCACCGGTAGAACTCGGGATAATGTTGCCGCTGGCAGCACGACCGCCTCTCCAGTCTTTCATAGACGGACCATCAACGGTTTTTTGAGTAGCGGTAGTAGAGTGAACAGTTGTCATCAAACCGTCTTCAATGCCGAAAACATCGTTCAAAACTTTGGCAATCGGAGCCAAGCAGTTGGTTGTACAAGAAGCGTTAGAAACAAACTTTGTACCTTTAACATAAGAGTCGGTATTAACACCGCAAACAAACATCGGTGTATCATCTTTTGACGGAGCAGACATAACAACATATTTTGCACCGGCATCAATATGAGCCTGGGCTTTTTCTTTTGTAAGGAATAATCCTGTAGATTCAACAACATAATCGGCGCCGACTTCGTTCCATTTCAAATCGGCAGGATTTTTTTCGGCGGTAACGCGGATAGCCTTGCCATTAACGACCAATTTGCCGTCTTTTACTTCGATTGTGCCGTCGAACTGACCATGCATTGTGTCATAACGCAGCATATAAGCCATATATTCAACATCAATCAAATCGTTAATACCAACGATTTCAATATCATTTCTTTTTTGAGCGGCACGGAAAACCAAACGACCGATACGGCCAAATCCGTTAATACCGACGCGAATTGTCATATTATTATCCTTCCTAAATATTTAGTGCGGAACGCCCCGCACGGGCATTAAAAAATTTCGCCCCTAATTTAGCACGAATTGATTCATTTTCAAGCGATTTTTGCAATATCGGAAATTTTTCGTAATCGTCTCCCTTTTTCCCGATTCTATACCGCTTATTATTGACTTTTACTGTTTTTTAACGTATAATGAAGTATAGTGCGCACGTGGTATTATTGGGGAGATTGGCCATGACAAAATCATTCAAATATCTGACAGCCTTAACGCTGATTGCATGCGGCTGTTTCTGGGCTATATCAGCCAATGCTAATGTATGTTTTCTCCCCCGAGGCAATTGTGCAGACTCCGAAGTTGCCGGCGCAGATGTTGACGTTGATGATCTTGCCAGTAAATGTGCTGCCGACGGCTATATTGTTGCCAAGTCCGCTTGTGTTTCTCCCCAAAAAATCGGTGCTTTTTGTCCTTATGACAACAACTGGGTAATGTGTTGTACTCCTGATTACACTTTGCAATGTGAAAGCACTAATATTGTTGTCGACATATGCGGCACACTCGTAAAATGTGGCTGCGCTGAAGAGTACGACTATAATGAAAATAATACCGGCTGCGCACGATACAGCACCGGTACGGAATACCAAAATAGCCAGGGTGATTATGATAACGGCATTTGTTACCTCCCAACCTATGTTAACAACCAGCTAAATACCGTACCTCTATATACCGGGTGTATTTGCGATGACACAGTTTACCCGCGTACGGATAGTATTTGTGCTGCCCGCAATATGGTTGGTGGTGGAACCATGTGTCAAGACAGTAACGGAAAAAAACATTATACAAAGTGTTTATGCACCAGCACTATTCTTAAGTCATCGTGTACCTACGGTGTTCCCCCGACCGCTCAGATATGTACATCAGAAGAAGGCGTGCAATACACTTCTGCATGTTGCTCTTGTAGTTCGTCAACATATCCTTATACCGAAATACCGCCGGAAGTTGACACTTATACCGCTTGTCGCGCGGCTCAAGGCTGCATCGGCGGAAGCAGCAATCGCTACAAAGCAGAAACTTGCAAACCAGGATATGAAGTCAGAAACGGCAAGTGCGAACAGGTATCTTGTTTAAATGCACTTAAGACCTACTTAAAATACAATCCAAACACAGCGTACGGTTTATTGACATCTAGTGGCGTTGTTGATGCTGATGGCAACACCAGTAATGCCACTAAAGCCATCGTTGCTGATGATGTAACTATTTCTACTGCCAGCACCAATAGTTCATCAACCAATACAGGCTCAACTCGAATGTGTCGCCAACGCACTTGTGTTTCGCCCCAGACAATTCCATATTATGAAGATACTGAAAACTGCACATGCACAAACTGTTGTCTCGAAAATCACATGAACGCAGATGCACTTGAAATGTGCAACTATTATCTCCCGTGTGATTATAACCGTATTTATCCCAACAGTGCATATGATACCGTTTGCCCTCGTGATTTCTATGGTCGAAGCATGACGGCCAAGTGTACGGATGTCGTAACAGTAAGCAATTCTTCAACTTCGACTACTTATAAGGGGCTGGCTAATTCTAAAGCCACACAATATATTTCGGCAACTCAATTTTTGAATTCGGTAGTAAATAACGATCCTGCCGCAGCTACCGCCCGAACTGTTTGCAAAAACACGCCGACCATAACTTACACGGCATCGAATTTCCCGGCTAATGACTCTGAATCTGCCAGCAACCAAACAATCAGTTTTTCTAATGTCAATCTAAAGTTTTCAAGCACAACCAAATCTTATCGCAAACTTGTCTTGAACGAAGGCGGATTGAACATAACCGGAACTCTCAATGCCTATGGTCCGATAAATCTGTCGTCACCTTCAAGCAATGGCAATGTTAATATTTCCGGAACACTGCAAATCATGGATACTTTTGATTCCTCAGGGTATTCATATAACGAATCATCATCATATTCTTCCGGAACTATTAATATTTTAATCCCGGAAAAATACAGAAACAGAACACCGGCAAGCTTTAGCTTTGGCCCCAGACAAGAGTTCAGGGTTTCCACTTTGGCCATTTCTTCAGCTACTGATCAGTATAGAAGTTCTCATCCCAGCATTACCACCGATATTGTCGGCCAATCATTGCCTCTTGCCTACCCCTATTATACAACTGTAGATTTTGAAGGTCCTTCATCATCAAACACTGCCAATATCTACACCAACCTTTATCTCGGTTACATACCGGGCAAAACCTTACGCACCAGTTTCTTAACCCTTCGTATGTCCGGCAATCTTGACTGGAACTTGTATGGTAATTCCAGAAATTATTACATTAATCTGACCACCGGCAGTAAGATATATTCAACCGACTATGGTTATGGTAACTACGCCCGCATCTGGGCCGGATACAACACATCCTATGGTTGGTGCAAAATGACAGATACCGTCTATTTCGGACGAGACCGACATCGTTTCTTAGATTGTCAAGCCGATAGTTGTATAACGTCAAGCGGAGATAACTCTCCTCTTGGGTTATCATCTTACTATGCTTGTTCAATAGGTAGCAGTGGCTATGTTTCTCGCGAAAGTTCTAGCTCTACAGTAACCGTCAAACCTGACGGTGATTGTGTCAACATAAAGACAACTTTTGGTAGTGGCTGCAGCTTTAGCTATTCAAGAGGCCATGACGAAGACTACTTTGGCCCCAAAACCGGAGTTATGCTCACTTGTGAAGACTCCGAATACGAATAATAGCATACTATTCTCTACAAACAAAATCGGTATAGACTGCAATCTATATCGATTTTGTTTTTAAGATCCAAATAATCGATTCTAACCCGCTTTATATTGACTTTTACTGTTTTTTAACGTATAATGAAATATAATGCGCGCATAGTGTTAAATAAGGGAGGTTCATCATGAAAAAATCGTATAAATATCTAATGGCCGCATTGCTTGTCGGCTGTTGCTGTTTTTGGTCTTTAAGTACCAACGCCAGCGTTTGTTTTCTCCCCTCCGGCGAGTGTGGAGATGGAAGCGTTAATCCTGATGATATTATCCCTGATGCTAACGAACTTGAACAAAAATGCAAAGAAGCGGGCTATACCGTCAAAAGAACTGAATGTGTCACCCCAAAACATATCGGTGACTACTGTCCTTATGACAACAACTGGGTATTATGTTGCGACGCTGAATATACCTCCCAATGCGACAGCACCAACATCATACTTGATCGATGCGGTAATTTGCTAAAATGTGGATGCCCCGATGAGTTTGATTATTATGAAAGTGGGGACAACTGTACTCGCCTCAGCAACGGTACTTCGTATGAAAACGCTCGTGGTGATTACGCAAACGGCATCTGCTATTTTAGACAATACAAAAACGATGCCTTAGTTACAACCTCGCTTTACAAAGGTTGTTTGTGTAATCCTGTCACCTATCCCCGTACTGTAGAGATCTGCCAGGCCAAAGGTATGAAAGCTGGTGGTATCAGATGCCAGGACGCTCCTGATGGCGATGAACACTTTACAAAATGTGAATGTAACGAAACTATCCTTAAAACAACCTGTAGTTATGGTGTTCCCGGAAGTGCCACAACTTGTACTGACGAAGATGGACTGCAATACGTTTCCGACTGCTGTCAGTGCGATGCCACAACTTACCCTTATACAGAGCTCCCCAGTGAAGTGGTAAATTACGTCAAATGCCGTACTGAAAAGGGATGTACCGGTGGCAATAGTGAACGCTACAGAGCCACTTCTTGCAAATCGGGATACACCGTTGTTAACGGCAAGTGCACCAAAGACACATGTTCCGGTGCAATCAAAGAGTTATTAAAAGCCACTAATGATACCCAGTATGGTGTATTGACCGCTACCACAGTTGTAGATGGTAATGGTAATACCAGTACTGCAACCAAAGCAATTGTAGCTGACAGTGTAACCATAAGTACAGCTGGTAGTAATAGCTCTTCAAGCAGCTCTCACACAACAACCGTTTGCATAAGGCGTGAGTGCAAGGATAACGTTACTCCTCGCGAAAATCCATTCTACCAGGATGATGACAGTTGTGTTTGCACAAACTGTGGCGTATGGCAACATCATGATCTTGGCAGCGAATGGACGTTCTCACACATAGGGCCTATTCCATGTCAATATCTTGATCAACCGTACAGTAACCTCACACGATATGGTTGTGCTCGAGGCAACGGCGGTGGCGGCAGAGAAATGCTAGCCGTATGCACTCACACCAGAGATATAACTACGACGAATACTACCACTGGTTACGCCGGGCTCGTAGGCTCTAAGGCTAAAACCTATATTTCAGCCGCCCAGTATCTTGAAACTTTCGGCGATGATCCTATTGCCGACAACGCCAAAAATAACTGCAGTGGCACCCCGGTGATTACATACACGGCATCGACATTTCCGAGCAATGATTCGCAAGCAAATACCGATCCCCTTAATTTCAAGGGAATCGAACTCAGATTCCCTCAATCAACTTCTTCCTACCGTGCTTTAACTGTTGATAACGGAATCTTGACTGTCAGCGGAACACTTTGGAATTATGGAACCCTCACGTTAACAGGAACCGGTGAAGTTAACATTTCAGGAGAACTAGTTAACAGAAACCGATTTCTATCCTCCGGATACTCGTTCAACAGCGAATCTTCGTACTTTGGTCGAGGAACTTTGACCGATATTAGCTCGAAAGATGTTACCAACTCAATCACTCTTGGTGAGGGTCAGGTCTTTGCGGTTAACAAATTCCAGATCGGTAACGAGCGTGATACCTATCAAAACCGCTACAATTGGACAATAAAAGATGCTGAGACCGGAAAAAGTTGTTCTGATAAAGATCACTTACCATCAGCATCTCTTGTCAACAAAACCTTCAGATTTTACGGACCTTCGAGCTCTTCTCCGGCCAGTGTTTACACCAATCTTCAGGTTGGTTGGGCTCAAGGCGCTTACCGTGCAAGAGGTTTAACCTTAAACTTGTCTAACGCTCTTGACTGGTATCTTTACAACCCCAACAATTCGGCCCAATACACAATTGGTTTAACTACCGGTAGTAAAATACAGGTTACCGACAATAGTGCCCGCATTTTGGAAGGTCGTAACAAAATTCTCAAAAAATGTTCAATGGTAGACAAAGTTGACTACCAGCGTCATAACCACGTCAGATTGCTCAGATGTGGATGCAATGGTAACAGAGATGCTCATATATACGATTCGCAAGCCTACATGGCATGCACATATACTGTTTCCGGAAATAAAGGTTACTTGAGATCTGTTGATTATACCTCCAAAAAACAGGTCTGCACCAGCGGAACTAATTGCGGAGATCGACAAACATATGTAAACAATCTCTGCGAGATGACTTATCAAAGTTGTAACCATGACAACCGTTCTACTGTTCAGCTTATGACTTGTGAATAAGCATACCCTGTTACAAAAACCCAAAAAGAGAGAAGATCGAATCTTCTCTCTTTTTTTTGTTTATAACTATGCGGCTACTCACCTCTCAATATTGACCTTCACCATTTTTTAACCTACTCTGGTTTATCATGTGATGCATAATGCGTAAATAGACTCCAAAATTTTACATTAAAGGTCTACCGGACCATAAACGGAACAGTTTAATCAAATTATTTTCTACAATTTTTATGGCAACAAATTTATTATTAACAATTAATATCAAAAGGTATGAAAACTATCAAGTTTTGGCCGATTATCACAGCAACTGTGTTTTTGGCCGCCATGATGTTTACATCATGCGAGGACCCCCTTGACCCTGCAAACCAGGAAGTCATCGAAAGCAAAGTTATTGACACCGGCCTTGCTAACAAGGTTACTGCTCAACAACTTTCAGGCACTACCGAGACCGGAGCCTCAATTTCCGGTACCGAGCTCTCCTACGAATCTTGGATTAAGGTCCAAACCAAGACTGCGCCCAAGACTCGAGCTTCCGGTGATGACGGAGACGTCGTTACTGTACTCTTGAAAGACGTGTTTCACAACACCGACACTACAATTACAATCAACAACACGTACTTTGATATTGGGGATTACACTACCGACATCTCGTATCGTGTTAAAGGTACTCGTCAAGATGGTTACGTCACCATCACTGACTCCGTAATGGTTTATACCGTTAACTTTGAGGATTTTTCTTTTGAATACGAGCTTGAGTATGAGGTTGCCGTCTATGACGATGGCATCAGCCGAGAACTCATGCCCTACCACAAAATCCAAAATCTCAAAGACAAAGGTATGGAAATCTCCAAGCTTGAATCTATCAACGATGAAAGCCTGACGGTTTTTGCTCGCAGACAAATTGACCATTCTATCTCAGTTGATTTGAACGGCGAAACTTACACCCTCAAAGCTAAAGTCATTTTACAGACTCCATTTGGTGATGCCTTTGAAGCTTACGTTAAAAAGAGTGAACTCTTGTCATCATCCTATTACACTTCAGGAGACCAAGTTCATTCTCGATTGCAAATCAAGCGGTGGTGGTCGGATGGTCAGGTCAAGACGGAAGTTGTTGAAGTTCCGGTTTATGCCTACATTGAAGACCAAATGAAGAGCATAATATTTCATGGTCAGCAACCTGAAACTGTCGAAATTGTTTCATACGAACTGGGAGATGTCTATAATGCTATCGATATGTATATTGTCCCGTACGTACAAACAATAAGATATTACCGTATGCTCAATATCGTTTACAACTTCTTTGATTTTGATATGGAAGTCTATAGCGATGCTTCATTTTATTATGATGGTTATCTGCAATGCGACTTTCCTGTTCCAACATTCCAAAACTTCCGTTTCTCGGATGAACAGGAGCTCATACAAAATCAATCAGGAGAGAACGAAAATGGCAAATACGTCGGTTACCGTTTAATTCGCTACGTAATGGCCGATTTTGACAAACTCGAGTGTAAGGCACAGTTCAACATTGGACTTGTTTTCTACGACCGATAATCGTTTTCCTACCC
This sequence comes from uncultured Azospirillum sp., assembly GCA_947301965.1. Taxonomy (GTDB): domain Bacteria; phylum Pseudomonadota; class Alphaproteobacteria; order RF32; family CAG-239; genus JAFUYI01. Next base: position 236,129 of record CAMYUM010000001.1, on the reverse strand, counting down.
TCTTTCAAAAAACACCGCGCAGATCAAACTGCCCGGTGTTTTTTTATAACAAAAAGGATGGCTTTTGCCATCCTTTTATCTTTAATCCGATTCGCTGATTATTTTTCAGCTGTTTTGGTAGTTTTTTTAGCTTTTACCGGAGCTTTAGCTTTCTTTTCTGCAGGCTTCTCGGCTTTCTTTTCGGTTTTCTTTTCTACTGCCTTCTTTTCAGCTTTTTTCTCTACCGACTTTTCTGCTTTCTTTTCGGTTTTCTTTTCAGCCTTTTTCTCGGCTTTTTTAGCCTCTGCTTCGGCTGCTTTTTCCTCAGCTTCAGCAGCAGCCTTTTCAGCAGCTACGCGAGCCAAATCTTTAGCACCCTTGGCCTTAACATCTCTGTCAACCAACTCAACAATCGCCATCGGAGCAGCATCGCCGTAACGAATGCCGGCTTTCAAAACGCGGGTATAACCGCCATTGCGGTTTTTGTAACGCTCTGCCAAAGTCGAAAACAACTTTGCAACAACTTCTTCATCACGCAAAAAGGCCAATGCCAAACGACGGCTGTTCAAATCGCCTTTTTTACCAAAAGTAATCATGTTATCGGCAAATGTTCTCAACTCTTTAGCGCGCGGCAAAGTAACTTTAATTTGTTCGTGTGTCAACAAAGCGCAGGTAAGATTAGAAAACAAAGCTCTTCTCTGGCTGGTCGGCATATTAAATTTTTTATGTGCATCACCATGTCTCATGGCATTTTCCTTTCATTTTATAATGTTGTGCTTTGACTGGCAAAGCGGATAATTCCGTACCGATACTACCTTCATACATATCGGTTTTACGTCGAATCACTTTCAACGCAAGCGCAATATATATAATATTTTTCATATTTGCAAGCATTTTTATAATAATATTTTAACCAATATCCTCCACTCTGAAACACAGGAGAAAAACACATGAAACTATTGCTGCAACGTGTCAAAAAAGCCTCTGTCGCCGTCAACGACCAAGTAGTCGGACAAATTGGACAAGGCTTGCTTATTTTTATCGGCATTGCAAAAGGAGACGCCCCGAAACAGGCTGAATATCTGGCACGAAAAGCCTCTGACCTGCGTATATTTGAAGATCAACAAGGCAAAATGAACCTTTCTGTCAAAGATATCAAAGGCTCTGCCCTCGTAATCTCTCAATTTACACTTGCCGGAGACTGCTCTCAAGGCAACCGCCCCGGATTTGACAATGCCGCCCGCCCGGAAGAGGCCAAACCCTTATACGAATACTTTTCCTCTCAACTCAAAAACCATGGCGTCCCGACCGAAAACGGCATTTTTCAGGCCGATATGCAAGTTAGCCTGATTAACGACGGTCCGGTCACATTCGTTCTCGAACGCTAGAAAACTCGGAGAACGAGGCAAATAATAAAAAACACCTTTTGCCCTCACAAAATGCAAAGAATGGTTTAGATAAAGTCAAAATAAAAAGAGAGAAAAATTTCTCTCTTTTTCCTCAATATCGAAAAAACTCGTAGAACGAGGCAAATAATAAAAAACAAATCAGCCGGCGAGGAGTGTACATAGACGTACATGACCGAACCGGCTGATGAAGTTTTTGTATTAGTTGACCGTTATACGAGTTTTCTAGAAATGGTCGTCAACCCTCTTAATCAACTCCTCAATATTCTCCGGCGGCCAACCTGGTGTTTCCATACCGAGATGAATACCCATTTTAGCCAGCACCTCTTTGATTTCGTTCAAAGATTTACGACCAAAGTTCGGTGTACGGAGCATTTCTGCCTCAGTCTTTTGAACCAAATCACCGATATAAACGATATTATCATTCTTCAGGCAGTTAGCCGAACGAACAGAAAGTTCGAGTTCTTCAACCTTCTTCAACAAATTCTTGTTGAACGGCAATTCTTCTTTTTCTGCTTCAACTTCGTTTTCCGGCTCATCAAAATTGATAAACGGTTTCAACTGATCTTGCAAGATACGGGCAGCAAATGCTACTGCATCTTCCGGAGTAACCACACCGTTGGTTTCAACAACCAAAGTCAGCTTATCATAGTCGGTAACTTGTCCGACACGAGTATTGTCGACACGGTATGAAACGCGTTTAATCGGAGAATAAATCGCATCAACCGGAATCAATCCGATAGGAGCATCGGCCGGTTTATTTTGGCTGGCCGGAACATAGCCCTTACCGGTTCCGACAGTCAATTCCATATTGATTTTAGCACCGGCATCAAGGTTACAAATAACCAAATCCGGATTCATAATTTCAACATCGTGACCGGTTTCAATCATTGCTGCGGTAACCACACAAGGACCTTCGGCTTTCAAAGTCATAGATTTTGTGCCTTCACTATGAACAGCAACAGCCAAGCATTTAATGTTCAGTACAATATCCGTAACATCTTCGCGGACACCCGGAATAACTGAAAATTCATGCAAAACGCCGTCAATTTTAATGGCGGTAACAGCTCCGCCTTGCAAAGAAGACAACAAAACCCGTCTCAATGCGTTACCAAGAGTGAGACCAAAGCCTCTCTCTAATGGTTCTACCACTATTTTAGCTTTGTTTCCGCCATCGCTGGGAACAACTTCTAAATTAGTCGGTTTAATAAGTTCTTGCCAATTCTTTTGAATCACTGGGATACCCTCATTTTTTAGTGCATATGCTATTTTACGAAAATCAAAAGATGGCAGGGCTGATACTTAAGCCCTACTATCCAGATATATTATACGCGGCGACGTTTGCGCAAACGGCAGCCGTTATGTGGAATCGGAGTAACATCACGAATAGTTGTGATGGTAAAACCGACAACCTGCAAGGCTCTGATAGCTGATTCGCGACCTGACCCCGGACCTTTAACTTCAACTTCCAGAGTTTTTACGCCGCATTCCATAGCTTTTTTACCGGCATCTTCTGCAGCAACCTGGGCGGCATAAGGAGTAGACTTACGAGAACCCTTAAAACCTTGTGCGCCTGCGGTAGCCCATGAAACGGTATTGCCTTGAGCGTCAGTAATTGTAATACGAGTATTATTGAAAGTAGAATTCACATGTGCAACACCGGCTGTGATATTCTTCTTTTCTTTTTTCTTTTGTATTGCTTTTGCCATTGGGAACCTACCTCTTACTATTTCTTCTTATTGGCGACAGTCTTACGTTTACCTTTACGAGTACGGGCATTTTGCTTTGTGCTTTGTCCGCGTACCGGCAAACCTTTACGATGTCTCAAACCTCTGTAACATCCAAGATCCATAAGTCTTTTGATGTTAACGCCAACTTCACGACGCAACTCACCTTCTACGAGGTAGTCACGGTCAATCACTTCGCGCACTTTTGCGATATCTTCTTCAGACATATCGCTAACGCGCGCATCCGGGTTGACTCCCGATTTTGCACAAATATCTTGAGCATTTTTTCTACCGATACCAAATATGTATGTCAAAGCGATTTCAATTCTTTTGGCAGTCGGAATATTTACACCAGCTATACGAGCCAAATTTCATCTCCATTAAAAAATTAATATTAAAAAGTTGATCACCACTTTTCAAAATTAAGCGGATTATATGCTAATATTTGTTCGTGTCAACCCTTAAGTTTATGCTTTCGTTAAAAAATTTTTATCGCCTCAAAAGCTTATCAATCCGCTCTGCCACCACATTAACGGTTCCATTGCCGTCAACGCTTACCAAAACGCCTTTCTGACGATAATATTCTATTGTTGGATACGTAAAGTTTCTGTATTTTTCCAAACGTCTTTCAATGGTTTCTTTTGTATCATCGAGTCGTTTAGAGAACTTCCTGCCGCCGCAGATATCACATACGCCTTCAACTTTCGGCTTATGGAACTTATCACTATAGCTTTCACCGCAGGTTACACAGGTGTAGCGCCCCAAAATTCTTTCAATAATAATCTCGTCGGGCACCAAAATCTCCAAAACGGCATCAAGCTTTATTCCCTTTGCATTCAGCATTTCATCAAGCACACCGGCCTGATTAAGCGTACGTGGAAAACCATCCAGAATAAAACCTTTTTTGCAATCATCTTCTTCGATTCGGCTGGAAACCATTTCAATAATCAGTTCATCGGGAGCAAAATTACCCTTTGCCAATAAAGGCTCCAACTTTTTCCCAACCGGAGTTCCTTTTCTGATTTCTTCACGCAACATCTCTCCGGCAGACAAATGACAGATGCCGTATTTGCGTTTCAAAACACCGGCCTGAGTACCTTTGCCGGTTCCGGGAGCACCTGTAATAACCAGGTGCATTCCCTTATTACTGTTTACAAACATTATCTTCTTTTGCCTTTCTTGTTAACGAGGGCGGCTTTTTTCAACAACCCTTCGTACTGATAAGCAATAAGATGTGTTTGAACTTGAGTAACAAAATCCATAGTAACTTGAACCACGATCAACAGAGTCGTTCCGCCCAAAACAAATGGTACTGACAGTTTTGCAATCAGCACTTCCGGCAAAATACACAATGCCGTCAGATAAAAAGCACCCAACACCGTCAATCTGGTAATAACATAATCAAGATACTCGGCTGTATTTTTACCCGGACGAATTCCGGCAATAAAGCCTCCGTGCTTCTTCAAATTATCCGCCGTATCTTCTGGGTTGAACACAACAGCGGTGTAGAAGAATGCAAAAAAGATAATCAATGAGGCATACAAAGCCAAATATAAGGGTTGTCCGTGACCGAGCAAGCGGCTCAAAGTCTGCACCCATGCCGGTCCGTTATTTGCAGAAAAGTTGGCAATAGTAATCGGCAATAACAACAGCGAGCTTGCAAAAATCGGCGGGATAACTCCGGTAGGGTTAATTTTCAGAGGCAGATGCGAGCTTTCGGCAGAAGTCATTTTCATACCCATTTGACGCTTTGGATACTGGATAACAATTTTTCTTTGTGCTCTTTCAACAAACACAATTATATATACCAAAGCCAAAACCATAAACATCAGCATCAAAATCAACCAAATTGACATTGACCCGACACGCCCCAACTCAAAGGTTTGAGCCAAAGCACTCGGAATATTGGCAATAATACCTACGGTAATGATCAATGATGAACCGTTGCCGACACCGCGCGATGTAATTTGATCTCCCAACCATACAATAAACATTGTACCGCCGACCAAAGAAACAACCGTTGTAAATCTGAAAACAAAGCCCGGCATAACTACGGCAGAAACATTGGCTCCACCGGTCATTCCTTCAAGACCGACGGCAATACCATAACCTTGGACAATGGTAATAAATACTGTCAAAACTTTGGTATAGTGTACCATCTTGCGATGTCCGGCCTCGCCTTCTTTTTTCAAAGCGGCCAAAGACGGAACAATTGACTGTCCTAATTGCAAAATAATTGATGCCGAGATATACGGCATAATATTCAATGCAAAAATTGTCATACGAGCCAACGCACCGCCGGCAAACATATTAAACATACCCAAAATTCCGTTTGAATTTCGATCAAAAATCTCCGCTAAAATATGCGGATCAATACCCGGCAACGGAATAAAAGTTCCCAAACGGAAAACAATCAGGGCAAGAATTGTAAACCACAATCTTTTCTTTAGTTCTTCGGCTTTACTAAATGCCGACATATCAAGGTTGGCAGCCATTTTTTCTGCAAGTGATACCATTTTTATTTCCTTATCTTTAAAATACCTGATTCTGGGCATAAACAGCCCATTTGGAAAACAATGTAATACACAAAAATAAATTTTTGGCAACAAATTTTTCTTTATCCTCAATTTTTATGGCTTTCATCTGCATAAAAACTATTTTTATTAACCCGAAATAAACCTGTATAAGCTACAATCCGACTTGTTTGACTGAAGATATAAAAATGATTAAGCTGACCAAAAAACAAATTTTAATTGCCGGCATTATTACAGTTATCGGCATTTTTCACATTTCCAAACTCGCGTTATATTCTAAACTGTGGGGAAAACCCGTATCTTCATCTTCCGCCGAACTTATCGAGACTTTTGAAGACTTGGGCAACCAACCTTGGCAAAAAACTTATATCAACGGCTATAATATTGAATATTGTCTGCGTACCAAATACCACGTAAAAGGCCGCATCATCTGGGTAGATTGGAACGATGGCTTGATTAACACATGGTACCATTCCGCCGGCAAGGAGGCCACAAAACTATATAATGCCGTGGCTTCCGTTGACATATCCATTGCACATGGTGCAACTTCTGATCCTGACAACTTGCGCAAAATCAAGTTCAAACATAGTGAACGCGCCCTCGTTTATACATATTTATACAAAGACAATCCAATCATAAACCATGACGAAATTAACAACAATCACGTCATTCCGGCAACAACCGCCATACGTCGTGCCATTGCCCTCTTAAAAAAAGGTGATGTCGCCGAATTTGAAGGATACCTTATGGACTGGAAAGGAACTGGAAAATTTTCATATTTTAATATTGAAACCGCCACCAAACGAGGCGATGTCCACACCAAACAATTATATGGTGGCATCCCCGGTGCCGGAATGTGTCGACAATTTTATGTTACCAAAATCATATACAACGGCTATTTGTTTGAATAAAAATCAAAAAAAAGGCGGTTATTTCAACCGCCCTTTTTTATGTTTGCTAAAACAACTTAAGCAACAATGTTTACTTTTCCGCCGGCTTTTTCGATTGCAGCGACAGCAGCCTTGGAAGCTGAATTTACTGAAACGTTAACTGCGCTCGTAACTGCACCGCGAGCCAACAAACGAACACCGTCATAAGTTCTGTTAACAATACCGGCTTTGGTCAAAGCTTCCAAATCAATTTTGTCTGCTTTTAATTTTCCGGCATCAATAGCGGTTTGCAATGTATCCAAATTTACAACCACAAACTGCTTAGCAAACGGGTTTTTAAAACCGCGTTTCGGGAGTCTGCGGTAAATCGGCATCTGACCGCCTTCAAAACCATTGATAGCAACGCCGCTACGAGCCTTCTGACCTTTTTGACCATGGCTTGAAGTCTTGCCTTTGCCGCTTCCGATACCACGACCAACTCTAATGCGGTTTTTGGTTGCTCCATAGTTGTCTTTTAATTCATTAAGTTTCATTTTCTTCACCTAACATTTTTCAGCGGGCTTGGTGGTCCGAAAGACCACCGCCCTGACTATTAATCTACGATTTGAACCAAATGAGGAATTTTGTTAACCATCCCTCTGATTGCCGCAGTGTCTTCCAACTCAACAACCTTGTTCATTTTGTTCAAGCCAAGTCCGACAAGAATGGCTTTTTGTTTTGCCGGACGACCGATTGGACTACCGATTTGCTTAACTTTTATAGTTTTCTTTGCCATTGATTAAGCCTCCTCTTTTTCCAATTTTACACCGGCTGCGCCTTCTCTACGACTTACAATATCGCCGACCTTTTTACCACGCTTTGCTGCAACCATTCTCGGAGAATGGATAGAAAGCAAGGCATCAAAAGTAGCCTTAATCATATTGTAAGGGTTGTTAGAACCCAGCGATTTTGCAACCACGTCCTGTACACCCAAAACTTCGAAAATTGCACGCATCGGACCACCGGCAATAACACCGGTACCGGCAGGAGCTGTTCTCAAAATTACTTTACCTGCGCCATAGCGACCATGTGCATCGTGGTGCAATGTTCTGCCTTCGCGCAAAGGAATACGAACGAGATTTTTCTTAGCTTCATTTGTAGCTTTGGTAATAGCTTCCGGAACTTCGGCAGCTTTACCCGAACCGAAACCGACGCGACCTTTCTGGTCTCCGACTACTACGACAGCAGCAAAAGACATTGTGCGTCCGCCTTTAACGGTTTTGGCTACACGGTTAATATGAACCAGTCTCTCAACCAATTCTTCTTTCTTTTCTGTTTTACGACGATCTACAGCTTGTGTCATATCAACCTCCTTAGAATTTCAAACCAGCTTCACGAGCAGCATCGGCCAAAGCCTTAACGCGACCATGATAAATGTAACCGCCGCGGTCAAAAACCACTTCACTTACACCGGCCTTCAATGCTCTCTCAGCAACAGTTTTACCAATAACACCTGCTGCGGCAACAGTAGAAGTCTTCTGAATGTTAGCTCTTACTTCTTTATCCAAAGTAGAAGCCGAAGCTACGGTTGCGCCTTTAATGTCGTCAATGATTTGTGCGTAGATATGCTTACCACTGCGAAAAACCGACAATCTCATTTTGCCGTTTGCAGAGTTTCTCAAAGCTGTTCTAACGCGTGCTTGTCTTTTCTTAAACAATTTTCTTGGCGTATTCATTAAATTATTCCTTACTTCTTCTTGCCTTCTTTACGACGAACATACTCGTTTGTATATCTTACACCTTTACCTTTATACGGTTCCGGTTTTCTGTACTCACGAATTTTATCGGCGACCTGACCGACAAGCTGCTTATTTGCACCGAAAATAGTTAATTGTGTCGGTGAAACGCATGTAATTTTAATACCTTCGGGTGCCTCATAAATCACATCATGAGAAAAACCCAAAGACAATACCAATTTTTTAGAGCCTTCCATTCTGGCTTTATAACCAACGCCAATCAATTCCAATTGTTTGGTAAAGCCTTCGCTTACACCTTTGACAATTGAATTAATTTGAGCACGGGTTGTTCCCCACAAAGCTCTCGCTTGTTGTGATTCGCTCAAAGGAGTAACCACAACTTTGTTTTCTTCCAATTTAGTGCTGACGTGACCATCATCAAAAGTAAAAGACAACTCTCCGTTTTTACCTTTAACAATAACCTTGTTGTTTTCAATTTTAACTTCAACACCGGCAGGGATAACAACTGGATACTTTCCAACTCTAGACATACCAATTCTCCCTTAAAATACCTGACAAAGAATTTCACCGCCGACATTAGCCTTTCTGGCATCGCTGTCGCTCATAACTCCTTGCGGAGTAGAAACGATTGAAATTCCCAAACCGTTGTAAACTCTCGGCAAATCTTTAACGCTCGAATATACGCGACGACCCGGAGTAGATACACGGTAAATTTCCTTAATTACGGAAGCACCTTCAAAGTACTTCAACTGAATGCGAAGTTCATCAATACCGGCTTTAACGTTATATCTTTCATAACCCAAGATATAGCCTTCTTTTTTCAAAACTTCTAATACGCTTTCACGCAGGCGAGAAGCAGGAGATATAACTTCCTTTTTCTTCGCGCTTTGTGCGTTTCTAATGCGTGTGAGCATATCGCCCAAAGGATCAGACATAGACATATCTAACTAACCTCCTACTACCAGCTTGATTTAACCAAACCGGGGATTTCGCCAAAGCTTGCCATTCTTCTCAATTCATTACGGCAAAGCTTAAATTTGCGATATACCCCGCGTGAACGACCGGTATTCTCACAACGGTTCTTAATGCGAACACGAGAAGAACTACGCGGCAATTCTGCTAATTTTAATACTTTCTTGAAGCGTTCTTCAGGAGAAGTATTTTTATCTTTAATCTCCGCGACCAATTTGTTGCGACGAGCAGCAAATTTTTGGGCCTTGGCGACTCTTTTTAAGTTTCTGTAAACTGAACTTGTTTTTGCCATATTTTATCTCCGCTTAGTTCTTAATCGGTAAGTTAAAACTGGTCAGAAGCTCTTTTGCTTCTTCATTAGTCTTAGCTGAAGTGCAGATAACGATATCCATACCGCGAACGGCATCAACTTTTTCATAGTTGATTTCCGGAAAGATAATTTGCTCTTTAATGCCGAAAGCAAAATTGCCGCGACCATCAAAATTCTTTCCTTGAATACCGTGAAAGTCTCTGATTCGAGGAAGAGCCATATTAACCAGTCTCTCCAAGAATTCATACATCTTATCGCGTCTCAAAGTAACTTTGCATCCTAAAGGCATGCCTTCTCTTACTTTGAATGTAGCAATAGACTTACGAGCATGAGTAATGATAGCCTTCTGTCCGGCGATCTGTCCCATTTCATCTGCGGCATTGTTCAATTTCTTTTTGTCTGTAACAGCGTCACTAACGCCCATGTTCAAGACAATTTTGGTCAGCTTAGGAATCTCGTGTGGATTGGTGTAACCGAATTTTTCCACAAGAGCTTTCTTAATGACCTCATTATATAACTTTTCAAAATTTGTCATTTTTCAAAATCCCTTATTTATCGATTACTTCACCGGATTTACGAGCAAAACGAACTTTGCGTCCGCTAACTTCCTTATATCCTACTTTGGTTCCTTTGCCGCTCTTTGAATCAATCAATGCAACATTAGAAACATGAATCGGTGCTTCTTTAGTAATGATGCCGCCGGCCGAAGCTTGGCTCGGTTTGGTATGACGTTTTACAAGGTTAATTCCTTGAACAACAACTTTACCTTCTTTAGGCATAGCTCTCACTACTTCACCGGTTTTGCCTTTGTCATCACCTGACAAAACAATAACCTGATCACCTTTTTTAATTTTTAATTTAAGGTTCATTATAATACCTCCGGTGCTAATGAAATTATTTTCATAAATTTCTTTGCACGCAACTCTCTGGTAACAGGACCAAAAATACGAGTACCGATTGGTTCTCCATCCTTGTTAATCAGAACGGCGGCATTAGAATCAAAACGGATTATAGAACCGTCTTTACGTCTGATGTCGCTTGCGGTGCGAACGATAACTGCTTTATGGACGTCACCTTTCTTAACGCGTCCTTTCGGCAATGCATCTTTAATCGATACTACGATTACGTCACCGACGGTTGCATGCATTCTTTTAGAACCGCCCAGAACCTTTATGCACTGCACCTGACGTGCTCCTGAGTTATCTGCAACATCCAGGTTGGTTTGCATTTGTATCATTTTCTTATTCCTTCTCTATTCGGCGTTATCAACTAACACTGTCCAAGCTTTGGTTTTTGAATATGGTTTAGACTCAATAATCTTAACCTCATCACCAATCTTGAACTGGTTGTTTTCATCATGAGCAGCATATTTTTTGCTCTTCTTAATGAATTTACGATAAACAGGGTGCATAACCTGACGTTCAACTTTAACGACAACGGTTTTGTCCTGTTTATCACTAACTACAACACCTTGAAGAATTCTTTTAGGCATATCTTTTTCTCCTAACTATTCTTCTTACGCTCGGCTAAAAGCGTATTGATTTTTGCAATATCGCGACGGACTTTGCGCATACTTGCCGTATTTTGCAACTGTCCGGTTGAGTGCTGAACTCTCAAGTTAAATTGCTCTTTTTTAGCTTCAAGCAACTTAGCTTCCAATTCATCAACACTCAAAGAGCGAAGTTCTTTAATTTTTGCCATCTTATGCTACTCCTTGGTCAGAATTGAGGCGTTTTACAAACTTTGTCTTAATCGGAAGTTTGGCAGCGCCCAATGCAAAAGCTGAACGAGCCAATTCTTCAGGAATTCCATCGATTTCAAACATAATTCTGCCTGGTTTCACTCTGGCGCACCAATACTCGATTGAGCCTTTACCTTTACCCATACGAACTTCGGCTGGCTTATCAGATACTGGTACATCTGGAAAAATTCGAATCCATACTCTTCCGGCTCTCTTCATTTCACGGGTAATCGCACGACGAGCCGCCTCAATTTGGCGAGCTGTAATACGATCAGGTGTCAGAGCCTTCAATCCATATGTTCCGAAACTCAATTCCGAGCCGCCTTTAGCCAAGCCGTGAATACGACCCTTGTGCTGCTTGCGGAATTTTAATCTTTTTGGACTTAACATTTTCTTATAACCTCAAAGTTTACTTATTGTCAGCCAACTTTTTGTCTTGAGCCATCGGATCATGAGCCATAATTTCACCCTTATAGATCCAAACTTTAACGCCACAAGCACCATAAGTTGTATGAGCTGTTGAAGTTGCATAGTCAATGTCAGCACGCAGTGTATGCAAAGGAACACGACCTTCACGGTATTGTTCTGTTCTTGCAATTTCAGCGCCGCCTAAACGACCACTGCAGCTAACCTTAATACCTTCAGCGCCAAGACGCAAAGCAGATTGCATAACGCGTTTCATTGCACGGCGGAAAGCAATACGTCTTTCCAACTGTTGAGCAACGCTGTCAGCAACGAGCTGAGCATCCAACTCAGGTTTTCTTACTTCCAAAATGTTCAATTGAACCTCTGAAGAAGTCAAAGCTTGAATTTCTTTTCTCAAAGCTTCAATGTCTTGACCCTTCTTACCAATAACAATACCAGGTCTTGCCGAATGAATGGTAACTCTGGCTTTTTTGGCAGGACGTTCAATCACAATCTTGCTGATACCGGCTTGAGCCAGTTTCTCTTTCAAGAATTCTTTAATTTTAACATCTTCGTGCAGATATTCGGCATAGTTATCATCCGCATACCAACGAGAGTCCCAAGTACGGTTAACTCCTAAACGAAGACTTGTAGGATTTGCTTTCTGTCCCATAAACTTACTCCCCACGCTCGGTTACAACAATAGTAATGTTGGAGAACGGCTTCAAAATTCGAGCTCCTCTTCCGCGACCGCGTGCGTGCATGCGTTTCATTACCAAACTTTTTCCGCAATAAGCTTCACTAACATAAAGCTTATCAATGTTTAACTGATGATTGTTTTCAGCATTTGCAATCGCAGACTGCAAAACTTTCAAAACCGACTTTGCAATTCTCTTCTTTGAGAAAGTGAGTTCTGCAACAGCCTTTTCAACGCTTAAACCGCGAATAGTTTGAGCAACTAGGTTAAGTTTTTGCGGGCTAGTACGCAATGAGTTGCAAACGGCCTGAGCCTGATTTGCAGCGAGACTTCTAGTATTCTTAGACTTTCCCATTACTAACTCCTATTTGCTTTTTTATCAGCGGCGTGGCCGTAGAATGTACGAGTAGGAGCAAATTCACCGAACTTGTGGCCTACCATATCTTCCGTAACCAAAACCGGGATAAACTTATGACCATTGTGAACACCAAATGTCAAACCGACAAATTGCGGCAACATTGTGGATCTGCGAGACCAAATTTTAATAACTTCATTACGAGATGAAGTTCTGGCCGCATCAGCTTTCTTCAGAAGATATCCATCAACGAACGGTCCTTTCCATACTGAACGTGTCATTAGCTTATCTCCCTTTATTTCTTATTATCATGACGCGAACGCATAATAAAGCGATCGGTCTTCTTGTTAGAACGAGTTTTTCCACCCTTGGTAGGTTTACCCCACGGAGTAGTCGGGTTACGACCGCCTGATGTGCGACCTTCACCACCACCCATCGGGTGATCAACCGGGTTCATGGCAACACCACGAGATACCGGACGCATACCTAACCAACGAGCACGACCGGCTTTACCCAAGGATTTGTTTTGATTGTCCGGATTTGAAACAGCACCGACAGTAGCCAAGCACTCTTCACGAACAATTCTCAATTCTCCGGAGCTCAGTTTCAATTGAGCATAGCCGGCATCTTTACCAACAACTTGAGCATAGCATCCGGCTGAACGAACCAATTGTCCGCCTTTACCTGAACGCAACTCAACGTTGTGAATAATTGTACCAACCGGCATATTTTTCAAAGGCATAGCATTACCGGGTTTAATATCAGCCTTTTGAGCTGAAATAATCTTGTCGCCGGCCTTCAATCTTTGCGGAGCCAAAATATAAGCCTTCTCGCCATCTTTATAGCAAATCAATGCAATGAAAGAAGAACGATTCGGATCATATTCGATTCTCTCAACTGTAGCTTCCATATCAAACTTATTACGCTTAAAGTCGATAATTCTGAGCTTGCGTTTGTGTCCGCCGCCCTTTCTCCGACTTGTAACATGTCCGAAATTATCACGCCCACCGGTCTTAGTAAGACCTGTTGTCAAAGACTTCTCCGGAGCTCCTTTATAAAGCTCTGTTCTGTCAACAATAACCAATTGACGAAGTCCAGGAGATGTGGGCTTAAATGTTTTTAATACCATCTTTTAAATTCCTGTTGTAACATCAATATTTTGACCTTCGGCAAGAGTAACCAAAGCTTTTTTATAGTCAGAACGTTGTCCGACATAACCTTTAAATCTTTTAACCTTGCCAAACTGACGAATAGTATTCACTTTAACGACCTTTACGCTAAAAATAGCTTCTACGGCAGCCTTAATGGCTTCTTTGCTGGCATCAGCGGGAACTTTAAAAACAATCTTTCCGTTCTCAGACGCAAGCATAGACTTCTCAGTGATTACCGGACGAACCAATGTGTCGTACATTGACGCAACTACATTGTTGGCTTTTGCACTCTTTTTCATTTCAGTCTTTCCTCCAAGCAGTTAACGGCGTCTTTAGTCAACACCAGTTTGTCTCTTCTTAAGATGTCATATACATTGGCACCCATTGTCGGCAAAACATCTACACCGGCAATATTGCGTGATGCCAAAGCAAAATTAATATCTACTTCGTTACCGGCGATAAACAAACAATTGTTCCATCCCAAATTATTCAACTTGCTTTGCAAATCTTTAGTCTTTGGAGAAGACAATTTTGCTTCGTCAATAACTGCCAAGTTGCCTTCCTTCACTTTTGAAGAAAGAGCAATCTTCAGACCCAGTTGTCTGAATTTCTTGGTCAACTCATGTGACTGGTCACGAACAACCGGACCAAACACAACTCCACCCTTTCTAAACTGAGTACCCTTACGGCTACCTTGACGGGCATTACCGGAACCTTTTTGTTTGAAAGGTTTCGAAGGTGTCAAAGCAACTTCCGAGCGACCCTTGGTTTTGTGGGTGCCGGCTTGCATTTTGGCTAATTGCCATCTTACAACCCTTTGTAAAACATCAGCTCTGACTTCCAAACCGAAAATCGATTCATTAAGTTCAATTGAACCAACGTTTTTATTATCTAAACTTAAGATGTCCTGTTTCATAACTTTCATCCTTTATCTTATGCATTATCAGCTGTTTCAGCTTTAACTGCGACAGGTGCATCAACTTTTTTCAAACCAGCAGGCAAAGGAAGCTTTACATTAGCTGTTTTCTTAACGGCATCGGTAACACGAACCCAAGCGTTTTCACCGCCGGGAACACCGCCCTTAACCATAATCAAACCTTTGTCAGCATCAATAGCCACAACTTTCAGGTTTTGAACGGTTACGCGTTCAGCACCCATGTGGCCGGCCATCTTTTTGCCTTTGAATACTTTACCCGGGTCCTGTCTTTGACCTGTAGAACCATGTGAACGGTGAGAAATAGAAACACCGTGGCTGGCTTCCAAACCGGCAAAGTTATGACGTTTCATAACACCGGCAAAACCCTTACCTAAAGAGGTTGCACAAACATCAACATATTGTCCGCAGACAAAATGTTCTACAGATAATTCAGAACCGACAGAAAGCAGGCAGTCTTCAGAAACTCTGAACTCACCCAATTTCTTTTTAGGCTCAACATTAGCCTTGGCAAAATGTCCTTTCAAAGCTTTTGAAACATTCTTGGCTTTAACAGCACCGGTACCGAGCTGAACAGCATCATAGCCGTCTTTTTCTTTTGTCTTAACTGCAACAACCTGAAGATTGTCAACACTCAAAACAGTAACCGGTACATGAGTTCCGTTTGCTTCAAAAATACGGGACATTCCCAATTTTTTTGCGATCAAACCAGTACGCATTTTTATTTTTTCCTTTTCAATAGGTTGACTAACTTTATTTCACGAAAGCCAACATTGCTTTATTATTACGGGTAATTATTTATAACAAACAATTACAGTTTAATTTCGACATTAACACCGGCTGCCAAATCAAGCTTCATCAAAGCATCTACGGTTTGCGGTGTTGGGTCAACGATGTCAAGAAGTCTTTTGTGGGTTCTGATTTCGAACTGCTCACGAGATTTTTTATCTACGTGGGGAGAACGGTTAACCGTAAACTTCTCAATTCGTGTCGGAAGAGGTATCGGACCTCTTACATTTGCCCCTGTTCTTTTGGCTGTATGAACGATTTCTGTTGTAGATAAATCGAGCAAACGATGATCAAAAGCCTTGAGGCGAATTCTTATATTTTGTGTATCCATCATTTTAAATACTTTTCCTATAACTAGACGGCACGATTCGCATTTAGCGAACTGGCCGACTAAACAATTAACCTATGCAAAAACCTATAAAATTCAAGGATTTGCGGGATATTTTTTATTACAACCGAATGGACTAATTCTTCCTGTCCACCCAGTTAATGTGTGCGCTTTGTAACATATTCAATATTATAATGCAAGCAAAAAAATCATATTTTTTTATTTTTTTACAAAACCGGAATCGCTTGCTCTGACTCCCGTTGAGTCAAATTCACGATTCTCTTTTTGATCCGTTTAGACAAAAAATCAGCCGCTCTAAAAATAAAGCGGCTGATTATCAAACAAGCTTTTGCTAAAAACTATTCTGCGTCTTTAGCCTTTGCAGAAGCAGACAAATCGTCGGCAATACGAGCCGAACGACCGCGCAAAGCACGTAAGAAATACAATTTTGCACGACGAACTTTACCGATACGAGAAACCTCAATCTTGGCAATATTCGGTGAATACAGCGGAAATACACGCTCTACGCCCTCACCGAAAGAGATTTTACGAACGGTAAATGAAGAATTCAAACCATCATTTTTACGGGCAATGCAAACGCCTTCATAAACCTGAATACGTTCTCTGTCACCTTCTTTAACTTTGGTGTGAACTCTCAAAGTATCGCCTGCCTTAAACTCAGGAAAGTTCTTTCCTTCGCTGAGCTTTGCAATCTGCTCTTTTTCAACTTCTTTCAAAATGTTCATAACTGTTACCTTTTCTTAAAATGTTTGTTACTTTCTATGCTTAAACCCTTTTAGAGTCAAGATATTTTTTCCATAGGTCCGGTCTTCTCTCTTGAGTGGTTTTTATTGCTTGTTCCTTACGCCAATCACTGATTTTTTTATGATGGCCGCCCAATAACACTTCAGGCACCTTGCGTCCTTCCCATTCTGTCGGACGAGTATATTGCGGATACTCCAACAAATTGTCCTCAAAACTTTCTGACAATGTTGATTCGGAATTTCCCAATACTCCGGGCAACAAACGCACCACCGCATCAAGCAAAATCTGTGCTGCCTGCTCACCGCCGGTCAAGACATAATCACCGATGCTTACTTCCTCTATTCCATAAGCTTCAATGACTCTCTCATCTATCCCCTCAAAACGGCCGCAGACAATTGCTATTTCATCTTCCTGCGCCAGTTCTTTGACCATTTCTTGCGTAAGAGGTTTCCCCTTCGGGCTCATCGCCAAAATTCTTCCTTTTGAATAATTGGCTTTGATTGCCGCCCCCAAAATATCCGGGCGCATTACCATTCCTGCCCCGCCTCCGCAAGGTGTATCATCAACCGAACCGTGCTTGTCTGTTGCATAGTCCCTGATATTAATTGTTTCAATTGTCCAAACCCCTTCATCCAGAGCTTTTCCGGTTAAAGAATAGCCCAAAAAACCTGGGAAAATTTCGGGAAAAATGGTAAAGATTTTAGCTTTCAGCACCTTCTTCTCCATCTTCCGGTTCAAACTGCATTGAAACAGAATTTACAATAATATAACCATCTTCGATATTGACCGTCGGCACATATGCGTGATTAAAAGGAATCATTTCAAGTTTTCCGCTTTGTTTAACTTTGATTTCCAGAATATCGCCCGCACCAAAGTTATAAATTCCCACAATCTTGCCTGCCACATTACCCGAAGCAGCTTCGCGAACGTCTAGACCGATCAAATCTGCCTGGTAAAACTCTTCTTTATTGGTCAGTGGTGGCAGCACATCACGTTCCGCAAACAATTGCGTTCCGATAAATGTCTGCGCAAGATTTCTATCATCAACTCCCTTAATTTTAACTCGCAATAATTCTTTCGAATGACCGACTACTTTTATTTCCAGAGATCGCCCTTTTTGATCCGTCAACACGCCATACTTGTCGATATTACGATCTTGTTCGGTAAAGCTTTTTACTTTTACTTCACCCTTAATACCGTGGACACCGACAACTGCACCCAGACAAATTTTTGAACGATTCTGCATCTAAAAATCCTTAAATTATTCTGCACTTCCTTCGGTTGCCGCAGATGTAGCTTCGGCAGCAGCCTTAGCAGCTTCTTCTTTAGCTTTCATTCTCTCAACAGCTTTAGCTTTAGGAGCAGATTTTTTCGGTTGTTCATGTATTGTCGGAGCCTTAGTCAAACCAAGATTAGAGAACAATTTTGCCAATCTTTCTGTCGGCAAAGCACCGATACCGAGCCAATATTTAACTCTCTCAGCATTAACAACCAATCTTTGCTCATGGTCTTGAGGCAACAATGGATTGTATGTTCCGAGTTTTTCAATAAATCTACCATCGCGAGGAGCTCTTGAATCAGCTGCCACAATACGATAAAACGGACGCTTTTTAGAACCTCCGCGAGATAATCTGATACGAACTGCCATTTTATATTCCTTTCTAAATTAAATTAAAAAAACAATTTCCGCCCTAATGGCTTAAAACGGAAACCTGTTTCCCATTCCTCCGTGCAAATTGCCCATCGGAAATTTTTTCATCATCGACATCATGCCGCTCAAGCCGCCGTTGCCGAATTTTTTCATCATTCCGGCCATCTGCTCATATTGTTTTAAGAGCTTATTGACCTCATGAACTTCCACACCTGCACCGGCGGCAATTCTTTTTTTGCGTGAAGCTTTAATCACATCCGGAGATTTTCTTTCCAGTTTTGTCATTGAAAGAATAATTGCTTCTTGCTTTTTAATAAGATTGTCACCGATTCCGGCATTTTCTATTTGATTTTTAAACTTGGACATCCCAGGGATCATCGACATTATTCCGCCCAAACTGCCCAGTTTTTGAATTTGCCTCAACTGGCTCAACAAATCATCAAGATCAAACTTACCTTTCATCATTTGTTGTGCCATCTTGTCAGCTTCTTCACGATCAATTTTTTCAATTGCGTTTTCGACCAAACTGATTACATCGCCTTGTCCTAAAATACGTCCGGCAATGCGGTCTGGATGAAATTCTTCAAATTCATCAATCTTTTCTCCGGTACCCAAAAACTTGACCGGCACCTGTGCCACCATACGCATTGACAAAGCCGCACCGGCACGTGATGAGCCGTCGATTCGCGTCAGTACGATTCCGGTAACACCGAGTTTTTCATTGAACTCTTTTGCAACATTGCAAGCATCTTGCCCCATCATTGCATCGGCCACCAACAAAATTTCCGCCGGAGTTGCAATTTTTTTAACTTCAACCAACTCATTCATCAAATCATTATCAATATGTAAACGTCCGGCTGAGTCCAAAATCAAAACATCATAGCCGCCTTTTTTAGCTGCATCTAATGCCCGCCTTGTAATTTCCAACGGTTTCTGCCATTGCACAATCGGCAAACTTGAACCGCCGATTTGATCTGCCAATTGTGCCAACTGCTCCTGAGCGGCCGGACGATAAACGTCCAACGATGCCAACATAACTTTACGCTTTTTACCCAACATCTTGGCTAATTTTGCGGAGGTTGTTGTTTTGCCGGAACCTTGCAAACCGGTCATTAAAATAACCGCTGGAGGTACCACATTAAAGTTTAAGGAACTTTCATCTGCTCCCAAAACTTTTACCAATTCATCGTGAACAATTTTAATCACCATCTGCCCGGGCTGAATTGAGCGAATAACCTTCTCGCCCAGAGCCTGTTCTTTAACTTTGGCAATAAACTCTTTGACTACCGGCAGAGCAACATCTGCCTCCAATAACGCAACACGAATTTCGCGCATAGCCTCATCAATGTCTTTTTCATTCAAGACACCTCTTGAGGTTATTTTGGCAAACACGCTGCCCAGTTTATCTGTCAAATTTTCGAACATACAAACCTATACAAACTATTGCACGCCAGTGTGCGAACCCTCGCTGACTGGCGGCACTCCGTAGAGTGGTTAAAACAAAAACTCACAATGAAAAATCATTGAAACTGCGCTCAACATAACAGATTAATTATCAGAGTCAAGAGAAAAATGAGGCGTTATTTCCACTTGGTTTCCAAAATACTATGAACATCAATAATTCTTTGTTAATTGTTCTACAGATAAAACCTATTGAAATATAATTAACAGATGATAAACTTTTTATATTAGCTCGGAATAATATAAAGAAAAAAGAATATGAAAAAGAAAGAGATTAAAGAAGAAAGTTTAAATACTAAAGACTGGACATTTATTATCTCGTGTATATTGATAATCCTAGAATCATTAGTTCCGATTAATATTTTTTATGGAATTGAACCTCCTTTTTGGGTTGACCTTCACGGCGTTGAAATTGAAGTAACTTCTAAAGTTGTTTTTATTTCAGTATTTATAATTGCTGAGGTTGTTTTAACATTTATATATTTTATCCCTTATTTTATAGCTTTGTACAGGAATCATAATCAAATCTTACCTGTTTTTTTGTTAAACCTTCTTGCTGGATGGACATTCGTCGGTTGGTTAATTGCTTTGATTTGGGCTTGTTACAATTACAACGTTATAGAAACCAAAGCTAAAAAGAAGCAATAAGCATAGGAGAATAATATGAAAAAGAAATGTTTAGAACCATGGATAAATGAAAATACGCGCATTTTAATTGTCGGCACAATGCCAGGGGAACAATCTATTTATGAGCAAATGTATTATGCAAATCCTCATAATAAGTTTTGGTCGTATATTGAAAAAATATTAAATAAAAGCAACGAATTAAAAACTAAAGACGAAAAGAAACAGCTCTTGCAAAAATATAATATTGGACTGTGGGATGCTTTATCAGTATGCGAAAGAGAAGGAAGTTTAGATTCAAAAATAAAAAAAGAGCAATACAATGATTTTTCTAAATTTCAATCTGTCCAGTATGTTTTATTTAATGGCAAAAAGGCACAAAAATATTTTGAAAAATATAATGCAGAATATCTAAACGACCGAATATACCGACAACTTCCCTCTACAAGTCCAGCTAATGCCTCAATACCAGACAAAACAAAGCTTAAAGAGTGGGAATATGCCTTATTACAATTTATATGTTTTAGTAAGAAAAATATCATTTGCGGAGGTTTGCAACCTGATATCCCATCATATTATAAAATTGATAAGGACAAATAAACACAGAAAATTAAAAAGCCGCTTGATTAGAGCGGCTTTTCAAAACTAAACAGCAACTGCGAATTTTATTATTCAACAATTACAGGTTTGCCATCTCTATATATCTCTAATATTGCTTCAGAGTTAATCAAGCCTGAATCTTCAACCGAAATTTCTCCAACAGCACCATACCAATTTTTTATTCCGTGGAGCGTTTTTACAACATCTTCAGTATTCGGAAGTTTTTCGCCTTCACGAAGTGGCGTATTTTCAAATGCCCAAATTAACAAATCTAAATTGTCAAAATGGTTGCCATTGCATGGCTGATTATCAACTTGAGTTCTCTCTTTGAAAGATTTGCTAAACTCGGCAGTTCCATTGGAATCTCTAACTGAATATAATCCTTCAACCATCGGCCAATATTGAGATGGCATTTCGTTGAAAACGTGCAAGCCTACCATCATACGATTGCCTTTGGTAATTTCGTTAAACTGTCTGATAAAACTTGGGGTTCCCGGCATAAGAACAAAATTTATATATGCATCAGGATTGAGTTCCTCCATTTTATATATTGATATTCTAAAATCATTTTCTTGAATATTATATCTTTCAACAGCCAAAACATCAATATTGCTTTCTTTCAACTTTGCTTCCATAACTTTGGCTTTTTCGTCATAGGCAGCGGCTGCCGTATATACCAATACCACAGAATTTACATTATTTTCCTTCAACAACGGAATTAGCTTTTCTGCCAATTTGTCATCTTGGGTAAAATGATTAAAAGAATAGTATGGAGTGGTAATTTCTTTCATGCCGGCACAAGCCATGCTCAAAACTTTGTTTTGATCAGCGATATTGGCAACAACCGGACCAACAATCCCCCAAGTAGAAATAATGGCTTTAACCTTGTCACTTGAAATAAGTTTATTTGCAACAACTGCCGCGCGAGCGGTCGACATTTGGTCATCTTCAAATACCACGTCATAATTATACTTGGTATTTTTGTTTTTCCATTTTTCCAAAGCCATCATAATTGCCTGTTGATTGGCAGAGCCGATGCGAGCATATTCTCCACTCAAAGGAAGTTGCGCACCAATTTTGATGGTTGGTTTTTCAATTTTTTTGGAGGTTTCTGCTTTCTCTCCACAGCCAACAAGGGCCACAATCAAAAACAAACTAAGTATATATTTTTTCATTTCATGACCTTTCCAGTTATTAATAAGTGATAGTATTGTATATATACACATCTTAAATTCAGGTTAAAAAAGGCCGCCCATTACAAGGCGACCTTAATTTATCAAACAGCAATCTTTCCGTGACAATGTTTATATTTCAAACCACTTCCACATGGACACGGCTCGTTACGCGAAACTTTGCCCCACGTGCTTGGGTCATTAGGATCAATTTCTGTTTTCACGTATTTGAACGGCACGTTTCTTTCTTGCGGTTCCGGACGATTCCCTCCTAACAGATTTTGCGGGGTTTCGTGTACTTCCTGCATTCTCGTCGGGGTACTGCGCAATTGCAAATCTTCGGCATTCTGCGGTTGAATTTGAACACGACATGTAATGAATGTTACGCGTTCTCTTAACATATCCAGCATATCCGAGAACATATTGAACGCTTCTTTTTTATATTCGTTCAACGGATCTTTTTGCCCGTATGCACGTAAAACAATTGTATATCTCATATAGTCAAGACTTGCAATATGCTCTTTCCACAGCTGATCCAGCACTTGCAGCAAAATATTTTTTTCAACCATATGAACAATTTCTTCCGGCAGACCGGCGTTCTTTTCTTGTAATAATTTTTCGGTTGTATCGACAATCCTTTGCTCCATAACATCGCTGTCAATTTCCGCTTCTTTACTCCACTCATCAACTGGCAGCAGAAAGCCAGTAATTCTCCCGATTTCTTGCTTAAGCTCATCAATCTTCCACTCATTCGGAGCTGTTCCCGGCTGAATATAGGTCGAAATAACATCACCCAAATATTCTGCACGCATATCACGAACCGTATCGCTAACATCTTCTGCCATCATCAGCTCACGACGTTGCTCATAAACAACCTTTCTTTGGTCATTCATCACATTGTCATATTTGAGTAGGTTCTTACGAATATCAAAGTTACGTTCTTCAACTTTCTGTTGAGCCTTTTCAAGAGCTTTGCTTATCCACGGATGGACCAAAGGTTCCCCCTTCGGCATTCCCATTTTAGTAAGCATTGCCGACATTCTTTCTGATCCGAAAATGCGCATCAAATCATCTTCCATCGACAGGAAAAATTTTGATGTTCCCGGGTCACCCTGTCGACCGGAACGACCTCTCAATTGGTTATCGATTCGGCGACTTTCATGACGTTCCGTACCCAAAATAAACAAACCGCCGGCGGCAATAACTTTAGCCTTATCCTCCTCTATTTCTTTTTTCAATTTGGCTTTCAGCTCATCTATCTGCTCTTTGGTTTCGTCGCCCTTGAGCATATTTTTAAGACGCATATCCAAATTACCGCCAAGTTGAATATCGGTACCGCGACCGGCCATATTAGTTGCAATTGTAATTGCTCCCGAAACACCGGCCTGGGCGACAATTGCCGCCTCGCGTTCATGGTGACGAGCATTCAACACTTCAAATTTTACTTTGCTTCTTTTACTCAGCAAATCGGCAACCAGTTCTGATTTTTCAATTGAGGTTGTACCGACCAAAACCGGCTGTCCTTTCTCATGACATTCCAAAATCGTTTTAATAATTGCATCATATTTTTCGGCCGCCGTCATATAAATTTCGTCATGCAGGTCTTCACGCTTAATCGGACGATTCGTCGGAATTTCAATACACGACAAGCCATAAATATCAACAAACTCTGCTTCTTCGGTCATAGCCGTACCGGTCATACCCGACAGTTTCGGATACAAACGAAAATAATTTTGGAAAGTGATTGATGCCAAAGTCTGGTTTTCCGACTGAATTTTAACTCCTTCTTTGGCTTCAATAGCCTGGTGCAAACCATCAGAATAGCGACGTCCTTCCATCATGCGGCCGGTAAACTCGTCAATAATCACTACCTTGCCGTCTTTCACAATATAGTCAACATCGCGCGTTTGCATTTTGTGAGCACGTAAAGCATTATTAACATGTTGCACCAGCGAAACATTGCCGACATCATACAAACCGCCCTCTTTAATCAGGCCGTTTTCTTTCAAAAGCTTTTCAACGTGTTCCATACCGCTTTCGGTCAAAACCACGCTTTTGGCTTTTTCGTCTTTTTCATAATCGCTTTCGACCAAACTCGGGATAATGCTGTTAACCGATACATATTTTTCTGATGAATCTTCCGCCGCACCCGAAATAATCAAAGGTGTTCTGGCCTCATCAATCAAAATCGAATCCACCTCATCGACAATCGCAAAATTGAAAGGTCTTTGCACCATTTCGGCGAGATTAAATTTCATATTATCGCGCAGATAGTCAAACCCGAGTTCGTTATTCGTTCCGTATATAATATCACAAGCGTAGGCAGCGCGGCGCTCATCGTCATTTTTTTCATGTACGATATAATCCACCGTCAGCCCCAAAAAGCGATATATCTGTCCCATCCACTCGGCATCACGCTTTGCCAAATAATCGTTTACCGTAACAATATGCACGCCGGTTCCCGGCAACGCTTCCAAATAAGCCGCCAACGTCGCCACCAAGGTTTTACCTTCACCGGTTTTCATTTCGGCAATCATACCTTTATGCAACACAAGACCGCCGATTAACTGTACGTCGTAATGGCGCTGTCCGAGAGTTCTCTTAGCTGCCTCACGCACAACAGCAAACGCTTCAGGCAACAAGTCATCAAGAGTTTCACCAAGCTTTAAACGGTCACGAAACTCAACGGTTTTATTGCGCAACTCCTCATCGCTCAAGGCCTCCATTGACGGTTCCAATGAGTTTATTTTATTTACTAATTTATATTGTTTTTTTATAAAACGGTCATTGGCACTGCCAAAAAACGCCTTTGCAATTTTACCAATCATAGACAAAACCACCTTTTAAATATTATAAGTCAACCTTACATTTAATGTTTATAATATATAAAGTCAATAGTTTGCCCCGACTTATAAACTTTATCTAAATATTTTTCTTGGAAATTTTTTATTTTAAGGTATAACTAAACCAGTTTTATTTTTTTGGGAGGAACATTAATGAAAACCAAATATATTGCGGCTATTGCTTTATCCCTTGCCGTTTTGAACCCGTTTAACGCCAACGCCGAGGGCAAAGGCGGTATTGCCGGTGTTGTAAACGGTGAAAAAATCACAGTCGCTGAAATTAAAGCCATTTATGACGGCACTCCGCAAATCCACAATCAGGAAAAATGGGATGCCTTTTATGAAAAAGCTCTTAACGCTTGGGTCAGCAGCAAAGTTGTTCAACAGGCAGCAGACAAATCCGGCGTAAGAAACTCCGAAGAATACAAAAAACAAATACAAGTTGCCGGCAATGACATCGCCAGCAAAATCTTTATTCGCCAGGAACTCGATAAAAAAATCACCGAAAACGATTTGAAAAATCTCTACAACCAGTATAAAACCAACTTCGTTTCCGAGAAAGAAATGAAAGCTCGTCACATTTTGGTTGAAAACGAGACCATCGCCAACGACATTATTGAGCGTATTAAAAAAGGCGAAAAATTTGATGATTTGGCTCGTAAATATTCCAAAGAGAAAAAGATTGATCTTGGCTATTTCACCAAAGATATGATGGTCCCTGACTTCGGAAATGCCGCTTTTTCAATGAAGAGAGGCCAATTCTCACAAAAACCGATAAAGACCCAATTCGGCTATCATATCATCATGGTTGATGATGTACGTGACAGCAAACCGTTGTCATACAAAGATGCCGAAAACCAGATGAAAGGCATTTTAGCTCGTGATGCTCTCAAAAGCGTTATGACCGACATCGCCAAAGACGCCCAGATTGAAAAATATTCTCTGGACGGTAAAGTTATTAAATAAATTAACCGACAACAAAAAATCCCTCCTTCTCGGAGGGATTTTTTTTATTTTATTTCAGATATTTTTTTCAGCACGGTTTCGCGACGTTCGGGAGGATTTTCTCCTGCGGCGGCATAATCCTGCATAGTTTTTATAATTTCACTTTTATATCTTCTTGAATTGTTTGCAATCTTAACCAAATCATAAATTGCCATATTAAACACCTGATTTTGAGGAGCCTTCATTTGTTCGGCAATTTTTACATAAGTCGGTGTACAATCCCCGTTTTTCTTTGCGGTTCTGGCCTCAAAAATCATACGCTGCAATCTTTTTGCCGATGTTTCGTTCATCGTAATTTTATGATGCCTGAAAACTCTGCCCGTCTTTGCAACAATTGACGATATTTTCTGAACTATTTTTGCCATAACCCACCTCCAAAGTTATAACATAATCACAAAAAATAAAAAATAGATTAAAAAGCCTTGAAATTTAGTTTTGTTTTTTTAATATTAGCCGAGTATGTTTTGAGGAACCGCTATGAAAAATATTTTTTATATACTGTTTGTAACCATTCTCACGCTTTGTTCTTGCAGCAAAACTTCTAAACAAGATATTGATGCCGACATTATCATTTTTACCCAACAGGGATGCTCTCATTGCGAAAAGGCGGTTGATTTTATTAACAACGACCTTCTTGTAAAAAACCCTTCTTTGCGGGTGACTCAAATAGATATTTCCTACGATATGGAAAATATCAAAATCCTCAAACATTATCTTGAAAAATACAAATTTCACAAAAACACTGTCGGTACCCCGATAATTATATTCAACAACAAATTGGTCATGGGTTGGGGAATTGAAAACAAAGTTGGCTTAAAAAAAGCCTTTTATCCGAAACTCTAATAAAAAAACCGCCTTTTCGGCGGATTTTTTAATGGCGGGAGTGACGAGGCTCGAACTCGCGACCTCCTGCGTGACAGGCAGGCGCTCTAACCAACTGAGCTACACCCCCAGTAAATTTGTTATTCCTTATAACTAACATTTTTTTTATTTGCAAGTATTTTTTTCATAATATTTTAAAAAAATAAAAGTATAGGATATCCTGTATTTTTAACTGGTATTTTCTGCTCTGTATGCTAGAGTACCGCTGATATAAGTAGCGAATTGAAAAGGTGTTGTTTTTGCTTAAAGAATTTGTGCAACAAATTTATCCGTCTATCAAAACCAAGCAGTGTTTAGTTACATTTTGCTCTACTTTTGCTGTGGCTTTGGCGCTTATCTTTGTTGTTGCCAAAAACACTTCCGTAAAAGCATCAATATCAAATTCTGCGCCCATGGCCGTTCTTGAAAATGATGTTGAAAACGATGGTTTTGAAGAAGAAACCATTATCTCTGAAGAAGAGGCCGAAAGACACCCTATTCCCCACGACGGCAAATACACTATTGAAGTAAAATCCGGTGATACATTACTCAGCATCTTAACCGAAATGGGGGTTGACTACAAACACGCCAACGATGTTTTTGTATCAATTCGCAAAGTTTTTGATCCTCGTGACTTACGTGCCGGCCAAAAAATTGAGATTGAAACCGCAACCATTGACGGATCATATATGGTAAAATCTCTCGCCTCAACATTAAGAGGCGGACAACACCTGAATGTTGCCATTAATGATGATAACACCTACTCCGCACGCGTTGACAGAGATGAACTGATTGAAGAAATAAAATCAGTTTCCGGACAAATTAACGGTACCGTTTCCGCTTCAATGCACAACAATGGCGTACCCAGTCGTATTGTTGCTAATTTCATTCATATATTTTCTGCCGGAGTTGATTTTCGACGCGACATCAAAAAGGGTGACACCTACGAAATCATGTACAAAAACTACCTGTTACCCGATGGCAGCATTGCTAAAAACGGCAACATAATTTATGCCTCCATCTCTTTAGGCAAAAACAAAATGGAGCTTTATCGCTTTAAAGATGCCGGCGGCAATGTTGACTATTACACCCCCAAAGGCAATGCCATCAAGAAAAACCTTCTCAGCCGTCGTCCCATGGCTCATCAAAGCAGCCGCATATCATCATATTTTGGTCGCCGCCGTCACCCTATTTACAAAGACATTCGCACTCACTGGGGTGTTGATTATCCCGCTCCGAGAGGCTCCGCAATATATGCCGCCGGAGATGGAGTTGTCGAAGTTGCTCAATATCGTAACGGATATGGCAATTATATCCGCATCCGCCATAATAGTGAATACTCAACTGCCTATGGACATATGAACGGTTATGCGCGCGGCATTCATGTCGGAACTCGCGTCAAAAAAGGACAAACCATCGGATATGTCGGATCATCAGGGCGTTCTACTGGAGCCCACTTGCATTATGAAGTAATCCGTAACGGTCAAAGAGTTAATCCTCTGACCATCAAAGCTACGGCCGCTAACAATCTTACCGGCAAAAACCTGACTAACTTCAAACATCAGGTCAGCAAAATTGATGAGACCCGCAAAAATATGTTGGCTGATATGCAAAAATCAGAAAAACTGGCTCAAGAGCAAACAGCTCAGTCTGAAAAAGTAAACTGATTTTTATCAACTCCGTTTATTGTTTTAATCCTATCGTTTTTAAGAATTGCCGGTAGTTCCACACTACGGAACACACTGCGAGCATCGGCATTTTTTACAAAGGCTGTAATATTTCCGCTGGCTTGCGCAATAAACCGCTTTGACGCTATAGCCCACACTTTTGCTACCTTCTGTTTATCTTCATCATCAAAATCAGCATCATTGCCAAACAGTTCATTCAGCGCTTTTCCGCATGGAGTTTGGTCAATCATTATTGATGACGGATTGTTCTTAATATAAGCAAAAGCAGCATCTTTATTTCCTTTGGTCGGCAAAAAACTGATTGAGTACACGACCACACAATCTCTTGCCGAGGCGACATCAAATGTTTCGGCAATATTTACCGCTTTTTCATACAAATAATTATCAATCAACTTTTTCTATCTCCAGAGCATTATCTTTAACAACAATTTCTGCTGTATCATTGTCTGCGATTTCATTATTCAATATTTTAAGCGCCAATTGATTTTCAACCTGTGTTTTAAGCAAACGTTTTAGCGGACGTGCACCGAAATTTTCATCATATCCGTTTTTGCTGATCCAACTAATTGCCTCATCACTAAAATGCAACTTAATATTTTTTTCTTCCAACCGCTTTTCAATATTACGCAGCTGAATTTTAGCAATTTGTTTAATATCATCTTTACTCAGCTTATCAAATACGCTTATCTCATCAATACGGTTAATAAACTCCGGTCTGAAAGCACCTTTAACCACATTCATAACCTCTTCTTTGGAGCCTCCGCGCATTAAGATATCCGAACCCAAGTTAGAAGTCATGATAATAATCGTGTTCTTAAAATCAACGGTACGACCTTTGCTATCAGTCAGACGCCCGTCATCAAGCACCTGCAACAAAATATTAAACACATCGGGATGAGCCTTTTCAACCTCATCAAACAAAATTACCTGATATGGTCTGCGTCGAACAGATTCCGTCAATGCGCCACCTTCTTCATATCCGACATATCCCGGAGGAGAACCGATAAGACGAGCCACCGCATGCTTTTCCATGTACTCCGACATATCGACACGAAACATTGCATTTTCATCATTAAACAAAAACTCTGCCAAAGCTTTGCTTAACTCTGTCTTGCCGACACCGGTCGGACCCAAAAACAAAAATGAACCAATAGGTTGCTTGTGGTCGCTGATTCCTGCACGTGAACGACGTACCGCATTAGCTACCGCACTAATAGCTTCCTTTTGACCGACTACGCGTTGTGCCAAAAACTCTTCCATTTTCAACAGCTTGTCTTTTTCGCCTTCCAGCATTTTATCAACCGGAATTCCTGTCCACTTTGAAACCACTTCGGCAATAGCGGTATCGGTAACAACATGCTCGGCATCACCCTTTTGTTGTTTTGCCAAATCCTCCAACTCATGCAGTTGTTTTTCCAGTTGAGGAATTTCCCCGTATTGTAACTGACCAGCCTTTTCAAACTGTCCGTTACGCTGGGCAATAATTGCTTCATTTCTAGCCTTATCCAACTTATCTTTCACTTCAGTCAAATCAGCCAAAGCCTTTTTCCCGGCTTTCCATTTTGCGGACAAAGCATTTGCCTTTTCTTCCTCATCGGCAATTTCTTTTTCAATTTCGACCAAACGCTTTTTAGAATTATCATCTTTTTCCTTCTTCAAAGCCTCTCTCTCAATTTTAAGCTGCAAGATTTTACGATCCAAACCATCTAATTCCTCCGGCTTTGAATCAATCGCCATACGCAGTGAACTTGCCGCCTCGTCCATTAAGTCAATCGCCTTATCCGGCAAAAATCTGTCACTTATATATCTGTTGGAAAGTGTAACTGCCGCAATCAATGCACTATCGGATATTCTGACTCCGTGGTGCAGTTCAAATTTTTCTTTAATTCCGCGTAAAATTGAAATACTTTCCTCAATTCCCGGTTCGGCTACAAATACCGGCTGAAAACGCCTTGCCAAAGCTGCATCTTTTTCTACATACTTTTTATATTCCGATAATGTCGTCGCTCCCAAACAATGCAACTCGCCCCGCGCTAATGCTGGTTTCAAGAGGTTTGAAGCGTCCATTGAACCCTCGTTTGCTCCGGCCCCGACAATGGTGTGCATTTCATCAATAAACAGAATTATACCACCGTTAGCCGCCTCAACATCTTTCAGCACTGCTTTCAAGCGCTCTTCAAATTCACCTCTGAACTTTGCACCTGCAATCAATGCTCCCATATCCAAAGCCAACAAGCGTTTTCCTTTCAAACTTTCCGGCACATCGTTATTAACAATACGCATTGCCAAACCTTCGACAATTGCGGTTTTGCCTACCCCCGGCTCACCAATCAATACCGGATTGTTCTTGGTACGGCGGGAAAGCACTTGAATTGTTCTTCTGATTTCTGCATCACGCCCGATAACCGGATCAAGTTTTCCTTCTTTAGCTTTGGCGGTAATATCAATTGCATATTTTTTCAATGCTTCAAAATTATCTTCCGCGCTTTCACTATCAGCCAATCTTCCCTGACGATAATTAGAAATTGCCAAATTTAACTTTTGAGCATTTACTCCGTTTGACTTTAACAAATCATAAGCTTTGTTCCCGGCGGTCATTGCCAATGCCTGCAACAACCTTTCAACCGTAACAAACTTATCATTTGCTTTTGTCGCGATATTTTCCGCCGCCAAGGTAACTTCATTAAAATCTTGTGAAACGACTGTTTGCACATTGCCCGACACTTGCGCAACCTTATTAACTTCATTTTCTGTGTCTTTTCTCAAAGCATCAATATTGCCGCCGGCATCGACTATCAATTTATCAATAACCGCATCTCTCGCAGTCAAAATTGCCTGCAAAATTTCCAATGCCGTAACATATTGCCGCTTTCCGGCAACTGCCGTATCATAAGCTGACTTTATAATTTCTTGCGAACGTGTAGTAAATTTTTCTAAATTCATGGCTCTCATCTCCTATCAATTATATAGGAAGCCACCACCCCCGGAGTCAAGTTGAGCGCATAAAAAAACGGAGACCTTTTTAAGTCTCCGCCTTTTTTATACATTAAACAAGAAGTTCATCAAATCACCGTCTTGCACCACATAATCCTTACCTTCGGAACGCATTTTTCCCGCCTCTTTGCAAGCCTGTTCTCCGCCCAGACTTACATAGTCGTTGTACGAAATTGTTTCTGCCCGAATAAACCCTCTTTCAAAATCGGAGTGAATAATTCCGGCGCATTGCGGAGCCTTTGAACCTTTAACAAAAGTCCACGCTCTTACTTCTTTCGGACCGGCGGTAAAATAAGTTTGCAAACCGAGTAAATCATATCCGGCGCGGATAATTCTGGCCAAACCGGTCTCTTTCAGTCCTAAGGTTTCCAAAAATTCTTTTTGCTCTTCTTTATTATCCAATTGCGCAACTTCAGACTCAATCGCCGCCGAAATAATAACCGCTTTTGCACCTTCTGCAGCTGCTTTCTTTTCAACCTGCTCCGAAAACTTGTTCCCCGTAGCGGCAGAATTTTCATCAACATTACAAACATACAAAACCGGCTTTGAAGTCAACAGTTGCAACATTTTATACTCTTTGACCGCATCTTTATTGCTTGCGTCGGGCGCTGCCGCTCTCGCCGGTTTGCCTGACTTCAGGGCTTCAATAATCGGCTCCATAACTGCCTGACGAACAATTGATTCTTTGTCTCCGCCGCGCGCCTTCTTGACTGTTTGCTCATAGCGTTTTTCCAAAGATTCCAAATCGGCAATCATCAGTTCGGTTTCTACAATTTCAGCATCACGTATCGGATCAACACTGCCTTCAACATGGGTAATATTGTCGTCTTCAAAACAACGCAAAACATGTATTATGGCATCAACTTCGCGAATGTTGGCCAAAAACTGGTTTCCCAGTCCTTCACCTTTTGATGCTCCTTTTACCAAGCCGGCAATATCAACAAATTCCAATTGTGTCGGTACAACATTTTTAGGTTTTACCAACTCAACCAGTTTATCCAAACGCTCATCAGGAACAGCCACCCGACCGGTATTGGGTTCTATTGTACAAAAAGGAAAATTTGCCGCCTGTGCTGCTATCGTTTGTGTCAGCGCATTAAACAACGTAGACTTTCCGACATTAGGCAATCCCACAATACCGCAATTAAACCCCATAATACTCTCCTTCTATGCCTTTAACATTCCGATTTTATTGCTGAATGCCGGCACTCCGTCTTTCAATAAAATTTCAATATTATCTGCAACAATTTTTATATTTTTGCCGAGACTCTCCGCTTCAATTTTTGAAAATCGTGACAACACATGATTCACTACATCGCCATCATTGCCACTCGGATGTCCGACACCGATTCGCACACGATGATAGGCGTTTGTTATGTGTGAATCTATACTCTTAATTCCGTTATGTCCGCCTGATCCACCACCGGTTTTGGCTTTTATCTTATCAATCCCCAAATCCATATCATCATGTATGACTACAATATGATCAGGTAATATTTTATAAAACATTGCCGCCTTCACTACCGAGTTTCCGGACAAATTCATGAAAGTCTGAGGTTTTAACAAATAGACTTTTTCATCGCCGATACACCCCTCAGCAATCAATCCATCAAATTTATCACGCCACGGACTAAACCCATATTTTTCGGCAATAGCATCAACTGTCATAAAACCGACATTATGACGGGTAGCAACATATTCAGCCCCGGGATTACCTAAACCGACAATCAAAAACATTTTATCACACCGTTTAAAAATTTTTCGGAGCGCGACACCGAGACAACTACAATCATCGCCCGGATTTCGACGCTCCGAAACATTTCTACAGATTATTTTCTAAGAAAGTCAACGTGAATTGGCATGTCAGAAACCGGATGGAATTGTACATCTTGGCAAGTAACTTTAATTTTCTTACCGTCGACAACAATTTCAATATCGGCATCATAAAAACCAACCATATCCAAAGCTTTTTCAAGCTCAACCGGGTGCAGGCTGATCATAACCGGTTCCTGCTTGTTACCATAAATAACGGCAGGAACACGTCCCTCACGACGACATGCTCTAGCTGCCCCCTTACCTGCTTTTTCGCGCTTTTCAGCATTAAATGTAATATCTACCATTTGTTTTTCCTTAAAAAATTAACTTAAAATCTTCGGCAAGCCTCCAGGGGTGCTCACCGAACAAAACCCTTCTATACCCATATTTATTTTTTTTCAAGCACTTTTTAGTTAACAAAAAGGGGATAAGCTTTTCAGCCACCCCCTTTTTACCTAAGTTTGTTAAGTTTACATCACAAAACGCGATATCAGGGCCTTCTGCCCGAAGAAATCCACCACCACGGTATCCCCTAGCTGATAACGATGATAATCGGCATCAAAAAACACCAAACTCGTATCATTTTTCAAACGAGCAATCCACATGTGCCGCTTCTCATCATAATACAGCAGTCTGGCACTTTGATCCTTGTTCTTGTATGACCCGGGAGACACTTTGAATAGTGACATATCCCCTCCCGAAAAAGCCCAAATCATTACACCGGGTTTCATGACTACGTCAAAGGCTTCTCCTTCCAAGCATCCGACGTTTTTATTTCTGTCCAGAACCAACACTTGGCTACCCTGGGCATCAATAACAACCAACTTACATCCGCATACACGTCTACGGATTTTCCTGAATAAAGTTTTAAAATCCATACAATAATTATTTAAATCCTGAATAATAAAAGTAATGGCAGGATGCTATTACTTTTATTTTAATTTGTCAATTATCTGATATTTGCTGTATAAAAAATGCCGCAAAGCGGCATCTTTTATACAAACATTGTTTCCAGCAATTCTTTGCAATACGCCCTTAAATCAGGATTTTGCATTAATGTCAGCTTCAAATTTGCTTTTGCCAATTCTGCATTGGTACCACAGTCCAAACGCATAACGTCACATAAAACTCCGGTCAATTTCATGCCTCTTTGTGCCGCCAAACCCATGGCATCTGCCAGATTAATTTCGCCGTTTGTACCCTTTTTAACTTCCGGCAAAATATCCATAATTTCATTTGGCAAAATATACGGTCCCATACTTGCATAATTTGAAGGCACATCTTCCAAAGCCGGTTTTTCAATTTTTCCCTTGGCTCTGACAATACGCCCTTCTCTGACCGCACCAATCAATGCTCCGTAACGAACCATCTGTTCGCGCGGAAACTCCATAATATTTTCCACCATTCCGCCTTCTTGCTCATACACATCAAGCAGTTGGCGCAAAACCCCGGCTCCGTCGTGAGTATTAATATAAACATCATCCGGCCACATCACAACAAAATCGCGGCTTCCGACAATATCCTTTGCCATCAGAACGGCGTGTCCATTGCCTTTAGGTTCTTTTTGTTCGGCAAAACTAAACTTCATTCCCTCCGG
The DNA here is from genome assembly GCA_947301965.1 of uncultured Azospirillum sp. Classification (GTDB taxonomy): domain Bacteria; phylum Pseudomonadota; class Alphaproteobacteria; order RF32; family CAG-239; genus JAFUYI01. The sequence goes on along the minus strand of CAMYUM010000001.1, from coordinate 201,099 downwards.
AATAATGCTTTCAATTACTTTCAGCAAATCCAGTTTTCCTTTTTCGCGCAAATGATTTTCAAGCCAAGGATAAGGTTTATAATATGCCTCAAACAAATGCTTGCATGACTGATCACTATATATAAAAACAATTTCCTTTATTCCGATTTCCGCACAGGCATCCACCGCATACTGAATAATCGGTAGGCTGTTCAATGTCAAAAATCCTTTATGTAAAACTTTTGTTGCAGGCAAATTACGAGTTGACAAACCCGCTACCGGAAGAATACAAACTTCTGGTTTTCTATACATTAAAACTCTCCTAAATTCATAATTAATTTATATAAGGGATAGTATAACACCTAAAAAACTAATTAAACAACATATTATTTATTCATTATCCCAATAAATTATCAGTCATTGCTGAAATCAAGCACTCTGCGCCCCTCTTGCTTAATCAGTTCTTCGGTTCGTTCAATTTCCTCAAGATTTCGTCTTATCGTAACTGTTCTGCCGTCAGATGTTGCTATTGTACCCACGTTTTCGGTAATTTTCTGCTTTGCTTTTTCATCATGTATCTTTTTATAATAAGCTTTTTCTTCTGCCGATATTGTTGCTTCAACATACTGGACATACTCATCAATTGAGCTTTTCATCTCCTCAATATTTTTATCAATATGATGATACGCCTCGGCAAAGCTTGTTGCATAACCTTCCAACAAAGCCACATCATCAACATTTTTGGCGGCGATATTATCTCTTTCGACTTGGCGTTTTAGTGTATCAACTTCAGACATCAAACGGTCCAACTTTTGACGAATAGCGCGAGCTTTCGGATCCTGCTCTAAAGAATATTGTGCATTAAAAGCGGCCAGCCTATTTCCAAAGTCTCCATTTGCATCCGCATATTTTGAATAGGCCTCTTGCACCTGCCCTGCCCGTTCCGAAACTTTTGCATAATAATCTTTTACCCGCAGGCGAACATCTTGCGCCCGCAAAACTTTCAAATCGAGCGCAAGCTTTTTAATCTTGTCAACTAAAATATCATTTCGTTTTTGCAAATCGGCAATCACATCATCGGTAACAACCGCCATATTTTTCTGGGCTTTAATATCTTTGATTTCGGTTTCTATTAATTTTATTTCTTCTCCTATCCGGGCATATGCCACCTTCATTTTCTCGTCTTCGGCTCTTGCGCTACAAGCCTCAAAATCCGGAACAATCGCCTCGTCCAATTTTATCCGTGACTTCTCGACATATTCCTGCTGCAGTCCCATCAAAGCCCTGTACTTCTCAACTTTTGCATTCTCCGCAGCTTTAGCTTCGGCTATCATTTCTTTTTCTCTGGATATATACATATCCGACAGAGCCTCTATATCAACATCGAGTGAAGGAGCATTTGTTGCCCCGTCCAGCGAAAATCCGAAACCTGATAAAGACTGATTTTCCTTAAACGAAACCTGGAATTTTGCCGTTTGCGTCCAATCACCAAAATTCCCCTGAGCTACCGCACCAACATTGTACACATCTGATACAAATGAGGTATTATAAATCCTATAATTACCATTATTGACCTCAAAAGCTCCTTCAAAAATATCAAACGCTGTTTCTCCGCGGCTCAAATTTTCTTGCAACATCATCTTCAGACCGTCGGTGGTCGCACGACTGTCCAAATCAGTTTCAATTGTTTCGAGATCCCAACCTTTTACTAACGGCTTGTTTATCGTAAACGTTCCTTTTCCGCTGAACTGCGTCAACAGTTCATCAACTGATGTCGCACCGGTATTAAAGCTGAAATCAGCCGTAAGCACGCCTTTTTTGAGACCATAATTCAACCCGTTCCATTTTTCCTGATTAAGGTCAATGTTATACAGCCCCATTTTTCCGCTCAAGGCATTTTTGTTCGGAATGTTCAATTCAATATCGCCGCTAACCGCTCCCTCTCCGTCATCGGCCTTAAATTCTATAATTTTTAGCACTTGCTTATTAAGTTTCATACCCCACGAAGCGTTTGATAAGGCTTCTCCGTACAACGACAATTTTCCGGCAACAACTTTCGCCTCAACATCCCAATTTTTCAGCCAGTCATAATTTATATTTGCCTTGCTCAAAACCGGCTTGCTCAAAAATGGTACCTTTTCACCCTTTGAGCGAAAAGAACTTACTTCCGCTTTAGCTCCGGTATTATAGAAGAATTTTTCCAACTCTATATTGTTTATATTCAAATTGGTTTTCAGCTGCTTATTGCTTCCGTTTACGGAATACAGCAACTCGCCCTTAAAATTGTTTGATCCTATATTGGCATCAGCATTTTTCAGCAACACCGTATTTTTATTGCCCCGCACATCTGTTGTGATTTTAAACAATCCGAGCGGATATTCGGGATGATAGTTGACCGAAAAATTATTCAGCATCCTTACAAAATCATTGCTGCGTAAATCAAGCTTACCGCCAAATTCAAAATTATCTTCATTTCTTGCAATTTCACCGTCATATGAAAAATCAATGTCGCCGAATTTTGAAGATGATTTCAGCGCCACTCTTGACAACATACCGCTAATCACACCTTCTGAGCTAAATTTTGACAGATTTTTCAAATCAACCGAAGGCATCTTTATTTTCATTCTTTCGGTAAACGCTGTCATATCCTTAACATCAATATCATACGACAAATTTTTGACCTCTGGTTCACCGCCGAACCCCAAAACAGCACCCTTAAACATCATCTGCGCCGAAGCCATCTCTCCGACACTCAGCTCCTTAAATTTAAGAACTCCTTCCTTTAACGCCCCTTCGGCATACAGCTTCTCAAACGGGATTTGCCCCCAAATTCCCGAATTAAGTGTCAGTCTGAACTGTCCGTCAACATCTTTCAGCGCTGCAAGTTTTCCGAAACGATAACGAATTTGTTCATCAATCTTTCCTTCGGCAACGTCTTCCGGCATATTTTCAACATAATTGTCAAAATTAATATTGTCAGCCTCAGCAATAACAAAGTATTTATCGACATCACCTCTGACAATACCGAGTTTTCCGTTGATGCCGATCTTATCCACATTAAACACAAAAGGAGAAATCTTTACTGTTTGCGGTGTTCCCGAAATCGTAAATTTTGTAGATGCTTTTTTATACAGCTGACTTGATAAAGGCTTAACGTCATACCCCAGCCATTGCGCCGTCTTTGCAAACTCTGTGGTTTCGGCCTCAACATCAAAATTATAGGTCAAAACTTTTTCAACGCTGAATAACTCTCCTTTTGCCTTTGCAACACCGTCAAACGGCAGTCTGACTGCAAATTTGCGCAAAGTGAAAACATTATCAACAAAATCAACACTCAAATCCAAATCACGAATAACCTGGTCTTTATAATAGGTTTTTACTGATTTCAAATCGGCGATAACGTCAAATTCGGTTTCGGGAATATAATCTTTTCCGTCAAATTGCTTCCAAAAATCTTTCATCACATTGATTAACGGAACAATATCAAATTCCGCCATATTAAAAGCAACATCAACCCTTCTCCGCTCTGTCTCCTCATCACCGATTTTTTCTTCCAACCGCGGAATAAGTATATTTCCGGCACCGGCACTCTTATCATATTTTATTACCACATTCGACAGCGTAATCTGGCTTTTATCACTTTTGAGAGCCAAAGACATAGCCAGAGGATGCTCATAGGTTTCCGGCAAATTAATTTTTTCAAAAGTTGAATTCAGAAAATCAACCGGCTTTTTTGATTCGACCGTAATATTGCCGTTAACTGCATCATTTTTCAACAGAACTGTTCCGTCAAAACGTGCATAGCTCTCTGATTGCGGATGGCTCAACACGGCATTTATCGACGTTGCAAAACTGTCCGAGAACTTGCCCAAGTCTAATGCAAAACCGCCGGGAACGTCGCCTTTTACATAACTTCCCTCAATACGGTACGGCCCGAATATGCTGCCGGCGATTATTTCGGCTTTTACCCCGTCAGCAACAACATGAAAATCATATTTTTTGCTCACAAAATGAACCTTTGCGTCTTCCAGCATTACACTGCCGAAAGAAACATCGACATTACTAACCGCAAAATCCTGATTCTCAACTTTGTTTGATGCCCAATTCAGTTCACCTTCGTCAAGCAGTTCTACAAAAATCTCCGGGTTTACAATTGTCATCTTATCCACATTAAAACGACCTCTTATCAGCGAATTCAATGACAGCTGAGCAACAAGTTTTTTGATTTTTGCCAACACCATTCTTTGGCCTTCGGCGTTAACATTGTACATGTTTATGTCTGTTGCTTCCAAATACGGCGAAGGAAACAGGTTGAAACTGACCGCCCCGTCAAAAGACACTTCTTTACCGGTTGCTTCTGAAAATTGCTTTGCAATAACCGCTTTGTGTTGGTTCCAATCTATCATATTAAGATAAACGGTCACACCACCAACCGCAAGCACAACCAAAATCAACAGTCCGAGAATTATTTTTTTCAACATGTTTACCTTCTTTATCTGTTATCGGATTACAAAAACAAAAATATATTTACCAAATATTCACAATACCCGCATATTATAATAGCATATTGATTAATAAAACGCTTAAGGTCAAGTCATAACATGAAAAATACTCAACAACTTTTCAAAATTGCCGAAACCGCTATGCAGAACGCTCATGCTCCTTATTCAAAATTTAGAGTCGGCGCCGCCGTTTTGGCTGACAATGGAAAAATATATGGGGGATGTAATGTCGAAAACATATCTTATCCCTGCGGCACCTGTGCCGAAGCCGGAGCCATTGCTACCATGGTCGCGGACGGCGGACGCAAAATCAAGCAGATTCTCATAATTTCTGACGGCAAAAGCATGATTACGCCCTGCGGAGCCTGCCTTCAGAGGATAAAAGAATTCTCCGACAAAAACACCAAAATCATATTGACCGATGCCGATAAAAAATTTCATCATTTCCGCATATCGGAACTGTTGCCGCAAGCTTTTGAGGAATTTTAAACATGATTAATATCAGGCAATTCAAAAAACTTTTGCTCAATCGCCACCCTCACTGTGCCATCATTTTAGGCTCCGGCCTGGGAGCTGTCGCCGACAGCATAAAAAAACCTCTTGTCATAAAATATTCCGACATTCAAGGATTCCCAACAAGTACCGTAGCCGGGCACAAAGGGCAGATGGTTATCGGCACCTTGGGCAAACACGAAGTTTTGTGTATGCAGGGACGTTTTCACCTTTACGAAGGTTATCACCCCTCAATCATTAAAGACGTAATCAGTTCGCTCAAACAAGTCGGCATAAAACAGCTGATCATAACCAATGCCGCCGGTTCATTAAACCCGAAAATTCTCCCCGGAGAAATTATGTTTATTACCGATCATATCAATTTTTCAGGACTTAATCCTCTCATTGGAGAAAATGATGAAAAGATTGGTCCCCGTTTTGTTGATATGACCTCTGCTTATGATACCGAAATGCGCAAATGTTTTAAATCGGTTGCGACCAAATTAAAAATAAAAACCCATCAAGGTACATATATCTTTGTTACCGGCCCCAACTTTGAAACTCCCGCTGAAATCAAAGCTTTTCGCATTTTAGGCGCCGACGCTGTCGGTATGTCGACGGTTCCCGAGGTTATTTCCGCATCATATTGCGGTATAAAAACCGTGGCTATGTCGGTTATTACCAATTTTGGAGCCGGCATGCAAAAACAAAAACTCAGTCATGAACAAACTCTTGCCTGTGCTTCCAAAGGAGCCACAAACCTCACAAAACTCATAAAAGCCTATTTTATGGAGAAATAACATGCGTGATTTTGAACTGGCCAAACAACTCATTTCAAATCTTGACTTAACCTCTCTCAACAAAAACGATAGCGATGATACCGTGGTCAATCTTTGCAAAAAAGCTGCAATCTCTGATTATCATGTTGCCGCAGTCTGTGTATGGCCGAAATTTGTACATCTTGCCGCCAAAGCCCTCAAGGACACCGACGTTTCAGTCGCTACGGTCGTCAACTTTCCGCACGGAAACATCAAAACCGACCCCGTCGCCGCTGAAATTAAAAAAGCTGTTTCTTCCGGTGCAGATGAGATTGATGCCGTTTTTCCTTACAAAACATTTTTGGACGGCAATGTTGACGCCTGCCGCATTTTTCTCGATACCATAACCAGTCTGACCGACAAAGTTACTCTCAAAATCATTCTTGAAAGCGGAGCTTTTCCCCATATCCGTCATCTCCAGGATGCCTGCCGTCTTTGTCTTGAATATGATATAGATTTTCTCAAAACATCAACCGGAAAAACTGATGTTTCTGCCACTCCTGAAGCTGCCAACGTTATTTTGGAAACCATCAAATCAAGCAAACGCGAAGTGGGCTTCAAGGCCAGCGGCGGCATAAAGAGCTTTGAACAGGCTCGCCAATATTTTTCTTTGGCCCAAATCATAATGGGTACAAAATGGCCGCTTGATGCCAGACATTTTCGCATTGGTGCCAGCTCACTTTTAGACGACATAAACAAAACCATCAAAAAAGGATATTAACCTATGTTGCCACAAGAAATCATTCGCAAAAAACGTGACCGTCAACCTTTAAGTTCGGACGAAATCGGTTTTTTTGTTCAAGGTATTACCAAAGGCACCATCGCCGACAGTCAGATCGGAGCCATGACTATGGCAATTTTACTTAACGGCATGAGCAAAGACGAAATTACATCTTTAACCCTCAACATGCGTGATTCCGGCGATACTCTTAAATGGAAAGGTCTTAACGGACCTGTTGTTGACAAACACTCAACCGGCGGTGTCGGTGACAAAATCAGTTTGGTAATGGCTCCAATGATTGCGTCTTGCGGCGCATTTGTTCCGATGATATCCGGTCGCGGTCTCGGACACACCGGCGGCACTCTTGATAAACTTGACTCTGTACTTGGCTACAAAACCTGCCCCGACAATGAGCTGTTTGTAAAAACCGTCAAAAAAGTCGGTTGTGCCATTATCGGTCAAACCGGACATCTTGCCCCTGCCGACAAAAAAATTTATGCCATTCGTGATGTCTGCGCCACGGTAGAATCAATTCCTCTGATTACCGCTTCCATTCTTTCCAAAAAACTAGCCGCCGGACTTGACTATCTTATTATGGACTTAAAATGCGGTAATGGTGCTTTTATGAGCAGCATTAAATATGCCCGCGCTTTGGCTCGTTCCATTGTTGATGTTGCCAATGCCGCCGGCACCGGCACCAAAGCCATTTTGACTGACATGAATCAGGTTTTGGGCAGCACCGTCGGCAATGCTGTTGAGGTTCAGGAATCAGTTGATTATCTCAAAAATATCAATGTCGATTCGCGCCTACATGAAATTACTATGACTTTATCTGCTGAACTTTTGGTACAGTCAAAACTTTTCCCTTCTGTTTCTGCAGCCAAAAAACAACTGCAAAAAAACATTGATTCCGGATTGGCTTTGGAAACTTTTGCCCGCATGGTTTCATCTCTCGGCGGGCCTAAAGACTTTGTTGAAAAGCCCGAAAAATATTTACCCAAAAGCCGTCTCAAACTTCCGGTATTTCCCGAATGTTCCGGTTATGTCTCAGGCATGAACACCCGCAATATAGGTCTTGCTATTATTGAACTCAAAGGCGGACGCACTCGCCCTGACCAAAAAATTGATCACACTACCGGTTTTAGTGGTTTTTGCCAAATCGGTGACTATGTTGACACTCAAACCCCGCTAGCCTACATTCATGCCAACACTGAAGTCGAATATCAAAAAGCCGCCGACATTTTGCGTTCCAACATTGTCGTTTCTGAACAAAAACCGCGCAAATCCAAAACTGTTTTTGAGGTAATAGAATAATGCCGCACATTTACAATGCCCCAAATCTCCCCGCAATCAAACACGCCTTTTTCGGGCGAACCGGAGGTTTTTCTAAAGGCATTTACAACAGTCTCAATTTTAACTACCGCGGTTCTGATAATCCTGAAAACCTAAAACGCAACCTTGATGTTGTCGGTGCTTATTATGGGCTTTCCGGTCAAAGAGTTGTTCGTCTGTGTCAGGCTCATACATCAGCCGCTGTTTATCTTGATCAACCGTCTCAATATCAAATTGAAGCCGATGGCGTTGTTACCGACAAACCGAATATTGTTTTAGGTATAACCACTGCAGACTGCATACCGATTCTTTTAGCTGATTATAAACACGGTATAATCGGTGCCGCACATGCCGGTTGGCGCGGAGCTCTGGGTGGAATAGTTGAAAACACCGTCAGACTCATGCTTGAACACGGAGCAGAACCCAAAGACATTGCCGTTGCTACAGGTCCCTGTTTACAAAAACAAAACTTTGAAACCCGCGATGATATGCGTGATTTATTCATTGCTCAATCTCCCGATAACACTCAATTTTTTGAGCCCATCGGCGACGGAAAATATTTGTGCAACTTGGAACAATATGTCAAACATCGTATTGAACTGCTTGGTATAAGCGACATTTCTCTGTCCGGAATAGATACTTATTCCGACGACAAACATTATTTCAGTTATCGTCGTTTTTGCCACTTAAACCTGATTAAACAACCCGGAGATTTTGGAATTGAACTATCTACCATTTGTCTGTAATGCTGCCCCGCTAAAACATTTTAACGAACGCGCTCACCCGATAGAAATGCTTGTCATTCACTCCATGGCTCATGGTGCAATTGATGGCATAGCCCGTCTTGATGAGCTAGAACTGAGCTCTCATTATGTAATTGATTTTGACGGCACCATTTGGCAATGTGTTTCTGAAGACAAACGTGCCTGGCATGCCGGTGTAAGTTCGTGGCGCGGACTTGATGACATCAATTCACGTTCAATCGGCATTGAACTTTGCCACCGCTCACTCGGACAAAGTGCTTTTAACAAACGTCAGATTAAATCACTCATTTTGCTCTGCCGTGAAATTATTGACCGTTGGCATATTGCCCCTGACATGATTGTCGGACACTCCGACATTGCCCCCACCCGCAAACCTGACCCCGGCAAAGCTTTTCCGTGGCAAGAACTTGCGGCCAACAATATCGGTATATGGTACGGCAGCCGCTTTGCTGAAGAAAATGATATTGCTAAAATGTTATCATTTATCGGTTACGATGTTGCCAATCTTGAAGCCGCAGCTTACGCTTTTTGCCGTCGTTTTTTGCCGAACAAAATTTCAACCATGTCTGTTCTCCGATTGCTTGACAACCCCTACTCCAACAAGGCTTTTCAAATATTAGAGGACAGACAATTTATGGGGGCTTTGCAAAACATTTATGCTCAATACAGCTTATTCAAAAAATAACCCTCAACTATTGATTTTAAGCACTTTTTAACGATTAAATCCTATTATAAACAATAGTTTATAAACCATTGTTTATGGAGTTTTGTCATGACCAAATTTTCCTTTGTTGCAACGGTCTTACTTACCACCACTTTTTTAAGTGCACCGGCATGGGCAGAGTGGACACCGGAGAACAAAGATGGCAGTGTCTATAACATTACTGCCGGAACATCTTCTGATTATAATTTTACCACTACTGATGGCAAAAACACCAGTTATTGGAAAATCAACCTTAATACCAATAACTTGAAAAATAATAACCACATAACATACTCAACAAATGCTGATGGGGCGACCGGCAGTTTTAATATGGTTTTACCTAACCAAGAAACGGCAACCATATACTATAAATATACTTCTTCTGGCTATGAGCAGGCCGATGCTCGTGTTACGGAAATAACCGATACAAATGTTTACAACAAAGTGTTTCAAGATCTAACTACAACAGCCAAAGGCGGGGCAATCTATAACCATTCAGATAAGTCGGACATAAATGTTGAATCCGACTTTATCAACAATTCAATTGATAGCAGCACTTCTTCTGCATATGGCGGAGCTTTATCCAATTACAACGACGCAAAATTAGGAAATGTGTCAGGCGTGTTTATTGATAATAGTGCAAAATCACCAGTTGCTGAAGTTCATGGTGGCGCTTTGTCAAATTGGCGAGCTTCTATTGGAAATATAGATTCTGTTTTTATAAACAATAGCTCTGAAACTGCTAATACGCAAGTTTGCGGCGGAACTCTTGACAATGTTGGTAGTATCCAAGATGTCTTATCTGATTTTCTTGGAAACTCGACAACCACTGAAAGTGGCGAAGTAGAAGGAACCATATTTGTCGGTGGCGGTGGAAGTATAAACACACTTTCCGGAAATTTTATTGGCAACACAATCCAATCCCAAAGCGGAGATATATCCGGCGGCGTGTTATATAATTTTGGTGAAATAAATGAGTTAAGTGGAACCTTTATAGGTAATACCGTCAGTTCGGAAAGTTCACCTGTATCCGGAGGCGTCGTAAATAATCTCGTTGGAACCGGATCATCTTCTTCATCCGTGGGGACAATTCACAATATTACCGGCAGTTTTATAGGGAACTCGGTTTCGGGGAGTAACTCTGGCGGCGGTGCGATTACAAATACCAATGGAACAATAGAAAATATTGATGGTTTATTTATAAGTAATTCTGCTGTTGGTATCAACAATGCAACTGCCGGAGCTATCGGTTTTACAGGTATTTATTCAAATCAAATATACGGAACTATTAATGGTGATTTTATAGAAAATCATGCTCAATCATCAGGAGGCAAAGCTGCTGGTGGAGCCATTTATATTTATAAAGCATCTGCCATAAACGGCAATTTCATCAATAACTATGCCACCGGATATTCTGGAGCCACCGGCGGTGCCATTGCCACAAATACACCAGATTCGATAAGTGGTAACTTTATTGGTAACTATGCAAAATCTCAATCTGGTGGCACCAGTGGCGGTGCTGTTTGGACCAGATGGAGTACCATTTCGGGAAATTTTGACAGTAATTATTCAATTACAAATGAAGGTGACAGCATAGGAGGTGCGGTTTATAGCAGGTCTACCAAACGCTATCCTACTACGATAAACAATTTTTCATTTACCAACAACTATGCCCAAACGGAAAATGGCGAAGCTCATGGCGGCGCAATATGGGCAAGTGGAATATTAAATCTTAATTCTGATAATTACTCATCAATTATCTCTAACAACTATGTGCAGGATAGCAATGGCAAAAGTTATGAAGGAATGTATATTTCCGGAACTGAAACTAATTTGTCTGAATTAAATATTAATACTATAAATAACGGAAAGTTAATTGTAGATGATATTATTAATGGTAGCGGATATAATTTGGCCATAAACGGCGACGGTACCGGTGTTGTTAAGTTCAACAACTTGGTCAAGAATGTAACTAACTTTACCCTAGGAGCAAATTCTATTACTCACCTAGGAGTTAACTCTAAAGTCTATGCAGAACATATGAATGTATCTAGTTCGGCGATTATAACCGGCAATGCTGTATCATCGCCGATTATCACGGTAGATGTTGAAGTTGACAAAGCTAACAATACCGTCAACACCGGACAGATTTACGTTGATAATGATATTGAGGGCAGCTATCGTGTATTGGTCAACTCACTCAATCCAGATGTTTTGGATAATACCGAAGACGCGGTTGTACCGTTCCTGTTTGCACCTGAAGATGATACAGATACATCTTCAAGCTTTAGTGTTGCCCGTGTAATTGGTAGCCCGTATATGTGGGATGGGTCGGTTAATGCCAAAGGTGAGGATACAGGTTCTACCTGGTACCTCAATTTGACAGAGGATGAAAACCCTGACTATGTTCCCCCTGAGCCGGAACCTGAGCCACAACCTAAACCGAGCAAGATTTATGCTCCTGAAGTTCTTGCCGGTATCGGCTTGCACGAGGCGGCTATCGAACAAACCCGCAGTGTAGTCAGCAATGTCCGTAACAAGACTTCTAACACAAGAGAATATTGCGACAATTGCACCGGTATGTATAGTTATGAATGGGACGGCAAAAAACTCCGTAACATTTGGGCACTTGCTCAAGGAAAGAGTGCAAATATTGACAAACCTGTTCATATGGAAGCTAAAATTTGGGGTATAGAAGCCGGCTTTGATGTTCAAAGTGATTTGCATAATACTTTGGGTGTATTTGCCTCTTATCGTAAAGGTCAATATGATTTGTCCGGCAAGGGTAGTAAACTGCACTCCAATATCGGATCTGAAATTGACATCAACAGCTATCTAGCCGGATTGTACTATCGCTATGACCATAACTTTAACTGGTTGTTCAGTACTATCTATGGCGGTATGCAAGAAGCCGAAGTTGAAACCGAAGACCATATCGCAAAATTTGATACTGACGGTATAGAGTTTGGCGCCAGCATTGAGATTGGTCGCACCATTCCACTTGCCAGAGACTTGACTTTGGATCCGAGTTTCGGCTTGTACTATACTCAAGTTAACTTTGATGACACCAAAGACAATGTCGGTAAACATTATGAGTGGGACGACATCAAACATTTGGAAGCAGAACTCGGTGCCAAACTTGAAAAGCAGTTTGATAATGCCAAAGTATATATCAAACCGAGTGTAATCCAAACCTTGACCGATGATGACAGCGTAATCATTACCGGCTTGTCAAAGGCAGATACTTATCATGATCAAACTTTGGGACGTATCGAGATTGGCGGACGTTACGGCTTTACCGATGCTTTGTCAGCTTATGCCTGGGCTAACTACACCTTCGGCAGCTCCTATGATGCCTATGCCCTCGGTGCCGGGTTGAATTATGCGTGGTAAAAAAGCACAAATAAAAAAAGCCTCTCAAACGAGGGGCTTTTTTTTATTTTTCATCAATCATCGGGAACAGGGGATCTCCAACTTCAATGTTTGCCCCTTCCGGCAAATCCATCGCCTTAAACTCTGCTCTAAAATCATCTTTACCGCAACCCAAAGATTGTTCAATCTTTTTTGCTGTAGCCGGTGTCAGCGGATACATAGCTTTGCCGATCAAGTGCAACGCATCAAGCGTGGTATAAACCACCGCTTCAAAACGCTCTCTCTGCGCCGGATCTTTAGCCAGCACCCAAGGGGTATTAGCCGCAAAATATGCGTTTGTCATATCTCCGGCGGCAACGATGCTTTCCGCCAATTCACTGACTGTTTCCAAACTCATATCCTGGCTGAAAATTCTTGTAAATCTGTCGGCAATATCATTTACCAACTTTTTGTCTTCAGCATTCACTCCGGCTTTGGACGGAACTTTACCTTCCAGGCTTTTTTGCACCATCTTCAATACACGCATCTGCAGATTACCGACATTGTTAGCCAGCATTTTATATCCCTGTTTCAACAAATCAATGCTGATTTGGCTGTCACCGGTCAATGTCATATTATTAATCAGATAAAAACGCAAAGCATCAACACCAAGCATATTTACCACTTCAACCGGGTCAACCACATTGCCTAACGATTTAGACATTTTAACGCCGCCTTCACCAATCCAATATCCATGAACAAAACAATGTTTAACCGGAGCAACATTCAAGGCATGCAACATAATCGGCCAATATATGCAGTGCGGTTTTAAAATATCTTTGGCAATCAGGTGGTGAGAATTCGCCCATACTTTTTCAAAGTCCGAATTGTGTCCGTAATTAAGCGTTGAAATATAGTTTACCAGAGCATCAAACCAAATATATGTAACATAGTCTTTATCAAACGGCAACTCAACTCCGAGCCACACGCGCGATTTCGGACGAGAAATACATAAATCTTCCAACGGTTCTTTCAACATTCCCAAAACTTCATTGGCATATTTTGCCGGTTGTATCCAATCAGGGTGAGATTTTATATAATCAATCAGCCATCCGCGATACGGCTCAAGTTTGAAAAAATAGTTCTCTTCGCTGATTGCCTTCGGTGCAACCTTATGATCGGGACAACAACCGTTTTCATCCAAATCACTCTTCTTTTTAAATTGTTCGCAACCTTCGCAATAAAGACCTTCATATGACTTTTTAACAATCAGTCCGCGGTCATAAATATTTTGCAGAATTTCCTGTACAATTTTTTTGTGTTCCGGTTTGGACGTGCGAACAAAATAGTCAAAGTCGATTCCCAACTCAACAAACAGGTTTTTAAAATTGTCGCTTTGGCGTTGCAAAAACTCTTCTGCCGACAAACCGCTGGCCTCAATACTGTGCTGATTTTTTTGCCCGTGCTCATCGGTACCGGTAGAATAATACACACTGTTGCCCCGCATTTGTTCAAACTTTTTCATCACGTCACCCAAAATTGAGGTATATGCGTGTCCGATATGAGGAAGTCCGTTCAAATAGTAAATCGGGGTAGTTATGTATTTTTCCATTTTTCAATCTCCACAAATAAAAACAATCGGAGATTATACTAAACATATTGCAAAATCAACGTTTTTTTCTTTTTTTTAAATAAAAATTAAAAAAATACTTTATTTATAAAAATTATTGTGTTATACAAAGCGTATTCTTTCATAAAAAATAGTTTTGAAAGTGGGGTCAAAAGCCCCGCTTTTTTGTTTAATAAAAGAGGAATTATATGCAAAAGAAACACCACTTACAGGATATGTTGGAGCCGACAATCAACAATCTCGGATTCGATTTAGTCCGGATTCTCACCATCGGCAATATCAACCCGACTTTGCAAATTATGATTGAGCGCAAAGATCGCAAAAACATGGTCGTTGACGACTGTGCCACTGTCAGTCGTGCCGTTTCCGCCATTTTAGATGAAAAAGACCCCATCTCCGGCAAATATACTCTTGAGGTTTCATCACCAGGGCTTGACCGCCCGCTCGTCAATCTCGAAAACTTTACTCGATTCGCCGGATTTGAGGCCAAAGTTGAAACCGACACCGAGATTGAAAAACGCAAAAGATTTAAAGGACGTATCGTCCGCGTTGAAAACAACAATATAATATTATTAATGAACGACAAAGAATGGTCGATTCCCTTCAATGCCGTTGCCAAAGCAAAACTTTTGCTTACCGATGAATTGATTGCAGCTGCGCAAGCCGAAGCTGACGAACAAGAAGATTTTAACTAATTTTTACCGAGGAAAAAATGGAAAATATCGAAAATATGCCCAGACCAGAAATTATCTTGGTTGCAGATACTGTAGCCCGAGAGAAAAATATTGATAAAGAAGACGTCTTTACCGCAATGGAAGTTGCCATCCAAAAAGCCGGCCGCTCTCGTTACGGTTTTGAACACGACATCAGAGCCACCATTGACCGTAAAACCGGCGCTATCAACTTGGCTCGTTATCGCAAAGTTGTCAAAGAATTGGAAGAAGACAGCGAATACACTCAAATCCTGCTTGAAGATGCCAAAGCTATCAATAAAAATATCAAAGTCGGTGAATATATTATCGATCCCCTTCCTCCGATTGACTTTGGTCGTGTCGCCGCTCAAACCGCAAAACAGGTAATTGTACAAAAAGTACGCGATGCCGAGCGCAATCGTCAATACGAAGAATATAAAGAAAAAATCGGCACCATTATTAACGGTACCATCAAACGTATTGAGTTTGGTAACGTTATTGTTGACATCGGCAAAACCGAAGCCATTCTCCGCCGTGATGAAATTATACCTCGGGAAAAATTCAAAAATGGTGACCGCATTCGTGCTTATGTTCTTGATGTTCGCCGCGAAAACAAAGGTCCGCAGATTTTCTTGTCTCGTACCTGTCCTGAATTTTTGGCAGCTTTATTCACTCAAGAAGTTCCTGAAATTTACGACGGTATTGTCAAAATTATCAGTGTTGCTCGCGACCCCGGCTCAAAAGCTAAAATTGCCGTTAAGGCCAATGATGTTACCATTGACCCGGTCGGCGCTTGCGTAGGTTTGCGCGGTATTCGTGTTCAAGCTGTAGTTACTGAATTACAGGGTGAAAAGATCGACATTATTCCCTACTCCGAAGATCGTGCTCAATATATTGTCAGCGCTTTAGCTCCGGCCGAAGTTACCAAAGTTGTTATTGACGAAGAAAACAACCGCATTGAAGCTGTTGTCCCGCAAGAACAATTTTCAATCGCTATCGGTCGCCGCGGTCAAAATGTAAAATTGGCTTCGCAGCTCTTGGGTTGTGATATTGATGTTTTGACTGAAGAGCAGGAACAAGAACGTCGTGCCAACGAAAACAAAGTTCGCTCACAGCGCTTCATGGATGCTTTGGATGTTGATGAGATGATTGCTCATCTCCTTATTGCCGAAGGCTTTACCAACATTGATGAAGTTGCCGGTGTTCCTTTGAGTGAATTGGCCGAAATCGAAGGTTTTGATGAAGATGTTGCAACCGAACTGCAACAACGCGCCAAAGATTTTATTGCCAAACGCAATGCTGAATTTGCCGCCAAGAGTAAATCTTTGGGCATTGACAAGACCATCAAAACTGTTACCGGACTTGATCAAGACATGATTTTGACCTTGGCCGAAAAAGGTGTTAAAACACTTGATGATGTCGCTGATTTGGCTGCTGATGAACTCATCGAAATGTTAGGTGAAGACAGCCTTTCTATCGATGAAGCCAACAAAGTCATTATGGCTGCTCGTCAACATTGGTTTGAAAACGAGGAACAAAATCAGGATGACAACAAATAATCCCAGCCGTACTTGTCTTTTTACCGGAGAGGAAAAACCGCAGGACCAGCTCTTGCGGTTCACCCTCACACCGGATCGTCAGGTTGTCCCTGATTTCAAGAAAAGACTTCCCGGACAGGGTTTTTATATAACCAATTCCAAGCAAATTTTAGCAAATGCCGTTTCCAAAAACATTTTCAAAAAACTGGGTAAACACACCGTCATTATGCCCAACCTGTTGGAAATCGTAGAAAATATCTTGAAAAATAGGGCATTAGAGTCTATAAATCTTGCTAAAAAGGCAGGGGTATTGGTTTCAGGTTTTGACAAAGTAAAAGAAAAACTTACCGCCGATAAAGTTGCTTTTGTGCTTGAGGCTACCGATGCCGGAGCCGACGGACACAGCAAAATTTTAGCTGCCGGCAAGAATGTAGAAATTTTGACATTGTTTAGTATTGAGGAGTTAGACAAGGCACTAAATAGAACAAACACAGTCCACGCCGCATTGCTCAAAAGTGAGATGGCGCAAATGGTATACAATCAATTACAAAAATGGCAAAATTTTATCAATTCTTAAAAATGGAGAACAATTTATATGACAGAAGATAGTAGCAAAACCAAATTAACCTTATCAGGCAAAAAAACCCTGACGCTTAAAGGTTTGGGAGAAAAAACATCTTCTAGTGCCGGAAAAAAAGTTGTACAGGTTGAGGTCCGCAAAAAAAGAATTATTTCCCCTGTAAATACTGAGCCGCAAGAAAAAGAACTTGATGCTGAAACCAAAGCTAAACTTCGTCTTATTGCTGAAGCTAAAGAACACGACGCCAAACGCAAAATCGAAGAAGAAACCAAACAACAGCAACGTCAAAAACTTGAGGACGAAATAAAAGCCGAAAAAGCGCGCAAAGAAGCAGAAGAAGCCGAGCGTGCCGCGGCTGCCGAGGCTCAGGCCGAAAAGGCTAAAAAAGAAAAATCCAATATCGAAAAAGAAAAGATCGTTTCCGAACCTTCTCATTCTCCTTCGGTATCAGAAGATAAAAATTTCAAAAATAAAGACAAAGATCGCCACTCAAAAGATTTTGATGATGACGATGATGACGACGATTTTTCAAACAAAAAACACGGCTCAAACCGCAACGATGTTTTTGAACAAGAACGCAAAAAAATCACCAAACGCAGTTTTGAACCGCAGCGCCGCAACAACAAAGTAACCATAAACAGTTACGGCGGCGGTGATGATGACGATTATGACGAATATGGTTTCGGCGCACCTCGCCGTCGTTTCAAGAAAAAACAACCCAAGCCGGTTGTTGTTGCTCAACCGCAGGAAAAAATTGTCAAAGAGGTTATTATACCTGAAGTAATAACCGTCCAAGAACTTGCCAACCGTATGGCCGAAAAAAGCGCCGATGTTATTAAAAAACTTATGGCTTTGGGCGTAATGGCCACCATTAACCAAGCTATTGATGCCGACACTGCCCAGATTATTGTTGAAGAAATGGGACATAAATGGAAGCGTGTTGCCGACAGTGACGTTGAAGATGTTTTGAAAAACGAAGCCGACGATGCCGCTGAAAAACAACTGCCTCGTGCACCGGTAGTTACGGTTATGGGACACGTTGACCACGGAAAAACTTCATTGCTTGATGCCCTGCGTGAAACTAACGTTGCCGCCAAAGAAGCCGGCGGTATTACTCAACACATCGGTGCTTACCAAATTGAGGTCGACGGTGGTAAAAAGATTACCTTTATTGATACCCCGGGACACGAAGCATTTTCCGAAATGCGCGCCCGTGGTGCCAAAGTTACCGATATTGTGGTTTTGGTAGTTGCTGCCAATGACGGTATAATGCCGCAAACCATTGAAGCTATTCGTCATGCTCAGGCGGCCGAAGTTCCGATTGTTGTAGCCATCAACAAAATCGATCTCCCCGGTGCCGACCCGATAAAAGTAAAAACCGCCTTATTACAGCATGGTATTGCTGTTGAAGAAATGGGTGGTGAATACCTTTGTGCCGAAGTTTCTGCCAAAAAGCGCATCAATATTAACAAACTTCTTGAAGCCATTTTGTTGCAAGCCGAAATTTTGGATCTCAAAGCCAACCCCAACTGCAAAGCTCGCGGCACGGTTATTGAAGCCAAAATGGAAAAAGGACGCGGCTCAGTTGCAACAGTTTTGGTACAACAGGGAACTCTCCAGATCGGTGACATTATAATTGCCGGAAAAGAATGGGGACACGTCCGTGCCATGTTTAATGAACACGGACAAAAGATTCATACCGCCGGTCCCGCAACCCCTGCTGAAATTCTAGGACTTCAGGGCACTCCTGCCGCCGGTGACAACTTCAACGTTGTTGAAGATGAAACTCAGGCTAAAGAGATTGTAAATTATCGTATTCAAAAAGAGCGTGATGCTAAACTCGTCAAGAGTGCTAAATCTGCTATGGAACAAATGCTTGATAAAATCAAATCCGGCGAAATTAAACATCTGCCGGTGGTTATCAAAGCTGACGTTCAGGGCTCTATTGAAGCTATTGAAGGCACATTGAACAAACTTTCAACCAACGAAGTTAGTGTCCAAATTCTGCACTCTGCCGTCGGACCTATTTCTGAGTCTGATGTAACATTGGCAAAAGCATCTCATGCTCTGATTATCGGCTTTAACGTTCGTGCTATTCCTCAAGCCCGCGACATGGCTCGCCGTGACGGAATTGATATTCGTTACTACTCAATCATCTATGATGTTGCCGATGATGTCAAAAAAGGTCTTGAAGGTATGCTCTCTCCCGAACTCAAAGAAAAGATTCTCGGCTATGCCGAAATCCGTAACGTATTCAATATTACCGGTGTCGGCAAAGTTGCCGGTTGTATGGTTACCGAAGGTTTGGTCAAACGTGGAGCCAAGGTTCGCCTGTTGCGTGATAACGTCGTAATTCATGACGGCAACCTCGGACAACTCAAACGCTTCAAAGAAGACGTTAAAGAAGTTAAAGACGGCTATGAATGCGGCATGAGTTTTGAAAACTACAACGATATTCAGGTAGGCGATTTCATTGAATGTTATGAAATTGAAACCATCGCCGCTAAACTCGATTAAGGAGTTTAATCATGGCTATAAAAGAACTTTCGCAACGTCAACTGCGTGTCGGTCAGGAAATAAAACGCATTATTGCAGAAGAAATTAATTTTGACCGCGTACGCAATTTGCAAGGGATTGATACTTTGGTTACCATAATGAAAACCAAAGTATCTCCCGACCTTAAATATGCCGATGTTTTCTTTGTAACTTCCAAACCCGAATTTGAGGCTCAGGTACAGGAAGGATTACAGCTTGCCGCCAATCATTTCCGCAAAGTAATTGCAGCCAAAACATTGCTTCGCTATGTGCCGGAAATTCGTTTTTTTGTTGATGAAACCATGGCACAAGCCGATAAAATCGAAAAACTGTTGCACTCCCCGAAAGTACAGCAAGATTTAAAAAAAGCACATGAAGCATAAAAAAGGCAATAACATAAACGGATGGTTGATTGTTGACAAACCGCAGGGTATGCGCTCAACCCAGGTGGTCAATCTGACGCGCCGCCTTTTTAATGCCAAAAAAAATGGTCATGCCGGAACTCTTGACCCTTTTGCTACCGGCGTTTTACCGATAGCTTTCGGAGAAGCGACTAAACTCATCGATTTTATTACTGACGGTGACAAAGAATACGAATTTACGATTCGTTTTGGAACAGAAACGGACACTGCCGATTGTACCGGCACCGTTATCAAATCCGGAGGGAGGATTCCCTCTGCTGATAACATTATCAAAACATTACCGCAATTCATCGGCAACATCACTCAAACTCCGCCGGCATATTCTGCCATAAAAATAAACGGAGAGCGAGCTTATGATTTGGCTCGCAAAGGTAAAGAGATTTCAATTCCCGAAAGGCAGGTCAGTATTTTTGATTTGCAATTTTTATCTCTCAAAAACGATTGTGCCGACTTTAGAGTAAAATGCTCCAAAGGAACTTATGTTCGGAGTCTCGGGCGTGATATAGCTCGCGCTCTCGATTCGTTTGGTCATTTACAAAGCCTCAGACGAACAAAATGTGGTCTTTTTACGCTCGACGATACGATTTTACTGGAAAATTTAAAAAATATGGTATATGTTGAGCGAACATTGCTTCCGTTAGAAACCTCTCTGCGCGACATCGCGGTTATGGCTGTTTCGGAAGTAGAAGCTTCAAAACTCAAGCAGGGACAAGCCTTAAGCCCTAAGGGCAAAGAAGAATTTTCTTCACTTCCCATAGCGGCGGCTGTCTTTAACGGTGTTTTGATTGCTATCGTTCGAATTGAAGAAGGAAGGATTTCTCCGATTCGTGTTTTTAATTTATAACTGATAAGGAAAATATAAGATGTCGATTACAAAAGAAGTTACTAGTGAATTGGTAAAAACTTATGGCCTGAGTGAAGGCAACACCGGTTGCCCTGAAGTTCAAATCGCAATTTGGACAACTCGTATCAATAATTTGATTGAACACTTCAACACTCACCGCAAAGATCTTCATTCCCGTCTGGGATTGATGAAAATGGTATCAAAACGTCGTCACCTCTTGGACTACTTGAAGAGCAAAGATGAAAAAAGATACCAAGATATCATTAAAAAACTTAACATTCGTAGATAAGTTTTTGTGCATTGCGGGACAATATCCCGCAATGCTTTTAAATCCTTGCCGAAAAAAAATCGGCAGGGTGCTGTTTATAAAGATGTAAAAGAGAAAGGTAATAAAATATGAATAACTTAAAAGTATCCACCCGCGAACTTGATTGGGGCGGACGAAAATTAAAATTGGAAACCGGCAAAGTTGCCAAACAAGCAACCGGTGCCGTTGTTGCCACATATGGCGAAACCAGCGTTTTAGCTACAGTCTGCGCCGCAAAAGAAATTAAAGCCGATCAGGATTTCTTCCCGCTGACCGTTAACTATCAGGAAAAATATTATGCCACCGGCAAAATTCCGGGCGGTTTTATGAAAAGAGAAAGCAAACCTTCCGAACACGAAGTTTTAGTATCTCGTCTTATTGATCGTCCGATTCGTCCTCTGTTTCCGGATGCTTTTAAGAACGAAGTACAAATCATTTGTACTGTTCTTTCTCACGACCAAAAAAATGATTCTGACATTGTTTCCATGGTTGCTGCTTCTGCTGCTTTGGCAGTTTCCGGCATTCCGTTTATGGGTCCTCTCGGTGCGGCCAAAGTCGGATATAAAAACGGACAATTTATTTTGAACCCGACCATTGAAGAACAAAAAACATCTGATTTGGAACTGACTGTTGCCGGTACCGAACAAGGCGTTTTGATGGTTGAATCCGAAGCTCAGGAATTGTCTGAAGAAACCATGCTTAATGCCGTAATGTTCGGATTTGATAATTTCCAACCGGTCATCAAAATGATTAAAGACCTCGCTCAAGAAGCCGGTAAAGAAGCTTGGGAAGCTCCGGAGTTTCCTAAAGAATTTGATGAAATGTATGAGCGTATTGCCAAAGATTTCCGTGCTAAATACGAGCAGGCTTTTTGCGAAACCGACAAATTAACACGTGGCACTTTGGTTGGTCAAATTGACGAAGAAGTCAAAGCCACCATTGATCCCGAAAATGAAATTGAAAACAAATATCTTTTAGACGTTCTTGAAAAATTAAAACATGTTGTTGTGCGTGAAAAAGTTTTGACCACAGGTCATCGTATCGACGGTCGTGATACCAAAACCGTTCGTCCGATTTGGTGTGAAGTAGATACCCTGCCGACAGCTCACGGTTCTGCCATTTTCACCCGTGGTGAAACTCAAGCTTTGGTTGTAACCACTCTCGGTACCGGTGAAGACGCCCAAATCGTTGACGGCCTAATGAATGAATACAAACAAGACTTCATGCTCAATTACAATTTCCCGCCGTTCTCAGTCGGTGAATGCGGTCGTTTGGGTACTCCCGGCCGTCGTGAAATCGGTCACGGAAAATTGGCATGGCGCGCCATTCATCCGATGTTGCCCCAAGACAAAGAAAAGTTTCCCTACACCATCCGTGTTGTATCTGAAATTTTGGAATCAAACGGCTCATCATCAATGGCCACCGTTTGCGGCACAACCTTATCATTAATGGCTGCCGGTGTTCCGATGACAAAGCCGGTTGCCGGTATTGCCATGGGCTTAATTAAGGAAGATGACGGTCGCGTTGCCATCTTGACCGATATTTTGGGCGATGAAGATCACCTCGGTGATATGGATTTCAAAGTTGCCGGAACCAAAGACGGTGTTACCGCTTTGCAAATGGATATCAAAATTACCTCCATCACCAAAGAAATTATGCAAACAGCTCTGACTCAGGCTCATGAGGGTCGTATCCACATTTTGGGTGAAATGGCCAAAGCCATCGCTGAACCCCGTGCCGACATTTCGCCTCTGGCTCCGCGCATTATCTCTATCAAAATTCCGGTTGATAAGATTCGTGAAGTCATTGGTTCAGGTGGTAAAGTTATCCGTGAAATCACCGAAAAAACCAACTCCAAAATTGACATCAGTGAAGACGGCATTGTTCATATTGCCACCATCAACAGCGCTGATGGACAAGCCGCTTTGGATTGGATTACCGGCATTGTTGCCGAACCTGAAGAAGGTCACATTTATCACGGCGTAATCACCAAGATTATGGACTTTGGTGCATTTGTTCGCTTTATTGGCACCACCGAAGGTCTGGTTCACATTTCTGAAGTCAAGAACGAGCGTATTGCTTCTGTTTCTGATTTTTATAAAGAAGGTGACAGCATTTGGGTAAAATGCTTGGGTACTGACAACCGCGGCAAGATAAAATTATCGGCCAAGCGCGTCAACCAAGAAACCGGTGAAGACCTTGAAAAATAAGAAACTAAAACGCCCCTCACAACGAGGGGCTTTTTAATTATCCCAAAAAAATTCCTTATATGCTTGAAATAATATTTCTAAAGTTGTAGGCTGTTTTTATTAAAAACAATTAGTCTTAATATTTTAAGGAAAAAATCATGCAATTATTCAAAAAGTTTAGCTCTGTTGCAACCGCAATAGTGCTGTTTTTGTGTGCCTGCATATCAACGGCCGCAGCATCTGAAATTGATTTAAACATTCCGACACTTGATGTCGGCTACAATTTTTGGGGATACTCCGTAACCGGAGCCCAAATTTTGCTTTACGGTTTAATCATTTGCGGATTAGGCGCAGTTTTTGGTTTATATGAATTTTTCAAAATCAAAAGAATGCCGGTTCACAAATCAATGGCTAACATGGCCGCATTAATTTATGAAACATGCAAAACTTATATGAAACAACAGGCTCTGCTCCTCGTTGTTTTGGAGGCTTTTATCGCCATATGTATTTTCTACTATTTCTTCGGGCTGAATCACACTCCTTTGTCCATGGTGCTGACTATTTTGCTATGGTCAATTCTGGGTATTTTAGGTTCATACACCGTAGCGTGGTTTGGCATGCGCATCAACACCTATGCCAACTCCCGCACAGCTTTTGCCTCACTTAAAGGAAAAGCCTATCCGGTTATGGCGTTGCCTTTACAATCCGGTATGTCAATCGGCGTTCTGCTTATTTGCGTAGAACTGTTTATGATGATTATGATTCTTCTTTTCATCCCGAGAGAAACCGCCGGCGCATGTTTTGTTGGATTCGCCATTGGTGAATCTTTGGGTGCTTCCGCTTTGCGTATATGCGGCGGTATTTTTACAAAAATTGCCGACATCGGTGCCGATTTAATGAAAATTATTTTCAAAATTGATGAAGACGATGCCCGCAACCCTGGCGTTATTGCCGACTGCACCGGCGACAATGCCGGTGATTCGGTTGGTCCGACTGCCGATGGTTTTGAAACCTACGGCGTTACCGGTGTAGCATTAATCAGTTTCATCGTATTAGCCGCCGGCATGGCCTATGCTCCGGACGGTTCGCTATCTTTGATGGCTGACGGAATTGACATTCAAGCCCGTTTAATCGTATGGATTTTCACCATGCGTTTAATGATGGTTTTGACCTCAATCGTTTCTTATTTGGTCAACGGTTTAGTTTCCAAGTTACGTTTCCGCAACAAACAGGATTTCGACTTCGAAATTCCTCTCACCAGTTTGGTTTGGATTACATCAATCATGTCAATTGCCGCAACCTTCGGTATTTCATATTTGATGATTGGGGATATGGGAGCTGATTTGTGGTGGAAATTATCAATCATCATCAGCTGCGGTACGTTTGCTTCCGCAATCATTCCTGAATTCACCAAAATTTTCACCTCTTCCAAATCAATTCATGTTCAGGAAATCGTAAACTCAAGCCGTCAGGCCGGAGCTTCTTTGAACATTATTTCCGGTATGGTTGCCGGTAATTTCTCCGCATTTTGGAAAGGTCTGATTGTTGTTGCCCTGATGGCAATAGCCTACTTTACATCTCTCAATGGTCTTGATACCTATATGGTTTATCCGAGTGTCTTTGCTTTTGGCTTGGTTGCCTTTGGTATGTTGGGCATGGGACCGGTTACCATTGCTGTTGACAGTTATGGTCCGGTTACCGATAATGCGCAGTCTGTTTTTGAATTGTCACAAATTGAGCAAATTAAAAACATCAAGACCGAGATTGATAAAAAATATGGCTTTACTCCGAATTTCAAACTCGGCAAAGAATTGCTCGAGCGCAACGATTCTGCCGGCAACACATTCAAAGCTACTGCTAAACCGGTTCTTATCGGAACTGCCGTAATCGGTGCAACCACCATGATTTTCTCAATCATTTTGTTGCTCAATTTGGAACTCAACTTGATGAACCCGCTGGTACTGTTTGGTATTCTTTTG
Source organism: uncultured Azospirillum sp. (assembly GCA_947301965.1). Taxonomy (GTDB): domain Bacteria; phylum Pseudomonadota; class Alphaproteobacteria; order RF32; family CAG-239; genus JAFUYI01. The sequence continues at coordinate 175,721 of CAMYUM010000001.1, read as the reverse complement.
GGCGGAGCGGTAATCTACTGGTTCTCCGGAGCTTCTATGCAGGCGGTTTCTACCGGAGCTTATCGTGCTGTTGAATACATCAAAAAGCATATCAAGCTTGATACTCAAAAAGCGGCATCGACAAAAGCCTCAAAATCTGTAGTCAGAATTTGTACCATCTACGCACAAAAAGGTATGTTCAACATCTTTATGGTAATCTTTTGTTTGACTATAGCTTTTGCCTGCTTTGACCCGAACTTGTTTGCCAGCTACTTGATTTCGATTGCCGTATTCGGATTATTCCAGGCTCTGTACATGGCCAACGCCGGTGGTGCTTGGGATAATGCCAAAAAGGTAGTTGAAGTTGATTTAAAACAAAAAGGCACTCCTTTACATGCCGCCGCTGTTGTTGGTGACACCGTAGGCGATCCTTACAAAGACACCTCCTCTGTTGCCCTTAATCCGATTATCAAATTTACCACGTTGTTCGGATTGTTGGCGGTTGAAATGGCCGTATCGGCTCCTCGTTGTATAGCTCTCGGAGCCGGTGTAACCATGCTGTTAATTGCCTTAATCTTTGTATGGCGTTCATTCTATAGAATGAGAATCAACAGCTGATACAAACTGTAAGTCCAAAGAAAATCCTCGAAATTGGTAACAATTTTGAGGATTTTCTTGCATAATGACATTTAATCTTATACTATCGCCATTGATGAAGAAACTTAATGTTTACATAGCCAATCAGGTCTTTATTGGCTTTTTATTAGTTGCATTTTCGCTTATGTCGATTTTGTGGCTTACCCAGTCTTTACGCTTCATCGAAATGATTACCAACAAAGGTCTTCCGTTGAGTTTATTCATCAAAATGACATCGTGCCTAATGCCGCGATTGTTTGCCATTCTCTCTCCCATTTCTTTGTTTGTCGCAGTTATGTTTGTTTATAACCGTATGCTGACTGACCGTGAATTGGTTGTTATAAAATCCGCCGGCATCAGTCCCTGGCAGACCGCGAAACCGGCAATTTTCATCGGCATCTTGGCCACTCTGTTTGCTGTTTATGTAAACAACTTTGCCACACCATATGCCGAAAAAAAGTTTCGCGATTACGAATGGCAGATTAAAAACGATGTATCACACCTTATGTTCCGCGAAGGCGAGTTCACTACTTTGGACAACAACTTAACGGTCTTTATTACCGCCCACGGCAAGGACGGCTCCGTCCAGGGAATAATGATTAACGACGAACGCAACCCCGAAAAGAAAATGACCGTATCCGCCGAAAGCGGTTTAATCATATACACCGACAAAGGGCCGCGCATTATGCTTATCAACGGCATCCGACAAGAAATCAACACCAAAACTTCGCAATTTTCTTCTTTGTCATTTGACCGTTATTCCGTAGATTTCGGATCACCACAAGGCAAAAAACGCAAACATGATTCCGTTCGTTCAAAAACATTAAAAGAACTTTTATTTGCCGCCGACGACAAAACTTTATCCCCGTCCGAAGCAAGGCGTTATATTGTTGAGGGCAATCGCCGTTTACTTAATCCTTTTTATAATTTACTCTTTGCGATTCTTGCCTGCACCGGTCTCTTAATCGGTAACTTTAACCGCCGCGGACAAACAAAAATAATTTCTATTTCCATTTTAGCTATGATTATAATTGAGGCCAACGACCTTATTTTCGGCAACATGAGCACAAAGCATTTATATTTTCTGTCACTTTATTACGCCAATTTTGTGCTTCCGTTCATCGTTTGTTTATACGCTATTTTGTTTTATAATCCTTCATGGTTTACACGCCTGCGTAAAAAAGGAGCAATGGTTCAATGAATAAAAAGTTTTTAATTCTCGCCATATGTTTCTTGATACCGGCAATTTCTCCGCTGTTTTCCAACGCACAGGATAAAATCCCCATTTATTTCAGCGCCGACGAAGTTGAAGAAGATGCCAAAACCGGCGTCATTACCGCACGCGGTGACGTTAACATTGCTCGCGAAGGCATCACCCTGAAGGCTGACACAATTTCTTATGATCGTAAAAACGACGTTTTAACTGCTGATGGCAATGTCAGTGTTATGCACCCTGACGGAACCGTTGTTTTTTCAGACCATGCACAATTATCAGAAAAAATGACCAAAGCCACCATCAACGAAGTAAAAGCCATTTTGGCTGACCAAAGTCGGCTTGCCGCCAAACGCATTAAACAAACTTCCGAAAAAGATAAACACTTTTTCTATGCCGTATATTCTCCGTGTGATGTTTGCCAAGACAATCCCAAACCGCTATGGTCCATCAAGGCTCGCAAAATCACTCATGACGTTTCACGAAAAGATGTATATTATCGCAGCGCATTTTTGAACATAAAAGATATTCCTGTTTTATATGCGCCGTTCCTCTCCCACCCTGACCCTACCGTAAAGCGTCGCAGCGGTTTTTTGCCACCGTCTTTGGTTAGTAACAACTATCTTGGAACTGCGATTGAGGCGCGTTACTTTTTCAATATAAATGACCACGAAGATTTGCTGTTTACCCCCATTTTCAGCACTGATCAAAACATAATCTTGGGTGCCAATTACCGCAAAATGCTGTATAGCGGAGAACTTGACGTAACCGGAACAATTATGAAAGATCGTGACACCCACGAAAGACGCGGCAACATAGTCGCTAAAGGTCGTTATGAATTTAATGACCTTTGGGTCGGTAAAATGAATATCAACTACGCTTCTGACGGCGCTTACCTTAAAGATTTATCCCTCGCCGGCAAAACCGAAACATGGTTGACATCAACAATATCGGCAGAACGTTTCGACGGACGTGATTATACTTCCATTGAAGGTTATTCATACAAACTCGTTAGTTACTCTTTACGTACATCCAATTTCAACGAATATAAAAATCGCGAATACAGCAAACCTTATATTTTGCCTTTAGCTACTTATGAAACGATTTCCGATCCCAACTCCATCGGAGCCTATTTCAAAAACACCTTCAATGTTGCCTCAATATATCGTGAACACGATGGCACCCAAACACAACGCGGTACCGTGATAAATTCGTGGAATTTGCCCTACACCAGCCCGTTTGGCGAAAAATATCGGTTTGTTGCATCTGTAAAATCTGATTTATACTATATTGACGATTATCTTAACAGTTACAATCGTACATATACCGGCACGGTCGGACGCATTTTTCCTCAAGCTGCGGTTGAGTGGCGGTTACCTTTTGTGAGAGCCACCGAAAGCTCTCGCCAAATTGTAGAACCGATACTTGTTGCCGTTGCTGCTCCGAACGGCGGTAATAAAATTGATAAAATCCCTAATGAAGACAGCCTTAATGCTCAGCTTGACGATACCAACATATTAGACCTTGACCGCTACGCTGGTTATGATCGCAACGATACCGGCAGCCGCATTTCTTACGGAATTAACTGGAGCGCATATGGCAATGTCATCGGACGTACATCTTCATTCTTCGGACAAAGCTACTACATTAACAACAATGAAAGTTTTAACCGCAGCCTCGGAAACAATTCGCATTTCAGCGATTATGTAGGACGCATTTTTGCCGCCCCGAATTCATACCTTGATTTTAACTATCGTTTCCGCCTTGATAAAAGTGATTTAAGTATTAAATACAGCGAAATCAACTCTCGTATCGGAAACTCAATGTTATCCCTCTACATTTCGTTTATATCAATCAGCGGTCGTCAAAAAAACGTATCCGATTCCAAACTTTATTTCTTTGATGATTATCGCGAAAGAAAAGAACTTTATACGGCAATTAACGCAAAATTGTCACGCGATTGGAGCCTTTCTCTTTATAACCGCCAAAATCTTAATAAAAAGCGTCGCATTTCTCTTGAGCATGGCGGAAAATTGATTTACGAAGATGAATGTTTTCAACTCGTCTTCAATACCCACAAATACAATTCTACCGATCCCGATTATGACGACGGTTATGAATTTTCAGTTACATTCCTGCTCAAAACTTTGGGCGGTATAGGTTCAGAATAAAGGAGCATAAAATGAAAAAGATACTAACATTTGTAATATGTTTATTGTCGGCAACGGCGGCACAGGCGCAATTCGCTCCTGACTTTATCCCCGACTATGATTATGATGAAAGCAACTTTAATGCTGAACAAAAACCTCAGCAGCCTTCAGCCGTTTTTCAAAATCCGGTAAAAGACGAACCTGCTCCGAGCGCACCGGCTCTGCCTCCTTCAATCAAAAAGCCCAAGCCATATACCGGAAACATTCGTATTTTGGCCAAAGTAAACGGAGAAATTATTACTACCGAAGATATCAATAATCGTGTCCGTGCTTTTTGCATGACTACCGGCATTCCTTACAACTCACAAACAAAGGTTTTAATCATCAACAAAGTAATGCAAAACACTATTGACGAGAAATTAAAGCTGCAAGATGCCATTAATAATAAAATCGATATTACTCCACAGGAAATCGACAGTGCTATCGAAAGTTTTGTTCAAGGCAACAAATCATCAATGAGCAAACTCAAACGAGACCTTGCCGAATTTGGCGTAAACGAAAAAGTTTTTCGCGAACAGATGAAAAGCGATTTGGCGTGGGTAAGACTGATTCGTAACAAAGCCGCCAATGACACCGTTACCGAAATTGAAATTCAAGAGGCTCTGCAAGCTACTAAAGCCGATATGAACAAGAAAAAATATATGGTATTGGAAATTGTCATTGATCGCAAAAATGCACGTGACATCAACGGACTTTCCCAAACATTGCGCCAAGATCCTCGTTTTGAAATGTACGCCGCTCAATTTTCACAAAGCCCGAGTTCTGCCAGCGGCGGACGTTTGGGCTGGGTAAACGAGGGACAGCTTCCCCAACCTCTTGATGCCGCTTTAAAGAAAATGTCTTCGGGACAAGTTTCTGACCCCATTCTCTATAACGATTCTTATTACATCTTAAAGGTTGAGAAAAAATTTGACCCCGCAAAAGATAAATTGCCCGAACCGACGGAAAAAGAAATTGCCGAAATGTTGCAAGGACAAAAGACCGAACGTCTGGCCGCACGTCACCTGCAATATCTGCGTCAACGCGCTTCAATAGAACTTAAGGAATAATCATGCTGCCAACTCTGCGTGAAACGGTTGATTTTTATGGACTTATGGCCAACAAGGCCCTCGGGCAGAATTTTTTGCTCGACAGCAACATAACCGACAAAATTATTCGCTTGAGTTTGGCACAGCAAAATATTTCTGATTTCAAAAACCACAATGTTATTGAAATCGGTCCCGGCCCCGGAGGATTGACACGCTCAATCCTCGGTGCCGATCCAAAATCTCTGACCGTTGTGGAAATGGATTCGCGCTGTATTAAAATTATGGAAGATCTGAAAGTCGAAACCGATACTCCCATGGATATAGTCAACGGTGACGCATTGCTTTTTGACCCTGTTGCAAATATATCTGCACCACGTCAAATTATCAGCAACCTTCCTTACAATATTTCTGTTCCCTTGTTACTTAAGTGGCTTTGCCGGATTAAAGATTTTTCTGCACTCACCCTAATGTTTCAAAAAGAAGTTGCGGAAAGGATTATGGCTCCTACGCACAGTAAAGATTATGGGCGTATTTCGATTATTGCCCAACTCACCTGCTCAATAAAAAAATTATTCGACTTAAACCCCGAATGCTTTACCCCTGCTCCGAAAATCTGGTCAAGCGTGTTGCTTTTTCAGCCTCTTGAAAATGCCATAAATTCCGAAGAAATTGCTAAAATAGAAAAAATCACCTCACTTGCTTTCGGGCAACGCCGCAAAATGCTGCGCCAAAGTTTAAAACCGATTAAAGACATTACCGCCAAACTCGAGCAAATCGGTATTGCTCCGACTGCTCGCGCCGAAGAGGTTTCTCCGCAAAAGTTCTTTGAATTATCACAGCTGATTTAATTTTTCATCTTTTGCCAACGGATGTTTTTCACGCACCTCATCACGCAATTTTTCTGACACAATATGTGTATAAATTTCCGTAGTTGTAATGTCCTCATGCCCCAGCATTTTTTGTACGCTTCGCAAATCGACATGATGATTGAGCAGATGCGTTGCAAACGAGTGCCTCAATACGTGCGGTGAAATCCTTGCCGGAGAAATACCGGCTTTAACCGCCAGGTTCTTCAGATTCTTAAAAAAGGCATCACGGGTAATATGCCCTGACTTTGCATGTTTGGACGGGAACAGCCACGGAGATTTCTGACCGTTCAAATATATATCTCTGAATGTTGCATATTCCGCAATCTCTCTCAACGCCGATTCGGCAACCGGAATTTTTCTTTCTTTGCTCCCCTTGCCAAAGACGATAATCTGTCGCATCTCGTAATTAATACATCTTTCCGGCAGGCTTACCAACTCCGACACCCGCAAACCGCATGCATACATCAGCTTCAGCATTGCACTCAATCTATATTCGGAAAAATCCTTTTTATCTGCCGCCGCCTCAATCAAATTTTTTATTTCCGTTTGGGTTAAAAACTTTGGCAACGGTTTTTCCTGCCGAGGTGATAAAATATTTGCTGCCGGATTTGTTCTGATTTTTTTTTCGATATACAAAAATTTATAAAACTCTCGTACTGCCGACAACTTCCGAGACATCGTTTTAGGACTGAAACCTCTGCTGCCCAAGTCAGCAATAAATGCATTTATATCCTCACCTGCAACCATCGATTCGTCACACTTTATAAAAGCACAAAACTGTTCCAAATCCCGACGGTACGCATCAATTGTATTCAACGACGCCCCCTTTTCGGCAGCCATCATATCCAAAAAGAGTTCTATATTATTACCCATTATTTTGTAAGTGTTCTTTCCAAAGGCTCTTCAACGGTTTCTTCATTAAACGGCATTTCACGAGACATCAGCCAAACCAACCCGGCTAAAATTACAGCTCCCAAAACATATGCCCAAACATAATTTTTTTTACGATTCAACATAAACTTTCCCTTTTCTGCAAAAAAATATTGATAAAATTTAAACTGTTTATATTATGGCTATAATATTTGAAATAAAGATTAAAAACAATGCAAATTAACAAAATAATTTTATTGGTCGGTCTCATGGGGAGTGGCAAAACCAGCGTCGGGAAACGCCTTGCCAAAAAGCTTGATCTTCCTTTTGTTGATGGCGATCAGGAGATTGAAAAAGCCGCCGGTCTTCCGCTGGTTGATGTACTCAAGTGCTTCGGCGAAGAAGAATATCGCGCCGGAGAAACTCGGGTTATGCACCGCCTGCTTCAAGGACAACCCTGCGTATTAGCCTCAGGCGGTGGCTCATTTGTTCCCCAACAAACCCGCGACCTGGCCAAACAGCACGCCATTACCGTATGGCTCAAAGCTGATGTTGACACCCTTTATCACCGCACATATGGTCGCAAACATCGCCCGTTTCTCAAAGGTAATGACGAACACCTCAAAAACAAACTCGAAAAATATATCGGTGAAGAATATCCCTACTATTCTGAAGCCGACATTATTGTAGAAACCAAAGACGAAGCTGTTGAAACCACAGTTTTGCGCGTAACCGATGCACTTAATAAATTTATCGGCACAAAAACATCAAAATAGCTTAAAAAAACTCTTTACAAATTGCAAATTTGTTGTAAAAAGACTGCGGACTTCAGTTTATTGAAGCCCGTAGTTTAATTTAATCACACACGCAGATCAGCGAGGTTTGGCTTCAAATTATCGCTCCGGTGCTTAGAGTTTTTAAGCCGACAGTCTGCGGAGGTTTAACCGGAAAACAAAAGGATATAAAATGAGTCTTCCAAAATTTACTATTCGCCAAATGATTGAAAACGGCGTACACTTCGGTCACCATGCTCGTCGCTGGAACCCGAAAATGGCTGAATATATCTATGGCAAAAAAGATAATGTTCACATCATTGACCTTCAACAAACTTACCCGATGCTTTACACAGCTCTTAACACAGCTCGTGAAATTGCCGCTAACGGTGGTAAAATTTTGTTTGTCGGCACCAAGAGACAAGCTCAGGACATTATTAAAGAAAGCGCTGAAAGATGCGGACAATACTACGTTAACTACCGCTGGCTCGGCGGCATGTTGACCAACTGGAAAACTGTTTACAAATCAATTTCTCGTTTAAACAAATTAAACGAAATGTTTGAAAACAATGCCACAGAGGGATACACCAAGAAAGAACTTCTTAACCTGAAGAAAGAACAGGAAAAACTGGCAAAAGAATTGAACGGCGTTATGAACATGGGCGGACAGCCTGACTTGTTGTTCGTTATTGATATGCCTAAAGAAGATTTGGCCATAAAAGAAGCTAAAAAACTCGGTATCCCCGTAATCGGTATTGCCGATACCAACGCTGATCCGACCTTGGTTGACTTCCCGGTTCCTGGAAACGATGATGCCGTACGTGCAATTCAGTTTTACTGCGAATTGCTGTCATCTGCCATTCTTGATGGTATCCAAGCCGAGATTGCCGCTCAAGGCGTTAAAGTTGAAGAAATTGTAGCGGAAGCTAAACCGGCTCGCAAAAAAGCCGCTAAAAAAGAAGAAACCGAACCTGTTGCAGAAACAAAAGTTGAAACTGAAGCAGAAGCTCCGGCAGAAAAGAAACCTGCCGCCAAAAAAGCTGTAGCTGAAAAGAAAACCGCGACAGCTAAAAAGGCTGTAGCTGAAAAGAAAACCGCAACAGCCAAAACTACTGCAGCCAAAAAAACTGCAACAACTAAAACCGCTACAAAAAAGAAAGCTGCTGCCAAATAATTAGCCGCATGCTGTCAAAACAACCAAATGGCGGTATTTTATCTTGCTAAAATATCGCCATTTTAGTTCAAACACAATTTTGAGGAAAAATTAATGAGCGAAATTACTGCCTCTATGGTAAAAGATTTGAGAGAGTCAACCGGTGCCGGTATGCTCGATTGCAAAAAAGCTTTGGTAGCAACCGACGGTGATATGGAACAAGCTGTTGACTGGCTTCGCAAAAAAGGTCTGGCATCTGCCGCTAAAAAATCAAGCCGTATTGCGGCTGAAGGTTTGGTAGCTGTTGCCGTTGACGGTAACAAAGGTGCTGTTGTTGAAGTAAACTCCGAAACCGACTTTGTTGCTAAAAACGACCTCTTTCAGGAATATGTTGAAGATGCCGCTCTCGTTGCCCTGGCCAGCCATGGCGATGTTTGCGAAATGAAAACTTTCAACTGCCCGAAATGCAGCAAAACTTTTGAAGAACGCTTGACCGATCTCATCGCCAAAATTGGTGAAAATATGACTTTGCGTCGTGCCCAAATGGTAGAAGTCAACAACGGCATCATTGCCTCATACGTTCACAACGTTGCTCGCAACAACTTGGGCAAAATCGGCGTTTTGGTAGCCATCGAATCATCTGCCGACAAAGCAAAATTGCAGGAACTTGGCAAACACTTGGCTATGCACATCGCCGCTTCACGCCCGCTGTTTCCGACTATTGCAGCTGTTGACCCTGCTGCCGTTGAACGTGAAAAAGCCATTTTCAGTGAACAGGCAAAAGCTTCCGGCAAGCCTGAAAACATTATTGAAAAGATGGTTGAAGGCCGCATCAAAAAATACTACGATGAAGTTGTATTTGAAGAACAAGCCTACATTATGGATCCCGACAAAAAGATCAAACAAGTTATTGCCGATGCTGCCAAAGAACTTGGCACAGACATCAAGGTTAAAGAATTTGTTTGCTTCAAACTTGGCGAAGGCATTCAGAAGAAAGAAGAAGATTTTGCCGCAGAAGTTGCTGCACAATTGGCAAAATAATATTTTTTCTAACAACACAAAAAAATACCCGAGTTTTTCGGGTATTTTTTATTTTTAAAATCTGAAATCTCTGGTTCCCTGTTCTATTTTTTGCAGATTTTGCTCGCAGACTTCGCGGATTTTAGGGCTGGTAACTCGAGAAATTTCTCTTTTAATCAAATCCTCTCCCACCTTTTTTGTTTCCGGTGATGCATAATCCTGCAAAAATTCCTTAAGCGTCATCAGTGCATTCGGATGGCAATAATTCAAAATCTGGCGAGATTTGCAAAAATCCATAAACCTGTCACCGGTGCGACCGGCGCGATAGCATGCCGTACAAAAACTCGGAATATATCCTATTTCCATCAGCCATCTTACAACTTCGTCCAATGTTCGTTTATCGCTGACATCAAACTGCTCCGATTCGTTTTCAACCTCGGGTTCAGCATATCCGCCGACTGAGGTTTTTGAGCCACCGCTTATTTGGCTGATTCCGTAATGAAGAACTTTTTCGCGACACTCTTTACTTTCGCGCGTAGAAATAATCATTCCCGTATATGGAACGCAAACTCGCGTACAAGCAATGATTTTAGCAAAAATTTCATCACTAATTGCGTTATCAAAAGCATTTGGATCAATATCATCGGCATGTTTAATGCGCGGAAAACTTATAGTATGCGGACCAACTCCGAACTTTGCCTCCAAATGCTCTGCATGCATAAGCAATCCGGCAAATTCATACTGGTATGTTGACAGCCCGAACAAAACACCTAACCCGACATCATCAATTCCGCCTTCCATGGCTCTGTCCATTGCTTCGGTATGATAAGCGTAGTTATGTTTTGGTCCGGTCGGATGCAAAGTCTCATAATTTTCTTTATTATAAGTTTCCTGAAACAGGATATATGTTCCGATGCCTGCCTCGTGCAATTTACGATAATTTTCAACCGTTGTTGCGGCAATGTTGACATTAACACGGCGAATGGCTCCGTTTTTGTGTTTAATATCATAGATTGTCTTAATTGATTCCAACACATACTCAATCGGGTTATTGACCGGATCTTCACCCAATTCAATCGCCAGACGTTTATGCCCCATATCTTGCAAGGCTATAACTTCTTTACGAATTTGATCTTGAGTCATTTTCAAGCGTGGAATACGTTTATTTTTCGCATGATACGGGCAATAGGTACAACCGTTCACGCAATAATTGGAAAGATACAGCGGTGCAAACAAAACTATGCGATTCCCATAAAAATCTTTTTTGATTTGCTCTGCCAACGCAAATACTTCCTGATTCAGTTCAGGCATTTCGCAAGCCAACAAAACACTGGCCTCACGGTGATCCAAACCTTTAAGTTTTTTAGCCTTTTCGATAATGCCTTTAATCATTTCGGCATTATTTTTATTTTTATTTGCAAATTCCAGAGTTGATAAAATTTCTTCATGAGAAATAAATTCTTCGGCTTTTGATGATTTTACATTATATGTCATATTTTCCAGCATTATAAATTTAAACAAATAAGATTGGATACAACTACCACCTTTTAAATGAATACACAAGTTGATTTTTTGTATTTAGTACCTTAAATCGCAATTAAACACTTGCGTTTTGCTTTCAAAAAAACTAAATAGTATGCAAGTTAATAAAATTTTGCGGAAAAGATTATGAGCAAACAAGACTATTACGAAACACTCGAAGTATCAAAAACGGCCTCTGCTGAGGAGATTAAAAAATCTTATCACAAACTTGCGATGAAATATCACCCCGATCGCAACGCCGGTAATGCCGAAGCCGAAGCTAAATTTAAAGAAATAAACGAGGCTTATGAAGTCTTGAAAGATGAACAAAAACGTGCGGCTTACGACCGCTACGGCCATGCCGCCTTTGGACAGGGCGGAGGCGCCAACCCGTTTGATTTTAACTTTGGCGCGGCCGGTGGATTCGCTGATATATTTTCCGAAGTTTTCTCCGACTTTATGGGGGGCGGACAATCTCGCCGCAATGCTTCTTCAGCTCAAAACGGCGACAATTTACGCTACGATTTGGAAATTACGCTTGAAGAAGCCTATTCCGGACTTGAAAAAAATATTTCATTCAATACCACAAAGGGTTGCGAAACTTGCCACACTCATGGCACCAAAGACGGCAAAGAAGCACCTCAATGCACCACCTGTCACGGCACCGGTCATGTCCGTCAGCAACACGGCTTTATGATTATGGACACTCCTTGCCCGGACTGTCACGGAAGCGGGCGCAAAGTTACCGATGCTTGTCCTGCCTGCCACGGCAATGGATTCGTTAATTTCAAAAAAGAACTAAAAGTCAAAATCCCCGCCGGGGTTGATGATGGAACCCGTATTCGCATTGCCGGGGAAGGAGCCGCCGGGGTTCGTGGCGGACAAAACGGCGATTTATATGTGTTTGTAAGCGTCCGCGGACACAAACTTTATGAACGTCAGGCTGAAAATCTTTACACCCAAATCCCCGTATCCATGACTTGCGCCACATTAGGCGGAATAGTTGAGCTTCCTTCTGTTGACGGTCGCAAGATTGAAGTCAAAATCCCCGCCGGCACTCAAAACGGACACCGTTTACGCATCAAAGGCGAAGGTATGCCGCGCCTGCGTTCGACAACCAAAGGCGATTTGTGGGTTGAAATAAAAGTCGAAACCCCGATTAACCTGACCGCCCGTCAAAAAGAATTAATGGAAGAGTTCCGTGCAATTTCCGGCGAAAACAACTGCCAGCCTGAAGAAAAAGGATTTTTCAATAAAATAAAAGATTTGTTTAAGGCAGCTTAAATATTTTATTGCACTTTCACCCGAACAGATGTAACTTTTACAACAATAATAATTATTAATTGTTGTATTATGTTTATAAAGATTAACTTAGACGCGTTACTGCAAACATTGCAGAATCTCGATGTTCAACAAGTTACGGACGAAATACTGGTGGAGTTGGCAACCTACATCTATTTTGTCAAAGAGGCTGAAAAACAACTACCGCCGGACACCTCAGAACATGACAAAAAACTGATTTCACAAATTAAGGAATTATCGATACAAGTTCAGAACGAGCTTAATGCCCGTGGCATACCCGACGTGAACATATCAAGATTTCTTGACGAAAATCCCGAAATCATTTCCGAAGTGTTCTATGAAATGCCCATTCTGCAATTCATCGACTTGTACAATCAATTGCAGCAATCAGCGGCAGCCGACCCCGACTACGATTCCGTGTACCAACTTGCATCAGAGATTATGGCAATTCGCTTGGGAAGTTCTATCCCGTCTTAAAAAACACCCGATGAAAAACATCGGGTGTTTTTTATGGCGTCGACGAGAGGACTTGAACCTCCCACCCACAGTTTAGGAAACTGTTGCTCTATCCTGATGAGCTACGTCGACAATAATTATTCTTCGCCCTCAATCCAAGCCTTAATTCTCCGCCATCCGTAAGAAAAATCTCGGCGAAATCTGCGCCTGAACGCCGCATAATTGGTATCACGCAAAGTCACCACCAACCAATAACCGCCGACCGCCAAAATAATCAATACCCCGATTAACAAAGCTCCGGCACAAAGCCAAGCTATCGTAATACCCAAAGACAAACAAATTAACATCAACCATGAATAATAAGCCCCTTTAATAAAATATATGGAATACATAAACATTACTATCAACACAAAGGGGCCGAACAATGCGCACATACGGCTAAACCTTTCAAAGCGATGAACCTTGAGGTTAATTGCCCATATTGACGCGCTAATAACAAGTCCTGCCACAACCAACAGAACCGAGAACCATGTGGTCATTTCTTTTTTCCTTACAAACTGATAATTATATACACTATCACGGACAAGTTGTCCAGTAATTATCATCATCAAACCGCATTACTACCGTTTTGCAAACTCACGCAAAAATTGCTTTTGAATTGAGGCCAATTTTTCCACACTGTCCCATTCCACATATTCGCCCGAAGCGTGCATGCCGTCTCCGCTGCCAGAATGCATAATCACTACCGATCCTTTTTGGGCAAAAGCTCTTGAATCCGTGGCTCCGCCGATATATTCAAATTCAATTTTCTGCTCTAAAACATTTTCCGCCAATTTTTTATACTGCCAAATATACGGATTTTTTTCATCCATAACAACCGGATGTGAGGAGGCAACAATCTCATACTCAACTCCGTCAACCAAACATGATTTCAAATTTTTTTCCAATTTTGAAACTGATGATTTTTCAGTCAACCTGAAATCAAGCAATGCCTCGCATCGATTCGAGATAACATTTGCAACATCTCCGCCTTCAATTTTTGCAAAATGAACCGTATCAATCCACGTGTTTTTCGGAGCCGCTGTCTCCAAAGAAAAATATGGATAAATTTTGCGAATATTACTCAACACCTGCAACATTTTTTCGTTGGCATCAATTCCGTTCCACGGTGTTGAACCGTGTGCCTCGATTCCTTTGGCAATAATCTTCACAAAAACCGGATTTTTGCATTTTGCAACAATTTTTGTAATATCTCCTGCAACATCAACATCCAAAACTATTTTTGAACTTATTTCGGGATTATCCTCCAAAAAAGCTTCCAGCCCGAAACTTCCTTTTTCTTCATCAGTAGACAGTAGCACCGCAAACTTCAGAGGAAGATTATTATCAATTACATATTCCAAAGAATCTAAAGCTACCGCGGCAAAAGATTTCATATCCAATGTTCCTCTGCCGTACACTCGATTCCCTTCACGCCTGCACTTAAACATTTTGTCATCGGCCGGCACCACATCCAAATGCCCGACCGCCATAACATCAAATTTAAGTCCTTTCGAATTGGACAGCAAAATAACCGGAGCCAGTTTTCCTTTTCGATATAGAGTTTTGTGCGCTTTCTTGCCGAACAAACCCTCCACATATTCCAAACATTTATTAATTTCGGCGTTATTTCCGGTTTCGGTACGAAATTTTATCAAATCCTCGGCAACTTTTTGCAACTTCATTTTTTTGTTTCCTTTTACTTTTTATTCACCATATTGATTTATCCTAAACACAACTTTGATAAAAAAAAATTAATGAGGAATAAATAATGAAAAAATTGTGCCTTGCTTTCATGGCGGTATTTATGCTTATTTTACCGGTTCACGCCCAGGAAGAAGAAGACGGCGATGTCGGACACGCCTTACCGCGGATGGTTTCTTTTCGTTCCAACCACGTCAATGCCCGTTCCGGCCCCGGATCACGTTATCCAATAGAATGGATTTATAAGCAAAAAAATGCTCCGGTCGAAATCGTCGCCGAATTTGAACTTTGGCGCAAAATAAAAGATTGGGAAGGCTCTGAAACATGGGTTCACAAAGCAATGCTCGTAAACAAACGCTGGATTAAAATGACCAAAACCGGCTCTGCTAATGTATATGCAAAGCCCCAGCACGATTCGCGCATTATTGCAAAAGTTGAAGACCAGGTAATCGGCAAAATCGAAAAATGCCCCGAACAAAAAGATTTCTGCCTTATCAAATTTTCTGCAATTGAGGGTTGGGTAAATCGTAATGACTTTTACGGAGTTTACCCGGGAGAAGTTATCAACTAAACTGATGGGATAAAAAACATGGCTACGATTAACGAAATTGAATTTTCTGATATTTACATTACTCCGGACCGTTCAGCATATATTCCGGATAACCGCACTCCGAACGGTTTGGCTAAACTTGTTGCTGATGACTTCAATTACTTTTTTGAAAAGGTTGAGCGCACTTACGATGGTCACAACCCCAGCTACTCGGTTTTATATAACAAAATTTTCTACCGTGTTGAGCGCACCATGACCATTTACGGACTGCAGTACTGCGCCCGTAAAATGCCTCCCGAAGTTCCTAACTTTTCAAACCTCGGTTTTCCGCCTGAATTGCGCAAATATTTATTATCCTTAAGTAATGCCGCCGGCTTGATTTTATGGTCAGGACCTACCGGTGCCGGTAAAACCACCGCCATTTCATCATTAATGAAAGAATACCTCGTAACCGAAGGTGGTTTTGCTTATACCATTGAAGACCCGTCAGAAATGCCGCTTGACGGTGTCTATAATGCCGTAAACGGAAGCCTTGCATTGTGCAAACAAACCCAACCGATTAACGGTGACTGGGGCAGCAGCCTTAAATCCGCATTGCGTTCAAAACCTCGTTTTATTATGGTCGGCGAGATTCGTACTCCTGATACCGCCAGCGAAGTTTTGCGCGCTTGCACATCCGGACACTTGGTTCTTTCAAGTATTCACGCCAACAACGTTACCGACGCCATTAACTCTGTTGTAAAATACGCCCGTTCTACCGGCATGACCGAAGAGTTGGCATACGACTTGTTCTCACGCGGTATGTTGGCTGTAATGCACCAAACTCTTACCGGTATTAAAAACAAGATGCCGCAAGTTTCCTATGTGTTTGCCAATCCTGACACCACACAAGGTGACCAGGTCCGTGCAATTGTCAAAACCGGAAAACTCAACTTGGCAACTTCAATTGATACTCAAAGAAGTCGTCTTACTTTGGGTAAAGAATTGTTCCCGCAATTACACCTGCAAGATTAGCCGTGTTTGGCTTTGATTTTATAGATATATTCTATAATTTCCGGTTTATCCCATTCAATACTGCCGCGAATGCGTCCGATTTCCTGACCTTCGCGGCTTATTAATACGCTCACCGGCGATGAAAATATTCCCAAAGCCGAAGCTACGGCTTCTTTTTCGTCAACATAAATCTCTAAGTTGCTGGCTTCAAAACGCTGCATAAAACTGCGTTGTTCCACAAAACCGCTGACCCATTCGCCTTTGGGTGAAATCATGATTACTCTGATACCGTCATTGCGTGTTTTTTCAACAAAATTGCTCAGATTTTTCAGTTCTTTTATACATGGTACACAGTACCTTGACCAAAAAATGGCAATAACAAAATCGCCCTCAAAAGCACTAAGTTTGACTTTGCCGCCGGTCTCGCTGATCAGTTCCTTATTTGGCAAATCACGAGAATGAGAATATATATTTGCACGTTCTTTAGCGCAGACTGTTACCGTTGCAAAAAGCAAAAACAACAATACCAGTACTTTATTTTTTATCTTCATCTTCTTATTAACAACCATATTTTATTTTTTGTATTTCATCTCATTTTATTATATAACCATTAGCATAAAACATACAAGCAAAAGGTAGAAAATATGCAGACACTGGTCAAACTAACATTTGCCGTATTGCTTTTTGCCACGATTGCCGGTATTAGCAGTTGCGGCAAAACATCCAGCCCGTCGACCCTAGAAGGTAGCGGATATCCTCACTCTTACCCCAGGAAATAAGGACAATATACATGAGCGCCCAAAATAATTTTATTGACGAAATGATTCCTTATGTAGAGTTTGCCGACAACGCCAACGAACGCACGCCCTGTGTTTTGGTTTTGGATTGCTCCGGCTCAATGCGCGGCGAACCTATAAAACAGCTCAACGCCGGACTGAAAGCTCTTGAAAGAGAACTCAAAGAAGATATTGATGCCAGTTCTCGCGTTCAGCTCTTAATTATCAAAGCTTTCGGAAAAGACGAAACCGAGGTTTCTGCAGATTGGGTTGATGCCATGAACTTCACTGCTCCTGAGATGGTCGCCGGAGGTCTAACTCCTCTGGGTAAAGCAATGGAACTTGCTTTGCAAAAAATTGAAGAGCAAAAATGCCTGTATGACAGTTGCGGAATTACATCAAAACGTCCGTGGATTTTTCTGATTAGCGACGGAGAGCCGACTGACTATGATTGGGAAAGCGTGGCACAAAAATGTTGTCTTGCTCAAAAAAACAAAAAAGTTGTTATTCATGCTGTCGGCACCGAAGAAGCAAACCTCGAAAAACTCGCAAAATTCTCGCTGAATTCACCCAAACGCCTCAGCGGTCTCAAATTTACTGAGTTTTTCTTATGGTTAAGCCGTAGCGTATCCTGCATATCAAAAGCAGCTCCAAATACTTCTGATTATCTTGAAGACACTGGAAACTGGGATGAAGAACAACACTAAACACATTCGCGTATTATCTGCTTGTGTTACGGGACCTTTACACAAAATAAAAAAGGCTCCCTGTCAGGATTATTGCCGCCACTCAACAAACGGCGATAACTTTGTTGCCGTTATTTCTGATGGTGCCGGTTCTGCAAAATACGGACGTATCGGAGCCAAAATTTTGTGCGATACGCTCGTTGATTTATTGTCCAACGTACCTTTTGTCGACATCAAAACATCTATCATAAATTCTGTTGAAATAGCCCGCGAAAAATTACTGTTTCATCGCCTCAATTCCCGCAACAATACTCGCGGACTGATGGCCTTTGCCGCAACCTTGGTCGGAGTTGTCTGTCATAAAAATCGCGGAATTTTTTTCCATATCGGTGATGGTGCTGCCTTAGCTTTTACCGGTAATGACTTTTCTCATTACATAACCTCAAAACCCGAAAACGGCATTTTTTCGTGTGAAACATATTTTTACACTATGGACGACTGGCGTGATTGCATCAGATTTACCACCTTCGAAAAAGCTCATACCATTATGATGATGAGTGACGGGGTTACCGGTTTTTCGTTTTCGCCTGACTATAGCCGTATTGAGTCCCGTTTCCTTTTGCCTATAGATCGTTTTTTGAGCAGCGAGCGTCTTAAAAAGCGGGCTTATCGCGCTCTTTATAACACTTTAAGCACCCCGCAAGCACAAAAAATCAATCCTGATGACAAAACATTCCTTTGGGCCAAACTATGATAGAAAACATCGGTACGACATACAGCGCTGTTTATGGTGACGGCTCCTTTGAAAAAATCACCCTCGGTGAACTCGTCAACAAAGGCGGTGCCGCTGGCAGAATTTTTGAGGTGCAGGAACATCCGAGACTGGTAGCAAAAATTTTTCACAGTCTTTCAAAAAGCAGTACCAATCGCGAAAAACTGCAAGCTATGTTGCTCAATCGTCCGGCTTTTTCTCCCGCACTCAAAAACGGTAAAGAATTCACCATGGACGATGGCGAAAAATATATTCAAATTGCCTGGCCCGAAGCCTTGCTTGAAAATGAAAACGGGTTTTGTGTCGGCTATCTTATGCCGCGTATTGACTTAAGCCTTGCCGCTTCTCTTGACCATTTTATGCAGCGAGCCACGCGTCAAAAACTAAAACTTCCCGAAAATTATGAATACAGGATTCGTATTGCCTGCAATCTTAGTTCTATGGTTGCCGCCCTTCATGAAAAAGGCCACTACATAGTCGACCTCAAACCGTCGAACGTATACGTTTACAAAGAAAGCATGTTGATTTCCATGCTTGACTGCGACGGCTTTTCCATCAAAGGTGAAAAAAATCGCTATCCCGCCGAATATGTCAGTGAAGAATATATCTATCCCGAAGGCATGGACCAAGGATGTGATGAGATGGGCGAGGAGCAGGACAAGTTTGCTCTTGCCGTTATCATTTTCAAATTACTCAATAACGGTATTCATCCTTTTTCGGGAACACCTCGCAAAAATTCCTCTCCCAATCTTACCATTCAGGAAAGAATTGCTCAAAATCACTACGCCTACGGCTCATGGGCTGATCTTTATCAAGCTCCGCACCCCTATTCGATTCATGATTATTTTGACAAAGAAACCCTTGAGCTTTTTGACCGTGCTTTTGTTCGAGGGCTCAAACGCCCCACCGCTCAAGAGTGGGAACATCATTTACGCAAATTGATTGCCAATCTGCGTCATTGTAAAAAAAATCACAACCACGTTTATTTTTCTTCCAAAGGGTGTGGCTTATGCATGATGGAAGAAAAACTAAAGGCCAATCTCAGCGATATCCGCAAGCAATTCCAAAACCCCAAAACCATTCGCGGCATGGCTGTTGAAAATCTCACTCCCGAAAAAATTGCTCGCGATAAAAATGAGCAAATGAAAAAACTCAAAACTTTGAATTATATAAGTTCCGGAGTAATTGCCTTATACTTTTTATTTTGGAGTTTACTATACCCCATACTCAATCCGTTTGCCGCCTCCATACACAAAATAGGTATCGGCGCTCAAACAGTAATTATCATCTTAATTATGATAGCGCTGCACCGCGGACTCAACAAGTTCTCCCGACATCTTCCGCTTCTCAATATTCCGGCCGTTCCCATAACATTATTTGTTTACGCTTTGTTTTGTCTGCTCATATGTTTGTTTGCCATCAACAACATACCTCTTGAACTTTTTATGCTGACCAAATAATTTTATATACAAAAAGACTATTTAGTGCTATTACTCAAACGTTGCACAGAATTGAAAGGTAAAACTTTGTTAAATTTAAAACCGATTATGATTTCAGGAAAAGAAGTCCTGCCGTTGGTTGAAGGCGGAAAAGGGATTAACGCCAGTGACGGGCGCAGCAGCGGTGCTTGGGCGCACGAAAACTGTGTCGGAACATTTTCCGGCGTAAGTCCCGACTTTTACGACGAGAAAGGAAACGTCGTTGCTGAAATCTTCACCCGCAAAACCCGAGCCGAACGCCATCAAGAAATGATTGACATGGCGATTAAAGGTGGTGTTGCTCAGGCTCAGGTCGCTCACGAAATTTCTAACGGCAACGGGCGTATTCACATGAACATGCTTTGGGAAATGGCCGATTCGCAAACCGTATTAGAAGGCGTTTTATCTAAAGCTAAAGGTCTTATTAATGGCATCACTTGCGGAGCAGGCATGCCCTACCATTTAGGAGAGCTGGCCACCAAGTTTGGAGTTTATTACTATCCGATTATATCTTCTGCCCGTGCCTTCAACATTTTATGGAAGAGGGCGTATAGCCGTTTTACCGAATTTCTCGGCGGTGTTGTATACGAAGACCCCTGGCTGGCTGGCGGACACAATGGTCTGTCTAATGCCGAAAACCCTGAACAGCCCGAAACTCCCTATAACCGTGTAGTTGAACTGCGGCGTTTAATGGACAGTTACGGTCTCCAAGCCATTCCGATTATTCTTGCCGGCGGCATCTGGAAACTAAAAGACTGGGAAGACTACATTGACAATCCGGACATTGGAAAAATTGCTTTTCAATTCGGCACCCGTCCGATGATTACCAAAGAAAGTCCTGTCAGCGAAGCCTGGAAAAAAGTTATGCTGCAGGTTAAAAAAGGAGACGTAATTTTACAGCGTTTCAGTCCGACCGGATTTTTTTCATCCGCAATCAAAAACACTTTTCTTGAAAAACTGATTGAACGCAAAAACGGAGAAGTCGCATATAATGAAACTGCCGAGGGTGATTTTACCGAACCTTTGGTTATCAATGAGCATAAAACCGTATTTATAAAGTCATGTGACAAAGAAAAAGCCATGAACCAAATTAATGCCGGGTTGACCGAGGTTAAGGAAACACCTGATAAAACCGTTGTTTTCATGACCCCTGAAGAATGGAAACAAATGAAAGAAGACCGCAAAAATTGCGTCGGTTGTCTATCGCAATGCCAATTTTCAACTTGGTCGGCATCTTCACCAACCAAATCAACCGGCAAAATCCCTGACCCGCGCACCTATTGCATACACAAAACCTTGTATGAAGTCGGTCATGGCGGCAGCGTAAAAGATCATCTTTTATTTGCCGGACACCAGGTTTATCGCTTTGCGACCGATCCTCTGTATCGCAACGGTTGCATTCCCAGCGTTAAAGAACTTATCGATAAAATCAAAAACGGTGATTAATAAAAAAAGCTCCGAATTATCGGAGCTTTTTTGTTTTATCTGCGGTTGCCCATAAGTCTGAGCAATGCCATAAACAGGTTTATAAAGTCCAGATAAAGCTCCAATGCACCCACAACAACCTTACGCCCCTGTGCATCAGCGCTGTCCGCCGACATATAAATTTGACGAATTTTTTGAGTATCATATGCGGTCAACCCTACAAAAACAAAAACGCTTACGATTGACAATGCAAAATCAAGGGCACTGCTTTTCAAAAACAGATTAACCAACATTGCAATGATTATTCCCCACAGCCCCATCTTCAAAAAAGAGCCTACCGAAGTCAAGTCGCGCTTGGTGACATAACCGTAAAGGCTCATACCACCGAAAGTTCCGGCAGTAATCAAAAATACTCTTGCCATACTTGCACCGGTGTAAACCAAAAATATCGGAGCCAAAGAAATCCCCATCAGCACCGAATATACAATAAATGTGCCTCTGACTTGAGCCAAAGTTCCGCGTGCGACCACCCAGCCGAATGCAAAAACAACAATTAAAGGTGCCAACAGAAACAACCATCCCAAAATCGACATTCCGCCCTGCGCACTAAACATAAGGTTTATCAGTGGCGTATTGGCTACAATCCACGCAGCCAAAGCCGTCAGAACCAAACCGCCGGCCATATGATTGTACACACTTATAAAATAACTGCGCAATCCTTCATCAATTTCAGCTTTTTCTACTGCTGATGTATAATTTTTCTCCAACATAACTTTCTCCCGTCAATTCTAACAACTGCTTATAATATAGTTTTTTTGCGCACCGAAATCAAGTTTATCAAGCATACTCATTCAGTTCACTGCCGTGTTTTTTCAGCCAATTCCGTCCGAACACCATATCTTCGGACAATTCGTCAACGCAATTCCAAAATTCTTCTGAATGATCCTGATGCGCTAAATGCGAAACCTCATGCGCCACCAAATAATCAATCACCTTACTCGGTGCCAACATGATACGCCAGTTATAATTAATATTCTGTAAACTTGAACAACTGCCCCAGCGTGATGTTGTATCCTTGATTACGACCCGATTAACCTTCTTGCCTAATTTGACAGCCTTTTCGACAGAACGCTCATACAAAATTTTCTGCGCCTGTTCTTTGATAAAATCACGCACTCGGCGCGACAAAAACTCTTTATTTCCGCTGACCAAAATTTTACCGTCTTTAATTTGTACTCCGCCCCTCAATTCGGCACAATGCTTAATTTCAAAATCAGCTCCGTTAAAGCTTATTTTATATCCGTCCGCAAAATTTTTCTGATACGGCAACCTGCTCAGATGAAAATCTATCCACGGCTTTTGCCCTTGCACAAAAGCTACCGCCTGCCGCTTGCTGCAAAAACGCGGAATTGTCAACACCGGAATACGCCTCTTGGCGTCGATTCGCAGGCTTAATTTTCTCGCCTGTTTTGATACTACGACATCAAGTTTAAAACCTGCTTCTTTAGCAATATCAAATGTCTTTCCAGTTAACAATGTAATTTTCATATTCGTCATCTTTAACTTCTGTTTCCGAAATCAATAGCCGACCTCTCACCGACTGCATGGCATGATGAACACTTTCTTTGTCACCGCTTACCAACGGATGCCACTCGGGCAAATCTTTTCCTTCTTCCAACAATCGATAGGCACAGGTTTTCGGCAGCCATTTCGGACGTTCTTTCAGCGCCGCAAAATTGACATTTCGGCAATCAGGTACTTTTGCAAATCGATTTTCATAGATTCGGCACAAACAGCTTTTGCTGTCCAAAAACCTGCATTTAACACATGTAAAATAAATTTTTCCGCCGATATCAAGTTTGTTCAGGCAACATTTTCCACATCCGTCGCAAAGCAACTCCCATTCTAAATGATTTAACTCATTCAGTTTTTTCTTTTTCCAAAATTCTGGCTCGACCTTTTCCTCATTTTGGCGATATGTGTTGCTTACAACTATTGTGTACGACTTTTTCTCTGCCATATTTTAGCCTATTTGCTCCGGCAACTGTTCATCATGAATAAAATTACCGAACTGCGCAAATTCGCCGTTCCACGACAATGTTACCGTACTTGTCGGACCATGACGGTGTTTTCCGATAATAACCTCCGCCTTATATTTGGTAGCCTTCATTCTTTGTTCCCACTTTTCATGCTTTTCGGGAGTATAGTTTTTATCGGTTTCTTTGGGCTCTTCGTGTTCAATATAATAGTTTTCACGATAAACAAACAAAACTATATCCGCATCTTGCTCGATAGATCCCGATTCGCGCAAATCTGACATTTGCGGATGTTTGTCTTCACGCTGTTCTACCCCGCGGTTTAATTGTGAAAGTGCAATCACCGGCACGTTGAGCTCTTTGGCCATAATTTTCAATCCGCGTGAGATTTCCGACAGCTCTTGTACTCTGTTTACATCTCCCTTTTTTGAACTTCCGGTAATAAGTTGAATATAGTCAATCACAATCAACCCCAGCCCTTTTGTTCTTTTCAGTCGTCGAGCTCTGTTTCTTATGGTGTTAATGGTCAACCCCGGAGTATCGTCGATATATAAAGGCATTTTTTCCAATGTTCTTGCTACTTCGGCAATGCGTCCATACTCTCCGTTATCAATGTTACCGTTACGCATTTTTTGTGAGGATATTCCGGCCGTTGATGACAAAATACGGGTGGCCAACTGGTCGGCTGACATTTCAAGTGAAAAGAACGCCACACCTCTTGACTGTTCATCCAGCTTAATTGCACCGCGACTGATCATTTCCGCAACGTTATACGCAATATTGGTAGCCAATGCGGTTTTTCCCATTCCCGGTCGTCCCGCCAACACGATTAGGTCGGAATCATTAAGTCCGCCCATTCTTCTATCCAAATCATCAAACCCGGTCGAAATGCCCGAAATTCCGCCTTCGTTTTGATAAGCTCGTTGAATACTGTCCATTGAATAATTCAATGCCTGACTAAAATCAACGAAACCTTTTCCCGCATCACCCTTGTCCGAAAGCTCATACAATCTTTTTTCTGCTTCTTCAATTTGTTCGGTCGCGTTTGAATCAAGATCTTCTTTCATCGCATTGTTAACAATCTCGTAGCCGGTTGAAATCAGCTCGCGGCGCAAATATTGTTCATATATATATTGAGCATACATTTCCGGATTGGTCAGCGGTGACGAACTTTCCTCCAGCTTAATCAGATATTTAGAACCGCCGACATCATTTAAAGTACCTTCCTGCTCAAAATATTTTTTAAGCCTGATTACGTCTGCGACATGTTCGCGCGTTATCAGCTTTGAAATAACTTCATAAATCTTAGCATGAATAGGGTCTGCGAAATGAACCGGTTTTAAATAGTCCGATATCGTTTCAAAAGCTTTGTTGTTAGCCAATAACGCTCCCAACAGCGCCTGCTCGGCTTCAATATTTTGGGGTAAAGATGCAATATCTGGTTTTTCCATAGTCTTATCCTAATTTAAAAACTTTTCTCTTTTTTAACAAACAAACACTCTTTTTCAAAGCCAAAAATTTTTACCTCTCTGTGTATAATGTGGATAAAAATTTTATCTTGTTTATGCCCGAAAAATAAATTACACTACAACCAATTTTAACTTTTGAGGAACCGTAATCATGAGCGAAGGAACCAAACCCGGAATAATCAAGCGCTTTTTCAAAGCATTTTTGTTTTCACCGGTCAATATGATTTTTGCCGTTGCCACCGCATTTTTTGCCGCCAAGGCTTATATGTGGGACCCCACCTGGACCAACAAACTTATTTTCTTTGGCATTGCAGGTCTGTGGATATTTTGGATAATAGCACGTTATATGGTAATTTTGTTTGTAATTGCCGCACTTTTAGGTGGCGGATATTACATGTACTATCAATATTCGACCCGTGAAATCAGAAAGTGCGAACAATCCGGCGGTGTTTGGAACAAAGAAACCAAAACCTGTGAGGAAAAAGTTTCTCTTCTAAACAAAGCCATAAACCAGTTTAATAAACTTTTTGGCACTGAAAAAAACAACACTCCGGCTGAAACCGAAACTCCTACCACCGAAACGGCAACTCAAGGACCTGATGTCGGCAAAATGCTTGATGGTGCCTTAACTCAAATCGGAAATATGCTCTTCGGCGACAATCAACCCAGTCAGGAAAAAACACCGGACAAGCCGGTTTTTGAGGAAGAAAGCCCGGAAGATTAAATTCACAAAAAGCCCTGTTAAACACAGGGCTTTTTTAAAAATGGCGTACCCGGAGGGTGGCCGAAGAAAAAACTGCTCTAATGCAGTTTTTTCAAGGAGACACAATGAGACTTTCTTTTGTTGGCGAGATGAAATCGAAGCACAACAAAAGATATAGTCGGAATTGAACGAACCCTGGGTTCGCCCCGACGGAACGCAAAAAGCCCTGTTAAACACAGGGCTTTTTTTAAAAATGGCGTACCCGGAGGGGTTCGAACCCACGACCTTTGGCGTCGGAGGCCAACGCTCTATCCAGCTGAGCTACGGGTACATTTTCAACAGAGTTATTATTATCCTTAAAAAACATTTAAAGCCACATTTTTTTTAAATTTCATAAATAATTCTTGACTTTTATTTATAAAATGTCTATTAACTGGCAACAAGTTTAGTTTTTCAAGGATTAGAATTATGGTAAAAAAATGTGATATATCAGGCACCGGCGTTCAGAGCGGCAACAATGTAAGCCACGCTAACAACCGTACTCGTCGTCGTTTTATGCCAAACTTGCAAATTGTTTCTTTGTTTAGTGAAGCTTTGAACAAAGTATTCAAACTCAAAATCTGCTCAAAGACACTCCGTTCGATTGAGCACAACGGCGGTTTGGATGCTTATTTGGAATCTACTTCCAACAACAAGCTGACCCCTGAAGCTCAGAAAATTAAAAAATCCGTTGTCAGCAAAAAGGGTGTTCGAGCAAAGCCTGCCAAAAAGGCCGCACCCAAAACAAAGTCAGCTCGTACTGCCAAAAAGACTACAACTAAAAAAGATGCCAAATAAGTAAATATAAGATTTACAATCAGTACAAACCCGCCATTTGGCGGGTTTTTCATTGACACAAACCCCTTTAAATGGTACGCTTTAAAGTGAAGCATTATAATTAGTGCGTATTATTATAGATAAGTTACAGTCGTAACTTTTCTGAGTTGAAAATTTTAAACTTACAACAATATGAAAAAGATTTATTACGTTTCCGTCATCTTCCTGGCTTATGTCGTCTTCGTGTTCACCATGTCTAAGTTCGTAGGCAACGTACTCGACATCTATGATGAAATCAAGACAGAAATCGAACAGAGCAAGAGAGAAAAGGCAAATGCGTTTGATACGTGTGTTGTCTTTTGCTACGAAAACGGGCAAATCATCCAGCATAAAGACGGTTCGTTCGAAGCTATCGTCTATTAATTGGATGCCGCTGTAACAAAGGAAAGCCCCCTTTTGTATGCCAAAAGCATATAAAGAGGGCTTTCTTTATTAAATTTATTTGCTTACAATCACCATCGCTTCACGCAGCAGACGATCGTTTATCATATATCCTGTTTGCAACTCTGCAACAATCGTACCTGACGGTTTTTCTTTATCTTCAACTTCCTGTACGACCCTATGCAATCCCGGATCAAAAACCTTGCCGATTGCATCAATCTTTACAATTCCGAATTTTTTAAACACTTTCATCAGTTCCGATTCGGTCAGTTTAACACCTTCCTTAAACTGCTTCATCTGTTCGGCATCTCCGTCATCGGCCGCCTCCAAAGCCCGGTGCAGATTATCTGCTACCACCAACAATTCCTTTGCGAAAGAAGATATTGCGTATTTTGAATTTTTTTCAAGTTCTTGAGCGCAGCGTTTTTTGGTATTTTCGGCATCGGCATAGGCTCGCAAAAAGTCTTCATGAAGTTTTTCATTGTCGGCTTTCAGTTTTTCAACCTCGATTCTCAAATCTTTTATTGATGAGGCCTCTTCGTCATGAGCATTTTCTTCATCATTGAGTTCGGCCGAATTTTCCTCGTCTTCCCAATCCTCTGTTGCAGAATTGTTTTTATTTTTTTTCATTTTGCCCTCTTTAATTTGTCGCAAGACTTATATATTTTACTTATATAAAATGTAGTTATTAATACCCTTCAAGTCAAGAGCCGAAGTTTTTATTTTCAGTTTTAATCAAATATTAAACCTGATGATATAAAATCCCTATCATACTGATTAATTATTTTGCAATTGAGAGAATTGTAATGAACACACCGCATATCGGCAGCAACAAACAAGCTGTCTTCAAACCGCTCCCCAAAGGATTTAACAAAAAGAACATTATTTCTTTTGGGGTGGTAAATAATCCTATACTGTCCGAAATCCAAAACCTCGGACGCCGTCAATGCTTGGGCAAACAAGAGTGGCCCCGTTTAGACAACATAAACGCTTGGATGATTACGGCAGAAACCGCAACCTTTATGAAATGGGGCGGTCTCGGTGTCGTTGCTTCCGAACTTCCCGAAGCTTTTAACACCACTTTTGCCGACACACCCGATCGTGTCCTGATTATTACGCCTATGTATATCGGCAACACCGGCAAAAAGGTTGCCTCCTTCGACGGCAAAACTTACTTTGGTGCTCAAAAAAATAATATTGAATTAACAAAGGTTTTGACCATTAAAGTACCTTTTAACGGTGCGCGCGGAACTTTGGTCCAAAATCCGGTCGATGTTTATACCGGAAAATTCAACGGTATAACCTATCTGTTTTTGCACAATGACCGCTTTTTCTCAATCAATCCGCACCCCAAAAACAATCCTGCCCAAGATGGCTGTTATATCCTAAATTCCGAGAATATTAATGAAGTAGAGCGCTTTGCCTTTTTCTCCAAAGCCGTTTACTGCTTACTCAAACACCTAGCCGAAAAGTCAAAACCCGAAATTCCTATGCCGAATATTTTGGTCGCCAATGACTGGCATAGCGGAGCATTGTCCGGTTTGCTGAAATATTTTACATTGGCTCAGGTTGAGGCCGGAACCATGGAACAATCTTTGGCAGACAAGCTCAAAAACATTCCCGTAATCCATCTTGCACACCATCTGGGTTATCAAGGTTGGGATTTTGAGCACACCCAACACATCTTAAATTCTTTATACGAAAATTTGAGCAGCCTTGTTTTCAAAAACTCCAAAGCAATCAAGAACAGCAACCCGCGCACTAACAGTACGTTGATTGTTTATGACTGCTACAATCAAGCCTCGTGCAACTTTCATTTGGCAGATCGTGTCGTTACCGTTTCCAAAAACTACATGGAAGAAGTATCCAAAGAACTTGACTTCGGTTTAGACTTTCGTGACATATTGAAAATCCGTAAAGACCACCGCAACTTTTTCGGCATTGTTAACGGCTATGACAAAAACTTAATTGCCCCTAACCGTGAAAAAATTGACAAACTCAACACCTATTTTGCCCCGTTCAAATTTACCTACTACGACGAGGACCACCTGTCCGATAAATTAGAAAACAAAAAAGAGTTTGTAAAACTATTGTCAAAGATAGCCACCGACAAATCTTTCAAGGAAAAAGTCATTCCTTTGATTGATATTTATAAATTTGAAGATATTGCAAACTCAATCAAAAAAATAGAAAACACTCCGATAATCTGCGCCACTAGCCGTTTGGTTGAACAAAAGGGCTATGACATTGCCGCTCAATCAATTATCAATCTGGCAGAAAGATTTTCGCATCTTAAAAATATTGAAACTCCGATTTTTGTTTTGGGCGGAGCCGGCGATACTAAATATTTTGAGCATCTGACCAATCTTAAAGATAAAATTTCTGCTCAAAACCCTCAATACGGCAAACGTATCTTCGTTTTCCGCGGCTATCAGGACGACTTTGCTTACAGCATTCAACTCGCATCAGACTTTTATATGATGCCGTGTCGTTTTGAGCCTTGCGGCCTTACCCAAATGGAAGCCATGGCCAAAGGTGCATTGCCGGTAGCTATGTCCACCGGCGGACTGGTTGACACCATCGACAACGATGTTGACGGTTTCCGCACCGAAGTCTTTTTCTCTCCCAGCAAACGGCGCGTATACGGTAACAACCTCACGGCTCAACGCCTGAAAAACAACGTTAATGCCTACACCGAAACGCTGACCAAAGCTCTTGAAACATTTTACCGTCATCATGACAAGCTTGTTCAAATGACTGCAAACGCCATGCATAAAGACTTTAGCTGGAATGTTCAAAACGGCAGTATTTACAAGTATCGGCAATTATTTAAAACCGGCCACATTTAATCGTTAAAAAATCAATTTTTTACTTGTAAATTAAAGTGTTTCCTAATATGTTATATTGACTTTAAATCACTACCAGGAGGAGATAAGTATGGGTGATGCTTCTGTTGCCGCACAAATTGCCGCCAAATGGCGCAAAAAACGCGGCTCATTGATTATGGCTCTGCATGAGCTTCAGGATGTTAAAGGATATGTTCCTTGGGACGATGCCATGGAGTTAGCTCAGGAAATGAATGTTCCTTTAGCTCGAATTTATGAGGTTTTGACTTTCTATAACTTTTTCAAGCTTGAAGCTCCGGGAAAAGCCGTTATTTCAGTTTGCACCGGTACTGCCTGTTATCTTAAGGGCAACGACAAAACCCTTGAAGAGTTCAAAAAACAGCTTGGCATTAATGAGGGCGAAAGCACTCCTGATCATATGTTCCACCTGCAATGCGTGCGTTGTGTAGGTTGTTGCGGTTTGGCGCCGGTTTGTGTTGTCAACGGCAAAACTTACGGACGCGTTACTACCGGCGATGTTTCTAACATTCTCGCTGAATGGCGCAAAAAATTTGAAGAAGAGGAGTAAGCAACATGGCCGATATGAGCGAAATTGAAAAAAGATTCGATATCCACGAAATCGCTAAAAACAAAAAACAGGATTTGGATCGTTACCAATGCAACATTTATTGCTGCCATTCAACGGGTTGCAAATCATCTGGTAGTGATGAGATTTTGGAATTAATGCACAAAACCATTGAAGAATATAACCTGCAAGACAAAGTTCGCATTGTCGCCACCGGTTGTATGGGACTTTGTGCGCAAGGTCCGTTGATTCGCGTTGAAATCAAAGGTCAAAAAGATGTTTTGTACAAACGCATTGATCCGGCGACTTCCCGCAGTATAATCATCGAGCATATTGTTCCTGCTCTCAAACTTGAGGCCGGACAACAGATTACCTTGCCTGATTATCTGCAAAAATATGTTTTGTCTTTGGACTTGCCGTTCTTCAAAAAACAAGAAAAAGTGGTATTGAAAATGGCTGGTCATTTAGACCCTGAAGACATTCAGGAATATATGGCCAACGGTGGTTATTTGGCTTTGGAAAAAGTCTTAAAAACCATGACCCCGCAACAAGTTATTGAAGAAATCAAAAAATCAGGTTTGCGTGGCCGCGGCGGTGCCGGATTTTCTACCGGCATGAAATGGGAATTTGCTTCTAAAGTTAAAGCCGTAGATGACAAATTCATTATTTGCAACGGTGACGAGGGCGACCCTGGCGCTTACATGGACCGCAGTATTTTGGAATCCAACCCCCACTCGGTTATTGAAGGTATGATGATTGCCGCTTATGCAATCGGTGCTACCGAAGGCTGGTTTTATATCCGTGCTGAATATCCTTTGGCCGTTGAGCGTATTGAAAAAGCTATTAAAGCTTGCAAAAAGAGTCGTTTGCTCGGCAACAACATCATGGGCACAGACTTCAGTTTCAATATTGATATCCGCCTTGGTGCCGGTGCTTTTGTTTGCGGCGAAGAAACCGCTCTTATCCATTCTATTGAAGGCAACCGCGGAACACCTCGCCCACGTCCGCCTTATCCGACAGACAAAGGCTTGTGGGGCAAACCGAGTTGTATCAACAACGTTGAAACCTTGGCCAACATTACTTCAATCATTTTGAAAGGTGCCGACTGGTTTTCATCTTTTGGTACCGCAACTTCAAAAGGTACAAAAGTATTTGCTCTTACCGGTCAGGTTGAACACTCCGGTCTTATTGAGGTTCCGATGGGTACCACCATTAACGAAATCGTCAATGAAATCGGTGGCGGTGTTCCTAACGGTAAAAAGCTCAAAGCTGTTCAGACCGGTGGTCCTTCCGGCGGTGTTATTCCGACCGAATATATCAATCTTCCGCTTTGCTATGATGAGTTGAAAAAAGTCGGCTCAATTATGGGTTCAGGCGGTATGATTGTTATTGACGACAGCTCCGACATGGTTGATTTGGCTAAATTCTACCTCGACTTTACCGTAGATGAATCTTGCGGCAAATGCGCCCCTTGTCGTATCGGCGGCAAACAAATGCTTATGCTGCTTGAAAAAATCAGCAAAGGTCGCGGCACTAAAGAAGATATTGATTTGCTGCGCCAAATTGCCACAGCCATGCAAAAAGCATCATTGTGCGGCTTGGGACAGACTGCACCAAACCCGGTGCTTTCAACCCTTCGCTTCTTTAGTAATGAATACGAAGCAAAAGTTGCAAAAAAATAAAATAGAGGAGCTACGAATATGGTAAAATTAAAAATTGATAATCACGAAGTTGAAGTTCCTGCCGGCACCTCTGTTTTAGATGCAGCCCGCAGTGTTCAAATTGAAATTCCGACACTCTGTAACCATCCTGATGTTGACCCGTCAGCCGGTTGCGGAATGTGCATCGTTCGCATCAACGGACGCATTATTCGTTCTTGTTGCACACCTGTTGCCGAAGGAATGGAAGTCATTACTACCGACGCCGAGCTTTTTGAAACTCGCCGTATGGTATTAAAACTCATTTTGAGTAACCACCCCAACTCTTGTTTGTCCTGCGCCCGTTCCGGTGCTTGTGAATTGCAAGAAATGGCCAACACCTTTAACATTACTGATGCCCCGTTGCCGAACCTTACCAAACGTTATGATATCGACGATTCGACCAAAGCTATTGTTCTCGACAATTCAAAATGCATTTTGTGCGGACGTTGTGTTGAGGTTTGCCAAAACCAGCAAAACATCTGGGCTTTGAGTTATTTGCACCGTGGTTTAGCCACACGCATTACCCCGGCCAACGGCATTAACCTTGCTGACAGTCCGTGCATCAAATGCGGACAATGTTCGGCTCACTGCCCGACCGGCGCTATTGTTGAATATGATGACACCGGCAAAGTTTGGGAAATGTTGCGCAATCCTGATTTGTACACCATTGTCCAAATCGCACCTGCCGTCCGCGTTGCTATCGGTGAAGAATTCGGTTTTGAATTTGGCGCAAATTTGACCGGCAAAACTTATGCTGCTTTGCGTCGCATGGGATTCGATAAGGTATTTGACACCAACTTCGGTGCTGACTTAACTATCATTGAAGAAGCCTCAGAATTTGTCCGTCGCTTTACCAAAGAACCGGAAAGCTTGCCGATGTTTACATCTTGCTGCCCGGCTTGGGTTGATATGCTGGAAAAATTCAATTCCGATATGATCCCGAATTTCTCAACCTGTAAATCTCCGCACGAGATGGTTGGCGCTATGGCCAAGACTTATTTTGCTGAAAAAGCCGGCATTGACCCTGCTAAAATCAGAGTTATTTCGGTAATGCCATGTACCGCCAAAAAGTGGGAAATCTCGCGCAGTGCCGATATGAGTTCTTCAGGCTATCAAGATGTTGATGTTTCAATCACCACTCGCGAACTTGCCAGAATGATAAAACAAGCCGGTATTGATTTCCGCAACATTAAAGAAGAACAAGCTGACAGCCCTCTCGGAGAGTATTCCGGTGCCGCAACCATTTTTGGTACCACCGGCGGTGTTATGACTGCGGCTTTACGCACAGCTTATTATTACATTACCGGGCAAGAACTTGCCCAGCCGGAATTTAAGGCCATTGAAGGCCTTGAAGGTGTAAAAGAGACCAAAGTTACCATTAATGGCAACGAGGTTCGCATTGCAGTTGCTCACGGTGTCGGCAATGTTGAAAAGATCTTAAATCGCATTCGTGAAGCCAAGGCCAACGGCGAAGAATTGCCGTATCACTTCGTTGAAGTTATGGCTTGCCGCGGCGGTTGCGTTGCCGGAGGCGGACAGCCTCGGGTTATCGGCGGTGAATACGAAAAACCATACGGAATCACTGACCATATTCGTCAGTTGCGAGCCAACGGTTTGTTCACCGAAGACGAAAAAGCCGCCAACCGTCTGTCTCATCACAACAAGTCTATTAAGGCTTTATATGATGAGTTCCTCGGCACTCCCGGCGGTGAAAAATCGCACCATTTGTTACATACTCATTACACTCCGAGAAATATGTACAAATAGACATTTTGCCGAACACATCAACACCCTCCTGCACGGAGGGTGTTTTTTTTATAAAATACAAAAAAAGTACTTGCAAAATTTTTCCTATATGCTATTAAATATTCCGTTCTACCGATGCGGGCGTAGCTCAGGGGTAGAGCGCAACCTTGCCAAGGTTGATGTCGAGGGTTCGAATCCCTTCACCCGCTCCAATAACAAAAAACCACCTTTATGGTGGTTTTTTTTGTTGTTGAATTGTGGGTGGACGATGAGAACCCTCGAGAAAGATGGTTCGACTACAAGCGAAAGGCGGGCGGAAGAACGCCGGTCGGCCTTTTTACTTTTCCGTTTTTTTATAAAATTCTTTGCGTTCTTTGCGTTCCATTGACCACAAATTTCCCCAGCCGTTAATCGGCTGAACTTTATGTTTTGATTTAAAATCAAAATTCCTGCTCAAAAATAACGATGTTGCTTTAGTGTAGCAATTCATCGGGCAAAAACCGTAAAAATCAACTTGCAACAATCCGGCCTGTTTGAGTTCATCAACTGCTTTACGATATTCCTCGCTGGTATTAATCCGATCGCTGTCATCCAAAATAATCACTCCGCCATCGGCCAGCGCTTTCACTGCCGCAGCCGCACATTTTTCACGCCGCTTGCCATCAACAACAATCACATCGTATTTTTCGCCGTTCTCAAAAATAGCGTTTTCGTAGCCTTCACCCTCATCGCGCCAACGAATATCAAGGTTTTTATAATCAAATTCTTTGCGCCATTTTTCAAACCACTCGGTCTTGTCTTCAATACTCAACACGCTCTTTGCTCTTTCCGCCCAAAAGGCCGAAGAATACCCGCAACCGAATTCAAAAACTTTTTTATCGGCATAGTCAAATTGCGCCAAATATTCTATTGCCGGATATGTATACCACGGTATTGGATTACCATCTTTATCACGACATATTTTCTCATCAAGACTTCTTTCAAAAGCAAAGTCTTTTTGCCACATTTCAATAAATTTTTGAAATTTCTCGCTATACATTATTTTCTTGCCGCTCCGGCAACTTTCATCAATGTCATGCTGACAATTTCTTCTGTTGGCATGCCTGTTGTTTTGCAGTCTTTCTCCGCTTCATACAACAACCCCAACACTCGGAGCAGTTTATCTCTGTTCCACATTTTTAACTGCTCTTTAAATGCATCAACGCGATAAAAAATAATCGACGGGGTCATCTTTTTAATTGCGGCATCAACTGTTTCTCTTTTTTCTATATAAGCCTGACAGCTCAACAACCTCAAAACATGATAAGTCAAAGCTCTTATTACCGAAACCGCCTCTAATCCCTCGCCGATATATTTCTGATACAGGTTTTCCGCTTTTACACGGTTTCCGCCCATCGTCTCATAACAAATATCATCGGCGCTTGAATCTGACTGATCGCTGATTACTTTTGCCACAATTTCGGGAGTAACGGTTTTTGCCTCGCCCATATATGTTTTAAGTTTATCGAGTTCTGTCATATTAATCATGCGATCACCCGACAACTTAGCACACAACATTTGTATTGCCACCGGATCAAACGTCAATCCCATGGTCTTAAGCGTATTGTAAATATCCTCGTTTTTATCTTCATAACAAGCAACGCAAGCCATATCC
This sequence comes from uncultured Azospirillum sp., assembly GCA_947301965.1. Lineage (GTDB taxonomy): Bacteria > Pseudomonadota > Alphaproteobacteria > RF32 > CAG-239 > JAFUYI01. Next base: position 140,292 of record CAMYUM010000001.1, on the reverse strand, counting down.
TCACTGCTTTCCGCCAACTTCACCAATGATGATTTTTTATTCAAATCATTGGCATACAAAATCAACAAATTGTCGGAATTACTGTCATCTAACATTTTGCGCAGTTCTTTGCTCATCTGATTGTCGGCATCGCGCACCATAATCACACGGCGACCGCCCATCAACGACTGCCCGTTATATTCGCCGTACAGCTTACCGAAATCGGCAATTATCTCTTCACCGATTAATTCTGCCACCTGAAAGGCATCATCAAGATTCGGACAAATTGATTTTGCTATTCTTTTAGCCGTATCCAAAACCAAACCGTCATTATTACCAAAAACCAGAAACGCTTTTATTTTATTATCCGGTTTTTTGATATAACTTTCGACTTGTCCTGGTTTAAAAATCATTCATTTCTTCCCGATTGGTAGCTACGCTGTGAAAATACGCCCCCAAACGCAATGAAATATCGTTGGCGAGAATTGTAACTGCGTCCTGATCACCCTTTTTCTTCGCCATTGTTGTTGAATAAGGGTTGGCTAAAATATCATAGCTTGAATAAGCAACGCTGTCTCCGCTTAACAACTTTTCCGTTTCCAACATCATATAATAACTGACATGATATTTTACCATTTTTCGTGTTGCCGTAATATCCGAACGCAGCGCCTGATTTGTTTCCGTTTTACTGTCAAGTTTTACAAACAGACGATATTTCGGTTCTTTAGGCTGTCCTTTCGGTGACAGCAAATCTATAAGATTATTACGCAAAAGTTGTCCGAAACGATCGTTTATCGGTTCAACTTTTACTTTTGCCATTTCTTGCGAAATCGAAGTATCAAATTCTCCGTCAAAATACCACAAATTATCGTGTTTTTTTTCAACGTAAAGGGGTTCAAAACCGCAGGCCGCAATCAGCAGCAATGGCAACAATATGTATCTTTTATGCAACAATGTTCACAATCCTATTTGGTACAACAATTATTTTTTTAACCTGACGCCCTTCCAACTGACGAGCAACATTATCCAGGCTCAAAGCCTTTTGCTCAACATCTGCTTGCGGGGCATCTTTCGGCATTTCAATGGTACCTCGCATTTTACCGCAAATCTGAACTGCCAAAGTCACCACATTATCTTCCGCTAATTTGGCATCGCCTTGCGGCCATGGTTCATTCAGTACCAAAGTTTGATTTCCCATACGTGCCCACATTTCCTCGCTCAAATGCGGAGCAAACGGAGAAAGCAGTTTCATCAACGTCTCATACATAACCTGCGGAATTTGTTCCAATCCGCTCAAATAATTTACATACGTCATCAGTGACGAAACCGCGGTATTAAACTTCATTCCGTCGATTCGTTCGGTTACTTCCAATATACACTTGTGCATGGCACGCAAATCTGCATCTTGAGGAGCAATCTTTGCCACTTTTTTAAACAGGCTGTAAATTTTGCAAACAAAGCGATAAACTCCCATCAAGCTTTCTTCCGACCACATTGCAACCTGATCAAACGGCCCGATAAACATCTCATACAAACGGAAAGTATCGGCTCCGTAGTTGTTTACAATATCATCAGGATTAACTACATTGCCGCGTGATTTTGACATTTTTTCACCGTTTGAAGCCAAAATCATACCATGCGATGTACGCTTATTATAAGGCTCTTTGGTCGGCACATACCCGCAATCATACAAAAATTTATGCCAAAAACGTGAATATAGCAGGTGTAAGGTTGTATGCTCCATACCTCCGTTATACCAATCTACATTCATCCAGTATTTAAGCGCATCTTTAGAAGCAAATTCTTTTGAATTGTGCGGATCGCAATAGCGCAAAAAATACCACGACGAACCCGCCCAGTTCGGCATAACATCGGTTTCTCTTCTGGCGTGACCACCGCATTTCGGACAGGTTGTGTTTACCCAGTCCGTCGCCTTTGATAACGGTGATTCGCCCTCATCATTAGGATGATAATCCGGTACTTCGGGCAACTCCAACGGCAACTGTGATTCCGGAATCGGCTGCCACCCGCAATGCTCACAATAAACCATCGGTATCGGTTCTCCCCAGTAACGCTGACGAGAGAATACCCAATCGCGCAATTTAAAGTTAACTTTTGAATGACCAAATCCGTTTTTAACCGCATAATCAATTGCCGCACGCATCCCGTCTTCTTTATTCATTCCGTTCAAAAACTCGGAATTAATATGAAGGCCGTCTTCTTCCCAGGCTTTTTCGCTGATATCTCCGCCTTCCAAAACTTGAATAATCGGCAAATTAAACACTTTGGCAAAATCGTAATCTCGTTGGTCATGCGCTGGAACCGCCATAATTGCGCCTGTTCCGTAACCGGTCAAAACATAGTCGGAAATAAACACCGGAATCATTTTTCCGTTGTATGGATTACGAGCCTTAATTCCTTTAAGTTCAACGCCGGTTTTTTCTTCGCTCATACTGCGTTGCAGTTCTGATTTTTTAGCTGTTTCCTCAACATACGCTTTTATTTCGGCTTGGTTTTCAAAACGATCCATATATTTATTTACAAACGGATGTTCTGGCGCCAAAACCATGTATGTAACACCAAAAGCCGTATCCGGACGGGTTGTAAATACCGTCAATTTGTCTTCTGCAAAATCAAAGTCAAGCTCGGCACCTTCCGAACGCCCGATCCAATTAATTTGTTGCGATTTGACTCTTTCAATAAAATCCAAATCATCCAAATCATTAATCAGTCTGTCGGCATATTTGGTAATGGCTATCATCCATTGTTCTTTGTCTTTGCGTACAACTTGCGCCCCGCAACGTTCACAACAACCGTTGACGACTTCTTCGTTTGCCAGTCCGACCTTGCAACTCGGACACCAGTTGATTGCTATTTTGTCTTTATACGCCAAACCTTTTTCAAAAAATTTGATAAACATCCACTGCGTCCATTTATAATATTCGGGATCACAGGTGGTTACGCATCTGTCCCAATCAAAGCTGAAACCCAAAGATTTCAACTGACGGGTAAAATTGGCAATATTTGCTTTTGTTGATACGGCCGGATGAACACCGGTTTTAATTGCATAATTTTCTGCCGGCAGCCCGAAGGCATCAAAACCCATCGGGTATAAAACGTTATAGCCCTGCATTCTTTTTTTGCGAGCTACCGTATCAAGCGCCGTATATGAACGTGGATGACCTACATGCAAACCCACTCCTGACGGATATGGAAATTCTACCAAAACATAAAATTTTTCTTTTGTTTTATCAACATCTACATGGTACGTTTTTTCGTCTTCCCATATTTTTTGCCATTTTCCTTCAATTGTGCGGAAGTTATATCTGTCTTCAACCGCCCATTCCTTTTGCCATTCTTCAAAAGTTTTACCGTTATAGTGAGTGCTAGCCTCAGTCATCAAAATGCCTTTCCTACTTATATTTTCTTAATTTTACAAACATCTGTCGGTCAGACTATCTTATTTTCAATAAAAATACAATAGTGTTAAATTACTTTCTTGCTTGTCATTCGTTTAATATTTGCATAAACTAGGCAACAGCAAACGTTTTTTGGCGAAAGGTTGCGAAGTTGAACACCCGAACATTATCCACACAAATTTATCAAAACATTCTTTCCGGAAATGCTGATTCTCGATTCGACGCAATCTCTGACCCGCAAGAGCGTGCTTTTGCTAAAAAACTCATTTTTACCGCCTTGCGCAAACAAACTTTTCTGAAAAAAGTTATCGGGCGTTACTCCTCAAAACAACTTCCGCCCAAACTCAGCATTGAACAAATTGCTCTGATTTTGGGAGCAACCGAAATTCTTTATTTGCACACTCCGCAATATGCCGTCGTCAGCAGTTACGTTGATATTGCTAAAAAACTGGGCAATAAATATGCCGGCGGATTTGTAAATGCCGTTTTGCGTAAAATCTGCCAAGATGCCGACACGATTCGTCAAGCTTCAAACGTTCCTTTTTTCAGCAAAAATTTCCGCCGGATTTTACAACCTGATTATACCGCCAAACAAATTGCCGCCATTGAAAAATACGCTGCTCTTGAGCCGCCTCTTGATTTAACCATAAAATCAGAGCCTGCACATTGGGCTGAAATTTTGGGCGGCAAACTTATGCCCAACAACTCTGTTCGGCTTTATTCCGCAGGTGCCGTCTCTCAACTTTCCGGTTATCAGGAAGGTGCCTGGTGGGTGCAGGATTTTGCCTCCTCGCTCGCCGTAACCGCACTCGGCAACATCAAGGGCAAAAATGTTCTTGATTTATGCGCCGCTCCGGGTGGAAAAACCGCTCAACTCATTAATGCCGGAGCTACGGTTACCGCTGTCGATATCTCCGCACCACGGTTACAAACGCTCAAAGAAAACCTCGCTCGGCTGAAATTCAAAGCAAAAAATATTATCTGCTCCGATGCGATTAATTATTTGCAAAACAATAATGAAAATTTTGACATCATAATACTTGATGCGCCTTGCTCTGCGTCCGGAACTCTGCGCCGTCACCCCGAAATTGTTCACACCAAAACTCCGGAAGATGTTGTCCAAAGCGTTAAACTTCAGCAACAAATGCTTTCCGCAACCGCCTCTCATCTCAAAAAAGGAGGAATATTGCTATATTCGGTATGTTCTTTATCCAAAAATGAAGGTGAAAGACAGGTTGCGAACTTTATTGATGCCAACCCTGAATTTAAGATTGTTCCGATTACATCTGCCGTTCTGTTCAATAGTAACATACTGCCGGAAATCATAACTCCTGAAGGTTTTATTCGTTGTCTTCCTTCAATTTTGGGAACCGAGGGTGGTATGGACGGTTTTTTCATTGCCGTGTTGCAAAAGGAGTAACCCATGACCAGCCCCATATACATAATCGGAAATAATCCGTTGGCTCATTACCTTGGTTGTCAGCTTCAATCGGCCGGACATCAAGTGATAATGTTGCTTGACCGAACTCTTTCGCAAACCCCGCCGTCCACAATCGAAATCTCGATAAAAGACGACCGCAGGCTTACTCAACAGCATTGTTCTCTTGATGCTGCGCTTTCCATGCAAAAAAACGCCGAGTTGGTAATAATCACGTCATTTCCCAACCAATTTAATACCGCCGTTGCCGCGCTTTCCCCATTAAAAATAAAAGACGCTCCGGTTATTTGCTTTACTCCTTTCAAGGACATGTCGTATCTTTTACCGATTATTTCAAACAATTTATATTCAGCATTTTTCAACGGCTACATTATTTCGCGCAAAAACAGTATATCTTTGGAAGGAAGAACTCCTGACATAAGCATTTATTCACACAATCAACAAGAGCCTGATCCCAAAGTTTTAGAAATTTTTGCTTCCGCTTCAATTCGTGTCACAAAAGGAGAAGACCGTCTTTTTGATTTTTGGCAATACATAATTCCCTACGCTCTCTGTTCAATTTGGAGTGCAGCGGAAAACAACAAAATATCAACTCTGCTCAAAGACAAAAACAATGCCCAAATTTTACACTCTTTAGTTGACGAATTTTGTGCAATGGCCGCCGTCGACGGTATAACCCCCAACAAAAACAGTATAATGAAAAAAATCTATAACATCCCCGCAAACTATGTTTATCCGTTACACCAATCAATAATCAATAACGGAAAAAATGATTTTAATTTTTTAACCTCATTGATTACCAAAACCTCACTTTCCCAAGAAATTAACATACCGCAAACCTACAAATTACTGAAAAAACTCTATAACTCTGCTCTGCCCTAAACATTGTGGTTGAAGAAAGCTAAGTTTAAGATTATAAAAGAGATATACTGAAAAATTAGAAAGAATTTTAATAATGAGCAGCACTTTTTTAATAGGTTTATTGATTACTTTTATGTGTTTTATAGTCCCTGCTGTTATGTACAACTCTGCAGTTCGTTGCAATGCTCCTATCTTAAAACAAATTTCATTTATCCCTATCTGCCTGACCGTAGCCGTTGCATCATTATTGTCTTATTTCCTTTTTTATAATCAACATCAATTTTTGGCTTCAATGAGCCTTGTTGAACTGATATTGCCTTTTGTTGTCGCAATATTAATCTACGTTATCGCTCGCGCTAAAAACCTTTACAAACTTACTTATGTAGCTTTTGCGTGCGGAGCTTTTATCTGCTCTTTTGCGATTCCTCAAGATGCTGTTGCTGCAATTTCACCTTTAGCGCCAATTTATAATCGGATTTTAGTCGCCGTTGCCTGGACCTTCTTTTCTTGGATCTTTGCATATTCCGATACCTGTGAGGCCATGTCGGGCATACAAGCTTTTGCCATTACCACCGGTATTGCCATACTCGGCTTTATTAATGCCGTTCCTCCTCTTTTGGGAATGTTTTCGGCATATCTTGCCGCAAGCTGCTTCGCATTGATAATTTTTAACTGGTATCCGTCCCGTATATCCTTAAACAAAATTGATGTCATGTGCCTGGGTTTCTTAGTCTTTGCACCGATATCCTGGGCTGTTTGTGAAAATGCCGCCAGCTGTACCATCATCTTTTCAATGTACTTATTGATTGATTTTGTGTGCGCGGCATTATTGTTACTCACCTTCAGCCGCAAATACCGCAATCTGATTGACAACACTTCTTGTCGACAGGCTTTGCAAAAAGGATTGCCCCCTTCAATGGCGGCATCGTTTTCATGCCGCATCCAAATATTGTTGATATTTTTCGGCGCATTTCAAACTATGTCATCTCATCAATATTCTTTAGTTCTCGTAACCGCTCTCATGACCCTTTGGTTTTTATATCGTTTTCGCAATCTTGATCAGAAAGAAAGAAGCATTGCTGAAATCAACCGCCAAGTAATTGAGGATTTGCAAGACCGTGTCAACGACATAAAACAATACATTCACGGAGATGATGAGTAATAATGACTTGGAAATTTTGGCATACAACATCAAAATCTTTGCCGGAGACGACTGCAAATTTGGGCTCGCCGAGCTCTGGTCCCGTATTTAAAATTATTATTGCTGATTTCTACGATAACATCAGCAATTGCGGTGCTACAAACTTAGCCAACGCCCTCAGCGCCTGCGAAGGATTGCGTACCGAGGCATATCTCGAAAACTTTGACCATTCTTTTCTCAATCTTGAAAGCCGCAATATTTTTGACTTAATTGATACCGGACAATCCATCTTAAAACAAACGCAGTCCGATATTATTATTTGGGGATATCGTGACAATGACAAAATCCGTCTTAACTTTCAAAACAACGGTCATTATGATGAAAACGGCAACGCTTTTATCTCTTTGATGGACAGTTTTTACATTCCGTCATCAGTTGTTGATACTCCCGAAAGTAAAATTCCTTCCGAACTGCTGTTATTACTTTACGGAGCTGTTTTGAGTTCCATAAACAATCCTTCTCGTGAATATCAGATTTACAAAAAATATCTGCTCCGCAAAGTCGTTCATCAGCTTTCGAAAATTGATTCCGCTCAAACTCTGACCGATGAATATCTACCGTACATACTCAATTTTGTCGGCATTATATATCTAAGTTTAGCTTATGATAGTTCATATGACGGCGACCTCAAAATTATTCGCAATATTTTTGAAGATGCCCTCAAACTTCAAAACAAAATTTCACAGCCAACTCACATCGGTTGCATATATTACCACTTAGGTCAAATGTATGATTGCGCGACACGTTACATTGCCAACCGTCCTACTTCATACTTCAAGCCGGCAATCAAAAACTATCAGAACGCTCAAAAATATTTAAGCAAATACACATATCCGTACGACTACGGTTATGTTTGTTATAAACTTTCCGAACTCTATGTGAGCTACTGGAAACAAACTGAAGACATTCAGGCGTTGCGTGATGCCGTTTTTCAACTTCGTGAAGCCGAAAAGGTATATACTCAAATCCTATTTCCTGATTTTTGGGGGCAAATACAAGGACGTTTAGGGTATTTATTACACAATCTCGGACATCTCACCCAAAGTCATGAAATTTGTGAACTCTCGATTCGTGCCTATAAGAATCAGCAAAAAATTATTACCGAAAAGAATGACCCGGAATCCTGGGCTGAAATTCAAGAAAAAATCGGCAACATTGAATATTTTCTCGGCCGACTTCAAAACGATGCCTCCATTATTCAAGAAGCTCTTTCTTGTTTTCACGATGCACTTTATATATATGAAAACGCCGGCAGAAACTCACATATAAAACAAATAAAATCAGATATTGATAAAGCCTATCAAACTCTCGAAAAACTGAAATTTTCTGAAGAAGAATAAATCCGCACAAAAAAATCCGCCCACATAGGGGCGGACTATATAAATTGGCGGATGAGGAGGGATTTGAACCCCCGTTACGGGATTACCGTAAACACGATTTCGAATCGCGCGCATTCAGCCGCTCTGCCACTCATCCCAACTTGGTTAGTCCTTATTAAAATCAAATAATAAAATTTGCAAGCCTTTTTTGATAAAATACATTTTACCAAAGATTGTACAAAAAATTTGACAAAAAACATTAAATCTGTTACTATCTAAACAATAAAAATTATAATTATGAAGAAATTTTACATCACGGCCATAATCATTACTGTACTTTACGCTCTGCACTCACCTTCAAAAGGCACATCAACAGCTGACACCCCGGTCAATCTTACATCTGTAAGAGCCCCTCAGGTTTTGCCTGATGACGACAATCAGTCCGCTTATGATGACTGGAAAGACGATGTTCCGCTTGAAATTGCTCCGCAAAATCAAGACTTCTATCTTGGGCTTGAAGACGAACTCATCATCTGCCTTGCCTATGTTGAAGACTACAAACCGACATCGTATTTTTGCGGAAAACGCTGGACCATCGGGTACGGATCAACAATTTATGCTGACGGCACTCGTGTCAAAAGCAATGAAAAAATTGATATGCTTTCCGCTCAAAAATGTGTCCGCGCTCACCTGCGCAAACATGTCTTTCCCTACATCGATCAGTATGTAAAAAGACCTTTGACCAGGCAAGAAATTATCGGAACCAGCATGTTTATCTACAATGTCGGACCGGGAAATTTCAAAAACAGCGATTTCTTAAAAGCCCTAAACAATGGTGTTGCCCCTTTCGAGTGCTCCAGACGCATGACCGAATTTACAAAATCGGCCGGCAAAGTTGCCAAGGGATTACTAAAAAGAGAATGGGTACAAAGTGCAATTTATTGTGGCTACATCACTCCTTATGATTTATTGGAGCTGAAACCTGCCGGATTCTACAACTACAGCGTCGAACACTTTTACAAAACTCCGACGCGTTTACGGGACGGTTATTACAAATATGACTTCTCCCAACAAAAGTTGCAGGATTTTCTCAAAGACAATCGAGCCTCCTCTAAAAGAGTCATCGACATCATTTAAAACAAAAACCGTTGCCTATGGGCAACGGTTTTGTTTTTCATAATTTTCGGTTTAGAAACCCATGCCTCCCGGACCCATTGCCGAGGCACCGCCTTCACCGCATCCGCATCCGCAGTGGCATTCTTTCTTCGGAGCTTCGGTTACCATCGATTCGGTAGTAATCAACAACCCGCCGACTGAAGCCGCATCTTGTAAAGCAGTACGAACAACTTTGGTCGGGTCGATAATACCTGATTTTACCATATCAACATATTCGCCGCTTTGTGCATTGTAACCATAGTTGGTATCTTTGCTCTCAAGCAATTTTCCAGCCACAACCGCACCGTCCACACCGGCATTTTCGGCAATTTGACGTAACGGAGCCTCAATTGCTTTGCGAATAATATCAACACCGACTTTCTGGTCCTGATTTTCGGGTTTTACCTTATCAAGAGCACGTGTCGCATACAACAAAGCCACACCACCGCCGGCAACAACGCCTTCTTTAACTGCGGCACGGGTAGCATGCAAAGCATCATCAATACGATCTTTCTTTTCTTTAACTTCAACTTCTGAAGATCCGCCGACCTTAATCACTGCAACACCGCCGGACAATTTTGCCAAACGTTCCTGCAATTTTTCACGGTCATAATCAGAAGATGTGTCTTCAATCTGCTTTTTAATTTGCTCAACACGGGCTTTAATCAAATCTTTAATGCCGTCACCGTCAATAATGGTTGTATCGTCTTTAGTAATTTCAACTTTTTTAGCACTTCCCAACATATCCAGGGTAACGTTTTCAAGTTTCATTCCCAAATCTTCAGAAACAACCTGACCGCCGGTCAAGATAGCAATATCTTCGAGCATAGCTTTTCTTCTGTCGCCAAATCCCGGAGCTTTAACGGCACAAACTTTCAGTCCGCCGCGAATACGGTTTACAACCAAAGTTGCCAAAGCTTCACCCTCAATATCTTCTGCCACAATCAACAGCGGGCGAGCCGACTGCACAATGGCTTCCAAAACCGGAACCAGCGGCTGCAAATTGCTCAACTTCTTATCATACAACAAAATGTACGGATTATCATATTCGCAATTCATCTTTTCCGGATTGGTTACAAAATAAGGAGAAAGATAGCCGCGGTCAAACTGCATACCTTCAACAACTTCCAACTCGGTTTCCAATCCTTTGGCATCTTCAACGGTAATAACACCTTCGTTGCCGACCTTTTCCATGGCCTGTGCCAAATATTCACCGATTGTACGATCACCGTTGGCCGAAATTGTACCGACTTGCGCAATTTCTTCAGAAGTTTTAATCGGTTTTGAACGAGATTTAACATCCTCAACCACCGCATCAACCGCCAAATCAATACCGCGTTTCAAGTCCATCGGGTTCATACCTGCGGCAACAGCCTTGCACCCTTCTTTAATGATAGCTTCAGCCAAAACGGTTGCCGTAGTTGTACCGTCACCGGCTTTATCTGCCGTTTTTTGTGCAACTTCTTTGACCAACTGCGCGCCCATATTTTCAAATTTATCGGCGAGTTCAATCTCTTTTGCAACCGATACACCGTCCTTCGTAATTTTAGGAGCGCCGTAAGACTTGTCCAAAATAACATTACGTCCTTTCGGCCCCAAAGTAACTTTTACGGTCTTTGCCAAGGTCGAAACGCCGTTCAGCATTCTGCTGCGCGCATCATTTCCAAATTTAATATCTTTAACAGCCATTGTTTTTTCCTCTTAACTTATTCAACAATACCCAATAAATCAGACTCTTTTACAATCAGTCTCTCTTCACCGTTAATCTTAACTTCTGTTCCGCCCCATTTAGCAAACAGCACATGGTCTCCGACCTTAACCGTCATCGGAATAATTTTTCCGTCTTCGGTACGAGCGCCGGTTCCGACTGCTTCAACGATTCCCTCCGAAGGTTTTTCCTTTGCCGTATCCGGAATAATAATGCCTCCGGCGGTCTTGGTAAGTTCATCAACTCTCTTGATTAGAACTCTGTCATATAATGGTCTGATATTCATAGCCTTTAAACTCCTATAAAATTTTGCTATACTTTAGTTAGTGATTGTTTTTTTCAAAGTCAAGTTTTTAGGCAAAAAAAATACCGGAACGCTCCGGTATTTTTCTTAAAATCTTGATTTTATAGTCTTGATTTTACATTAAACTCTCTTTTGACCATCATTGCAATAACGCTTAAAATAAAACTTATTACCAGCCATAACGAGAGCATGATAAAACCTACAAAGAACATCCATGCATACGGATATACCCGCATAACCGGACGAGCTATCGTTGATGCCCAGCCATCAAGAGTAAATGCCTGCAAAAGGGTGAAAATCGACTTTCCTAAATCATTAAAAGCTCCGACCCCATCGCCAAAAAGCACAACTCCCATAACGCCGAAAACGTAAACGACTACCGTCATAATCGCACACATGGCTACAAAATTAGGCAAAATCAAAAGCATAATATTGATAATGCTTTTCAATCGTCTGAACCTGTCAACATATTTCAACAACCTGAATAATCTGAAAGTTCTCAAAATAATCAGGTATCCGCTCCCCGGCAATGACGATATCGTAATAATCGCCAAATCAAACACATTCCATCCCGACTTAAAGAATTTCGGACCGTATGCATACATCTTTATCAGCATTTCAACAATAAAAATTGCCATGCAAATCCGATCCAGCAAAAACATCGTCTTAATAAAATCAACTTCATAAAAGCCTATCGTCAGCATTCCGAGAGCAATAGCATCCATACAGATTACAAACATGATTAAGTAGTCAAAGTTATTGCTTTCGACCACCTGCTTTGCTTTTTTTCTTTCTTCAACAATATCAATCATCTTTGTTTGTCCTCACATTAGATTAAAAACAATAAATATACCATCGCGGCCGCCACCAACGCCGGACCGAAAGCGCCCGTTTTTTTACGTCTTATCAGCATACAAACCGCAAAAATCACACATGACATCAAAATCGTATACAACAAACCCTCAATTCCGAGCCAGGCACCTATGGCCGACAAAAGCTTTATATCGCCGCCGCCAAAGGCTTCTGTGCTCTTCCACAACATTAAAATTGTTGCCGCAACCGGCACCATATAACCGAGAAGCGCTGCCAATGCACTCTCAAAAGCACCTACCGCCGGATTAAACGCCGATGCTGCAAAGAAAAATCCGCAAATCAGCAATGGAACTGTTAAGATATCCGGCAACAAAAACATTTTGAAATCCGTTTCGGCCAACAAAAGCATCGCCCATACAAAGCCCAACCACCAAACTTGGCTTAAAACTCCGAATTTATAGACCACGCCGGCCGACACTCCGGCACTGACTAGCGCATAAAGCAGGCTGCGAAGCGTATATTTTTTCTTTAATTGCTTATATTTTTCGTTTTCGCGGTTGGTATGCTTGTTTGGTTTAATCAGCCTATATAAAGCATACGCAGGGGTAGCCGGCATAAACTTTGCAAAACGCCGCGCCATATACGGAACCAAGCCGCCAAAAACAAAACCTGCTAAAATCCAAATCATTTTTACCGCCAAAAGAGTTTTACCCCTCTACTCTACATGGCAAAGACTAAAAAATACTTAAAATCAATTAAACAATCGGCAAAAATCCTGCAACTTATCTATTTTCAAATATGGGTTGCACTCCTTTTCTTCTCCCAACGAAATCGGTCCGGCGGGTTTTCCTTCGGACAGTCTTTTTTGCACTTTCTCAGCATATTTGCGCCCTGCTTCCCCTTCCAAAGCGTTCATTCCATATGCTGTATATTCATGTCCGGGATAAAAAAGCACATCATCAGGCAATTGCTTAATTTTTTGCAAGCTGTTCCACATTTGCTCCGGCGTTCCCTCAAACAGCCCTCCGATGCTCAAATTAAATAACGTATCGCCGGTAAAAAGCACCTTATCTTGCACAAAATACCATAAAATATGCCCTATTGTATGCCCGTCGGCACTTATAATACGAGCTTCGCTGTCTCCGATTTTAAAAACATCTCCGTCATTAAGACTGATGTCCAGCCCCTCAATCCTGCTTTTATCTTTTGCCGCGCCGACTATTTTTGCCCCGAACAGGGCTTTCAGTTCGGCATTTCCCTCAACATGGTCAAAATGATGGTGCGTATTTAATAAAAATTGCGGTCTTATTTTTTTCCGTTCGCATTCCTCAATTATCGGTTCTGCTTCCGAAGCGTCCAATACCGCCACCGTTCCGGTGTTTTTATCAACCAGCAGATATGCATAATTATCCATTTGCCCGGCCCGACACAAAATCGGTATAACTTCCAACATTCTTAATCCTCTGAAAATGATATATTTCTCAAACGCGTTTCGTCAATGTTGACCAAATCATAAAAAGTCAAAATATAATTGAGCAAACCGGCATAATTTTCCAATGGAGAACCCAAAACCATACCGTTAACCGTTGTTCTGCCTTTCAATGTCTGATTATGGTTACGCAGTTGCGCTCTCGCCACCCACATATGTTGGAAATTTACATCGCTGTTGAGTTTTAAGGCATAATCTCTGATTGCCGATAACAAATCCGGATACTCTCTGATACGATAGCTGTCATCATCTTCGCCTTTAGGTTTTATTCCTTTATCCGTAAACCAATCTTTCAGTTTATAAAGCGCATTTCCTTGTTTTACTTCATCGGCGGTTCCCCAGTTGCTTTCAGCCGCAGCCACCGCAATCAATAATGCCGGAGCAATTTGATCAACCTTCAGCAAAAGATTTTTAAATAAAATATCGTAGCGCTCTTTACCTTTCATTCTTGTAAAGACATCATACTTAACCGCCAAATCTTCGACTTCTTTTTCCTCTTTTGATGAAAGCTTTCCTTTTTCCTCAAATGTTTTCTTTAAGTCAATGATGTGGACACGCTCCAATATAATCTCTTCATTAACTTTCAAAGCCAGCGGCGCCATAATTGTTATAAACAGCCGATTCCGAAAATTTTTGTTCTTTATATTATTAAAATCAATCGGCATGCTTTCCAAAAAAATTGAGGGAATTGTATGATCTTTTGCCACAAAATCCGTATATCCGAAATCCTCGTATATCTTTTGCAAAACTGCGACATTAACGTTGTTTATAAACATTCCGTCAGGTTGCAATTCCATCTTTAACTTATCTGCGGCCTGCGCCTCAAACACGCAAACACACAGCGCGACAAACAAACATTTTATTGTTCTACTCTTCATATTTTTCCACCGCTTTAACCTCAGGAATATATGTTTTAAGTAACTTCTCCACTCCGTCTTTCAGCGTCCTTTGCGCATACGGACAGCCCACGCATTTTCCTTGCAGTTCAACATAAACTACACCGTTTTCAAATAACTTAAGTTTAATATCTCCGCCGTCTTTTTGAACCGCCGGCCTGATTCTTGCATTTAACAATCCCTCTATTTTTTGCAACAATTCTTCTTCGTTTACGCTTTCTCCGTCAACAACTATATCTGCCCCCGACGCCAAAAAATCCATAATTTCCGCCAAAATCTGAGGTTTTAACACTTCCCATGACGTGCCTTCCTCCTTGGTCACGGATATACAATCCGGTGTCATCATCACCGAACAAATTCCGCCCAAATCAAACAGATTTTCGGCCAACGGCGATTTTCTTATTGATTTAACATCGCTATATTCGCTGCTGTTCTTAATATTCAGACCGCCTTCCGGATAAAAATGCATAATGTTTTTATCATTTGATTCTTGAATTTCAATTTGCATCTTTGTCTTCCTCTTTCAAACGCACATTGATTTTTATCAAAACATTTTCAGCCTTTGCCGTATAATACCCCAAACTCATTAAATGATTTGCCGTAAATTCTCCGTTAATCTTTCCGTTCAACACAACTTCTGGATTTATTTCCACGGCATCTTGCAAAGCCCTCAACATAATCGTCCAGTCCTGATACAGATTATCTGCCATCAACACCTGTTTATAATCTCTGGCTATTTTTTTCAAGACTATCATATATGCGTACAGCCTTCCCTGATTTAGATAAAACACATTATCAGCCTTAGTATCAAACCAGCTGCTGTTTCCCTCTTTTATCTCATTTTCCAGCTGACGTTTTGCCGCCCTAAGTCCTCTGAGAACAGACAAATTTATTGCATACAGACTTTTTTCGTCTCTGACCCAAAAACATTTTTCGCTTTCAAGCGCTTGGTTAAAATTTTTCATTTTTTTCCGAGCCTTACGATATTGGCTGGATGATGATGCCGCCATTTTTAGCTTATTATTCGGAGAAACCAGCCATACATTTTCGGGATAAGCCAACAAATTTGCTGCATCCGGCAAATATTTCGGCGCTTTTTCGTCCTCAACACACTTGACCTGCTTTGCCAAGCTCGACGCAATACTTTTTACACCGCGAATTATCCCGATTTGAAAATTTGGCATATTATCAAGGCTGTAAGCCGGAAAAAAGAAAGGCAGATTAGGGGTCCAAATATGCTTGTTAACCTCTCGGTCAATCAAAAACGAAATCGCCTCCACAGTTTGCAGTTGTTTTTCCGATATTGCCGAAAAATCATAATCCGCTGTCTTGTCTATGCTTTCGCTCATCTTTCCGCCCAGGGGATAATAGCCGATTATCAACGCTGCAATCACGCCGACAAAGGCCTTTGGCCATGTGTCAAAAGCCCCTTTAATCAGTTCTCCGACCCTGCCGCATGTTTTTTTAGCTGTTTCAACGGCTTTACGCGCATACACTTTCACTTACGTCTTCTCCTGCGACTGATCATATTTTTACAAAAAGCAAACACATCGACAATGCCACACATTTTTATCATCATCAAAAATGCCAACGCCGCAACGCCGCCAATCATTCCCAGCAATAACAGTTTTGCTATCACCGGCAAACCCAACCAATTTGGATTCCATATATTTAAAAGACTTCTTTCCGCATACAGCACCACACCCATCGCTACGGAACAGGCGCATATTTTTGCCATACGTTCTTTCAGTTCTTTAGAAAAACTCCAATAGCCTCTTTTTTTCAGCCCCCGTACATATTGAAACAACGACACAAACGCAGCAAATGTTGTTGCAGACGCTATTCCGACATGCCCGAACGGAATCATCAGTAATGCCGAAAACACCAAATTTGCCAACAGCACTATTGCGCTGTATTTTACCGGAGTTTTTGTGTCCCCGCGCGCAAAAAAGTTGGGAGCCAGCGCTTTTACCATCACATATAAGGGCAACCCCAACGCATACGCAATCACCGCTTTTGAGGTCATAAGGGTTTGCAAGCCGCCGAATTTTCCGTGCTGAAACAACACATTAACCGTCGGTGCCGCCAACACCATCAAAGCCACCGCCGCCGGCATTGACATCAAAGCCCCATACTCTATTGCTTTGTCTTGAGTACGCTTTGCCGCCACCGTATCTTCTGACTTCACCTGTTTTGATAATATTGGCAAAACCGCCACCCCGATTGCTGCTCCGACCACGCCCAAAGGCAGTTGTTGCAACCTGTTGGCATAATATAACCACGAAATTGCGCCGGTACCGACCAAAGAAACCAAAATTGTATCAACCATCATATTAATTTGATAAATTCCGGCTCCGAACACCCCGGGCGCTATCCGTTTAAACAACATTTTTATTTCATCGGATTTTACCAAATTAAAGATATCTTTTTGCGGAGTAACAAAAACGCCCTCTTTCCGCAAAAAATAATTAAGCCATAAAACTTCTAAAACCCCCGCAATCGGAATACCCAAAGCAATTCTATAAGCCGGTGTAGCCAAAAACGGCATAAAAACAAAAACCGACGTAATCATCGTCAGGTTCAAAATAACCGGTGCCGCTGCCGGTGCCGCAAATTTTCCCAGAGAATTCAAGATTCCCGACTGAAAAGACACAATTGACACCAACAGCAAAAACGGAAATGTGATTCTAGACAAAAAAACTGCCAATTCGATTTTTCCGGCATCGCTGGCAAACCCCGGAGCCAAAACCATTACCACCGCCGGCATAATCACTTCCATAATCAGCACAAAAAGCCCGACAAATGCCGCCAATACTGAGATTGCTTGAGCCGCAAACTTTATCGCCTGGCTCTTATTGTCCTTGACCAGTTTTTGAGAAAAAATCGGCACAAACGCCGCGCTGAAAGCTCCTTCCGCAAACAAACTTCTGAACAGATTCGGCAGCTTAAACGACACAAAAAACGCATCGGAAACCAGTCCCGCGCCCAAATAATTAGCCAACACCACATCGCGGAAAAATCCTGTAATCCTACTGATTAGCGTCCATCCGCCAAAAGTTGTTACTGATTTTAATAATGACATTTTTCTCTCTGGACAAATCATAAAAACAAGTGCATTATAATTTAGATTATAAAATAAATCCAACCGATTTTTCTGTTAACTGCATTTTTTTGTTGACAAAACTTTTAAATATTGAGATAATAGACAAAAAAGAAGGATAAAAATGAGATTTTAGGAGAACCACAATGAAAGAGTCAAAAGAAGCTGCCTTAAAAAAACTTGAGGCCGTGTGCAAATCAGAAAGCTTTCAACACATGAGCAAAGAAGGTTTAAAATCTTCCTTTGGCGAGTACAATAAGGATAATTCAGAAATTAATAAAATTAAGTACGATTACAACAACAACTCCATCGCTCATGGCACAGATACCCCTTATGACGCGCAAAAAGCTCATCATATGACACAGAAAGCAGATTTAGAATGGGAGCAAGCTGTAAAAATAGCAAAAGACGGTGAATCTATGTACGGATGGAAACCTAAGGGCTTCCAAGCTAGGCTCCTTCAACAAAAAAAAGATAAGCAAAAATAAATCTCATTATCCCAACAAAAAGCATCGCACAAAAGCGGTGCTTTTATTTTTTATAGCAATTAGCTACCTCTATCATCATCGGTATTGTTATTTTTTTGACAATATCGGGATTATGGTAAAAATCGCGCAAATATCTCTTCAATTCCATTTGTATTATATTGGGCTTACCAAATTGTTCTTGATAACGTCTTGTAAATCCGCTCTTCCCCGTATAACCGGGATAATTAACTATTGTCTTTAAGTTATATTTCTGCACGATAGCAATTATATCTTCCAAATATGGATACCCTTTAGTCTCATATTCACATATCCCTAAACACACATCATATTCTATATTTTTATCAAATCCATGTACATCAACAAAAAAATGATTTTCTAGCCCGTTGTTTGCTACATAGTCTGAAATCAGCTCCTTTTTATTTACATATTTAGTCCTAATAAGTGTAGATGTCTCTGTTTGTTCGCCAACATATTCAACTATTGCGCCTGTGTATAAATCTGCAGGCTTTTCTTTTTTGCTAACAAAGCTCTTTGTCGCATGCGGAGCAGACAAAATAAGTTTTGATTTTCGATCCGCATACTTAAACACCTCATAATACTTTTCGTTCCCGCAAGAGCCATTGTTTGCATAAAACGCATTATACTTTTTTAATTTATCTATCATCCGTCTTCTTTCAAAAAAGCCCCTCTGTACGGAGGGGCTTTGTTTGGTTTTTACCGATTATTTTCTGTTCTTAACCGGCATAGCCTCTGGGGCTTTGGCTTCCGGATTGTCAATAAACTCGGCAACCGGTTTTTCCCATACTTTCGGTTTTGGCTTAATTTCTGGGAATGCCTTGCCGCAAATCTCAACGCCCAAACTGCGCATTGCGGTTTCCATCGGCAAGAACAAGTGTGCGCCATCAGGAGCTCTGTGAGCAATACCGGTTACACGTCCCTTATTATCAACCAAAACTCCTCCGATTACCGTGCCTTGATTGAAACTGTCAATCATAATCTCGGCAGCCCCATCCTGAGTATAACGATAGCTGTTAACTTTCTCGCTGTCAGCCATACAATCGGTACCGTTGCCTACCGGTTTCAACCCTACGAACTGATAGCTTTCTTTACCTACGGCCGGCAATTCGAGGTTAAGTCCCAGCGGAGTATATTCTGCAGCCTCTCCCAATACCAACAACGCTGTGTTGCGACGTGGGTTAGCACGGAACGCCTTGGCTGACATTGTCTTGCCGCTTGCTGTTTCAACCGTATATTGGTTATTGCTGCGGTCTACCAAATCTGCCGAAGTCATTACAAATTGTTCTGAAATCAACAGACCTGCGCCCTCAACTCCTTTGGCATTTTTAATCTTAACAACGGAATTTCTCATTTTGCAGACATCTTCCGTAGTCATATTATCAATATCTGCTCTTTCAACAATACAGAGTTTATCGGCCTCAAATATTGCACTTGAAACAACAGGTTCCGGTGTTTCAACCTTAACTTCGTCGACCACGCCTGACGATACTACACCAAAGTCTTCAACAACTTTAGGCTGGCAGATACCGCTGGCTTTTTGAGCTTCCATTATAATTCTTCTTTGTTGTTCAACTTCTTCCGGTGAAAGTCTTACCTTCAACTGGTCCTCAAATCCCGGTTGATATTGCAGATTGTTTGAAGCATCGGCAAACGCACGCTGAACCAAAACGGTCTCACCGTTATATTCGCCGACCTCGAGTTTTCCGTAACCTTTGGTCTGACCTTTCCACAAAACATTGGTTTTGCTTATATCCATCAATCTCCAGACCACGGTAATTTCTGAAGAACCGCTACGGCTGTTTTCCATTCTGACATCGCCCCAATTATATTCATCGCAAACATCGAGGAACAAATCGGTAATTTCAGCAGTCAAAACATATTCCGGTAACGGGCTGTTTTCATCAATACACTCCTGCATATTAACAATTTTGTAGCAGTCCGAAACCATATCGGTAAAGATTTCATTGAAATTCATGTCTTTCTCTACCAAGCGTCCTTCGTTCAAAACCGTATTCTTGGCGTTTCTGCGGCAACCGAAAATTCTGAAACGATACTTGCCCAAATTACGTGAATAGGTCTTATTATCGCCGTTACGATTAATTCTGAAGTCAACCCATTCCATGCTGATTGGTGCAAACAATGAACAATCGCGGATTGTCGGCTCAACGGTGCGTTTCTTTACGCACGGCTTTGGAGCCGGTTCCGGTTTCGGCTGTTTACATTTTGTGCAAGATCCTTTCTTTTTGCATCTGGTGCAACTGCCGCTTTCCAAGATTGTACCTTTTTTCATGCAACTCTTACAACTTCCGCTTTCCAGAATTGTGCCTTTCTTCATACAGCTCTTGCAGCTTCCACCCGGGAAAATTGCTCCGCTGTCATGTACTTTTTCCTGATGAACCTGTTGTTTGCCTTTGCACGGGCAAGGTGCCTGCGGAGCAACAACTTGGGCATTAATCTGTGCGCCGACACCGTAGTTTCCGGCACAATTGCAATTTGCCGCCATCGGAACCGGCATCGGAGCCGGAGCGGGAATTGTAGTATAAGTCATTGTCGGTGCATATGCCGGAACAGGAGCAAAACTGTTGCAATTGCAGCAGCAACAAGGAGCAGGCATCGGAGCCGGAGCAGGAGCAGGGGTTGCAACCGGTGCCGGTATTTGAGCATGAGATACATATTTTTGCTTACAACTCTGGCACGGAGCGCTCTCAAAAATTGTTCCTTTCTTCAGGCAACTTCTGCAAGACTCTCCGCCGAAGATGCTTCCGTTTTTATTTCTTGAATGACAATCGTGTCCGCCGAAAATGCTTCCGTCACGACAAGGCTGATCGCCGAACGCGACCTGTCTTTCCGAGCGAGATGACATAACAAACTCGGGACCTGTCGGTTTAGCGCCGCGCGTTTCGGTGCATGTTGACACTCTGTTTTTCATAGAAACTTCAACATCATCAAGCGGCTTTAAGTGTTTATTTTGATAAGTGCTTACATTAGGAATAAATGCAACCTTCTTCGGAGCCGGACGAACAAATTTTTCTTGCTTAACCGGCATTTCCGGAGCCGGCACATATTCAGGCTTTGGGGCCGAGCAGTCATAATTTTTGACTACCGGTTGTATAATTTCCGGTTTATAGCCGGAGTTTTTAACAAACCTCGGTGCCTGTTCTTCAATTCGGTCATTACAAGCGGCGCAAGCAGCATCGGCGTTTTTGGCTACGCACCAAAACATACCATTTACCACCATTGCCAACAACAGTGTTTTTGATATTTTTTTAAGCATTGTTCGTCATCTCCTAAATCTTGTATTCCGGCACTTTCCACCTCATGGACAGAGCCTCGGCTATGTGTATCTTATGCAATTTAATTTCATTTTGCAAGTCCGCAATTGTTCTTGCTAACTTTAAAGTGCGATTATACCCTCTAGCGGACAATTTTACACGATTCGCATAATTTATCAATAGTTCTTTTGCATCATTGTCCATAATTGCCGCTTCCTCAAGCATATCGCCGCTTAGCTCGGAATTTGTGTGCAAATCTCCTCGTCCGAATTTATCAAACCTCTGCTGTTGCACCTCTCTTGCTGCAACCACACGTTTGCGAATATCTGCACTGCTTTCTCCGCTTGCGACTTCCGACATATCCCAAGGACTGACGGCCGGCACTTCAATCTGAATATCAATCCTGTCCAACAGCGGACCCGATATTTTTGCCTGATATTCTTGTGCACACTTTGGTGCCCGCGGACATTCCCGCGCCGGATTACCCAAATGTCCGCATCGACAAGGGTTCATTGCCGCAACAAGCTGAATTTTTGCGGGAAATTCAACATGAGAATTAACTCTTGATATATTAATCCTGCCGCTTTCCAACGGCTGACGCAAAGCTTCTAACGTTGAGCGGGCAAACTCCGGCAACTCGTCCAAAAACAGCACTCCGTTGTTGGCCAGCGAAATTTCTCCCGGTCTTGCCGGTCTTCCGCCGCCCACCAAAGCCGGTGTTGATGCGCTATGGTGCGGAGAACGAAACGGCCGCACAAAACTCAAACTGTCTCCCTTAAATTCTCCAACAATTGAGGCTATCATGCTTGTTTCTATTGCCTCGCTTCTTGTCATCAGCGGTAAAATCGTCGGCAATCGCGCCGCCAACATTGACTTTCCCGCTCCCGGAGGACCGACCATAATCAAATTATGCCCGCCGGCAGCGGCAATCTCCATGGCTCGTTTTGCGCTTTCCTGTCCTTTAACATCGCGCATATCAAGCTCGCTTGTCGTTTCAACCGCGGTTTTTGGCTCCGGCTGTGCAATAACCGCCTCGCCTTTAAAGAAAGCCACCAGTTCTGACAAATTTTTAATCGGTACAATATTTTTTGCCCCTGACCAGGCGGCTTCACCTCCCTGATCAGCCGGACAAATAAAGCCGCAACCGATTTTTTCGGCTCTTATGGCGGCGGGCAGCACCCCGTCAACCTTAATAACCGCACCATCCAGCCCGATTTCGCCCACAGCGACATATCCCGACAAATTTTCTTGCTTAATCAAACCCATACCGCACAACAATCCCAAAGCCAGCGGCAGGTCATAGTGGGTTCCCTCTTTCAAAATATCTGCCGGAGCTAGATTAATTGTAATCCTCTTTGCCGGCAGCTTAAGTCCCATAGAAAAAAGAGCGGCGCGAATGCGTTCTCTGCTTTCGGCCACCGCTTTGTCAGGCAAGCCCACGATTGTAAATGCCGGCATCCCCGATAAAATTTGCACCTGAACTTCAACATCAAGAATTTCCAAGCCGTTAAAGGCAACAGTCTTCACTCTTGACAGCATTAATCACCACCTTGGCGTAGTTTCGCCATCACGCCAACGTCTGGTCGGATAAGTTCCCGGCTTCAAAAAGTCATAGTTTGCAATTCCTCTGGGCAAATCTTCAACCCGTTTAAAACAGGTTTGTTCCAGCGCCCATGCGCACTCTTCCGCGCTCACCATCGGTGTGTCTTGACAGCACGCAAGCTCTCCGGTGTTTTGATTGACCAAAAAAATTGTTGATTTTGTATTATACGGACGATTACCGAGAACGACCACTTTTGCCTCGTTTTCACAGTCTTCTTCCGACATCCACACTGTTTCATTGCTTGTGCATCCGGCTATAAAAAGCAACAAAAACAAAGCACAAACACCAATATTATGTTTCATTTTTCAACCCTTTGAAACCCTAGTTTTTTCAAAGAATAAATGTTTTTATTTCCCTTTGCAATAAATTAAATTCGTTTATTACCAAAAAAAGCTTGCCAAATTAAAGTTTTATTGTATATTAAGCGGCGTCCCTTGCCGGAGTTTAGTCTTCGGCTATACATTAACCTCCCTTAGTAATAAGGGGTTTTGTTGAGAATCCATAAGGAGTTTATATATGCAAAAATACGAAAGCGTGCTGATTGCACGTCAGGATCTCGGCGCATCACAAGTAAATAACATTGTATCAGAACTTTCTGATGTTATTAAAAAAGAAGGCGGCGAGGTTGTAAGAGTTGATAACTGGGGTCTTAAAACCTTGGCTTATCGCATCAAGAAAAACCGCAAAGGACATTACGTATTGATGAACATCTCAGCTCCGGCTTCGGCCATTGCTGAATATGAGCGTGTTATGCGCTTTAACGAAGACATCATTCGTTATATGACCTTAAAAGTTGACGAGTTCTGTGAAGGACTTTCATCTTCTGAAGACAAAGAACCAGTTGAAGAAGCGGAGTAATTGACCATGGCAAATAAACAAACTTTCTTTAAGAAGAAAAAAGGCTGCCCGTTTTCAGGTGAAGATGGAATGGTTATCGACTACAAAGACGTAAAACTCTTGAGCCGTTACATTTCTGAAAAAGGCAAAATCATTCCAAGTCGTATTACTAACGTTTCTGCCAAAAAGCAGAGAGAATTGGCTCGCGCCATCAAACGCGCCCGCTACATTGCTCTTCTTCCTTTTGTTGCTGATTAAGGAGGACGGAGATGGAAGTAATTCTTTTGGAACACATTAACAAATTGGGTAAGATGGGCGACAAAGTTACCGTAAAAAACGGTTATGCCCGCAATTACCTTTTGCCTTCAAAAAAGGCTCTTCGTGCAACCGAAGCCAACTTGGCTGTTTATGAAAAACAAAAAGCCGAGCTCGAAGCTCACAACAAGGCTTTGTTTGAAAACGCAACCAAGCAGGCTGCTGATTTGGAAGGTTTCAAAGTTGTTTTGATTCGTCAAGCTGCCGAAACCGGACAACTCTACGGTTCAGTTAACATTCGTGACATTGCTTCTGCTATGAAAGAGGCCGGCAAGAATGTTGAGCGTCGTTTCATTTCTTTGGAGCGTCCGATTAAAGATCTTGGTATTTACCGTGTAAAAATCAATCTTCACCCGGAAGTCAGCCAAGAGATTTTGGTTAACGTTGCTCGTACTGAAGACGAAGCTAAAAGACAGGAAAATAATTTCAATAAATAAAAATTCTGTTTTTGTTAAAACCCCGCGATTTGCGGGGTTTTTTTGTTTGTCAAAAACTGTTTCCCTTAACCGCTTTTTAAGCTTTTCCATATATTCTTAATCAAAGTCTGTAACTGTAGTTTATAGGAAAAGCGCCATGAATAAACTTCATTTTACCGCGGCATCATTGCTCACCGCCACGTTTTTAAGCACACCGGCATTGGCTGATGATGTCGATGCGGATTATCTAAACAGCTTAACCGGAAACAAAATCTCTTGGTCAGACAGCGAGGGAACGGCTGTAACCATCGGGGAAAAAACTTTTTATTATACCTATAACAAACCTGATGATTACACCGAAACCTCAACCCGGATTAATAACACTTTAGCAACAGCCGATGTAAACAACAAAGTATTCACCAATATCTCCGGCCCTGCTGACGGTGGTGCTATTTATAGCAAGGGCACCAATATTTCCGATTTGGATATAAACTCTGATTTTGTAAATAACTCCTCATCTGCAACATCTTCTACAACCGCTTATGGTGCCGGTTTGTCATTACGCGGAACCCCAATTTCTTTGGGAACAATATCCGGCGATTTTGTCGGTAACACTACTTCATCTGCAACAGGAAGCGTCGTCGGACCAGCCATATATTTTGATTCTACATCATCTGCTGCCGCAACAATTGATACTATTGAGGGCAATTTTGTTAATAACTACGGCCATTCAACCGGTGCTTCAGGAAAATTTATACATGGTGGTGCAATCGATAACCATGCAACAATTAACAACATAAATGCAAACTTTATCGGCAACCGTGCTAAATCTCAAAATAGCTACGTTTGGGGTGGCGCCATCAACAACACCTCTCAAGCTTCTGCATCAGATGCCTTTAGCGGGGTAATCGGCACCTTGTCCGGTACATTTATCGGAAACACTGCTGAAAGCACAAACAACTACGCCTCCGGTGGCGCAATTTATAACGCTAACTCCATCGATAGTATTGTCGATTCTGATTTTATCAGCAATCACTCACTATCAACAAACATCGACGCTTCTGCTGGTGCTATTTATAATAGCGGTTCAATCGGCGATATAAGCGGTAATTTTACTGGTAACTATGTTCAAACAATATCTGCTGGTGCTTCTGCTTCTGGTGGTGCTATTGTCAGTAACAGCGATTCTGCAATTAACAATATCACCGGTAATTTTACAGGTAACTATTCCCTGGGAGATTATGCTAATGGCGGAAGCCTCTACATCGGCGGCGCGGATATTGGCAGCATAACAGGTGACTTTATAGGTAACTATGCTCAAGGTGATTCCGGAGCTTACGGTGGAGCTATTACCAGTGACAACAATTCTAAAATTGACAGGCTTGTTGGTAATTTTATCGAAAACCATGCATCGTCAACTTCTTCAAGTGCATATGGTGGAGCTATTTTTATTGATCGAGGTACCGTCAACATTATAAATTCCAACTTTATAAACAACTATGTTGAAGGCGACGATGATTCTAAAGGTGGGGCAATTTTTTCAGAATATACAGACATACTAATTTCTGCCGACAATGGGGCATCATTGTTTGACGGAAATAAGGTAAATGGTAAAAATAATGCGATTTATATGCAAGGACAACCCGAAATAGAATGTGAAGATTGTGAAACATATGAACCAGAACAGCCTGCAAACTTAAATCTTTCTGCAGTTAACAATGGCACAATAACTTTCAACGATGGCATAGATGGTCGAATTTATAACGTCAACATTTCCGGTGACGGCACAGGTGTGGTCAAATTTAATAATTTGGTTGAAAACGTAACTAACTTCACGTTGGGTGCAAACTCTATTACCCACCTGGGATTAAAGTCTAAAGTCTTTACTCAGAATATGACGACTTCTAACTCCGCAGGAGCTGGATCATCCCCGATCATCACAGTAGATGTAGAAGTTGATAAAGCTAATAATAAAGTCAATACCGGACAAATTTATGTTGATGGTGATGTTGAGGGTGAATATCGAGTATTGGTCAACTCTCTCAACCCCGATGTTTTGGACAACAAAGATGATGCCATTGTCCCGTTCCTGTTTGCGCCGTATGATGATACCGAAACATCTTCAAGGTTTGCGGTTGCCCGTGTAATCGGTAGTCCGTATATGTGGGACGGATCCATTAATGCCAAAGGTGAAGATGCTGGTTCAACTTGGTACTTGAATTTGACTGATGAAGAAAACCCGGATTATGTTCCACCTGAACCAGATCCAGAACCGGAACCTCAACCGAAACCGGAAAAGATTTATGCACCTGAAGTAGTAGCCGGTATTGGCTTACACGAAGCCGCTATCGAACAAACTCGCAGCGTTGTCCGCAACGTAAATAACAAAGTTGCCGCCGGACGTGAACTCTGCCCCGGCTGTGGTGTTTATGATTACGGCTGGAACGGTGAAAAACTGCACAATGTATGGGTATTGGCTCAAGGCGAAAGTGCTGACATTGAAAAACCTGTTGATATGGAAGCCAAGATTTGGGGTATTGAAGGCGGATTTGATATTCAGAATGATCCTCATAATACCTTGGGTGTATTTGCCTCTTATCGTAAAGGTGATTATGACCTCTCGGGCAAAGGCGACAAGTTCCGCTCTAACATAGGCTCTAGCATTGAAATAGACAGTTATTTAGCCGGATTATATTATCGTTATGATAGATATCTAGTCTGGGCATTTGCTACCTTATATGGAGGAGTTCAACAAGCCGATGTTAAGACTGATGACGGTATAGCTAAATTCAGTACAGACGGAGTAGAATTTGGAGCCAGTATTGAAATCGGAAGAACCATTCCTCTCGCTAATGACTTACTGTTAGATCCTAGTGTTGGAATATACTATACTCAAGTTAACTTTGATGATGCAGATGACAATGTAGGTAAACATTATGAATGGGAAGACATCAAACATTTGGAAGCAGAATTGGGTGCCAAACTCGAAAAACAGTTTGATAATGCCAAAGTTTATATCAAGCCGAGTGTAATCCGTACCTTTACCAACGGCGACAGTGTAATGATTACCGGCATGAACAAAGCCTCTACTTACAGCGACCAAACTTTAGGCAGAGTTGAAATTGGCGGACGTTACGGCTTTACCGATGCTTTGTCCGGCTATGCCTGGGCTAACTACACCTTCGGCTCAAGCTATGATGCCATTGCTTTGGGTGCTGGTTTAAACTACGCGTGGTAAAATTCATTCAACTTATAATGACAAAGTTTATGAACGACTTGTCCTCTTAATTGAACATCAGCAATCTTTCCCGGCTTTGGGCTGGTAATGTTTTTGTTATTTTTGTATTGACAACATTACTTTTTGCTCTTATAAGAAACGCACAATAACCGAGAACTCTGTACCAAACAGGGCTTTAAATAACTATAATAAACCGGAGAATATAAAATGAAACGTACATATCAACCTTCAAAAATCGTAAGAGCCCGTCGTCATGGCTTTCGCACCCGTATGGCTACTCAAGGCGGACGTAAGGTATTAGCCGCTCGCAGAGCCAGAGGACGTGCAAAAATTTCAGCCTAATAAGGCTTTTTGCCAATGCCATCTTTTTCGGTATTAAAAAAACGCCGTGATTTTGTAAAACTTACAAAACATGGGGTTAGTGTCGCCACCTCAAGTTTGGTTCTTCAAGCCGCACCTCGCGATTTGAATGAACCGACCTCACATCCCCGAATTGGATACACTACCACCAAAAAGATAGGCAAGGCTCACACGCGTAATCGTTGTCGTCGCAGACTGAGAGCTGCGGCGGCATTGTTTTTTGATAAATACGCTTTGCCGAATTTTGATTATGTGTTGATTGCTCGTCATACCACCGCCGAGGTTGATTTTTCTGTAATCTGCCGTGACTTGCAATATGCTCTTCAAAAAATTAATCACCGTCTTATGCCGGAGATTGCCGATAATGCTACAAAAAATAATTCGCCTGCCGATAATTCTGCTGATTAAGTTTTATCAAAAATGCATCTCGCCGCTTATGCCGAACGTTTGCCGTTATCAGCCGACATGCTCGCAATATATGATTGAGGCCATCGAAATTCATGGCATTTTAAAAGGTATATACCTCGGAACCAAGCGTATTTTGCGCTGTCACCCTTGGGGAGGAAGCGGGTTTGATCCTGTTCCGCCCAAAGATGAACATAAACATTGATAAAAACTTGCAATGCTGGCAAATACTGCTATATTCAAACCAATTCAACCAAATGATGGGAATATTTTCTGATGAAAGATGAATTAAAAAGTTTTTATGCCGCTGTTCTGTTGTCGCTGGCCGTAATATTTATGTGTAATCATTTTTTTGCCGATCGCAAACCTGCTCCGCAAACCCCGGTTGAACAACAACCTGCCGCAACCGCACAAGCTCCCCTCAAGACAGAACCGTCAGAAACCCCTCAAACTGCAGCTCTTCCGGTTGAAGAAGTTTTACAATCATCTTCAAGAATTCAACTTTCCAACGGTTCGCTCAAAGGTTCAATCCGTGTTGCCGGCAGTCGCATTGATAACCTTTGGCTCAAAAAATATAAACAGACTTTAGATGCCAACAGCCCTGATGTTGAACTTTTTGCTCCCGCCAAAACAAACAATCCTTATTATGCCGAGTTTGGTTGGTTATCTTCAGACAAAAACCTCAAACTTCCGACCGCAGATACCGTTTGGACCGCAAAAGGCTCAACGCTCACTCCCGACAGCCCGATAACTCTTGAGTGGAACAACGGGCAAGGACTGCGTTTTATCACTCAAATCAGCATTGACCAACATTATATGTTCAACATAAATCAGTCGGTAGAAAACAACACATCTTCTCCCGTCACCATATATCCGTACGGTTTAATCGCCCGCAACCGCAATCAGGCCGCTCGAGCCGGCGTTGTTCACGAGGGTATGATTGGTGTTTTCAACGACGAACTTGAGGAGGTTAAATATTCCGACCTCAAAAAAGGCTCCAAAAATTTTGAAACTACTAAAGGCTGGCTCGGTTTTTCCGACCGCTACTGGTTTTCGGCGTTTATTCTCAACTCGCAGCAGCCGTCCAACATAACTTTCAGCCAAAATGACGACTTTTATCAAACCGATTTTGTCGGCTCGCCATTGACCATTGCCGCCGGAAGCATCGGCTCAACTCAACAAATGCTCTACGCCGGCGCAAAAGAAATAAAACTTTTGGATAAATACACCAAAGACCTCAACATCAACAAATTTGACTTGGCGGTTGATTTCGGCTGGTACTACTTTTTAACCAAACCGTTTTTCTATATTCTTGATTATTTATATAAAATCATCGGCAACATGGGCTGGGCTATTTTGCTTTTTGCCGCTTTGTTACGCCTTGCTATGTTCCCGATTGCCAACAAATCATTTGAGAACATGGCAAAAATGAAAAAACTGCAGCCGAAACTGCGTGAACTCCAGGAAAAATATGCCGACGACAAACGCAAAGCCCAGCAAGAAACTCTGTTGCTTTATCAGCGGGAAAAAGTTAATCCTGCCTCGGGCTGTCTGCCGATGTTTATACAAATTCCGGTGTTTTTCTCACTTTATAAAGTGCTGAACATTGCCATCGAGATTCGTCAAGCTCCGTTCATCGGCTGGATTAAAGACCTTTCTGCTCCGGATCCGCTTACCATTTCGTCGTGGTCACATTTGCCTGTTCCCGGCATTTTAGATATCGGAATTTGGCCTATTGTTATGGGCTTAACCATGTTCATCCAACAAAAGATGAACCCTGCTCCGACCAACAAAGACCAGGCCCGTGCTTTTGCTATGATGCCTTTTATCTTTACCTTTATGATGGGGCATTTTGCCGCCGGTTTGGTAATTTATTGGTCATTCAGCAATCTGCTGTCTATTTTGCAACAACGCGCCATTCTCTATAAAAACAGGAACTAAACATGGACACGGCAACTCCTCGCTATACCGAACAACAGATAAAAGACGGGCGAACTCTTTTTGCCTCTGATTGTTCTTTTGTTCTCGGGGTTGCTTCGCTTTCACAGCTTCCGCCCGATAATTTTTTGGACGAGATTGCTTTTGCCGGTCGCTCCAACGTTGGAAAATCAAGCTTGATTAACGCCCTCACCGGCCGCAAGACTTTGGCCAAAACTTCGAACACCCCCGGGCGCACCCAGCAGCTCAATTATTTCAACCTTGCCGACAAACTTTATATTGTTGACATGCCCGGCTACGGATTTGCTCAAGCCCCGGATTCGCTTGTTAAGAAATGGCAAAAAATGATTTTTGCCTATCTTCAGGGGCGTGTTAATCTAAAGCGTGTTTTTCTGCTTATTGACTCTCGCCACGGCATCAAAAAAGTTGATTCCGAAATTATGGAAATGCTTGATAAGGCCGCCGTAAATTATCAAATTGTTCTCACCAAAACCGATAAAATCTCGGCGGTTGAACTGGCAAAAGTCATCAACGAAACCAACAAAATCATCAAAGAACACGCTGCTGCACACATCAACCTTATTGCCACCAGTTCTGAAAAAAATCGCGGCATTGATGAACTCCGCGCCGAAATTGTCGGCTTAGCTAAATAAAAGGAAATTATGTTTAGCTGAATCATACTCCAAATTTGTATCATCTGAAAATTAAAAACTACAACCTTTAAAAACACAAAACCCCACCTTTAATGGTGGAGCCTCGATTAAAAACTGGCGCGCTCGGCGGATGGCCGAAGAAAAAAACTGCCATAATGCAGTTTTTTCAAGGAGACACAATGAGGCTTGATTTTGTGAACGAGAGATATCGAAGTGAAACAAAATCTTTAGCCGGAATTGAACGAACTCACGAGTTCGAAAACCGCCACCTTTAAAAACACAAAACCCCACCTTTAATGGTGGAGCCTCGATTAAAAACTGGCGCGCTCGGCGGGATTCGAACTCACAACCTTCTGATCCGTAGTCAGATGCTCTATCCAATTGAGCTACGAGCGCATATTTTTGCGTTGTTCACACCTTAATACATTCTTTTGTTTTTTTTTGCAAGCAAAATTTAAACAAATTTAATTTTTTAGGGTTAATATCTGTTACGAAACCTACTTTGTGATTATGTACATCAAAATTTTCTTTACAAAAACAAAGAAAAGTGTAAAAAATCATTAGGTCGGAAATTTAATTTTTTTGAATAAAAGGTAATTAATTATATGAGAAACATTGTCATTAAAGCATTTGCAACCATCTGTGCATTCGGGCTTTCTGCTTGCGCTTCTGACAATCAGGGTTATCCTGCTTTGCTCGGAACAGATTCGCAAGAAAACATTTATGCCAACAGCTCCAACGTTGTAAACGGGTCTTATACCGGCACTTTTGTCGGACAGAGAGTCGCCGCTTTTCGTCAGGAATTAAAGCAACTCAGCCAGGCACAGAAGTCCAACCAAAAAGAACTTGATAAAATCAGTTCCAACATTTCGCACAACGCCAATCTGTACCAAAAAACAATTTCGTCTGTTCAAAACAAATTGCAAGCCGGAACCACCCCCGGTAACCCGAATATGTATGCTATGCTGCAACAGGCGCAGGGCAATGTCCAAAATATGTTTGCCAACGCCAATGCTCTTGAAAATCTTTCAACCAAAACCGCTGCGACTTTGACCTCCATTAATTACCTTGAAAACTCAATCTCTGCAGCCTTCGGTATTTCCGGCGCGGTTGATGAAGACCACAAGCAATTGCGCGAACTTCAGAGTGAAACCATGGCTTTAGCTCAAAAAGCCTCCGCTCTCAACGAAAATGTTTCAAGCGCCGCTAATTTCCAACAGCAAAATGCCGTTCAATCCAGCCAGGAAATCAACGCCTTGCACGACAGCGTCAAAACCGGCGGTAATTCGGCATCTTTTTCTCGTCCGATTTCACGTCGCAATATAAAAAGCAAACCGTTTGTTGCAAACGGTGGTTTTGCCCCGCGTGCAACTCCCGCTATGCGTGCCACCGGCATGCCGTTGTTTTCGGTTCGCTTTAACAACCCCAACATTGACTACAAAGAAGGTTTGCAATCTGCAGTAAGCGCCGCCTTATCTCGCAAACCTAATGCGATTTTTGATGTTGTAGCCGTTTCTTCAAGTGCCAACCAGGACCGCGCACAATCTTATGCATCAAAAATAATGAGCGAAGTTGTTACCTTGGGAGCTAACGCCAACAATGTCAACTTAAACGCGCGTGTTAGTGATAAAACCCCGTTTTCTGAAGTTTTGCTTTTTGTAAGATAAATCTTTTATTCAACAAAAAACTCCGGACGTTGTTCCGGAGTTTTTTGTTTTAATCTTTTCCGAGATTCGTATCTCTATTAACATACATTGCCATAATCACGCCGAAACTTGCCATCACCGACAACATCACCGTTCCGCCATAAGAAATCATCGGCAACGGCACTCCCACAACCGGTATCAATCCTAGCACCATCGCCATATTAATAAATACATATAAGAAATAGTTTGTGCTCAAACCGATAATCGTCAGCTTGCCGAAATAACTCGTTGTTTTTAAAGCAAACGAATAGCTGTAAACCAAAATCATAAAGTTAACTATCACTACCAACAAAGCCCCGATAATGCCGAACTCTTCTGACAACATCGTAAAAATAAAGTCCGTATGTTTTTCCGGCAAAAAATTAAGATGACTTTGTGTGCCGCTCAAAAAACCTTTTCCAAACACACCGCCCGACCCGAGAGCAATTTTAGATTGCATAATATGATATCCGGCGCCCAACGGATCACGTTCCGGATTAAGAAACGTAAGCACACGCTGTCTTTGATAATCGTGCAGAAAATGCCATGCTATCGGCATCAGGGCAGCAACTCCGATACCAACTGCCGCAAATTTCCATATTTGCACCCCGACAACAAACAATATTACCCCTGTGGTCATCAGCAACATAACGCCCGTTCCCAAGTCGGGCTGTGCCATAATCAACCCCGCCGGAACCAGCGCCATCAAAATCGGAGGAATAATTCCGCGGATAGTTTCTATGTTTTGTAATGTCGTTGTATGAAAATATTTTGCCAAAGCTAACACCAGCGCTATTTTCATCAGCTCCGAAGGCTGCAGCTTCATAAATCCGAGATTAATCCACCTCGTTGCTCCCATTCCGGTATATCCGGCAACTTCCACCACAATCAACAGCAATAAGGTTATTGCATAAAAATAATACGCATAGTGCAAAAACACTTTTATATCCACAAACACTAAAATGCCCATAAAAACGGCACCCATTGCAAAGCGTACAACATGCTTCAGCGCCCAAACATTCCAAACACCGTTGGCCGCCGAATACAACATCAGCACCCCGACTGCGGCAAGCACAAAAATAAAAAATAAATATGTAAAATTAATATTGTTCCACTTTTCCTTAAAAGTAAGATTCGGGTTCCGAAATCCTGTCTTATAGAACTTATACATTTATTCGTTCTCCTCATCTAAAATCAATGCTTCCTTCAGCAGTTTTGAAGCAATCGGTGCGGCCACGCTTGAGCCTCCGCCGCCATGCTCCACTAACACCGCAACTGCATATTTTGGCTTATCGTGCGGAGCATATCCCACAAACAAAGCATGGTTTCTGTATTTCCACGGCGTGTCCTCTTGTTTTACAATCCCGGTCTGCCTTTCTTTCATCGTAATTCTTTTAACTTGCGTAGTTCCGGTTTTTCCGCACATCTTTTTGCCTTTATAATCAAACGCCGACATCAGAGCTGTTCCCCCGGGACGATTGACCACGCTGCACATTCCTTCTTTTATCAACGCCATATGTGCCGGATTAATCCCCATATCCTTAAACTTGGCAATTTTCTTGGGGCTGACTTTAGTCAAGCTCGGTTCAACCATTTTGCCCCCGTTGGCAATTCTCGCCGTCATCACCGCCAGCTGTATCGGCGTAGTCAAAACATATCCTTGTCCGATTCCCGCAATCAAGGTTTCACCCCCTTGCCATGCTTCGCCGAAGTTTGCCATCTTCCACGCTTTGTCCGGAATAACGCCGGCTTTTTCATCATCAAACTTTAATGCTGTTTGTTCTCCCAAACCGAAACGCCTTGCCATCGCCGCAATACGGTCTATACCGACTTTATGTGCTACTTCATAGAAAAACACATCGCATGAGTGCTGCAAAGCCTCAACCACGTTTAAGGCTCCGTGTCCGGGTTTTTTCCAACAGTGGAACAAGTGATTGCCGAAACTGATTTTTCCCGTACAACCAACCTTTGTTTCCTTGTTTATCACGCCCGCTTCAAGTGCCGCCAGCGCTACCATCATCTTAAAAGTTGAACCCGGAGAATACCTTCCCGCTATGGCCTTATTAATCAACGGCTGTTTTTCGTCATACAGCAAAACATTATACAAATCTTGGCTTACACCTTGCACAAAATCATTTGAGTCATACGACGGCATAGATATAAACATTAAAATCTCACCGCTGTTTACATCCATCAAAACCGCGGCTCCGCTTTGCTCGCCGAACAGTTCAAATGCTTTTTGCTGTAAGCGGCTGTCTATCGTTAAATTAAGCGGTTTTCCGGCTTCTCCGTCTTCTCTTTCTATTTCTTTCATAATTCTTCCGACGGCATTAACTTCCAGTTTTAAATTTCCGCCCTTACCGCGCAATGTTTTTTCATAACGTTTTTCCAGCCCGATTTTACCGATTTTAAACCCCGGCGTTTCCAACAAAGGATCGCTGTCTTTTTTCAAGTCGTCTTCAGAAACTGCCGCCACATATCCCAAGACATGAGCCGTCTGTTTACCAAAAGGATAACTGCGGCTTAAACCGTCATCAACCACAACTCCGGCCATTTTGCGAGTTGCCAACAATATTTTTGAAACCTCTTCCCAGCTCAACCCTTCTTTTAGTTTTATCGGCACAAAACGGCGATATCTTTTCAGGTCACGACGAACTCTTGCTTCTTCCTTATCGCTCAAAGGCATCAATTTTTTAAATTGTTCTATCGTTTTATCTACGCTGTTGGTTTGCTCCGCAACCAGCATTGCCTGAAAGTTTTGCTTATTGTCGGCCAAAGGCACTCCGTTGCGGTCAAAAATAACTCCTCGCGGCGGCACCAGGATTCGCGAAGAAATTCGATTTTCTTCCGACATGGTTTTGTATTTATCTGCTTCATAAACTTGCAAATAAAAAAGTCTTACCACGATTACCAACAGCAGAAACAGCTGGATTCCGCCCCAAACCAGCGTCCTCAAAATCAAAACTTTGCCTTTGCTGTTATCTCTGTTCATCAGTTTTCATCCTGCAGACATTTGTTAATTATGACAGCGTTTATCCCTCCGAAAATCGGATACAGCGCCACGCTGATTAAATATGAAAACAGCAGACTTTTCAGCGGCAAAAAATCAGCATAATAAATTGATGTCAAAAGCCAGCCCGACAACATCGGCACCGGTAACAGCACCGCCAAACCTATCCATAACATTTCAAAAGTTTTTTCATTAACATACTTGGATATTTTTATAACCGAGAGATACATTATCAAATACATAAACAAGTAGATACCCAGCGGTGCCACCGACAAAACATCAGAAATCACCCCTAATATAAAAATCGACATCAGCGAAAACAAATCCGAACGATAGGCGCTCCAGAAATACACACACATCAAACCCAACATCGGTCTGGCGTTGGCGCTTAATTCTGATTTTAACGGGATAAACGAAATCATCAGCCACAGTATTGAAACAAACAGCGGCAACCATCTTAACAGCCAATTTGTAAGAGCTTCATGCCACCCTTCCCTCATTGACGTTCATCCTCATAAAGCTCATTTGCCGGATCCGGCAATTTGTAATCGACAATCATAACATATTCAAGTCGCGACAAATTATTTGCCGGCTCAATTTTTGCACCGCTTTTGCTTATTGACGCAATTTTACCCACCGGCAATCCCACCGGAAAAACACCGCCTATTCCCGAGGTTATAACTCTGTCCCCTATTTTTAAATCCGCATCAAGCGGCAAAAATACCAAATCCGGCCAAATATCATTCTGTCCGACCATCATTCCGCGCACGCGGGAATTTTCAATCATTACCGAAATTTTTGAGTTAATATTATTAATCAGCGCAATTTTTGCATAGCGGGAACCGACATCCTCAACTCGTCCGACCACACCTTTATCACTTATGGCTACCTGCCCCTTCTCAACACGGTTGTTGTCGCCGATATACACGGTCAACGAATGCGCAAAAGCCGTTCCTTCCTGCGCTACAACTTTTGCCGTTATAAAATCGGCTTTTGGCGGCACTACATAATTCAGCAGATTTGCAAGGATTTTGTTTTCAATTTCAAGCGCTCGATTCTTTGCGTTTGCAATAATCAATTTGTGATTTTCTTCACGCAAGGCTTGGTTTTCAAGGTCAATTTTTCTCAAACTGCGCAAATAGTCATATCCGTTCAAAAGCATGCTTGCCGGCATAACCAAAATCTCTGTAATCGGAGTAA
Organism: uncultured Azospirillum sp.; assembly: GCA_947301965.1. Lineage (GTDB taxonomy): Bacteria > Pseudomonadota > Alphaproteobacteria > RF32 > CAG-239 > JAFUYI01. The sequence goes on along the minus strand of CAMYUM010000001.1, from coordinate 103,172 downwards.
CTATTTCTTCCGCCGTGGTTGAAGTTTTTTCAATTAAAGCATTATTGGTTTTGTTCAACAGCATAAACACAAAAACCAAGACAAACAGCACCGCAATCGCAGATTTTTTAATTGTTCTGCGCAGTCTGCTCAAATGTAAAAAAAGAACCCGACGTCTTCTCACCGCTTTTTCCTCAAAGCTTCAAACTATGTTAGTAACTACCACATAAAACCGCCTCTGGCAAACAAAATTGCTTTTCTTTCCACGCTTTAAAACTAAAAAAGAGAGGTCAACAAACCTCCCTTTTTTTCAAATTGCCCGGCTATTTTTTATTGTCGCTTATCCCCTGTAATATATAATCACTTATCGTGCTTACATAAAACGATGGGTCGCCGACGGGCTCTCCTTCGGCAATCTTGGCTTGATCCAACAAAATCTTTGCCACCTTTTCAATTTCCGGTTTTTTCTTCTTATCTTCCGTCATCTCGCTCATCTTAATAATCAGCGGGTGGTACGGATTAACTTCCAAAATTCGTGTTGAATTAAAAGCCGTCTGCTGTTGGTGATTTCTCATCAAACGCTCCAAGTGTATGCTCATTTGTCCGTTTTCCACCGTCAAACTTACCGGACTTGATGCCAGCCTTTCGGTCGCAACAACTTTACCGACTTCGTCTTTAAACATTTCTTCCATCATCTTCAGCAATTTATCCAAACTGCCTTCGTCGGCCTTGGGCTCTTTGCGCTCAATCTTAAAATCCAAATCCGCTTGAGCAATATGTTTGATAGCTTTGCCTTTATAGTTCGGCAAAGTCTGTGTCCAAAACTCATCTATCGGATCAATCAGCAACAAAACCTCAAACCCTTTTTGTTTAAAGGCTTCTAACTGCGGATTATTTGCCAACACTTTAACGTCATCGCCGGTAATATAATAAATATCCTTTTGTTCCGGCTTCATTCTTTCAATATAAGCATCAAGTGTTGTTAATTTTTCTCCGCTCTCGGTAGAATTGAACAGGGACAATCCGGCTATTTCCTCTCTGTTGGCAAAGTCTTCGTAAATTCCCTCTTTAAAAGCCATTCCGAAATTGTTCCAAAACTTGATATAATCGTCATAATTTTCGGCACGCTTTTTCAATTCCTTCAGCAGTCTTCCTACGATTCCGTGCTTGATTTTTGCAACCAATGCGTTTTGTTGCAACATTTCGCGTGAAATATTCAGCGGTAAATCTGATGAGTCAACGATTCCCTTTACAAAACGCAGATAATTCGGCATCAGCTCTTCAACTTTATCCGAAACAAACACCTTGTTTACATACAATTTTAATCCGTGTTTCTGATCCGGCTGGAACAAATCCGCCGGCTGGTTTGAAGGAATAAACAACAATGATGTATATTCAATGTTTCCTTCCGCCTTAAAATGTAACGTTAACCACGGGTCATCAAAGTTGTGCGAAATATGCTGATAAAAATCTTTATATTGTTCTTGAGTGATTTCACTCTTATTTCTCGTCCACAATGCCGAACCGGTATTTATTGTTTCTTCTCCGGCTTCACCCATATTCAGCACAATCGGATAATTGATATGGTCCGAATATGCCCTTACCAAGTGGCGCAAATAAATGGTGTCCGTAAAGTTCATATCCTCGGCTTTAAGATAAAGCTTTATTTCCGTACCGATTCCTTCTTTTTCGGTCTCCTCGATTTCAAAACCGTCAACCCCGTTTGATATCCACTTATACGCTTGTTTTTCTCCGGCTTTTTTGGTAACTATTTCAACCTTATCCGCAACCATAAATGCCGAATAAAAGCCGACACCGAATTGACCGATAAGGTCTGCGGCCGAACCGTTTTCTTTCATATTGGCAACAAATTCCGATGTTCCCGACTTAGCGATTGTTCCTAAATGATTAATCAAATCATCTTTGTTCATTCCGATTCCGTTATCCGAAATTGTCAAAGTATTTGCTTTGTCATCGGGTTTCAAAACAATTTTCAGCTCTCCGTTGCCTTTGGCTATTTCCGGCTTGCTTAACATCAAATATTTCAATTTATCGCAAGCATCTGAGGCGTTTGAAATCAGCTCTCTCAAAAAGATATACTTTTCCGAATACAGCGAGTTAACCACAATGTTCAGCATTTTGTTAACTTCTGCCTGAAAATTCATTTTTTCGCTCATTGTTCATCTCCGTAAATATTCATTGCTTATTATATGGGGAGCAAAAAAGCCCTTCGCAAGTGAGTTTTGTTATTTTTTTGCTTGATTTTATCTTAAATATGTTTAGATTGAGGGCTGACAAATAATAACAAGGAGATAAACCATGGTTTCTGTTGTTAACGACAACTGCATTAAGTGCAAATCTTGCGCCGATGTATGCCCGGTTGATGCTTTTCATGAAGGTGATACTCAATTGGTAATTGATCCCGATACTTGCATCAGCTGCGGTGTATGCATTTCTGAATGCCCGCAAGAAGCTATCAGCTCTGAAGAAGATGCTGACCCGAAATGTGTTGCATTCAATGCTGAAAACGCCAAGAATTGGCCGAACGCCAACGAATAATAATCATAAAAAACCGCTCAAATCTGAGCGGTTTTTTTATTTGTCTTTATTTTATATGCACTGTATGCAGAATATTGGTTCGTCCTTTAATTCCCAACGGAAAACCGCCGGTAATAATTATATGATCCCCGTGATGAACCAGTCCGCTTTCCAGTGCCGCCTGCACTGCATTGTCCTCAAACTTATCAAAACTTGAAAAGTGCGATTTTTTAACTACTGGGCGAGCTCCCCAGACCAACGCTAATTTACAAGCCACCTTTTCATCAAGAGTCAAAGCAATAATCGGTGTGCTTGGTCTTTCTCTGGCAATCAAAAATGTTGTCTTGCCTGAAGTTGTATAAGTTACTACCGCCGCAACTTTCAAAACTTTAGAGATTTCGTTGGCGGCATATGCTATGGAATCTTCCTCACCTATACAAAGACTGGCTCCTTGATTTTTCTTAATGTTTTGGAAAAACAGCGGATCAGATTCAACTTGAGTAATAATTTTTCCCATCATCTTTACCGCCTCAACCGGATATTTTCCGACTGCCGTTTCCGCCGAAAGCATCACCGCGTCACACCCGTCATAAACCGCCGTTGCCACATCGGAAACTTCCGCTCTTGTCGGCGTCGGTTTTTCAATCATTGATTCCAACATTTGGGTTGCTACAATCACCGGTCGTGCAAATTTGCGGCAAGCATTAACGATTTTCTTTTGCAAAACCGGAACGGTTTGCAACGGACACTCAACCCCCAAATCGCCTCGAGCCACCATAATCGCATCTGACAAATGAATAATTTCATCCAGCTCCTCAATTGCGCTCGGTTTTTCAAGTTTGGAAATAATCATCGCCTTATCGCCAATAAGTTTTTTTGCCATTCTGACGTCTTCAACCGATTGTACAAATGACAAACAAACCCAATCCACTCCGAGTTTTAAAGCAAATTTTAAATCCTCCTTGTCTTTTTCGGTAATTGCCGATATTGGCAATTTAATATTTGGCAAATTAACGCCTTTGTGGCTTGACAATTCGCCGCCGACCTTAACCGTGGTTATTGCACTGGTTGCTGTTTTAGACTTAATTTTCAACACAATGTTGCCGTCATTCAGCAACAATTCGTCACCAACTTTTATGGCTGCAAAAATCTCTTTATGCGGCAATGTAACACGCTCTTTGGTACCGAGCTCGTTTTTCATATCCAAAACAAACTGCTGTCCTTCCTCAAGCACAACTTTTTTATCCTTAAACTCGCCGACACGAAGTTTCGGACCCTGCATATCTGCCACCACCGCAATATAGCGTCCTTTTTGTTTTGCCAGTTTGCGTACAACGCTCAACCGCTGCTTGTGTTCTTTGTGGGTTCCGTGGCTGAAATTAAAACGAAAAGCGTCAACTCCGGCATCAATCAGTTCGGCAATCTTTTCATCTGTTGCGGTTGCCGGTCCGATAGTTGCCAAAATGCGCGTACAAGTATTTTTTGGCATATTTTTTTCCTAAAACATTTACGTTATAAACAGTATTCAATATAAGATTTAATTTTTGGTAAAGTGTAAATTTATTTCTTGTCAAAACACATCGGCTTTGCTAATCTCGCTTACAATATTTTAATGATTGAAGGAGATAAAAATGACTCAAGTTGGAGGGATTGCCACCGATCGTTTGCGCTCGCTGATTGAGCGTATTGAACGCCTTGAAGAAGAAAAGAGAGCTCTCGGCGGTGATATTCGTGACATATATGCCGAAGCAAAATCCGCAGGTTTTGATGTAAAAATTATGCGCACCATTATCAAACTGCGCAAGATGAACGCCAGCGACCGCGAAGAGCAGGAATATCTCCTTGACACATATCGCAAGGCGCTTGATTTATAATTTTAATACGACACCGACGATTCCGCCGAGAACGATGTAAACAATGGGGTGCAGTTTTATAAAATGTATTGCACCCCAAAATATTATTCCGATTCCAATTAGCATCGGACTGATTAAGACCATTTTTCCCAACTCGATTCCCGCATACAAAATCATGGCAATCGCCGCCGGATGAATGCTATACATTAGATTCGCAAAAGTGTTTGATTGGCGATATTTTTCCAAAACTTTTGCTACGATTATCACAATAATTACCGACGGCAAAATCAATCCCGCCGTTGCCACGATTCCCCCCCAAATTCCGAGTATTTTAAAGCCGACATATGTCGCCATATTAACCCCGATTGGTCCCGGAGACGATTCGGAAATGGCAATCATATCAAACAGCTCCTGCGAACTAAACCATCCGTATTTTGCCGACAAATCAAATAAAAACGGTATTGTTACCAATCCTCCGCCCAAGGCAAACAGCCCGATTTTGAAAAATTCAAAAAACAACAACAACCAAATCATACTGTTTTTCCTCTGCGTAAAATCAACCCCAGAGCACCCGCTCCGCAAATTACCCACACCGGAGATATTGACAACGCCAACATCAATATCACTACTGCCGCAAAAATAGCAAACTGATATCTGTCCTTAATATTTTTGCGTCCCATACTCAAAACCACATCGGCAATCAATGCTACCACCGCAATTCTTATACCGGTAAAAGCGTGCATCACATATTGATTATCCAAAAACAAATTTATCAGGCTCGCAATCATAATAATTATTATCAGCGACGGCATTATCACCCCGAGCGTTGACGCCACCGCTCCTTTAATTCCTCCGAGTTTATACCCTGTAAAAGTAGAAACATTAACGGCAATAATTCCGGGGGTACACTGACCGATAGAATAATAATCCATAATCTCCTTTTCGTTCAGCCATTTTTTGCGCTCGACCAATTCTGCCTGTAACAGCGGAATAATTGCCGAACCGCCTCCGAACATAAATAATCCGATTTTGAAAAAAGCTCTGAAAAGCTTAAATATCATTTTTATTTTCCACTCCGTTTCAAAAACAATTATCGCTATTATATACAAATAAACTTTCTCAATTATTAAACAGGAGAAAAAATGCTTATAGGTGTAATAAAAGAAACCGCCCCCGACGAAAACAGAGTTGCGATAACGCCGGAAATTGTAGAAAAACTTACCTCTGACGGTCTTCAAATCATCGTTGAAAAAAACGCCGGTTTAGCCGCCGGATTTTTTGATCAAAAATATTGTTTAAGCGGAGCTGAAATTTGCGATTCCCCGCAACAAATTTGCCATGATTGCAACGTCCTTTTTAAAATTTGGGCACCTTCAAATCAAGAGTGTTCCTGGTTAAAAAAATCTCCTTTGGTTATAGCCGACTTTCGCCGAACCGATAATTTTTTCTGCCGCATTTTTCGAGCCTTTGCCCTCAATCAGATTCCCCGCATTTCACGAGCTCAGAGTATGGATATTTTATCTTCTCAAGACAATATTGCCGGTTACAAAGCGGCTTTGTTGGCAATCAACAAAAGCAATCGTTGCGCCCCCATGATGATTACGTCTGCAGGTACACTTCCCCCACTTAAAGTTTTAATTTTAGGTCTCGGAGTATGCGGGCTTCAGGCCGCCGCAACCGCAAAACGTCTTGGAACCAAGGTTTACGTTTCTGACATCCGCCCCGAAACTAAAGAGCAGGCTTTATCGGTTGGAGCTGTTTTTATCGATTCTCCGACCGATTTTTTTGATTATGACATCATCATAACTTGCGCCGGGTCTTTTCCTCGTGCTCCGATTATTATCACTCCGGCAAAATTTGCCGCCATTTCCGAACAAACCGTTTTGGTTGATGTTTCCGGCAATATTGATTTTTCAATTTCATCGCCCAACATTTATCGCGGCTACAACCTCCCTTCCCAAACAGCCAACTCCGCCAGTCGTCTTTTTGCCAATAATATCTATAACTTTTTCCGCTTGATTTACGACTTTCCGTCTCAAAATTTTAATCTTGATTTTCAAGATGAGATTATAAAAGCCACTTACATCGGAGAAAAACAAAATGATTAATTTCAATATTCTGCTCATAATTTTTGTTTTGTCGTGCTTTATCGGATATTTTGTCGTTCTCGGGGTAACGCCGGCTCTTTATTCTCCTTTTATGAGTATCTCAAATGCCATATCCGGCATTGTTATCATCGGAGCAATAACCCAACACGGCTCTGATTTTTGGAATTTTCTCGCCGTTTTTCTTGCCTCCGTCAACATATTCGGCGGCTTTGCTGTTTCCTCCCGTATGCTTGTAATGTTCAAAAAAAAGGAGCCTAAAAATTGAATCATCTCATTTATATTTATTTGCTTTGCATCTGCGCCATAATCATAGCAATACGCTTTATGGCGTCTCCTCAGACCGCCGCTTTAGGCGCTAAAATTAGTATTTTTGCCATGCTTTTGGCTATTGCTTCTGATTTTGTTCCCGTTCCTCAAAACGTCATTTATTTGGCTTCGGCAATTTTTTTCGGAGCCGCCGTCGGCATACTTTTAGGTCTAAAAATTAAAATAACATCACTGCCGCAAATGGTTGCTCTTCTCAATGGTCTCGGTGGCGCTGCCGTCGTTTGCATAGCTATCGGTGACGCACATATTTTTTCTTCGGCTCTGGTTCTCGGAAGCGTTGTTGGCACCGTAACTTTTTCCGGCTCTGTTGTTGCTTTTTGTAAACTGCAGGGATTTTTATCAAAACCTGATTTTCGTTTTTTAAATCCGATTATCCTCAACGTCTTATTTTTATGTCTTACCGCATATTTTGCATTTATGTTTTATCGCCACTTCGATATTGTATATTTTTGGGCTTTAATTTTTTCATCTCTGCTTTGGGGAATTTTTTTGGTATTTCCCGTCGGCGGTGCCGACATGCCCATTATAATTTCAATTCTCAACGCTTTTTCCGGTTGGAACTCTGTTGCAATCGGATTCGCACAGCAAAATATTTTACTGATTACTGTTGGCTCTATCATTGGTCTTGGCGGAATTATTCTCGCGCAAATCATGATTAGGGCAACAAATTCATCTTTACTTAAATTATTCACCTCTCATAAAGACCTCTCTTCATCAAGCGCAAACCATCTCCAAACCGCCAAAAGCATCAACACCCGAGATGCCGCTTTTATCCTCAAAAATGCCGATAAAATCATTATCGTTCCGGGTTTCGGCATGGCCGCCGCCTCCGCTCAACACGCACTTAAAAATATGTCTGACCTTTTACGCAATAAATTTTCTGCCGATGTCAAATATGCCATTCACCCCGTTGCCGGACGCATGCCCGGACATATGAATGTTTTGCTCGCCGAAGCCAATGTTGATTATGACCAGGTTTTCGAACTGGAAGACATAAACCGCGAATTTTCCGAAACCGATGTTGCTTATGTAATCGGAGCCAATGATATTACCAATCCCGAAGCTCTTTCCAATCCGGCATCGCCGCTTTACGGCATGTCGATTCTTGATGTCAGCAAAGCCAAAACCGTCATTTTTATAAAACGTTCTCTCGGCAGCGGCTATTCCGGCGTTGACAATCCTTTGTTTTTTGCGCCCAATACTTTTATGTTGTATGGCGATGCCAAAAAAGTAACCGAAGAAATTGATAAATTTTTAGAACAATAATGCGCTTATTGCCGCAAGGGCAATAATAGCATAAAGAATTACCCCTTTGGGATATGCAAACGCAACCTTAAAATCCGCCCCTGACGGGACTGCGTTTTCAATAATAATCGTTTGCAACAAAACATACAAAATATAATTGACCGCCGTCAAACGCATTGTCGGCAAAAAATATCGATTCAAATAAAAACCGATAAACAACAGCAAAAGCGGCGCCATTGCCGACGGTACGGCATTATAAAAGCGCACGTTGCGAAATCCCACGCTTCCCATTACATATCCGCCGTCCATACTCTTTTTGGGAAAAAGCGTAAAATTACACGGCTTGGCATTCAAAATAAGCCCAACCAAATAATGCATCAACTCATGAAGAGCCGTTCCCGGAACATTAACCAGTGCCGTTGCCCACATACTGCTGTAAGTATGATATTTTAGACGTACCAAAACAACAACCAGCAAAATCAGAAAAAACCGATTATTTGCCAGCAAACTCAACACTTCCGGACTGTTAATCCAGCGATTAAACTCATTAAACAGCTGTTGTGCAAATTCCATTTAATCTTTCTCCAGGAGGGTAATCCCTGCCAAAAATGTATTAACAAAAATACGGCACATATTTTTACCTGATTGTTCATCTACCGTACCCGACGCAAGCATTGCGCTCAACCCGAACAGCCCTGTTTCAAGTACGTTTTTCATCACCTTGCATCGACTTCTGCCCAAACGCGGAAACAACTTGCCGAAACTCTCGGTTGTCAAACCGAACAACCTGAACAATCGTTTTTTATAACTCATTGTCAGCTCATAATCTTTTTTATTCAAATGGAACAAATATAATAGCAGCCAAAGCTCTTTGTTGCTTGACACAAACTTGGTAAAAGTTTCAATCATAACGTTCAGGTTATAATAACTGTCATCTTTATAATCAGCAACATACAGCTTATCGGCCAGCTCGCGCAAAGTCATCTCATTTTGCTCGGCCACAAACTCGTCCATACTGCTGAACTGGTTATAGATAGTTCCGATTGAACAACCGGACGCTTCCGACAGTTTACGTGCGGTTAAAAACTCCTGCCCTTTGCTTTTTACCAGTTCTCTACCGGCTAAAAGCAGTTTTTGGTGAATCTCTTCTCTGATGTTTTGCATATTTTCTGTATTTTTAATAAAATGTTTGTAAATTAAGATTACAATACACCAATTATGAACAGTGTTCAATTTTTTTATCTGACAAGAGGATAATTTAATGAAAAAACTGTATTTTGCCTTGCTTTTGTGTGCGATTCCGCTTTTGGCCAAAGCCCAAAGCGCCGATGACTTTTACAAAGACGCAATGATTGCCGAAGATGTTAAAGCCGAAGAAAGCGCCGATGCGGCAAAAAACAAGGCCAGCAGCTTGCTTGATACCAAAGCTCCCGTAATCCGCATAGAGGGCGAACATGCCGTTCTTCCTTTTCGCTTTGAGCGTGAAGGTGCCGCGCTTGGCGACCTTCCGCTTGAAACCAGCTCTGTCCGTCCGACCGTTGCTGTTGTTGAAAAGGTTGTTACCAAATACGGCGAAGGTCCTTTCGGTCTCTCATGGGGAGGAACATTCAACCAAATCAAATCTCTTGGTGTTGATTTGGAAAGAACCGTAATTAAAGATTATCCCAACAGTTTTTTGGCAACCAAACTTCCTAAACCGTTGCCGGAAATTCATAAAGTTGCCGTCTCTTTCGGAGAAGACAACCTTCTGTGGCGCATTTTAGCCTACAGCACTCCGCTTCAAGACTCTCCTGACGCCTCAAGAGTCCTTGCTCTCTACAATAAATACTACAAACTTCTTGCTCAGAGATACGGCAACCCGCAACAATTTTTTACTCCCAAAATTACTGTTATTGAAAAAACCGTCAAAGATAAACTCGGTCGGGAAAGTATTGAAACTACAACTGTTGAAGAACCCATCGGCGGCAAAAACTTTTTGGCCGAATTACAAAGCGGCGAAGCAACGCTCTATTCTACCTTTGAAAACGAAAAGGTTGGGGCTGCATTATCCATAGGCGTTGACGGCGAAGGAAAAAGTTATATTATAATCGACTTTACAAACCTGGAAATTTTCAAAGAAAGAGAACAGCAGGTCATCAACACGCTTTAACTGAAGGAATAAGAATATGACTAAAGTATGCTTTTGTGGAATTTCTGGCAACGGCATGAGTCCGCTCGCTCAAATTTTGAGTCTTAAAGGCTATGACGTATACGGATCCGACCGCAGTTTTGATGTCGGACGAGACGAAGACAGACGCCAAGCTCTTGAAGACATGGGAATAAAAATTATTCCTCAGGACGGAAGCGCTATCACCAAAGATATGGAAATCTATATTTCTGCCGCTCTTGATGAAAGCAACCCTGATGTCAAAGCCGCGTTGCAACTCGGAATTCCGGTCAAAAAGCGTTCTGATTTACTTGCACAGGTTTTTGCCGAATACAAATATGGCATTGCGGTTGGCGGAACTTCGGGAAAAACCACCACCACCGCCATGATTGGATACATACTCAACACTTTGAACAAAAAGCCTTGTATGATAAACGGAGGAATGCTCCGTAACTATGAAAAACAAAAAGGCATTTCCAATTTTATCTACAACACCGACGACATCTGTGTCATAGAGGCTGATGAGAGTGATGGTTCTATCTGCAAATATCACCCGAGTGTCGGCATCATCAACAACATTTCTCACGACCATACTTCCATGGAAAAACTGCAAGAGTATTTCCTTACTTTTGCCTCACACGTCAAAGAGGCCCTGATTGTCAACTATGATTGTGAATTAACCCGCAATATAAAACACGCCAACGCCATAACTTTTTCAACCCAAAATCCGCGCGCTGATTTTTATGCCGACAACATAAGATTTAACGCCGAAGGGCTTGAATATTCATTTCGCGGACAGAACTTCCGGCTTAAACTTTTTGGCGCTTTCAATGTTTCCAATGCTCTGGCCGCTATTGCCGCCTGCGCTCAAGCCGGAATAGACCCTCTCACCGCCGCCAAAACATTGGAAGGTTTTTTAGGTATTCAACGCCGCTTGGAAATTGTCGGCACCACCAAAACCAATGTTACTTTAATTGACGACTTTGCCCACAACCCGAGCAAAATCGGTTCTTCTCTCGGTGCTTTAAAAGAATATGACGGAAGGCTGATTGTAATGTACCAATCTCACAGCGCATTTTCGGCTCAAAACACCGGACACGAGGTTGCGGAAGTCGTAGCTAAAACACTCGGTAAAAATGATATTTTTCTTATGCCCGAGGTTTATATGCTTAACCCCGAAACGGATAAAGGTATTACGGCAGAAAACATCATCAACGATATAAAATCTTTCGGCTTCAACAACGCCTATTTTCTCAAAACCCAAAGTGCCGTTCATGATTATATTCTTAAAAACGCACAGCCGGGAGACCGTGTTGTAATTATGGGCGCTCGTGACAACACATTGCCGACATTCAGCCGCAATCTGCTCAAAGAATTATAACGCGTATATTTTTAGAAAAGCAGGTTCAATACATAATCAAAATTTGCTATGTTCAGTTTCCGTAGCAAGTGCTGATATGCCATCAATCCGTCCCAATATTTTGAATTGAACGCCAACAGGCTTCCTAAAACCCACAGGTTTGCGCCCGGTAAAAAAATACAGCAAAAGGGATATCCCACCTCTTTCAGATCGGTTTGTTTGTCGTGTATTTGCGACAGAACCGTATCCACATGATATCCGGTAAAATACCCCAAAAACAAACTCATCATCCAATTTGCCGGCATTACCCGCAAATAAATTAAAACTCCGATCATGTATATAAAACAAAACAACGGAAAGAAATACGGCGCAATAATTATCAGCCAATTACCTTTGCCGACAAAACCCATTGAGCCGCCCGAGTTGTCATCGGCCACTCTGATATGCTTTACCGAATGTAATGTTAAAAGCGCAAAAAAACTATGGGTAAGCTCGTGAGCAATAATTTGCATTGACGTTTTGGCTCCGGAATCCATCGACATTGCTCCGACAAAATAGGTAAAAAAACCACCGACCAAAGCCAAAAAATAAATGCTTCTAAAACTAAAATAATCAAACGACTGCACAGTCGCCGGCAATGTCCACAAGGCCAAAACCGCCGCCGGCCATTTCAAAACATTTATTATTTTATCCAAAACGTCGCTCATGCTTAAAGATTATAAAATAAATTTTGCTAAAATCTATAAAAATTAAATCATATGTTAACATTCGTGATATAATCTGATGTCAGAAAATATTTATCGGAAAGTTTAAAAATGAAAGACACATTCGATTTTATAATCAACGACGAAGATGAGGTTATGTTGCTGCTCTATGCCCGCGAAGGAGAGCCTAAAGACCCCATCATCGAAATTAATCCTTCTGACAACACCGCTGTTTTGCGCCGTAATGACGAAGACGAGATTATGCTTCAGGATATTCCCGAACAAGTTATTGACAGTCTTCACGACGCCGATTCTCTGCTTGTTTGTGAACTCAGCCGTGAAGAAAAAAAAGAAGACTCAAAGATTGTCCGCGCTTATGAGGCTGATGTCAGTCTTTAATTTAATTTCACTTCGTTAAGTTGTTATCCAACCTCATTTCCTCAAAACCTGCCGGGTCCTGATGGATTATCACTTGTGACTTCGGATACAGTTCTTTTATTTTGTTTTCGGCAATTTCCGTAAACCGATGCGCCTCATACAAAGACAGGTCGCCGTCAAGTTCGAGGTGCAGTTCAAACAAATAAACTCCGCCGGAATCTCTACTTCTTAAATCATGAACACCGTGGCAAAAGTCACACTTTTTTACTGCCGCAATAACTTTTTCTCTCACTTCGTTCGGTAATTCTCTATCCAACAACAGCAGTACTGCTTCTTTTGCCAGGCCGTAAGCGTTGTGCAGCAAATATACCGAAACAAAAATTGCCGCCAACGGATCAAACCATTCTATCCCGAAAAACTTTACCGCGCCAAGGCTTAAAATGATTGCCGTATTTGTTGCTATATCGACCACATAATGTGCGCTATCGGCTTCAACGGCAATTGAATCTGTTTTTTTGGCTACATATTGCTGAAAACACACCAGCGCAATCGTACACAGCAGACTAAAAATCATTATCCCTATGCCTAAGCCCGTGTCGACTAACGGTGTCGGATTAATAAATCTGTTTATACCTTCATAAATAACAAAGATGCCGGAACCCGCAACAAATGCAGACTGAGCCAATGCGCTCAACGGTTCAGCCTTACCGAAACCATATCTATGGCTAAAACTTGCCGGTAACGCCGAAAATCTTACCGCCAACAAAGAAACCACGGAGGCAAAAATATCCGAAACGCTGTCAACCAATGACGAAAAAATTGCCAGCGATCCGGTATATAATGATGCAAAAATTTTCACCAGCATCAACATTATTGCTAAAATTATGCCGGCAGAAGTTGCCCAGTGTTTAAGCTGATTATCGTTCACGTTTTTTAGCGGTTCTGACCACATTATCTATTTCCTCAAATTGTTTTGTGTTTATCTTGTAATAACATTTTTCGGCAACTTTTCCAAAACGCTGCAAATGTTCATTATCCGAACTTTCGATATGGTTAAAGTGTGCATATATATTTTCATTTTGTTTAAAAAATTCAATATCCGCGCTTACCTCGTCTTCGGCAAAAATTTTCAAACTCAAAACTTTTGCCCCATCGGGCTTTTTATCATATTGCCCTTCAAACTCGGCACCCAACAAATCTTTTGTCATTACCAGCGTTCGGTTCAGATTTGTGTTGGCATTAAAACCTCTCAATCGTCCGAAACGCAAGTTCCACAAACTTCCATAACTCCAAGCCGATTCGTTAAGTGTCATATCAATAAAATCTGCACGCACCATCCACACTTGAAACTCATTTTTGAACCTGATATATGCTCCGCGCCCGCCGCGACCTATATCAATATCATATTTTCCGAGATAAAACTCCGCCGCTGTATCTTCGTCCGCAAACAGCTGAACTTTAATTCCCTCACCTTCGCTGCTGTTTGAAGTTTTCAGCCCGAAAGCTCCCAGATTTTCGATTCGGTTTGATTTTTTCTCATAATACGTCATCTGTTCAACAGCTGTCAAAAGACGGCGGATTCTCTCTTGATAAACCGCCAAACACGGCTCCCCGTTCAAAATCCACTCTCCGTCCACACGCTCAAAGCTTAATGTTTTATCTTGTTTACTTAAAACAACTTTATTTATGCTGCTCAATTTTTCGTTTAAATCTTCAAAAACTTTTTTGTTTTCAAACTTTGACCAATCTCCTCTGTTGGCATAATATACGGAAAGCAGACCTGCGCTCACCGCCAAAAGGGTCAAACAGCAGACAATCTTAAATTCACGATTAATTGTCAGCTTAAATTTATTACCCGAGCCTTTTTTATGTTTTACCAAATTGCGCAACAGCAACACTATCAGGATAAGTAAAGGAATTAAACCTATATTCACCACCTTTATTGCCAAAGCGCTTTTGTTTACGTCGTTATGCATATTTTGGCGAATAAACCGCAAATCGTCCACCAACGCTTGCAGTTTTTGTCTTGTTCCCGCAATCAACGCCAATTCGTCGGGAGAAAAGTTGTCGCGTCCTTCAAAATTTCTTTTTGCCGTAATTTCATTCAAACTGTTTTTGGTTTGATAAATTTTTTCAAAAATTTCGTGTTCCTTAATTTGAAAATCTAACAAATTTTGTTTTCTGCGGCTTTCCAAATCTTCAAACGTTCTGTTTTTTACACTATGTCCGCGCAAATCAATCAAATCTTCGTCTCCGGATAAATAATCAAGCGCATTCAAAACAAAATTTGCGCTATCATACAGCGGGATAAAATAATTGTTTTCCAGTAAAGTAACGCTCTTGCTCCAAAACGAGTCATAAATAAAATCACTATCCGCGACAACTATAACCTCAAACGGAAAACGCTTGTTTTTGCTTTTCAGCAATGCTGCTAAAACCTTAAGCTTATTTATCGGCTTAAATTGCCCCAACAACACATCCGGACTAATTCCGTCATAAACTACGCTTGAAGGCATAACGCCCGAATTTTTTCCGCCCACTATTAGCGGAACAAACTCGCTGTTGTAACCATCGGGTGCTAACAACGATACCGAAGCAAACAAAATTGACTGCAAATTTTTAGTAATTTTATAATCGGGATTCATGCTTTTGTTTGTTGACACAAACTGCACTACGTCTTGTGTAAAAATCGGATTTGTAGAATAATTTTTGGTGGCATCTACGGTTATTGAGTTTTCTAAATCCACAACCACCATCTCATCAAACATTCTGAAACCCCAAAACTTATCAAGTCCGTTTAGGTCAGAAGGCGAGAATTCAACATTTCGTGAAGAAAAAATGCGCTGCGCTTCCGCGGCAGTATCCAACAACACCAGCGCTTTTCCTCCGTGTTGAGAATAACGCTTGATTTCGTTTACCATCTCCGAGCTGAGTTTCTGCGGATAAACCATCATCAAAACATCAATCTTCGGCAAATCTTCAGGCGATTTTATAACAATAATGTCATAAAAACGCCTCATCTCATCAACAATATTCCACTGTGGCGAAATATATCCGTAGTCCTGTCCGGTCTCAAATATCGGCAACCCGCTGATCAACCCCAGCGTTTTTTTCTTGTGCAAAAGCTGATATATTTTTTCAACTAAATCTTGTTCCAAAAAAGATTGCCGCTCAATCGGAAAATATGAAATAACCTGTTTATTGTCCGCCGCATCTGTAAAAACAAGTCCCATAAATCCGTTTTGATTAATATCCACCAACGGGATTGGTTGCAGTTTTTCGGCGATTGCCGCATCTTCTTCTGCCGTAAGCGGTTCCGGATTATAAATTCTATAATCAAACTTATCCGATTCCAAATTTTGAAATCTTTGCAGCAACAGTCTTATTTTGTCATACATAACCCTTATTTCCGGGTTGCGCTGCCCCAAAACCGGAGAATAGTAAAGTTTTGCTGTAACTTTTTCGGGAATTTCGCTCAAAACTTTTTTCGAAGAAGGTGTTAATGTATAGATTTTTTCTTCCGTAAAATCATATTCCCATGTTCTCAAAAAGCGATTCGCCACCATATTCGACCCGGCAAAAGCCAACAGCAACAGCACCGTAATCATCGCATAATAACTTGACTGCGTTGACTTCAGCCACCTTGAAGTTCCTGATGTTTTAAAGCTCACAATCATTACGCTTAAGGCATTAAACAGCACAATAATTGATACCGCAAACACCAAAAAGCGCCCCTCCAGCAAACCGCTCATCACTTGCCCAAAATGCGTCAAAAAACTAAAAGAAGCCACCATGTCAACTATTGCGGCCGGAGCAAACATTCTGAAAAAGCCGAGCACATATTCAACCCCGCTCAAAAAGAACAAAAAATTTGCAACTACCGATAACACCAATGCCACCACTTGGTTTTTTGTAAGCGCTGACATTGTCTGCGATATTGCCAACATACAACCTGACAAAATCAAACTGCCCAAATAGCTTACCAAAATAACTTTATTGTCCGGTGTTCCTAAATAGTTTACTGTAATTATAAACGGAAAAGTCAGCACCAATGCCACAAAAACAAAAATCCACGAAGCCAAAAATTTTCCCCACACCAATGTATTAATTCCTATCGGCATCGTTGCAATTTGTATTACTGTTTTGTTTCTAAACTCCTCCGACCACAGTCGCATAGCAATTCCCGGAATAAACAACAAATAAAGCCATGGATGAAAAGCAAACATCGGAGACAAATCGGCAATTCCCCGTTCTACAAAATGTCCAAAATAGACCGCAAAAGAACCGTTAAGCACCAAAAAGGTTA
Organism: uncultured Azospirillum sp.; assembly: GCA_947301965.1. Taxonomy (GTDB): domain Bacteria; phylum Pseudomonadota; class Alphaproteobacteria; order RF32; family CAG-239; genus JAFUYI01. The sequence goes on along the minus strand of CAMYUM010000001.1, from coordinate 86,228 downwards.
CCAAATAAACATACGCCAACGGCGACACAAAATAGCGTAAAAGCTCGTTTTTTGTAACAACAAAAAGTTTTTTCATGCTTACTCTCCTTTATCGCCTGCCAACTTAAAAAACACTTCTTCCAGCGTTTTTCCCTTATACTTGCTTAAAATCTTTTTTAATGTTCCGTCGGCCACAACCTCGCCTTGTTTCATCAACACAATTCGATTACACACTTCTTCGGCCTCTTCCAACAGGTGAGTAGAAATAATAATAACTTTTTTCTTTCCCATTTTAGCAATCAGGCTTCTCATATGTTTTTTCTGATTCGGATCAAGTCCGTCAGTCGGTTCGTCAAGCATCAAAATCGGCAAATCGTCCAAAACGCTTTGCGCAAATCCTACTCTTCTCTGATAGCCTTTTGAAAGAGTTTCAACTTTTTGATCCAAAACTTCTTCTATGTTTGCCAACTTAATTGCCTGGTTAACCTTATCTCTGCTCACGCCGCGCAATTCTGCCATATAATTCAAAAACTGCTTTACCGTTAAATCTGCATACAAAGGCGCACCTTCCGGCAAAAAACCGATGTGTTCTTTTCCCCACAACGGGTCACTTTTAATGCTTTTGCCGCACACAAAAATTTCTCCGTTACTCGGCGACAAATATCCCGCAATCATATTCATCAATGTTGATTTTCCGGCTCCGTTCGGTCCCAAAAGAGCGACAATTTCACCTTCATTAAAATCAAGGCTTATGTTTTTAACCGCCACGATTCGTCCGTAGTCTTTAGTAAGATTTTCAATTTTTACCAACTCTTTCGGCATTATGACCTCACTTTCTGCTCAATTCATACAAAACCACCGCTGCCGCCGTAGACACATTAAGGCTTTCAACATTTTCGGCAATCGGCAGGCGTACCGTCATATCGCAAGATTCCTCTATCAATCTGCGCATTCCTTTACCTTCGCTTCCCATTACCACAGCCAAGCGTCCCCCTTTGTTCAGTTTATCAATATTTGTTTTGGCATACCCGTCCATACCGATAATCCAAAATCCGGCTTTTTTAAGTTGTTCTATTGCTCTTGATAAATTAGTAACTCGGCAAATCGGCAGATATTCATACGTTCCCGCCGCCGCCTTTAGCATTGCTCCGCTTTCTTGGGGAGAATTTTTGTCCTGTACAATCATTGCCAAACAACCGAACGCTGCACACGAACGCACGATTGCGCCTATATTCTGCGGGTCTGTAACTTGATCCAAAATCAACAAATAACAATTTTCGCAGTTTTGTGCCGCATCACATATATCTTCAATTTTTGCAATCGACAATTTTTCGGCAACCGCCACAAAACCCTGATGTACCGCATCTGCCGAAACAAGCTTATCTAACTCTTTTCTTTCAACCGTTGCGATTTTATTGTCGGCAATTTTTCCCTTAATTTCGCCGATGTTTTCTTTCAGACACATTACCTTTATAATTTTTCTTTTTGGATTCGCAAGAGCCGACATCACGGCGTGCCGACCATAAATCAAGACTTGATTTTTATCTGTCATCAACACTCTCCAAAATCGCTTCGGCGTCAATCAAACGATCTATTTTGTATGTGGGCACCATTCCTTTGTATTTTTGCTTGGGGTCATAAATCAGGCAATCTGCTCCGTTAAGCGCCTTTGCGGTCAATGCATCAGCTTCACCGTCACCAATAACCAATATATCCTTTGCCTGCGGAACATTGCCGTCAAAAACCGCGCAACAGGCTACTGGGTGCGGTTTATCGTGTGCACACTCACCGGCCGCCACAACTTTTTTAAAATATCCGGCAAAACCCAAAGCAGAAAGTTCTTCGTTAATAAACTTTGTTTTTTTGTTGGTCAGCAAATATGTTGCAACCCCTGCTTTTTTGCAAAAATCCAACAACTCTTTTGCTCCCGGTTGCGGAGCCAAATTTTTAACATGGTATTTTTCTATATACTCATAAAAATATTTTGCCGCCTCGTCTTTTCTGTTTTTAAAAATATAGCCCAGCATTTCTCGGTTTTGAATAGTGCTGGCAACTCTTCTCAGTTCGTCGTGCGAAATTTTAGGTAACTTCATTTTTTCAAAGGCATAATCATACGCTGCCGAAATTATTGCGTACGTATCAGCCAAAGTTCCATCCCAATCAAAAACTACATGTTTATATTTCACGGTAAAGCCCTTCGTTTTTAATCATATTTTAAGCCTTAATCATTACTATTTATTTAATGATAATAACAATTCCGGAACTTTGGTCAATGAAAAATCTTGAGCGTAAAACAAAAATACAATCCATGCTTGCCTCTTTTGCCCCCGGCAGCAAATTCAGCATTTTACCGGTTACATCGGATGCGTCCTTACGCAAATACTACCGCGTTTCGTTTTCTGACCGTCCCAGCGTTATTGTCCTTGATGATGAAAAGTTATGTTGTAAAACACCCGAATTTGTTGAGCTTTCCGACTTTTTACGTTCGCATGGCGCTTATGTTCCGGAGGTATTTTTTCAAGATCTTTCCTCAGGGCTTCTTATATTGGAAGATTTGGGAGACAACAGTGTTCACTCTCTGCTCAACCCCAAAAACGAACAAGACCTTTACCTTAAATCTGCTCAAGCTTTAGCTAAAGTTACAAACATTGCCGAGCGACCGTCTTGCGCCAAAACTTTCGGCAAAAAAGAGCTTTTGCACGACATTCGTCTTTTTACCGACTGGTATATTCCAATGGCCTGCGGACATCCTTTGTCCGAACAAGACAAACGATTCTTTCTTGATTTGATAGAAAAACTTTCTGATCTGGCTTTCAAAGTACCGAGCCGTTTAATGTTGTGGGATTATCACATTGACAACATCATGCTTCCCCCTCATTCGCCGGAATGTGCCATTATTGATTTTCAAGATGCCATGTGGGGACCTTTAACTTATGACATCGTAAGCCTTTTGGCTGCTGATCGGCGTATGGCTTCCCCTGATGTCATAACTGCGACCAAAGATGCATTTTTTGCCATGCTTAGTGGTGTCAATCGCAACGATTTTGACGATTCGTTTGCATTTTTATCAATGTATCGCCATATGCGTGTTTTGGGAAGATTCACAACGCTGACCATGGTCAATCGCAAAGAAAAATATTTTCAATACATTCCTCAAACTTGGGCAATGCTTGAACAGATTTTGCAACACCCGAAACTGCACGAAGTAAAATCATGGGTGGACGCCCGCATTCCTCCAAAAAACCGCGTTTGTCCTTCCCGCAAGCCGATTAACAGCGCCATAATTTTGGCGGCCGGACGCGGAACTCGCATGCAAAATATAACCGACACTTTGCCTAAATCTTTGGTAACCGTCGGAGGGAAACCTCTTATTGATTACAATTTTGAACGAATTTTGTCCGCCAACATTGACAATATTGTCGTTAATTTGTGTTACAAGGGCGATATGATTCGTTCTCACTTAACTCAAAAATATCCCGATATAAAAATTTCTTTTTCTGAAGAAGAAACCGCTCTTGAAACCGGCGGTGGCGTAAAACACGCCCTCCCGTTACTCAAGGGAGATGCTTTTTTTGTTTGCAACAGCGACGTCTTTTTTGTTGACGAAGGATACAAACCGGCCTTGTGGCGCATGATGGACCAATGGGATCCCGAAAAATACGACATCCTCCTGCTTCTTCAGCCTGTCGTTGACATTTGCGGCGACAAAAGCGGAGATTATCGCGTTGATAAAGATGGAAAAATTGAGCGCAATTTTCAAAAACAGCCCGATTTTCCATATATGTTTAGTGGCATCTCAATAGTAAACCGCAAAATTTTTAACGACGTTTCTCAAACAAAATTTTCTTTACGTGATTTATTTGATGTTGCACAAGCCTCCGACAAACTGGGCTTTGTTATTAATTCTGCACAATTTTATCACGTCGGCACTCCTGAAGCTCTTGCTGATGCCGAGGCAAAAATTGGTCGTAATAACTAAAAAAGTTATTGACATCTTGGGCAAAATGCTATTATTTCTGTATGGAATTTGCGAAGGAATATATTTCCTTTCATCCTCGTCTGATTTAGATAATGGAGGGGTGGCAGAGCGGTCAAATGCAACGGACTGTAAATCCGTCGACTTACGTCTACGAAAGTTCGAATCTTTCCCCCTCCACCATTAAATTAAGGCAGAAACTTGAAAATAAGATTGGTTTCTTGCGGGTGTAGCTCAATGGTAGAGCAGAAGCCTTCCAAGCTTATGACGGGGGTTCGATTCCCCTCACCCGCTCCATCCTATCTCGTTTTCAAGAAATTGGTTTTAACGCACTAACAGTTTAGGAAACGAGAACAATGGCAAAAGAGAAATTTGAGAGAACGAAACCTCACTGCAACATTGGTACGATTGGTCACGTAGACCATGGTAAGACCACATTGACAGCAGCGATCACAAAAGTATTGGCCGAGCAAGGCGGAGCAAGCTTTACAGCTTATGACCAAATTGATAAAGCACCTGAAGAGCGTGCCCGCGGTATTACCATTTCGACCGCACACGTAGAATATGAGACAGCTAAACGTCACTATGCACACGTTGACTGCCCGGGCCACGCTGACTATGTAAAGAACATGATTACCGGTGCTGCCCAAATGGACGGTGCAATTTTGGTAGTATCAGCAGCTGATGGTCCTATGCCACAAACTCGTGAGCACATTTTGTTGGCTCGCCAAGTAGGTGTTCCTGCTTTGGTAGTATACATGAACAAAGTAGACCAAGTAGACGATCCTGAATTGTTGGAATTGGTAGAGATGGAAATCCGTGATTTGTTAACATCTTATGATTTCCCTGGCGACAAAATTCCAATCATCAAAGGTTCTGCTTTGGCCGTATTGGAGAATGGTGATCCGAAGATTGGTCGTGATTCAATCATTGAATTGATGAACGCTGTAGATGAATACATTCCTCAGCCTGATCGTCCGAAGGACAAACCTTTCTTGATGCCGATTGAAGACGTATTCTCAATTTCTGGTCGTGGTACCGTTGTAACCGGTCGTGTAGAGCGTGGTGTAGTTCACGTAGGTGACGACTTGGAAATCGTAGGTATTAAGCCGACTCAAAAGACCACCGCAACCGGTATTGAAATGTTCCGTAAGTTGTTGGATGAAGGTGAAGCTGGTGATAACATCGGTGTTCTTCTTCGTGGTACCAAGAGAGAAGAAGTTGAGCGTGGACAAGTATTGGCTGCTCCTGGCTCAGTAACCCCGCACACAGAATTTGAGTGCAAGTGCTACATTTTGACCAAGGAAGAAGGCGGTCGTCATACTCCGTTCTTCAACAACTATCGTCCGCAATTCTATTTCCGTACCACCGATATTACCGGTGCTGTAGAATTGCCTGCCGGAACCGAGATGGTAATGCCTGGCGATAACATCAACATGGTAGCCAAATTGATCCACCCGATTGCTATGGAAGAAGGCTTGCGCTTTGCTATCCGTGAAGGTGGTCACACCGTAGGTGCCGGCGTTGTATCTAAGATTTTGAAATAAGATACAACTCCTATCTAAAACAAACAAAAAGCCGCTTGCAAACAAGCGGCTTTTTTGTTGCAGTTTTTTCTTGAAAACAATCAAACTTGTGCTATTGTGCGCCTAATTCTAAAAAATCTTAAAAGAAAGAAAATCAAATGGAGCTTAGAAATATAGCCATTATCGCTCACGTTGACCACGGCAAAACAACCCTAGTTGACGGATTGCTCAAGCAGAGCGGAACCTTCCGTGACAACCAAAAGGTTGAAACCTGTGCAATGGATTCAAACGAGTTGGAGCGCGAAAGGGGCATCACTATTCTTTCAAAATGCACTTCTGTTGAATGGAAGGGCGTCCGTATCAATATTGTTGACACTCCGGGTCACGCTGATTTCGGTGGCGAAGTTGAGCGAATTTTATCAATGGTTGACGGCGTAATCTTGTTGGTTGACAGTTCTGAAGGCCCCATGCCGCAAACTAAATTTGTATTGGGAAAAGCCTTAAAAGTCGGGCTGAAACCGATTGTGGTCATTAACAAAGCCGACAAACCCGATGCCCGTGTTGATGATGTTTTGAATGAGGTTTTTGATTTATTTGTAAGCCTTAATGCTACTGATGAGCAACTTGATTTTCCGGTTTTGTACGCTTCCGGTCGTAACGGCTGGGCGGTCAAAGATTTGAACGAAGAAAAGAAGGATTTGAGTGTTCTTTTTGATCTTATTTTATCAAAAGTTCCTGCTCCTTTATGCTATCCCGACAAACCTTTTTCCATGCTTGCAACCACGCTTGAAGCTGACAAATTCATCGGTCGCCTGCTTACCGGCAAAATCTATTCCGGCAGCATAAAGGCCGGTGACACTGTAAAAGTTCTCACTCACGGCAACAAAGAAATTGAGCGTTTTCGTATCACTAAAATCATGGCTTATCGTGGTCTTACCCGCCAAAGTCTTGATGAGGCTTTTGCCGGAGACATCGTTGCGATTGCCGGCGCTTCTAAAGGTACTGTTGCCGACACTCTGTGTGATTTTTCGGTAACCGAGGCCATAGAGGCTCAACCGATTGACCCTCCAACATTGGTAATGACCTTTTCGGTCAACGATTCGCCGATTGCCGGTCGCGAAGGAGACAAAGTAACATCACGGGTTATTGCCGAACGTCTTCAAAAAGAAGCCGAAGGTAATATTGCTCTCAAAATCAGCGCCACCGCCAGTTCCGATGCTTTTGAGGTTGCCGGACGCGGTGAATTGCAACTTGGAGTTCTTATTGAAACCATGCGCCGTGAAGGTTTTGAATTATCAATCTCTCGTCCTCGCGTTGTGTTTCATAAAGATGAAAACGGACAAATCACCGAACCTGTTGACGAGGTCGTAGTTGATGTTGATGAAGAATTTTCCGGAACCGTTGTTGAAAAAATGGGACTTCGTCGCGCCGAACTTATTGAAATGATTCCGGCCCAAGCCGGAAACAAAGTGCGTCTTGTCTTTCACGCTCCCACCCGTGGACTAATCGGCTATCACTCCGAATTTTTAACCGACACTCACGGTACCGGCGTAATGAACCGCAGTTTTTATGAGTATGAACTTTATAAAGGAGAAATTGAAGGTCGTCGCAACGGTGTTTTAATATCCAGCGAAAACGGTACCGCCATAGCTTATTCTTTGTGGAAGCTTGAAGATCGCGGTCCGATGTTTATCGACCCCAATGTTCCCGTTTATGTCGGCATGATTATCGGCGAACATACCAAGCCTAACGACATTGAGGTCAATCCCTGCCGCTCTAAACAACTCACCAACATTCGTGCCGCCGGAAAAGACGAAGCCATCAGTTTAACACCTCCTCGACGTATGAGTTTGGAAGAAGGTTTGTCTTATATTCAGGACGATGAGTTGCTTGAAGTAACTCCTAAAACTATTCGTTTACGCAAGCGCATTCTAGACCCGATTCAGCGCAAACGGTCATCAATCAAAGTTGAATAACTTAAAAAACCGGAGTCAAAACTCCGGTTTTTTATTGCCTAACATCTTTAAATATCGTATTTTTTAACCAGTTTTAATTTTATTTGAGTACGACCATGCGAAACAACAACCGACAAAACAACCAGCTGCGTCCGATAGAACTTATTCCCGGCTATAACCCTTATGCCGAAGGTTCTTGTCTGGTAAAATACGGCAACACTCATGTTATCTGCACCGCCAGTGTTGAAGAAAAATTACCCGCCTGGCTTAAAGGACAAAACCGCGGCTGGATTACTGCCGAATATGGAATGTTGCCGCGCGCTAACCGCCAGCGCACTCCGCGTGAACTCAAACAGCCCTCAGGACGCACTCACGAAATTCAGCGTCTTATCGGTCGTTCTTTGCGTGCCGTTGTTGATTTGGAACAGCTGAAAGACCTTTCCATTTGTATTGACTGTGATGTAATTCAGGCCGACGGCGGCACCAGAGTTGCCTCAATCACCGGAGGTTTTGTCGCTCTTTATCAAGCTATTCAAACTTTACTTAAAGACAAAAAAATCAGCAAAAATCCGATTAAAGAATTTGTTGCCGCCGTATCCTGCGACATTTTTCGCGGAGATAAAATTATTGACGTTGACTATGACGAAGACTCAAACGCCCAGGTTGATATGAATTTTGTCTTAACCGAAAGCGGACGAATTGTTGAAATTCAGGGCACCGCAGAAGAAGAGCCTTTTGAAGAAGCCGCATTTGGCGAGTTGATGAAATTAGCCAAAGATGGAATTAAACAAATAATTGCAAAACAAAAAGAAGTTTTGGGAGTTAAATAAATGAAAATTAACAAGCTTGTTGTGGCTAGTCATAATATCGGAAAAATAAACGAAATAAAAGCTTTGCTTGCTCCTCTTAAAATAGAGGTTCAGTCATCAGCCGAACTGCATCTTACAGACGTTGAAGAAACCGGCAAAACTTTTGAAGAAAACGCCAAGCTCAAAGCCAACACCATCAGCCTCAAATGCGGATTGCCTTGTTTGGCCGACGATTCCGGGTTGTGTGTTGACGCCTTGGGTGGTCGCCCCGGCGTATATTCCGCACGTTATGCTCCCAACCGTGATTTCAAAAAAGGCATGGAGTTGTTGCTTAAAGAAATCACCGATTCCGGCTATAAAAATCGAAAAGCACATTTCTCGTGTTTTTTGGCTCTCGCTTATCCCAATAAAAAAACCAAGGTTTTTGAAGGTCGTGTAAACGGCACCATTGCCGAGAAACCCCAAGGTAACGGCGGTTTCGGCTATGACCCGATTTTTATTCCCGAAGGATACGACAAAACTTTTGCAGAACTTGGTGATGATGTAAAAAACAAAATCTCTCATCGCAGCCGCGCTCTTGAGAAACTCATAAAAGAACTTGAATAAGGATTACGTCTTGTCGCATATTTTTAATATTCCTTTGAGTTGTTCGCTTGTTGATGTGTTAGCATCACACTTGCTTAAAAAATATGCTGACAACTTACTTCAGCTGACCGATGTAACCATTCTTCTGCCCAACCGCCGTGCCGTCCGCGAGCTACGTGATGCTTTTATCCGTCTGCATGGTATGAACGCAACTCTTCTCCCGCAAATTCTGCCTCTCAGTAGCGTTGATGAGGATGGTTTTTTCTTTTCCGGAAATGACGTTAATATCCCTAACGCTGTTTCTCCTGCTGAACGGCTTATGATTTTTATCCGACTTATAACCGCTCGCCCCGATGACTTCAAAATGGAGCATCTTTCTTTTGCTCAGGCTTGTTATTTAGCTCGAGAATTAGCTTCATTGGTAGACATGGTCAACAATGAACGGCTTGATTTTTCAAAGCTTCAAAACCTCGTTCCCGAAGAATACGCTGCTCACTGGCAAAACACTTTAGATTTTTTAAAAATCATAACCTCATATTTTCCGCAAATTTTACAAGACCGCGGACTAATTGATATTGCCGAATATAACAATCTTCTGCTCAAACAGCAAAGCCAGGCGTGGCAAAAAACTCCTCCTGACAAAGAAGTTATTATTGCCGGCACTACTGCAACTTTTCCGGCAATGAAAGAGTTGGTAAAAACCGTTTCTGAATTACCTAACGGCTCCGTTTGGCTTTCCGGAATCGACAAGTATCTTGACGATTCTTCGTGGAATATGGTTGATGAAACACACCCCCAATTTGAACTCAAACAGCTTTTGGATTTTCTAAAAATTTCTCGCGCAGAAATCCCTGATATTGACGCCCCCGCAAACGCCGCACGAGAAAAACTTTTATCCGAAATTATGCGTCCGGCTGACTCTACCGACAAATGGCGTAATTTATCCGCCGATATTTTTAGCTCTTCTCCTTTTGATGGTTTGAAAATTATAAATTGTCGCGATTCTCGCAAAGAGGCAATGGTGATAGCCTCGATTATGCGCCAAAATTTGGAAACTCCGGAAAAGACCACCGCCTTGATTACCGAAGATCGCAACCTTGCCCGTCGTGTTTCCAACGAACTTCTGCGCTGGAATATTAAGGCTGATGATTCTGCGGGCATTCCTTTATCTCAAACACCGCAAGGCGTATTTTTGCGCTTGATTGCCGCTGTTTGCGAACAAAATTTTGCTCCTCTTCCTTTGTTAAGTTTATACAAACACCCCTTTGCCTGCTTTGGACAATCGGCTTCCCAAATTCGCACCGAAATTCGGGATTTTGAAAAAAATATTCTGCGCAATCGCAAAGAGCGTAATTCCGACGGATCTGATTTTATAAATCGGCAAAAAAATATTTTTGCAGAATTTTATGCTTTAATTTCACAGCCGCAGGCATCTTTCAAACAGCTTCTTATATCTCACATAAATCTTGCCGAACAAATCGCCTCCCGTTCCGACAAATCGGGAGCAGAGATACTATGGTCCGGAGAAAGTGGAGAAACTGCCGCACCTGCTCTCGCAGAAATGATAGAGTCAGCAGATACTCTCGGCAATATCCCTAACGGTCAATATCTCGAGTTGTTTGAAGCAATGCTTGCCGGAACTATGGTTCGCACAAAATATGGTTCGCATCCGCGTTTGCGGATTCTCGGTCCTATTGAAGCACGTCTGTGCACTTTTGATTGCATTATTATCAGCAGTCTTAACGAGGGAACAATGCCGGCCAATTCATCTTCCGGAGCGTGGCTGTCCCGTTCGATGAAAAAAGATTTTGGTTTTCCTCTTCCCGAAAAGGCAATCGGCGTTTTAGCTCATGATTTTTGTGAAATGGCGTGTGGCAAAGAGGTTTTTCTCACTCGTGCCGAAAGGGTTGACGGTGCACCCACGGTAAAGTCACGTTGGCTTATGCGGCTTGAAACCGTACTTAAGGCTCTCTCTGTTGACATTGCATCTCTTTATTCCATTCAACACTTATCTTGGATACAAAAGCTTGAACGCACCAACAGCATAGTCCCGACCATACCGCCCTGTCCCAAACCTCCTCTTGAGGCGAGACCGCGCGAATTGTGGGCAAACGATATTGAGCGTCTGCTTTATGACCCTTATACCATCTTTGCCTCAAAAATTTTACGCCTGCGCAAAGTTGAAGACATCGACCCCGACCCCGACGCAATTGACATCGGTATTATAACTCACTCCATACTTGAAAAATTTTATCGTCAATACCCGACCGATTTACCTCAGGATATGGCACAGCGTTTGCAAAAACTTGCATCAGAAGCTCTTGATGAACACAATATCGACAGCGAAATACGCGCTTTTTGGTGGCCTAAAATGCTAAAAACCATAGATTGGATTGTTGCCACCGAAAAAGAATATCGCCGCAACATTCGTCGAACATATTGTGAAATAAGCGGAAAAATCACCATTGATGCACCTGCCGGACCATTCTCTATTGGCGCACGGAGCGACCGTATTGATTTAACCGAAAACGATTCTCTTAATATTATTGACTACAAAACCGGGTCTGCCCACACCTTAAAACAAATTACCGGCGGTTACGCACTTCAATTGCCGATTGAGGGTATTATTGCGTTGAATGGCGGTTATCCCGGCATTTGTGCAACTTCCGTAAACAGTCTTTCTTATTGGCGACTTAATAAAAAAACCATTACTGCTGAAAAAGATGTTAATCAAATTCTGTCAGACAATTTGGAAAAAATAAAACAGCTTATTGCCATGTTTGATAACCCCGAAAACGGATATATTACCAAACCGGACCCGAAACACACGCTTACTCATTCCGATTATCAACATCTGTCGCGCATTGACGAATGGGAGGTAAACAGCAATGAACAAGAATAACATTTTATCTCTCCGTGAACAGCTTGGGCTTATTGCCACCGAGCAACAACGTCAAGCCGCTGATCCTCAAAAATCGGTCTGGGTTGCCGCCTCTGCCGGCACCGGAAAAACCAAGGTTTTGTCTGACCGCGTACTAAGGCTTTTGCTCTCCGGTGTAAACCCGTCTAAAATTCTTTGTCTTACATACACCAAGGCCGCCGCTGTTGAAATGAATTCGCGTGTGGCGGACAGATTATCAAAATGGGCTGTAGCTTCTGATGCCGAACTTGAAAAAGAGCTTTTTTCCCTTTTTGGTCAAACTCCTGGCAACAGCACCGAATTTTCGGCTTTGAAAGCGCGGGCGCGCCAACTTTTTGCCACATTATTAGATGTTCCCGGCGGCATAAAAATTCAAACTATTCATAGTTTTTGCCAAGAAATATTAAAACGTTTTCCGCTTGAGGCCGGTATATCGCCGTATTTTAACGTAATGGACGATCGCAGCGCTATTGAAGCTATTAATGAAGTAAAAGCAAAACTCTTTCAAACCGCCGGAGCAAACCCCGACAGCAAACTCGCTCAAGCCATAGATTATTTAACTTTCCACGTTAACGAAAGCGGCTTTTCCGACATTATAAATTCCATTATCATTAACCGCGGAAAAATCGATCGTGTTATCAAAAAATACGGCGGCATTGAGGGTTTAATCTCTGCCATTGCCGACAAATTAGCCATCAATGATGCCTTCAGCGAAGAACAAATCGTTCATAACTTTTTTGCTGATATGCCTCTTGAAAATTTGCGCCGTTTAACCTCTGCCGGAATGGAAGCTCTTTGTCCTTGGATGGACGGGCAAAATTCCGGTTCCGTTGATTACAACAGCTATGCTCATTTGTTCCTAACCTCCGAAAACAAGATTCGCAGCCCTTCTAAACTGGCATTTTTGAAAAAAGACCCGGCCCTAAAACAAATATTTGATGACGAAGCAAACCGCTGTCTTGATTTGTTTCAAAAACTAAAATCGCTGAAAATTTTTCTTTCAACCAAGGCGGTGTTGCAAATTGCCTCCCGATTGCTTGACGGCTACAACGAGTTCAAACAAAAACACGCCCAGCTTGACTATAATGACATGATTCTGCTCACCCGTAACCTGCTTGAAAATAAAGAGGCTGCTCGATGGGTTTTGTTTAAGCTTGATGGCGGAATAGATAATATTTTGATTGATGAGGCGCAAGACACCTCCCCTGATCAATGGGCAATTATACAATCAATAAGTGATGAATTTTTTGCCGGTCTCGGAAGCTCTGAAAACACCCGCACCGTCTTTGCCGTCGGCGACCGCAAACAATCTATATACAGCTTTCAGGGAGCCGACCCTGACAAATTTGACGAGATGCGCAATCACTTCGATGCGCTCACTCCCGATTTCAAAAAAATAAATCTGGAAGTTTCTTTCCGTTCTGCCCCGGCGATTCTCGAGGCTGTAAATCAGCTTTTTAAAGACAACAACGTTTCAAAAGGTGTTGCCTCAAGCGGTGAAACAATCCACCACCGCGCTTTCCGCGAAGGAGAAGGCGGAGAAGTTGAATTTTGGGAAATGATTGAACCCGACGAAACTAAAGAAAAGGACGATTGGCATTTACCGATTGAGCATATATCCGAGATTTCGACATCTTCACAAATGGCAAAAATGATTGCCTCAAAAATTCACTCTATGGTAACTTCCGGCGAAATTCTTAAATCTAAAAATCGCCCCTTGCAATACGGAGATTTTTTGGTTTTGGTTCGCAGTCGCGACAGTTTTTGTGAAGAACTTATCCGTGAATGCAAAAACCTCAATATCAATGTTTCGGGCATTGATCGTATTCATCTTATGGAGCAAATTGCCGTACAGGATATGATCAGTCTCGGCAAGTTTTTACTTTTACCCGAAGACGATTTAAGCCTTGCCGAAGTTTTAAAATCTCCTTTGTTTGGACTTAATGATGACGATCTATTCAAACTTTGTTACCGTCGCAAAAACACTCTTTGGAACAGCCTTCTTTCCGCTTCAGAATTTTCCGATATTGCCGAACAAATAAAGCAGCTTTTCAACTGTGTTGATTATATGCGCCCGTTTGAGCTTTATAACTTTATCTTGGGCAAAATGGACGGGCGTAAAAAATATTATCAACGTATGGGGGCAGAAGCCGAAGACGGACTTGACGAGTTTATAAACTTAAGCCTTTCCTTTGAATCCGAACACATCCCTACATTGCAAAACTTTATTGAATGGGTTTTGTCTGACGACGTTGAAATAAAACGCGAGATGGAAAGCGGCAAAAACAATATGGTGCGGCTGATGACTGTTCATGGTTCAAAAGGACTTCAGGCTCCGATTGTCATGCTTCCCGACACAACGCGGATACCTAAATGCGATCGCGAAGCGGGGGTTCTGTGGGATAACGATATTTTTGTTTACCCGACACAGGCTCCTGATTTTAACGACTATTGCGAGCGGTTGAAAGAAAAGCAAAAAACCAAAATGCTTGAGGAATATCGCCGCCTTATGTATGTAGCAGTTACTCGCGCTGAAGATCGTATGATTTTCTGTGGTTTTCGCAAAAAAACCAAAGCTCCGGAAACATCGTGGTATGGTATGTTTAAAAACAGTTTTACCAAAATAGCCTCTCTCGATCAAAAAAGCAATGTCTGGACGTACAGTAACGAGCAGCTTTTAAACATTGAAAAAGCCCCGCAAAAAAACAAACCTCTGACCGACGAAAAAATTCCCGCATTTTTACTCCGACCGGCCGAAGCAGAAAAACCTTTGTCCAAACCTCTTTCTCCTTCAAAACCCGACGACGAGCCGCCGGCTTTTTCACCGCTTGTTATCAACAACGATGCCATACTCTACAAACGCGGCAGCCTTATCCATAAACTTTTACAATTTCTTCCTGATGTTCCTCCCAAACAACATTCTGATATGATTAATAAATTTTTACAAAATAAGGCGCCTGAACTATCGGAAGAACAACGCAAAAAAATTTGCAAAGAGTTGTCAAGCTTGCTTCAAAATCCCGATTTTAGTACTGTCTTTGGACCTAATTCCAAAGCCGAAGTTCCGATTATGGGTGAAGTAGACGGCAAAATTATATCCGGACAAATTGACCGACTGGTGATTGAAAAAGACCAAATTATTGTTGTTGATTTTAAAACCAACCGCAGTCCCGCGCTGACAACCGATGAGGTTCCCGATGTTTATCGCTCTCAGCTCAAAGCCTACAAATCTTTGTTACAAAAAATTTATCCACAAAAGGATATCAAAACCTTCATTTTATGGACCAATAACGCAAATATGATGCAAATCTTATAAAATAATATTGTTTTTAGTAAATTAACCTTTAATATAAATAACCAGATAATTATATTGTTACCGACATTAGCTCAATCGAAAGGAAACGCCATGTTAGCAATTAATGACGCACAGTTTGAAACCGAAGTACTCAAAAGCTCCGGTCTTGTCTTAGTTGATTTTTGGGCAGAGTGGTGCGGCCCATGCCGTCAGCTCGGTCCGATTTTGGAAGAAGTCGGCAAAACCATGGGTGATAAAGTAAAAATCTGCAAAATGAATGTTGATGAATCTCCAAACACCGCCGCCGGCTACGGAATCCGCAGTATTCCGACAATGTTTTTGTTTAAAGACGGCAAGCAGGTTGATACCAAAGTTGGTCTAAATCCCCAATCTGCCATCATTTCTTGGATTGAATCTTTTAAATAAAATTATTAAGCCCTGTTTTTCGCAGGGCTTAAAACTTATGGACTGCCTGGCATGAAAAAAACAAAAAACAAAATCCACTTACAGAACAAAACCGTTTTAATCGGTGGCGGCATAGCTCTCTTTGTAATTGTTTTAAGCGTACTGCTTTTTATCACGTCTTCCTGTGACAACAATGATGTTGCCGAACAGCCTGCTCCCGCAGTCGCATCTAAAACAAACGCTCAAACAGACAGTGCAACACAATTTATGACCGCTCTGACATTTAAATATCTGTCCATATATCCATTCTTGTGCGAACAAAACGGTTACACTATGAAAAATTATCAAACCGCTTTTATCAGCACTTTTTCGCCGGAATTAAAAAAGTACAAAAAACAGCTGGCTCAAAACAACTTAAGCGAAATCAAAGCTTGGGACAGATTGCCCGAAGATTTTGTTCGCGCCATTTTCTTTTCTGTTGACTCTGAAATACAGTCGCTTGCCGATGCCATGAGCAAACAGCCCGCCTACAAAGACCGCACGGTTACGGCAAAAGACGCTTGTGCAATGCTGGACCGAAACGCATCGTCTTTGTTTGAAGAAAAACTTAAACCGCAAGTAAAAGAAAAAACAAAAGACTTATAGCCTTTTTATTTCCGCTTTTAATACATATCTTTTATCCGGAGGTGTTTCATGCTCTGGATAATAAACGGACTCATATACGGCTTTTTTACGGCTATATATACAACATTCAATCAGCACTATAAAATAAACGCTTACTTACTGGGTATTTGGCGCGGCTTTGGCATTTTTGCGCTCTTTTTTCCTTTTTGTTTTTTGTTTCCCTTTCCTTTCTCATTAAGCTATTGGTTGCTACTGATTGCTCAAGGTATCATGATTGCTGTTTACGATTCGCACCTGTTTTATGCCTCGGCGCATTACGGCGCCGGTCCGTCCTCCCGCATAATGGCGCTTACCGCCATCGTTACCACCATGCTTTGGTGGTTGCTTACTCCCCAAGATTTTTTAATTCTCCTCAATAACGAAAAGAATGTCATTGTTCTTATTTTTCTGCTTTTGGGTTTTACCGTAAGTTACTGGTATATGATAAAAAGTCCGGTTTCTCGCCGCCTGACTGCTTATATGCTTCCGGCCATAATTTCTCTTTCCGGTATGAGTATTGCCACCAAACAAATTGCTTTGCACGGGTCTTCTGTTTGGTCTTCTCTTGCCTACTACTTAACCGTTTCAACTTTTGTCAGCGGACTGCTCAATTTTTATTGGTTTTGTCGTCAAAATCGTTGGCAAATCCGCAACAGCCTGAAACAAACGTTTGCTCCCGGCATAACCAAAGCCGGATTCTATGTAGTGTCATTCAGCGCAATTTTAATTATTGCCAAAACTCTGTCTCTGCGCTCATCTCCCAACCCCGGTTATGTTACGGCGCTGCTGTTAACTTCTCCGTTGTTTGTGTTTGCTTTTAACAAATACAACAAAATCCCCGACAACATTTCAATAAAAGCCGGTTTTTCAATGATTGCTTTTTTAATTGCTCTTATTTTATTGGTCAGCACCAACGCTTCCATAACTGACTGAGCTTAAGCCACGATACTGCGTTTTCCTGTATGATCAGGAGGCGTAATAATTCCCTCGTCCTCCATTCTCTCAATCAAAAGGGCTGCTCGGTTGTAGCCGATTCTCAATCTTCTCTGAACATAGCTGATTGACGTCTTTTTATCATTCCGCACAATGTCCACAGCTTGTGAATACAGGTCTTCATCGCTTCCAACGCCGGCTCCTCCCATACCGGTTTTATCAAAAACCGCTCCGGAATCTTTTGTATTGAGTTCGCCTTCTGTTACTTCGTCGATATACTTCGGTTCTCCCTGTTTCTTCAAAAATTCGACTATTGCCTCGATTTCTCTATCGTCCACAAATGTTCCGTGAATACGTATCGGACGCTGTCCTGCCGGCATATACAACATATCTCCTTTGCCCAGCAATTGTTCTGCGCCCTGCTCGCCCAAAATTGTCCGGCTATCAATTTTTGAGGTGACTTGGAAACTTATTCTGGTTGGGAAGTTTGCTTTAATAACACCGGTAATAACATCAACTGAAGGACGTTGTGTTGACAATATCAAATGTATGCCGGCCGCTCTGGCCATTTGTGCCAAACGCTGAATTGCGGCTTCCACTTCTTTGCCGGCAACCAGCATTAAATCTGCCATTTCGTCAACTACGACCACTATGTATGGTAACGGTGTCAAATCAATTTCCTGTTGTTCATAAATCGGCGCTCCTGTTTCCATGTCAAAACCGGTTTGCACGGTTCTGACCGGTTTTTCACCGCTGTTGCGGATTTCTTCCAACCGTTTATTGTAACCTGAAATATTACGAACATTAAGTTGTGCCATCGCCTTATAGCGGTCTTCCATCTCTTTCACCGCCCATTTTAGTCCCACGACCGCCTTCGCTGGGTCGGTAATAACCGGCGTTAACAAATGAGGAATTCCGTTATATACTGAAAACTCCAACATTTTCGGATCAATCATTATCAATTTGCATTCATCCGGACTCATTCTATACAATAGCGATAAAATCATGGAATTCATACCCACTGATTTTCCCGAACCGGTAGTTCCCGCAACAAGCAGGTGGGGCATTTTTGCCAAATCGGCATAGAAATTTTCACCGCCGATATCTTTACCCAAAACAACATTAAGAGTATTTTTGGTCTCAACGAAACCGCTTCCTTCAAACAAATCGCGCAACCAAACTGTTTCTCTGGTTGCATTCGGCAGTTCTATACCTATGGTGTTTTTTCCCGCAACCACCGCTATACGAACCGATATAGCAGACATTGACCGCGCAATATCGTCTGACAAACCTATAACACGAGCAATCTTTGTTCCCGGAGCCGGCTCCAACTCATACAGCGTAACCACCGGACCCGGGCGTATCTTAACAATTTTTCCGTTAACTCCAAACTCCTGTAAAACACCTTCAAGTCTTCGCGCCGTTTCTTCCAGTTCTTTTTCGCTGACGCTGCCGACATTATTATTTTTTGGTTTTGACAGCAAATCAATCGGCGGGCATTGATACCCTTCGTTCTTATTCGTCGCCGTTTTTGTTTCTTTCTTGACCGCCTTTGGTTTTACGTCTGTTTTTATGCTAAGTTTCGGAGCCTCTGTGATTCTCGGTTCTTTTTTCTCAATAACAATACCGTCCGCATTTTCAAACACCGGCTCAAGCCTTTCTTTTTTAGACGGCAGGGCAAATTTGATATGGCGGATTTTGTATAAAACCAATATCAAAATTTTACCCAAAAGTTTAATTCCTCTGTAGGTTAGAATGCAAATTTTCACCAGACTGTTCCACCAAAACTTCAAAGGCAACGCTACGGCATAATTAAGCATCAAAAACGCGACAACTCCAGCCGCAGCCGTTAAACTTTCTGCTTTATACGGAAACGATGGTATTACCTGCATCAGATTGCTGTATAACAGTTTGCCCGCCTGTCCGCCTAGTTTCCAATGTTCTAAAGCCAGCGCCATAAAATTAACGCCAGCAACTCAAACTACAAATCTCAAAAACCAAAAAGACAGCGGTTCCAAACAACACAGGGCATATCCCCACGCACAAAACGCCACCCAAAAAATCGGCAGGGCAAAACCGAACCAGGTCAAAACAAAATCTGCACTATACGCTCCGAAACTGCCTAAAAAATTGCTAACTTCTTTTCCGGCATCATAATTAAACGAAGGGTCTTGCGGTGAATAAAAACAAACCGCCCCCAATAAAGCCAAACTTGCAACAATAAAAGCCAGCCCGTAAATTCTTCGGCTGATTTGATAATAAACGCTCGGTTTTTTCTTTTTCTTTGCCATTTTTTACCACACTAAAAGACGATTTCACCTATTATTTTGCTCATTGTAGCATATATATTGTTTCGCTTTGGTTAACAAAAGTTTTTTATCTTGACTTTTTGTGTTTTTTAAGATTAAACAAAGCCTAATAATAACAAGCAGATAGGGGTTTTAATGAAAAACGCTTTTGTTTTTCCCGGCCAGGGTTCACAATTTGTCGGCATGGGAAAAGAGTTGGCTGAAAACTTTGTATCGGCAAAAGAAGTATTTGAAGAGGTTGATAACACCCTCAACCAAAAACTGTTTCAGCTTATGACCGAAGGGCCGGAATACGAGCTCACAATGACTGTTAACGCCCAGCCTGCACTAATGGCTGTTTCCATGGCTGTTGTTCGTGTTTTGGAAAAAGACTTCGGAGTTCTGCTAAAAGATAAAGCTTCTTTTGTTGCCGGACATTCGCTTGGTGAATATTCTGCCGCCTGCGCCGCCGGAGTTTTCTCTTTGGCCGACACCGCTCGTCTTCTTCGTGCTCGTGGTGATGCTATGCAAAAAGCCGTACCCTTGGGGGTTGGCGGTATGGCCGCCGTAATCGGGCTTTCGTATAAAGACATCGGTGCTTTGGTTGAGGCTTGTGAAGACGAAAACAACCTCTGTGTTGCCGCAAACGACAACTCTGACGGACAAGTCGTTCTTTCCGGTCATCTGGCTGCCATTAACAAGGCTATTGAAATTGCTCCCGAGTTCGGCGCCAAACGCTGTATAAAACTTCCGGTCAGCGCCCCTTTTCACAGTCCGTTGATGCAACCCGCCGCCGAGGTTATGGCTCGTGCTTTTATGGAAGTACATGCCAATTCAGCGCAAATTCCGCTTATTGCCAATGTTTTAGCAACTCCTATAACCAATAAAAAGGAAATCATTAAACATCTTATTGAACAAATCACCGGCTCTGTCCGCTGGCGCGAAACCATGGAATATATGCATTCTCAAGGGGTTACCGATATTTATGAACTGGGTGCGGGAAAAGTTCTTTCCGGAATGGTAAAAAGAGGATATAAAGATATTAATGCTGATTCGGCCTGCGCTCCCGCAGAGGTTGAAGAGCTAGCTAAAAATTTATAAACAACAAAGGAAAAACACATGTTTGAACTCAAAGATAAAGTTGCCTTAATCACCGGCGCCAACGGAGGCCTCGGAGACAAAATTGCTCGCACCTTGCATGCTCAAGGCGCAGCTCTTGCTTTGACTGACTGTCGCACCAATAATATGGAAAAGCTTAAATCAGAGCTTGGCAGCAATGTTGAATTTTTTGTTGCTGACCTCACTAATGCCGATTCTATTACTCAACTTGTAAAAGATGTTGAAGAAAAATTCGGACGCATTGATATTTTGGTCAACAATGCCGGTTTGACCAAAGACAATCTTTTTATTCGTATGAGTGACGAAGATTGGCAGTTGGTATTGGACGTCAACCTGACTGCAGGGTTCAAACTTGCTAAAGCTGCCGTTCGCGGCATGATGAAGCGCCGTTTTGGTCGTATTATCGGTATTGCTTCTGTTGTTGGTGTTACCGGTAACGCCGGACAAGCTAACTACTCTGCCTCGAAAGCCGGAATGATTGCCATGAACAAATGCTTGGCTCAAGAGGTCGGCTCTCGCGGTATTACCGTAAACTCCATTGCTCCCGGTTTTATCAGAACTCCGATGACCGACGTTTTGCCTGATGATGTAAAAGCAGCCTTGCTCGCTAAAATCCCTGAAGCAAAGCTCGGAGAAGCACAAGATATTGCAAACGTTGTTGCTTTTCTGGCCAGCGACGAAGCTCAATATATCACCGGACAAACCATTAACATCAATGGCGGTATGGCAATGATTTAACTCAAATCATTTTAACAAAAACCTCCCTTTTGGGAGGTTTTTTAATGTTAAATTTTACAATTTTTTATCACAACTATAACAATATTTACTTATCGGACATTTTCCGCAATCAGGTTTTTGCGCCTTGCAAATATACCGCCCGAACAATACCAACCAATGGTTGGCGTACATCAAATATTTATCCGGCAAAGCTTTCAGCAAATCATTTTCTACTTCTAACGGTGTTTTTCCCTGGCTGAAATCAAGCCGATGTGCAATCCTAAAAACATGTGTATCTACCGCCATTGTCGGTTGATTATACCACACATTCCGCAACACATTTGCGGTTTTACGCCCTACCCCGGCCAAAGATTCTAAATCGTCTTGCGAACTTGGCACTTCACCACCGAATTTATCAACCAAACTTTGACTCATACTCATAATACTTTTGGCTTTATTATTAAACAAACCGATGGTTTTTATATATTCTTTTAATCCGTCAATACCCAATGCCAACATTTTTTGCGGAGTATCTGCAACCTTAAACAACTCTTTTGTAGCTTTATTAACTCCTTTATCGGTGCTTTGCGCCGACAAAATAATTGCTACCAAGAGGGTGTAGGCGTTTGTATATTCAAGCTCACTTTTCGGTGCCGGATTCGCATCAGCAAAAATCTGCATAATTTCCAAAATTTCCGACTTTTTTCTCATGCTTTAACACCTCCTGCTCCGGCAGCCTTCGGTGCATCAGCATCTAAAGGCCATCTTGGTCTGGGTTTAAAATCCAATCCGTCAACATAACCTTTTTGAAAACGTTCCAAACCTGCCCAGGCAATCATAACTCCATTATCGGTGCAAAGCCGGATCGGCGGCGCGGCAAAAATAAGCCCCTTGTTTTTTGCTAATTCTTCCAATCTGCTGCGCAAATATAAGTTTGCCGCAACTCCCCCCGCAACAACAATATGTTTGCCCGAAGGATAATGTTTTTTAAAATATTCGGTTGCCGACAAAAGTTTATCCAATAAACACTCGCAAGCTGTTTTTTGAAAACACGCACAAATATCCGCCACATCTTTTCTCGGCAAAACGGTTTCTTCAATATTTCCGTTTCCATACGATTCGATAATTTTTCTGACTGCCGTTTTCAACCCCGAAAAAGACAAATTTAAATCACCAGAACCACGCAACGGGTGCGGTAGGCTAAAACGGTTTTCATCACCTATTGCCGCCATTTTTTCAATCATCGGACCACCGGGATATCCGAGTTTCAGCATTTTTGCCACTTTATCAAAAGCCTCTCCTGCGGCATCATCTATCGTTGTACCCAAACGCTCATAATTGCCTACATTTTTAACTACCAAAATTTGACAATGCCCACCCGACACCAAAAGCAAAAGATATGGATATTCAACATCATTAGTCAAGCGCGAAACAAGTGCATGACCTTCCAAATGATTGACCGCAACAAACGGTTTGTTCAATCCTAAAGAAAGAGCTTTTGCCGCCATAACCCCGACCACGACGCCACCAATCAACCCTGGCCCTGACGCCGCTGCAACTGCGTCTATTTCAGCCGGTCTTATCCTTGCTTTTTGAAACGCTTGCTCAATAATATCGTCAATATGGTCAAGATGTGATCTTGCGGCAATTTCCGGAACAACTCCGCCAAAATTTTTATGTTCTTCCTGCGACAACACTACGTCGGATAAAACTTCTTTTTTATCCGTAACTATCGCCGCGGCGGTTTCATCACAGCTGCTTTCAATTCCTAAAACTATCATCTTCCAGTCTTTTTGATAAAATTTTAACTATTATTGGCTCATAATATAAACCAATAAAAAATTTTTTACAAAGGAAATAACAATGGCAAAAAACAAAACATCGCTTCCGAGCAAATTTGGCAAAATATGTTCCTTTTTATTTAAAACAATAGAGTTATTTGTATTGTTATCAATTATCGGACTTGCCGTATTTTTGTGGCAAAAACCTCAATATTTAACTCAATGGCTTAAAATCAGCGACAATCAACTTTCATCTATCAATTCCGCCAAAATAGAAACTATCGAAAACAAACTTGAAACCCTGAATTTAATCACCCAAAACAGTGCGGAAAAATCTGATTTACTCCAACAAAATTTTAATACCTTCGCAAAATCAAAAGCCGATAACGAGCAAATAATTACTCTCACAAACCAAATAAACGACCTTCGTAATTCTACCAAAAAACTTTCGCAAACATCAAACTCAGGTGCCTTGTTATTAACATCTGCAATGCTTATTCGTGATAATATTTACAAAGGTATTGGTTGTAAAAACGAAGCCGAGGGATTAAAAATCTTAGCCAAAAACATTGATAATATTTCTCAAGATGTTGAATTTATTTCCAATCATTGTAATACGGGTTTTGTTTCTAACAACACTCTCATTAATAATTTTAATGATATTTACAATCAAACCGAAAAAAAACTGCAACCCAAAGATGAACAAAACTGGAAACAGCGTCTTTCTACCAAACTCGGTGAATATGTCCAAATTTCAAACCGTAATCAACCGCAACAAGAACCATACGACCCCATCAAAATATTGTCTCCGATTAAACAGCTTGTAAACGGCGGTGATTTTTCAGCAGCATTAAACGAGCTTTCAAAGCCTCAAAATCAAAATCTTATGTCTGATGAAAATTTACAAAATTGGTATGAGCAAACAAAAAATCAGCTCGATTTTTATAAATCTTTATCAAACATAATTAACGCATCATTGTTAATAATGAAGGTTGAAGATGCCCAAAACGTTACCAAATAATATTTGGAATACTCTTTACAAAAAAGCACCTAACACCCTTGCAAAAATGTCAAAAATAAAGCGTGTTGCTTGTGCTTTTAACAGTTGTATAGATTCGGTCGTAAAATTATCAGGAAAAGATTTTACCAATCTTTTTTTGCAACAAAAATCTTCACTTAAAGAGTTAAAAAACATTGTTCATTGTTCTGTAAATTCACCTCTTGATTTATTGCGTGGTGTTTTCCGTTGTTTTACAAACGGTATTGCTGAAGAATGGGTTGCAGAACAACCTGAAATGTTCGATTGGATGTTAAAAAATCTTGGCGTAAAAAAAATGCAAGTCGGGGGTCAAGGAGGTATTATCGCTAACACCTTATCGCTGACAGACATAAAAGAAGTTGTTGTTCATAGTAACGCTCTGAGTTCTTTACAGGCCGGCCAGTTTTTTAACCGCAAAAATTTACTCTCTTTTGATAAAAAAGGGATTCTTAAACAAGCTTCAAAAATTAATCGTGATAAAATATCTTCGATTCACTGGATAGTTGAGTTTGATAAAGGAGATAAAATAACTTTAGAAGGATGTGAATTTACATGTCCTAAATCAAATCGTTTTATCATTACTTATGACCCGCCGCTGTTTAATTTTGTAATTGATAAAAATTTTATTGATTATACTAACAACAACAAGTTTGATTATTTTGTTCTTTCCGGATATCAAGCATTAAGTTCAAAAAATCACGCTCTTAAACATATAAAAAATAGTGTTAATATTATTCATAACTGGAAAGAACAAAGTCCAAAATCAATTGTTCACCTTGAAATTGCTTCAACTCAAGACAATAATGTTCTTAAAAACATCACCCGATATCTTATACCTAATGTCGATTCTATAGGTGTAAACGAACGCGAAACAATGGATATTCTAAAAGCGCTTAACCAAAACAAACTTCTTGAAAAATGCCGACAAAATCCATCATCGTCAAATCTTTTTGATGCAATCTTAAGAATAAAAACAAAACTAAAATGTCCTCGTATTCAATTACATATGTTTGGATTGTATATAACAATACAAGACAAAAACTTTTCTATTTCTCCGGCCAAAAACCGTAACGGTATGATTTTAGCCGCAACTTCTGCTGCCAGCAAAGCTTTTTATGGGCAACTTTCAAAACCTCAGGATATTTTAAAGTCTTATGGTATGCAAGTATCTGATGTTGGTATAAAAGAACTTTATAATCTCGGACTGCACCTTAAAAAAACAACCCTTTTAACTAAAGGAATTTGTGAATATAAAGGATTCGATATTATAGCAGTTCCTACAATATTGATTGACCACCCTAAAACCTTGGTCGGAATGGGTGACACTATATCATCATTTTCCCTTATCGGCGCTCTCTGATTCGTCCGACAACCAAATAGAATTCTTTATTTTTGCTTCTAAAAATTCACGATTAGCTTTTTCTTCTGCTTCGCTGATCGCAAAAATTCTCGGTTCATGATATTTTTTATCACTCAAAAAATCTGCATTATTATTGTTTAGTGATTTTGTTTGTTGTGCGTCTGCCAGCATGGACGGCTCATCACCACCCAATAATTCCAAATAAACCTTTGCTAATAAATCAGCATCAAGCAAAGCTCCGTGCAATGTACGATTACTGTTATCAACACCAAAACGCTTACATAAAGCATCCAAATTGTTTTTGGACCCCGGAAACATTTTGCGCGCAATTTCCAATGTATCAACAACATTGTCACAATTATATTCTTCCCGCCCTATTCTTCTCAGTTCATAATTTATAAAACCCATATCAAAAGAAGCATTATGAGCAACTAAAATTCCATCATCACCGACAAAATCTATAAAATCCTGTGCCACATCAGCAAACACCGGATAATCTTTTAAAAATTCTTCAGTCAAACCATGTACCGCAACAACTTCTTCCGGCACATCTCTTTCAGGATTAATATATTGATGATACGTTTTTCCGGTCGGCAAATGATTAATAAGCTCAACTGCTCCTATTTCAACCAATCTGTCGCCTTTTTCCGGAGAAAGTCCTGTTGTTTCTGTATCAAAAACAATTTCTCTAACCATAGTCTTAAAAACCTTCTACATAGTCAATCATAGTTATTACATCAAGTTTTAATAAATTAAGTGATTTATCGGTATCAATAACGATATCGGCTTTTTGTTTTTTTATTTCATTACTCATTTGTATATCATTAATTTTATCAAAATCTTCAGCCTTAACGCCGTCTCTTTTCATTACCCTCTTTTTTTGTATTTTATAATCAACATCGGCTACCACTACAAAATCACAAAACTTTTCCAAACCTAGTTCATACAACAAAGCCACATCAATAAAAAAACAATCATTATATTTACTGTTTTTTTTGATTACATATTTTAAATATTTTCGCAAAAACGGGTGGGTTAGCTTTTCAAGTTTTTTCAATTCTTTTTCATCATCAAACACTTTGTTTCTGAGTAATCTTTTGTTAACCACACCTTCTTCCATAACATCTGGAAAAGTTTTTGCAATTTGTGCAATAAAAGATTTTTGAAAATACATTCTGCGCACCCACGCATCGACATCAAAAACTGTATATCCCTGCTCTCTTACAATTTTTGCAATAGTGGTTTTTCCGCAACCTATGGAACCTGTAATCGCTATAAGTTTCATTATTCTGATTCCGAATTATAAACATCCCTTGTGTATAAAACCGTCAAAATTAATCAATCATCAAATTTAATCCTGATAATTGATATTTAACCAATAAAGATAATAACAAGTTGATAAGTTTTGTAAACATATTTGCTTTATCTTAATAACCGTATATTTGATTTTTTATTCAATAAAAATGTTTACAAATTTTTATATTAGGTCTTACACGAGTCTCTTAAAAGCATTTAAAAATATAAAGTTTATTATCACAATATTATCAACATATGTATAACCCGGTGTATAAAAAATAATCCCCAAATTGAGCAGCTATTTACAAACCACAAAAACTTTTTTAAAATATTTATTGGGTGAAACGAACTGTTGATAAAAAGCCGAACAATCAAACATTGACATACTTTAAAAAATAATATATAAAGCAATTGTTATTTAACACTTCTTATATATTTTCCAACACAATCCTACTAAAAATTTTCAAACAGGTACATATGCATTTAAAAGAATTAAAAGAAAAATCACCGGCTCAACTGCTTGAAGAAGCAGAAGCCTTAGGTATTGAAGACGCATCATCTATGCGTAAACAAGATTTAATGTTTTCAATCCTAAAAAAAGTTGCCTCTGATGATAATATTATCTACGGCGATGGCACAATTGAAGTTATGCAAGACGGTTTTGGTTTTTTGCGTTCAGCTCAATCCAACTATCTTGCCGGTCCTGACGATATTTATGTATCTCCGGCCCAGGTCAAAAAATTCGGTCTTCGTACCGGTGATACCATAGAAGGTGAAATCAGGGCTCCCAAAGAAAACGAGCGTTATTTTGCGCTGACTAAAATCAATCGTATTAACTTTGATGATCCCGAAAAATCAAAATTACGTATAAATTTTGATAACTTAACACCTTTATATCCTACCGAAAAACTGGATTTTGATATTCTTTGCGGTGACAAAGATTATACCACAAGAATAATTGACTTAATAGCTCCGCAAGGCAAAGGTCAACGCGGTTTGATTGTTGCTCCGCCACGAACAGGTAAAACAGTTATGTTGCAAAATATTGCTCATGCAATTTCAAGCAATCATCCTGAAATTTATCTTATGGTTTTATTGATTGATGAGCGTCCTGAAGAAGTTACGGATATGACCCGTTCGGTTAAAGGTGAAGTTATATCATCAACTTTTGATGAGCCGGCAACCCGCCACGTTCAAGTTGCCGAAATGGTAATTGAAAAAGCTAAACGCCTGGTCGAAAACAAAAAAGATGTTGTTATTTTACTCGATTCTATTACTCGTTTAGGTCGTGCATATAATACGGTTATTCCTTCATCAGGCAAAGTTTTAACCGGTGGTGTTGATGCAAATGCTTTACAACGTCCAAAGCGTATTTTGGGTGCAGCACGTAATGTTGAAGAAGGTGGTTCTCTGACTATTATTGCAACTGCTTTGATTGATACCGGATCTCGTATGGATGAAGTAATTTTTGAAGAGTTTAAAGGAACAGGTAACTCTGAAATCATACTTGACCGCAAACTTACCGATAAACGTTTATTCCCGACTATTGATATTACACGTTCCGGCACCAGAAAAGAAGAACTTTTGGTTGATAAAAATACATTAACCAAAATGTGGGTTTTACGTCGTGTATTAATGCAAATGGGAATGACTGACGGAATGGAATTTTTGCTTGATAAACTAAAACAAAGCAAAGATAACAAAGATTTCTTCAATAATATGAATTCTTAAAATATAAATCCCCTTTCCTCAAAGGGGATTTATTTTATTTAATCAAAAAACTTTCAATATCTTTCATTCTAAAAAAGATGTTTTTAATACCGAGTTTTTTGACTTTTTCGATATATTTTTGATTATTATTCATCTCACAACCCAAAAAGGCCACAACTTTCATTCCCGCCTTCAAACCCGCTGTTATTCCGGCAATAGAATCTTCAATCACTACACAGTTTTTTGGTTCTACACCCATTTTTTCAGCTGCTAATAAAAACAAATCAGGTTCAGGTTTTCCTTTTTTTACCATATCGGCCGTAAATAAATGTTCAACCGGAATATATTTTTCAATTTTTGCTGATTTTATTTTTAACATTGTTTTCTTAAAAAGACCGCCCGTTGCCACACATTGTAGTAAAGATTTATTTTTTAATATTTTAACTATGCCATAAACCGGTTTTATTCCTTTATTTAATTTTTCTATATCTTTTTCGAGTGCTTCTGCCCAGAAGTCATCACTTGTTATAATTCCTAATTTATCCAAAATTTCACGTTTGGTTTTGTCGCTCATTCCGCCGCAATACTTATTTATGGTATCAAAACTCCAATTCAGACCAAAATCTCTGTTTAATAATTCCAGTCGTGTTTCAAGCCATAATTTTTCAGTATCGGCAATTACTCCGTCAAAATCCCAAATTACCAATTTTTTCATTTTTTCCCCGTAAAAATTTGAATCCGTCACAAGCCCGTACAGAGACTTTTAAAGCATTTTATGACACAAGTATTAAGAATAAATAAAAGGACTCTCTAGAGTCAAAAAAACACCCTTTTTAACCTTGCACAAAAAATCAAACAGGTTATAAATATTTTTATTAATAAAGAGGAATTAAAAATATGGACGATAAAACCATTTATGCTCTATCAACAGTTTTTGGAAAATCCGGAGTTGCAGTTTTTCGTATTTCCGGAAAAAACGCTATTGAGTGCCTAAAAAAACTTTCTGATATTGATATAAAAAACATTGTTCCTAGACACGCTTATTTTTCAAAACTCCACGGAGTTGACAATACTCCGCTTGATCATGCGGTAGTAATATATTTTCAAGCCCCTCAATCTTTTACCGGCGAAGATGTTGTTGAAATAAGCAGCCATGGTTCAAAAGCTGTAATATCATCAATACTTGCAAATCTATCACAAATTCAAAATTTTCGTTTAGCTGAACCGGGTGAATTTTCAAAACGCGCTTTTTATAACAACAAGATGGATTTAACCGAAGCCGAAGGTTTGGCCGACCTGATTGATGCCGAAACTTCGGAACAACAAAAATATGCTCTCCGTCAAATGAGTGGTGAACTTAAAGATTTGTATGACGGTTGGCGGACTGAATTGGTTAAAGTTTTATCTTATCTTGAGGCTTATATTGATTTTCCTGATGAAGAATTACATGATAACATTGTTTTAAACCTTGAAAACACTGTATTTAAAATCAAAAAATCAATAAAACAACATCTTTCGCAAAGCAATTATGGTGAAAGATTGAAGGATGGTTTCCGGGTTGTTATAATCGGAGAACCAAACTCTGGAAAATCAAGTTTACTTAATACCCTTGCTCATCGTGATGCCGTCATTGTTTCTGATATTGCCGGCACCACCCGCGATGCTATAGATATTCATATGGATATAAACGGTTATCCGGTTGTTTTTACAGACACGGCAGGACTTCGTCAAACCAATGAAACTATTGAAAAGAAAGGTATAGAAATAGCTTATGACAGAGCTAAAGATGCAGATCTCATTTTAGCCCTTATTGATGGTAAAGATCCTAATCTTAAACAGTTTGATGAAATAGCATCTGTTTGTAAAAATAAGGTTATCTATGTACTAAACAAGTCTGATTTGATTGATGAAAAACAATGTTCTGACTATAAAAAATCAGGATATGTGATTATTTCGGCCAAAAACAAGCAAGGTATAGATGCTCTGATTTCAATAATCAATAAACATATTTCTTCTGAATTTACCCAAAATTCATCAGCGCTCATAACAAGACAGCGTTACAGGGAGATTTTGAACGATGTATTTAAAGACCTTGATGGTTTCAATTTAACAAAATCCATAGAACTTGCTGCTGAAGATATCAGGCTTGCGGCTCGAGGCATTGGAAAAATTACCGGACATATCGAAGTAGATGAAATTTTAGATAAAATATTCGGTAGCTTTTGTATTGGAAAATAACACTGTATTTAAAGCTTGTAGATGTACACGTTTTTAAAAAACAAGTTCTTTCCGGTTTTTATTTCTTTAATCAGCGGCAGACCGGGAATTTCAAAAGAATTTGAAAATATTATCTGAGTTGTTTCTTTGTGGTCGTGTTTGATTTTCTCCCCAAATTTTTTCATCAAACTATCCATCAAAAAACAAACAATTATATCACATTTGCTAAAATCATAATCAAAAAAATCCTGCTTTAATATTTGGGTATTTTTGAGCTTGTTTGTTCTTATTTTAGCAATTTTTGAAACAATACCACCCCACTCTATTCCCACAAATTTATGCTCCGGAAAACGCTTTGCTAGGGTTATTATAAGCCCGCCGAAACCACAACCGGGATCAACCACAATCATTTGTTTTGCGGACAATTTCAATACCTCTGAAACACTTTCAATAATCACCTTTTTTTCCAACCCGACACTCGGAACGTAAGGAGGACACTCTCTAAAGTGCTTGTCTGTATAGAGTTTTATTATAATATACCAAATCCATCCCAAAAGGACAAAACAAACAATATTTATACTCAGCAATAAACAAAAAACAAACATAAACCTCTCCTTAAACCGTATTTTAACCAAATCTGGCTAAATAAAGGTTAATTTTTACCTTGCCAAAAGTATAAAACTATACTAAACCAAGTTGATTCAATAAGAGATTATACAAATGCAGAAAAAGTACGACGTTATAGTTGTAGGCGGAGGACACGCCGGTTGTGAAGCATGCGCTGCAGCTGCGCGCATGGGCGCTGAAACTTTGCTTATAACTCACAAAATATCGACTATTGGTGAAATGTCGTGCAACCCGGCTATAGGTGGACTTGGAAAAGGACATTTTGTGCGTGAGATAGACGCTCTTGATGGTCTTATGGGGCGTGTTATTGATAAGGCGGGAATACAATTTCGTATGCTTAATATGTCAAAAGGTCCGGCCGTTCGCGGTCCCCGCGCTCAAGCCGATCGAGATTTATATCGCAAATATATACAGGAAGCTCTTAATGAGCAAAAAAATCTTAAAATTCTTTCATCTGCTGTTGAAGGTTTATTGTTTGAAAAAGACGCTATTATCGGCGTAAAACTTTCTGATAACACGGAAATCAAAGCATCTTCAGTTGTTTTAACAACCGGCACTTTCTTAAACGGTGTAATGTTTGTCGGTCATACAACGTCAATCGGTGGCAGAGTTAACGATGTGTCATGTGTTGGTATAACACCGTATTTAAAATCTAAAGGAATTAAGGTCGGACGGCTCAAAACTGGCACACCCGCTCGCCTGAACGCTGATTCAATAAACTGGGATGTACTGGATGTCCAACCGGGAGACGAACACCCGCAGCCTTTTTCTTATTTAACTAAAGAAATTACCAATCCGCAAATTAACTGCTATATAACCCACACCAACGAGGCCACTCATAAAATCATCCGTGATAATTTTGAAAAATGCGCTCTTTTTTCCGGATTGATAAAAGGTGTCGGCCCCAGATATTGCCCGAGTATAGAAGATAAGTTGGTAAAATTTGCCGATCGAACCAGCCATCAAATTTTCCTTGAACCCGAAGGATTAAACAGTAAGGTTATTTACCCGAACGGATTATCCACCTCGCTCCCCGCCGATGTTCAAGATGCATTTTTACACACCATAAAAGGTTTGGAAAATGTCGAAATTTTGCGCTATGCTTATGCTATAGAATACGATTATGTTGACCCGCAGGAGCTTGACCACTGTTTGCAAGTCAAAAAAATACCAAACTTATATCTTGCCGGTCAAATCAACGGTACCACCGGGTACGAAGAAGCGGCCGCTCAAGGTATATTAGCCGGTATTAACGCCGCACTTAATGCTATTGATAAAGGCAAAGAATTTACGATTGATCGTAGTCAGGCATATATAGGTGTGATGGTTGACGACCTCATTACCAAAGGTGTTGATGAGCCATATCGAATGTTTACATCGCGCTCTGAATACAGACTTTATCTTCGTGCAGACAATGCAGATGCGAGGTTGACAGAAGCCGGCTATAAAATCGGGTGCGTCGGACAATATCGTTATGATGTTTTCAAAGCAAAACAAGAACAAATATCTAAACTTCGCAGCCTTGTCGACAATTTAACCATTCGTCCGCTTGAGATGGAAAAATACGGCATCAAGAAAGATTCGCGCCGCACGGCTTTTAACTTAATGTCGTATGAAGATGTTTCACGTGAAACAATTTTAAAAATATGGCCTCAACTGACTGAATTTAAACCGGAAATTTATGAAGCAATAGAAATAGAGGCCAAATATTCTGGATATATAAAAAGACAAATGTCTGATATCGAAGTGTTTAAAAAAGACGAAAAACTTAAAATCCGTGATGATATAGACTATAGCAAAATCGGCGGACTTTCCAATGAAATGGTGATAAAACTAAGCCGTATCCGTCCATCAACCATAGGCGAGGCATCGCGAATATCCGGCGTTACTCCGGCAGCAATTATGGCGATATTGGGGCATATAAAAAAATGAATAATTTGGCAGAAAAAACAATTGAAAAAAATAAATATCCAAACAGAGAACAAGCCCTCAAAATCTGGGAAGCCGGTATAATATACCGCCTATCTCGCCCTTATGGATTTACTTTTGAAAATGAATACCGCTTTCATACCATGGGTGTAGCTTCTGCCGCCGAAAAAATTGCGCGTCATGTTCCGAATATGGATCCCGAAAAAGCTTTTGTTTTAGGATTGTTGCACGATTACGGCAAAAGAATAAACGAAAGAATAGAAGGTCGTTTTCATGGTCGCGAAGGATACGAACAAATGCTAAAACAAGGGTATCCTGATGTTGCTAAAGTCTGTTTAACACACACATTTTCAGAAAAAAACTTTTCCGACGAAGATTATTCTTACCCCCAAGAATGGAAAGACTGGGCTCGCGGCATGTTACAAAATATAGAGTATGATGATTATGATTATCTAATATCGCTATGCGATAAATTTTTTGAAGGTCTTTCCATAGTATCAATTTCAAACCGTATAGAAGGAATTGTAAAACGCTACAAACTTGGCGAAAAACAAAAAGAGAGCCTGCTTAAAAGGTCAATGAAACTAAAAAAATATTTTGATGAAAAAACCGGATCGGATATCTACGAAATATTGGGCATAAAAGATTGATGTGCCAAAAACAAAACAGCCATCGGCAAAACTGATTTATTCAGAAAGAGATTCTTTTTGTTTTTACATCTGTTTGTTTTTATTACAAAAGATATGTGCATTCTCTTGCAAAGATTCACTTTGGTTTGCTAGAATCCTGAAAAATATAAAAATTTTTATATGTTTATAAGTTGCTTTTTTGTTTTTAAAAAACAATTTTAAAATATATAAAAAGATTATGGAAAATTTTTGCAGTAAATATCATGTTTCACGTGAAACATATTTAAAACTCGACCGCTATCGTCAATCTCTAATTGAATGGCAGCAAAAGTTTAATCTTATAAGCAAAAACACGCTGGACGATATATGGAATCGCCACATTGAGGATTCCGCCCAAATTTTTGAATATATTCCGACGAAAGCCCAAAAGCTGCTTGATGTTGGGAGTGGGGCAGGGTTCCCGGGAATGGTTGTGGCTATAATATCCGCCGAAAAAACACCGTATTTAAAGATAACACTGGTTGACAGCACGCTCAAAAAAACAGTGTATTTAAACCATGTTAAAGAAATTACCGGCATTTCAAATACCGAAATATTAAACTGCCGGGTTGAAAACATTACCGATAAAAAATTTGATGTAATTACTGCCCGCGCCGTAACATCGCTGGATAACCTGCTTGAATATGTTGCCCCGCTGCTTTCAAAAAACGGGATCTGCATTTTTCTTAAAGGACGCAGCTATAAGGACGAAATAGACGCGGCTCGACAACACTGGTTTTTTGATTTGCAAGAAAAACAAAGCAAAACATCAAAAGACGGAAAAATACTGATTATCGGCAATATTAAAAAACGGAGAGAAAACTATGCCTAGAATAATTGCTGTTGCCAACCGCAAAGGGGGAGTTGGAAAAACCACTACCACGGTAAACGTTGCCACCGCCATGGCGGCCACGGGTAAAAAGGTGCTGGTTATTGATCTTGACCCCCAATGCAATGCAACGACATCACTCGGTTTTAACAAACATGACAACATGGTGTCCTCATACGATGTCATCATTGGCGAACGCAGTTTAAGCGAGGCGGTTGTTTGGACCGAAATCCCCAATTTTTCGTTAGTTCCTTCGTCCCCCGACCTTGCCGGAGCCGAGGTTGAATTAATTGATAAAGACCGCCGCGAATTTTATCTCCGTAATGCCCTCAATAAAACGGTGAACAACTATGATTATGTGCTGATTGATTGTCCTCCGTCACTCAGTCTGGTAACAATCAATGCACTTGTTGCCGCAGATGCGGTTGTTGTTCCTCTGCAATGTGAATATTTGGCTCTTGAGGGCGTAAGCGACTTAATCAGCAATATAAATTTAATCAAAAAGCACTTTAACCCCAAACTCGAACTACAGGGGGTTGTTTTAACAATGTACGATTGCCGCAACAATCTTACCCAAATGGTAGAAGAAGACGTTCGCGGCTTTTTTGGCAAAAAAGTCTATAAAACAGTTATTCCGCGGAACGTTCGTGTTTCTGAAGCACCGTCTCACGGAAAACCGGTTTTGTTGTACGATTTCAAATGTCCGGGATCTCAGGCATACATAAGCCTGGCCGGAGAAATGTTAAAAAGAGAAAAGGAATTATTAGCATGTTAGAAGACAATAAAAGAAAAAGTTTAGGTCGCGGTTTGGGTGCTCTTTTAGGTGAAGACGCTCTTTTGTTGACCGAAGAAACTCCGACTAAAGAAAATGTATCCGGCGAAAACGTTAAAATGGTGCCGATAAAACTGCTTTATGCCAGTAAATATCAGCCCCGTTCCGAATTTAATCAGGAAGCACTGGATGCCCTGACGGTTTCTATCAAAGAAAAAGGAGTTCTCCAGCCCTTATTGGTTCGTGCTAAAAATAACGGAAAGTTTGAAATCATCGCCGGCGAACGCCGTTTTAGAGCAGCGTGTCAAGCTGGGCTGTCCGAAATTCCGGTTATTGTAAAAGATATGGCCGACAAAGAGGTTTTAGAGGTAGCGTTAGTTGAAAACCTTTTGCGTGAAAACCTGTCAGCAATTGAAGAGGCAGAGGGTTTACAGCGCCTGATTAATGAGTTTTCGCATACACAAGAAGCCCTTTCCAGTGTTATCGGAAAATCGCGCAGTTATATTGCCAACACCTTAAGGCTTTTAACTCTGCCCGCCAGCGTACAGCAAATGATTCGTGATAATAAACTGACCGCCGGACATGCCCGCCCGTTGGTTGGACTTGAACAAGCCGAAGCTTTGGCCAAAAAAATTGTAGACAAAGGTTTGAGTGTTCGCGAAGTAGAACAGCTTGTACAAAAGAGCAAAGAAACTAAAACCAAAACCAAGAAAAAAACAAATTCCGATGTTGCGGATATTGAAAAAAGCCTCAAACAAAGTCTTGGTTTTAATGTAAAAATATCTTCATCTGCGAACGGTAGCGGAAAAGTTATTTTGCCATATGCCGATTTGTCGGAACTTGACCGAATTATTGACATGTTATCGAACAAAAAAGCGGGATAATTTTGTTTTTTTGGCACAAAACTTGTAAAAAGTAACAATATTTTTACTCTCTGCGGCTAAAATATAACAATAATTTTGCCATACAAAGGAACAAATATGTTGTTATTAAAGAAAATATTTTTGGGTTTGATTGCCGCCGGTCTCATTTTTATAGGCGGCAGCGGCACCCAAAGCAACAGCATTCTGATGCAAGGCGTGGGTCTTGTCGGAATAGTTGCCGGGCTGGTTGTTCTTTACATATTCGGAAAACTGGTATGGCGAGCCATGGGTTGTTTGCCGTCATTTATTATTTTTTCGGGCATAATTTTGTTTATTCTCTATGCAATCGGAGCTTTTAACGGCGGAATATATAATGTTATTCCGAACATAAAGAATTTTATGGGTATCAACAGCGGATCAGAACGGCAAAATGTCGATGATTTTGAAACCATAAAGCTTGATGAAGAAGATATTGTTCCCAAATTGACCATTAATGAAAACTTTGATGATGCGGTTCCTGATCCTCAAAACGAAAAACTTCCGCAACCCGAAATGCAGCGTCCCGAACAAGAACAAGGCGGAGTGCTCAACTATGTCAGCAATCTGTTTTCCGGAAAAGGAAAAACCGATTCCGGCAATTTTAACCCCAACAACTATCCCGCAGTATACGGAAACGTACAGGTTGTCAGCGGCGATACGCTTTTGATGCGCCGCCACTTTATTCGCCTTTACGGAATAGACGCTCCCGAAATCAATCAAACCTGTACAACATCACGAGGCAGTACATACTATTGCGGAAAAGAAGCGTCTCGATGGTTACAAAGCTGGCTTGAAGACAACGAAATTGAATGTCACGTAATCAAACAAAATTCTCGCGGCAATGTAGTTGCCACCTGTTCTTTGGGAGAATACGACATCGGAGCGGCTTTGGTGTCTGCGGGGTGGGCAGTAAGTCTTCCGCAAAACGAAATATATCGTCCTTATGAGGAACAGGCGCAGAGAGCGCGCAGAGGTATGTGGAAAGGGCGTTTTTACAAACCGTGGGATTGGATAAAACTACAATCGCAACGCCCGCAAATAAAAATTCATAAACCTAAAAGAAAAAGCACCAAACGCATTTGGGATTTTATATAAATGAACAGCATTGATTTTATTTGCGCTACCGAAAAAGACACCATCTCTGTTGGTAAAAAATTGGCAGGCATAGCTCAAAAAGGAGATGTTTTTGCTCTTTTCGGAACTCTGGGAATGGGAAAAAGCGTGTTGTCCCGAGCCTTTGTTCATGCTTTGACGGATGCCGACGAAGTTCCGAGCCCGACGTTTACTTTGGTTCAAACGTACGAAACCCCGAATTTTGACATTTATCATTTTGATCTCTATCGCATAAAATCAGCCGAAGAGATTTTTGAACTGGGAATGGAAGAAGCTATTTATGAAGGCGTTTGTTTGGTTGAATGGCCTGAAAAAATGGGAGCATATCTACCTAATAACGCCTTTCGGGTTGAAATCACACCCTTTGCCAGCGGAAGAAAAATAAGCATAAAAACCAAAGACATTAACAAACAAAAGAGGCTTGAAACTCTTGTCGATTGAAAACATACACACCACAGCAATTGCCGTTGACGGTGCGGCTGTTTTAATCATCGGTTCTCCGGGTAGCGGAAAATCGGACTTGGCTCTGCGAATGATTATGAACAAAAATGCAATATTGATTGCCGACGACAGAGCTGACATAGAAGCCGAAAACGGCAACCTTAAAGTTTCGTGCCCGAAAAGTATTCGCGGACTTCTTGAGGTGAGGGGGGTCGGAATTTGTAAATTTCCCTATTTATCATCGGCAAGAGTCAAACTGGTGGTTCAGCTGGTTTCATCGTTATCTGAAATTGAACGCTTGCCTGCACCGGAACAGATTGATTTT
The DNA here is from genome assembly GCA_947301965.1 of uncultured Azospirillum sp. Classification (GTDB taxonomy): domain Bacteria; phylum Pseudomonadota; class Alphaproteobacteria; order RF32; family CAG-239; genus JAFUYI01. Next base: position 48,049 of record CAMYUM010000001.1, on the reverse strand, counting down.
TTGGGAGTAAAGGTTCCCCTTGTCAAATTATGGCCGTTTGAAGCCTCGGCTCCCGACAAAATACTCTCAGCTTGTTACAAAAATCAATAGAACAGTTGCATTTTACAACTTGATAATCTATCATTCGGCTATGATTTTATAAGGAACAACCGAATGAAAAAGTATGCAGAAAATTTTTTACGCGCTCTTGGTAAACCGCTGGTCGGTTTTATCTCTCGTTTAGGAGAACTTTCGCTGTTTATCGCCAGAGCCTTGTATAATTGCGTAACCCCGCCGTTTTATCTGAAACTTTTACTGCGACAAATGATTGATATCGGCTTTTATTCTTTGCCGGTTGTGGCCTTAACCACAGTTTTTGCCGGCATGGTTATTGCTTTGCAGACAAACGCCGGTTTTTCCAGCTACGGAGCTGAAAGCGCTGTTGCAACAGTTGTATTAATCGCTGTTACACGCGAGCTTGCGCCGGTGTTTTCCGGACTGATGGTTGCGGGGCGTATCGGTGCCGCCATGGCTGCGGAAATCGGCACCATGCGTGTTACGGAACAAATAGACGCTCTTGCAACCCTTTCCACCAATCCGTTTAAATATCTCGTTACCCCGCGTCTTTTGGCCGGTATTATTGTTTTGCCGTTATTGGTTTTGATTGGTGATGTTATCGGTATTTTCGGTGGATATACGATAGCCATTTATCAACTGGAATATAATGCCGCAAACTACATCAATACCACCATCAACGAACTGGCGCTGATTGATATTACCACAGGTTTGATTAAAGGGGCGGTTTTTGGTTTTATAATAGCCCTAATGGGGTGCTATAACGGCTATAAATCAAAGGGCGGAGCGCAAGGTGTCGGCAGCGCCACGACCAATGCGGTTGTATCATCTTCAATACTTATTTTGATTTTTAACTACATCATTACCGGCATGATTTTTACAGACTAGGAGTTAAGAATGGCAAATAATAAACCGAAAATAGAAATAAAAAATTTGCACAAATCCTTTGGTCAAAAAGTGGTTTTAGATGGTGTTGATTTAGAAATAAATAAAGGGGAGTCTTTGGTTGTAATAGGAGGCTCCGGTACCGGAAAATCAGTATTAATTAAATGCATTCAAGGGTTGCTTGAACCTGACGAAGGCTCAATTAAAATTGACGGCAAGGAAACCATAGGTCTTGACCGGGAGGAGGCAGAAAAACTCTATGCCAAAATGGGAATGCTGTTCCAGGGAGGAGCGTTGTTTGACAGCCTTAGCGTTTGGGAAAACGTTGCCTTTGGTTTGATAGAAAATCAAAAAATGCCTCGCAAAAAAGCCAAAGAACAAGCGGTTAAATACCTGCGCCAAGTCGGTCTTAGTGCAGATGTTGCCGATTTATCACCCTCCGAACTATCGGGAGGTATGCAAAAACGTGTCGGTTTGGCTCGCGCAATCGCCACCACGCCTGAAATCATCTTTTTTGACGAGCCGACCACAGGGTTAGACCCGATTATGGCTGATGTTATTAACGACCTTATTATTAATTCGGTCAAAAAAATCGGGGCGAGCGCGCTTACTATTACCCATGATATGGCTTCGGCTCGCAAAATTGCAGATCGCATCGCCATGCTTTATCAAGGCAAAATCGTTTGGCAGGGAACAGTAAAAGAGCTTGAAAAAACAAAAAACCCATACGTTTGCCAATTTGTTAAAGGAAGTTCTCAAGGTCCGATAAAGGTAGAAATTTAGGAGCAAATATGGTCAAAAAATCATCTGTCCAATACCTGTGCCAAAATTGCGGTGCCGCATATCCAAAATGGCAAGGCAAATGTGATTCTTGCGGCGAATGGAACACAATCATTGAAGAGCATGTCGGAGGTGAAGGTTTTTCAAATTTTCACCCCAAACATAAAGGGAAGATGATAGATTTTGTTTCCTTAAGCGGTGTTTCTCAAAACATTGAGCGCATATCAACCGGCATAAAAGAACTTGATCGTGTAAGCGGCGGAGGGCTGGTTGCCGGATCGGTAATTTTGGTTGGTGGCGACCCCGGTATCGGCAAGTCAACACTATTATTACAGGCCTGTGCCAGCATAGCCTGTTCCCCCGAACATCCGGAATGCTACTACATATCTGGAGAAGAGGCGTTAGACCAGGTTCGGATTCGCGCCAAACGTCTTGAACTTGACCAATCGCCGGTTAATCTTGCCTCAGCAACAGATGTCAAAGATATTGTTGATACTCTTGAGAAAACCAATGCCAAAATAGTTGTGATTGACTCCATTCAAACGATGTATTTGGAAGAGGCAGAATCAACTCCGGGAAGCGTATCTCAGGTACGAGCCTGCGCATACGAATTGATAAAAATTGCCAAACGCAAAGGTTTTGTGCTCTTTTTAGTCGGTCATGTTACCAAACAGGGTTCTATTGCCGGTCCTCGCGTGCTTGAACATATGGTTGATACCGTTTTGTACTTTGAGGGTGAGCGCGGTCACCAATTCCGCATTTTACGTGCAGTAAAAAATCGTTATGGCGCTACTGACGAAATCGGCGTTTTTGAAATGCAGGATAAGGGGCTGGTTGAAGTAGAAAACCCATCGGCTCTGTTTTTGGCAGAGCGCCAGGGCAACATATCCGGCTCTTGTGTTTTTGCCGGGATAGAAGGCTCAAGACCGGTATTGGTAGAAATACAAGCACTGGTCAGTCAAACCGGCTATGCCAGCCCCAAAAGAGCGGTTGTCGGCTGGGATTCGGGACGTTTAGCGATGGTGCTTGCCGTTTTGGAAGCGCGAGGCGGATTAAATTTAAGCAGCCAAGATGTTTATTTAAACATAGCCGGAGGCTTAAAAATATCGGAACCGGCCGCCGATTTAGCGGTAGCAATGGCCATCATTTCATCGTTGACCAATCGTCCGCTGCCTGCTGACATGGTTATTTTTGGTGAGATCGGTTTGTCTGGTGAAATCCGCGCCGTAAGCCAACCGACATTGCGCCTGAAAGAAGCCGGAAAACTCGGTTTTAAGAGTGCAATCGTTCCGGCTCAATATAAAAACGACAAAAAACTGTCATCAAAGAACATATCTTTGCACGAAATCGGCAATGTTCAAAAGCTGATCAACTGGTTCAACTAAGGAATTTTGTTATGAATAATCTTGATTTATGCATATTAGTTGTTGTAGCAATATCGGCGCTTATCGCTCTTAATCGCGGCCTGATAAAAGAGGTCCTTTCTATTATCGGGTGGTTTTTGTCGGTTGTGGTAATCGTTTTTATGTTGCCGATTGTAAAGCCGCTTGTTCAAACACGCGTTGAAGACGACACAATGGCAATCATAACCTCGGCACTGCTGATTTTTGTTATTTTCTTTATTCTTTGGATTATAATAACTTCCAGCATAATTGATAAAATTCGCTCCAGCAAACTTAGTTCGCTTGACCGCACATTAGGACTTTTCTTTGGTGTTATAAGAGCGTGTATTTTAGTAATTTTGTTTAACATTATGGTCGGGTGGATAATTCCGGCTGAAGAACAGCCCGAAATATTTAAACAATCGAAATATTTCCAGTTGGCCGGAACTTTTGCCGAACCGATAGAAAAACTAATACCTAAAGACATCATTACCAAAGATGCGGAAAAAGATAACAAAGACAAAAAAGAAGAAAAAGTAATATCCGAAGATATGGATAATTTGTTTAACAAGCTTGTACAGCCCAAAGTTGAAAAGAAAAGCGATAAAGATACCAAAAAGACGGACAAGGGGGCTGACGGCTACAATAAATCGGAACAGAACAGCCTCGACCGCCTGATTGAAATGAACGTAGAATAGTTTTTTTGCATCAAAAAAACCGGCACCGAAAGATGCCGGTTTTTATTTTTGGCGTTTTCCTAAATATCGAGATTGATAACGTTCAAAGCGTTTTCTTGAATAAACTCTTTGCGCGGCTCAACCACATCACCCATTAAGGTTGAGAATACTTGGTCGGCATCATCAAGCATATCTACCTTTACTTGCAGCAAGGAGCGAGCCTCAGGGTCAAGGGTTGTTTCCCACAATTGTTCGGGGTTCATCTCGCCCAAACCTTTATAGCGTTGCAACGTAATACCCTTGCGTCCCATTGCCATAATCGCATCAACAAAAGAAACCGGACCATGAATTTTCTTTTCCTCGCCAAGCTTCGGAGAAGAAAGTTTTTGGTCTTTGGCATAATGTTCTTCCAAAAAAGCTTTCATGTCGTTCAAAGCTTTTGCTTCCGGGCTGTCCAAAACAGAAGCACCGATAACGTGCTTTTCCTCAACACCGCGCAAAGTACGATGAAAACTGACTGAACCATCGGGTAAAATGTCAGCTTTCCAGCCCTTGTCATACTCTGCCTCTTGGTTGTCAAGTTTTACGGCCACTTGTTCCGCTTTAGCCTTCAAGACATCTAAATTATCAATAACATTACGGTCAAATAACCCGTCAACGGCCATCTGTTCAACAATCTTTTCCGGAGCTTTTTTGTTCAAAGCCGCAATCAGGTTGCGCGCCTTACGCGTACTTTCAACCATCGCCACCAAATCCTGTCCTGCAATTTGCTCACCGGTTTCAGCCTGTAAAACCGCATCTTCACAACCGCCGCGGATTAAATAATCTTCCATTTCACGGTCATCTTTCAAATACAAAACCGAATTTCCTCTTTTGGCTTTGTATAGCGGTGGTTGAGCAATATAAACATATCCTTTTTCAATAATCTCAGGCATTTGACGATAGAAAAACGTTAACAACAATGTACGAATATGGCTTCCGTCAACATCAGCATCGGTCATAATCACAATTTTGTGATAACGGCATTTGCTGACATCAAATTCCTCGCGACCTATACCTGTTCCGAAAGCGGTAACCATCGTGCCGATTTCGGCAGAATTGAGCATACGGTCGAAACGGGCGCGCTCAACGTTCAAAATTTTACCTCTCAATGGCAAAATAGCTTGGGTGCGACGATCACGTCCTTGTTTAGCCGAACCACCTGCAGAATCTCCCTCCACGATGAATATTTCAGACAGGGCGGGGTCTTTTTCTTGACAGTCAGCCAACTTACCCGGCAGCGATGCAATATCCAACACGCCCTTGCGTCTTGTCAACTCACGAGCCTTGCGAGCGGCCTCACGAGCCGTTGCGGCCTCAATAATCTTTCCGACAATAATTTTAGCCTCGTTAGGGTGTTCATCCAGCCATTCCTGCAATTTGTTGCTTATAACACTTTCAACCACCGGACGAACCTCGGACGAAACCAGCTTGTCTTTTGTTTGTGATGAAAACTTCGGATCAGGAACTTTAACCGACAACACGCAGCTCAAGCCTTCGCGCATATCTTCACCGGTAATCATGTCTTTGTCTTTGCTCTTAACCAATCCGTTTTCGTTAATGTAGTTGTTGATGGTTCGGGTTAAAGCTGCACGAAAACCGGCCAGGTGAGTACCGCCGTCTTTTTGCGGAATATTGTTGGTAAAACACAACATGCTCTCATTGTAGGCGTTGGTCCACTGCATAGCGGCTTCGACCTGAATATCTTTATCTTCTCCTGCAATTGAAATAATATTTTCATGCAACGGAGCCTTAGATTTGTTGATATGGTTTACAAAAGCCTTTAATCCGCCCTCATAATGCATAACAACTTCACGTGGTTCGGTTCCTCGATTATCAATCAATTTAAGGTAAACGCCGGAGTTAAGAAAAGCTTTTTCTCTGATAGCTCTCTCCAAAACATCAAAATTAAACTCAGTCATGGTAAATGTTTCAGGTGACGGCAGGAAAGTAACTTCGGTACCGTGGCGACCGTTAGCATCGCCTACAACTTTCAAATGTTCGGTAACGTTGCCGTGAGAAAACATTGCAACATGTTCGTGTCCTTCACGCCAAATTCTTAAACGTAGCCAAATTGACAAAGCATTAACCACAGAAACACCCACACCGTGCAAACCGCCGGACACTTTGTATGAGTTATTATCAAATTTTCCGCCGGAGTGCAATTGTGTCATAATAACTTCAGCCGCTGAAACGCCTTCTTCTTTATGCATACCGACGGGAATTCCGCGTCCGTTATCACGAACGGTTGCCGAACCGTCGGGATTTAAAATGATTTCTGTTTTGTCGCAATAACCGGCCAAAGCCTCATCAATAGCATTATCCAAAACCTCATAAATCATGTGATGCAATCCGGTGCCGTCGTCGGTATCGCCAATATACATTCCCGGGCGTTTACGAACGGCTTCCAAACCATGCAAAACCTTAATGGAATCTGCATTATATTCTTGTTCTTCTTTGGCTATTTCGGCCTGTGACATCTCTACCATAATTAATATTTCCTTGTTATTTTTTATGACTAAATTTAAACTTTAATTACTATACAACATTTTGAAAAAAAACATAGCAAAAACTCACAAAAATTAACCGTTTTGTGTATATTTTTCATAGTGTTTAGGCGTTTTTTAATGAGCGTCGCGCCAGTTGTCGCCGATTCCGACTTCGGCTATAAATTTAACATCATAATTTACGGCGCTTTCCATGGTGTTTTTCAGCAACGCGGCAACGGTTTCAACCTCGTCATCGGGAGCTTCTATCACCATTTCATCATGCACTTGCAGCAAAATTTTTGATTTAAATTTTCCATCAATCAAGGCTTTGTACATATTGTTCATGGCTCGTTTCATAATGTCGGCGGCACCGCCTTGCAACGGAGCATTCATGGCGGCTCTTTCCGCAAAAGACAATACGCGGTGATTTTTTTCATTAATCCCTAAAATAGCGCATTTTCTGCCGAAGGGAGTGACGACGTAGCCGTGTTTGTGTGCAAAATCAATACTCTTTTCCATAAAAACTTTTATTTCCGGCATTTGCGCAAAATACGCATCTATATATTGCTTTGCTTCTGCCGGAGCAACCCCGATTTGTTTTGATAATCCGTATTGTGAAATACCGTAAATAATTCCGAAATTAATCGCCTTGGAATGTCGTCTTATAACCGGGGTAACTTCTTCTTTTTTCAGCCCGAAAACTTTCATGGCGGTTGCAGTATGCACGTCTATTTTGTCGGTAAAAGCCTCTTTCAAAGCCTTAACATCGGCCAAAACCGCCAACAACCTTAATTCAACCTGAGAATAATCTGCGGATATAAGTTTATGCCCCGGAGCCGCCACAAAACACTGTCTTATTTTTTGCCCGTCATCACTGCGAATAGGAATATTTTGCAAATTCGGATTGTTTGACGACAATCTTCCGGTGTTGACGTTTGTCTGATCATAAGTTGTATGAACCCGATTGTTTTTATCCAGTTGTTGGAGCAGGGTATCGGTATAGGTTGTTTTTAGTTTGTTTATCGCTCTCCATTCCAAAATTTTTGCCGGCAAAGGATGTTCTTCCGCCAACTGTTCCAACACCTCTGCGCCGGTTTGAAAATTTCCGCTGGTATGCTTTTTGGAGCTCAGTTTCAATTTGTTATATAAAATTTCACCGATTTGTTTTGGAGATCCGATATTAAAAGTTTCTCCGGCCAAAGCAAAAATTTCTTTTTCAATATCCTGTTGCCGTTGTTCAAGTTGACGGCTCAGTTCTGCCAGTTGCTTAACATTTACGGTTACGCCGTTTTTTTCCATTTCAAACAATGTTGCAACCAAAGGGCGGTCAAAATGCTCATAAACGGTTACCATATGCTCACCGAGCAGTCGATTTCTTAACACGCTCCAAAGCCTGAAAACAAAATCTGCCTGTTCGCACATATATTTACACAAAACATTTTTATCAACACTGTCGGGATCAATGCGTTGTTTGCCCACACCAAAAATTTCGTCGGGATTCTGCATTTTATAATCCAAAAACATTTCGGCCAAAGTCTGCAAATCGTGGGTATGAACAGATGAATCCAAAACGTATGACATTACCGCAATATCGTCATAGGGAAAAATTTTTGTTTTTCCGTCGCAGATTCCGTCAAAAAAGTGCATATCCAATTTAAGATTGTGTCCGATTTTGAGGACTGATTGAGAATTTAAAACCTCAAGCATACAATCGGTGAGCTGTTTGGCGCTCAACCCCTGCTTTTTGTTTAATGCGGAACTGAACAAATCCAAAGTTTGTCCGGGCGTTTCGTTTTTAATCGGGATATAGGCGGCCGTACCTTCATCAGCGGCCAAAGCAACACCGAGCGGAACATCAAAAACCGGATTGTTTCCCGTAGACAGGACCTTAATAGCAAGCATTTGTTTTTGCATATGGCTTTTGAGCCACAAGACCAAGTCTTTTTCGTTTTCAATCAGCTGATAGTTTATTTTTATTTCTGGTTTTGAAGTCTGTGAGGTTACACCGGCTTTTTGACACTGTTCTTCCACCCACTTTGCCAACCGTATTTTCAAGCTGTTAAAGCCGTATTTTTCAATAAAATTTTGGGCAACGGACAAATCAGGACAACGATGTCTGTAATAGGTTACCGCGTTTTCAACCGGAACGTTGTTTTTGAGCGTTACAAGCTTGAGAGAAATTTGAGCATTTTCAATATTTGCCAACAAAGTTTCTCGCCGCTTGTTTTGTTTTATTTCGCCGGCATGAGCCAACACTTCGGCCAAAGAGCCGAAAGTATTTACAAGATCTGCCGCCGTTTTTGGACCGATTCCCGGCACTCCCGGAATATTATCTGTGCTGTCTCCGGAAAGCGCCTGCACATCAACAACTTTTTCCGGATAAACGCCGAATTTTTCTTTAACATCGTCGGGTGTAAAAAATTTGTCTTTCATCGGATCATAAAAAGTAACCCCCGGCCGGATTAATTGCATCAAATCTTTGTCTGCCGAAACAATAATTGCTTCCATGCCGGCATCAAGGGCTTGTTGGGCATAGGTTGCGATCAAATCGTCTGCTTCATATCCCTCGATTTCCAAATGATTTAAATTAAGCGCATCTACAACTTCTCGAATAATCGGAAATTGAGGAATTAATTCTTCCGGAGGCTCGGCTCTGTTTGCCTTATAATCAGGAAAAATATCGTTGCGAAAATTTTTTCTTTTAGCGTCAAACAGTACCAGGTTGTAGTTGCAATCAAATTTGGTTGTCAGCCTCATAAACATATTGGTAAAGCCGTATACGGCATTAACCGGGGTTCCATCAGGAGCCGTCATCGGCGGCAGGCCGTAAAAGGCTCTGAAAATATACCCCGAACCGTCAACCAAACAGATTTTTTCAGCCATTGCAACTCTCCTCAACAATATTATGCTCTAATATAGTTTACAAATATGTATTAGCCAAGATTTTTTATTGAGTTTTTCTATTTTCGCCAAGCGTCGGCAATGTGTCTGAAAGACAGCTTTGAGCTGACTAAAAAAGCGTCAAAACGCACATCAAAATCATCAAATTGCGGATTATTTTTTATAAAATTTTCCGCCGCTCTCCAAATTCGCTGTTGCTGTTGTGGCAAAATAGCATATGCGGCATCATCAATACCGGAGCGCTTTTTTACCTCAACAAAAACAATCAGTTTCTTTTTGGCAACAATCAAATCAACTTCTCCGGCGCCGGTTCTTTTGCCGGTAACATAATTTCGCGCAACAACTCTAAAACCGTGCAACAAAAAATATACAGCCGCTGCTGTTTCTGCAATTTTTCCGCTAAGCCTGTTGTTCATTTTTGATTTTTACCGCCAGTTTATAAACCTCGTTTTTGTTGAGCCGGTGCTCTGCCACAACCTCGTTTACGGCTGTTTTTAAAGGCATTTTTTTCATTTTTTGCCGCAAAAGTTTTTCTGCATCAACCTCAGATACACACTCATCGGACGGTGGCGCGACCATAAACACAATCTCACCCTTCGGAGGATTTTTTTCAAAATGGGCAATAATTTCGTCTGCCGCGCCGGTTTTGCATTCCTCGTAGATTTTGGTAATTTCTCTTGCAATTGCAAATTCTCGATTCGCAAAAACATTTTTAGCAACAGCCAATGTTTTCAGTAACCGCGGAGCGGTTTCATAAAACACCAAAGTTGTGTTTATCGGAGCCAGCTCCTTAAACAAATCCTCACGAGCTTTGTCTTTGTTTGGCACAAAACCGGCAAACATAAAACGATTGGTAGGCAACCCCGACATTTGCAAAGCGCAGATTATTGCACAGCATCCCGGCACCACGGCAAACGGAATATTTTGCTCATGACATTGTTTTATCAACTTATATCCCGGATCAGAAATCAAAGGCGATCCTGCGTCGCTGACTTGTGCCACGCACAGCCCTTGATTGACCAAATCAACTATCTCTTGAGTTTTTTCTTGTTCGTTGTGGTCGTGAAAAGTAATAAATTTTTTGTTTGCAAATCCGATATTAAGCAAAGTCAGCAATTTTTTTGTAACACGCGTATCTTCACAGGCCAAAACATCAGCTTCGCCCAAAATTGTTTTTGCCCTGTCTGAAATATCAGAGATGTTTCCTATAGGTGTGGCAACAATATACAATCCGCTTGTCATTTCTTTATTTACATTCCGTGTTTTTTAATTTAAATTACTCGTATTGTTTTATATTTTGGGATAAAAAGCAAGTGTTTAAAAAAATTTACATTTTGGCGATGGTGGTTTTTATTGCTTCCTGTCGCGCTCCGATGATTACATCTACCGGTCGTTTTTCTGACAATACCACCCAAATCAGTGAAGAAAATTTTATTACAAAATCAAGTTTCAGGGTTGGTGTTTTGTTGCCGTTGAGCGGTGATGCCGCCGCTGTCGGACAGGGGCTTAAAAACGCTACCATGATAGCTCTTGAAGATATAAATAACCCCAACCTCATTTTGCAGTTTTACGACACCAGAAGCACCCCCGAGGGCGCACGTATAGCCGTAGAAAACGCCATCAACCAACGAGTCAAAATGATTATCGGTCCGCTAATGTCGAGTGAAGTTGAGGCCATATCTTATCAGACCCGCAAACACGACATTCCCGTAATTGCTTTTTCAACCAATGATGCCATTCTTCAGCCTCAGGTTTATACAATCGGTTTGCTTATTGAGGAACAGGTTAATCGCATAATTTCTCACGCCGCACAAAAAGGTCGCTCTCGTTTTGCACTTTTACTGCCAGACAATGCAACCGGCACAGCCGTTGCTAAATCTGCGGTAAAAGCCGCTAAAAAATACGGTGGAACAGTCTCTAAAATAGCATTTTATCCGCCAAACACGACAGATTTTTCCGACATCATTCGCAAAATAAGCGAATATGACAGTCGCCCGTCTTCTTCAAACGGTGAAAAATCTCGGGGAGCAAATTTTGACGCGGTTATTGTTCCGGAGTCCGGAAGCCGTCTAAAATCCGCAACCGCAATGTTTGGATACTATGATGTCTTTTATCCCGATGTAATGTTTTTGGGAACATCTGTATGGGAAAACACCAACCTGAACAAAGAAACAACCTTAAACAAAGCGGTATACCCTGCGTTGTCGCGTAGCCACAGTGCCTATTTTAATAAAAAATATCAATCAATGTACGGCACATATCCAAGTGGTATTTTTGCTCTTGCTTATGATGCCGTGGCTTTATCGTCGGCGCTTGCCAAAAGAAACCCCTACAATCTTGATGAAGCCATTACCAGTCCTGACGGATTTGTAGGTATTAACGGAGCCTTTCGCTTTTTTGCTAACGGTAAAAACCAACACAGTTTGGACATAATGCAAATTACTCCGTCGGCAGATGTTGTTGTCGATTCCGCCCCGCGCAAGTTTGTTGCTGACCCTGACACTCTTGACGGCATTGATGCGGCGTCACTGTACGACGGAAACGCGCCGTTAATTTTGGGCAAAGACCCACAAGAAGCAGAGACAGAAATTTTTGGTCGCCCGCTTAGAGGATACATTGAAGGCAATTCAATATATCAATATTAATGGGATAGAGCGGATTTTTTACTTGAAATTAAGAACAAAATCTGCCCTTATGTGAATTACTGTTATGGAGGGCATCGGGTCAAGCGTTCGCCAACCCGGTCAGGTTCGGAAGAAAGCAGCCGTAACGAACCAGCCTGAGGTCGGTGTTCCTCCGCCTTTTTGAGTTGAGTGAATTATGGCAGAAGAAGAAAAACAAGACAATTATGTGGTTTTAGCGCGAAAGTATCGTCCGCAAAATTTTGAAGATTTGCTGGGACAGGATGCTTTGGTGCAGACACTTACCAACGCCATAAAATCAAATCGCTTGCACCATGCATATATTTTGACCGGAATTCGCGGTGTGGGTAAAACCACCACCGCGCGCCTTATTGCCAAAGCGCTTAACTGTATCGGACCTGACGGAAAAGGCGGTCCCACGACACACCCTTGTGATATTTGTGAAAATTGCAAATCTATTGCCGCCGGACGCAATATTGATGTTTTGGAACTCGATGCGGCATCTCGTACCGGTGTTGATGATATCCGCGACATTTTAGACGGCGTTCGTTACAAGCCGACCAATTGTCGTTATAAAATATATATCATCGATGAAGTTCATATGCTGTCAAAGAACGCCTTCAACGCTCTTCTGAAAACCTTGGAAGAACCGCCGGCTCATGTAAAATTTATTTTTGCCACAACCGAGATTCGCAAGGTTCCGATTACCGTTCTTTCTCGGTGTCAGCGATTCGATTTGCAGCGCCTGCAAATTGATGATTTAATGAAGCTGTTTAATAAGATTGTCGCTGAAGAAAAACTCAAAGCTGACGAGGAAGCTCTCCATATGATAGCTTCTGCCGCAGACGGATCTGCTCGCGATGGTCTGTCTTTGTTAGATCAGGCAATTTCGCTTGGCGGCGGCAAGGTCAGAGTAGACATAGTTAAAGAAATGCTGGGTATGGCAGATCGCGGTCAGGCATTTGAAATTTTTAATCACCTCATCAGCGGCAACATGAACGATTTGCTCCAAAAACTTCAAGAGGTATATAAAAACGGGGCTAATCCCACAGCTATTTTGAACGATTTAATCAACATAACCCACATGTTGACCAAAGTTTTGCTCATACCGGCAATGCTGAAGGATGAAAAACTTTCCGAAACCGAACGAGAATTTTTTAACGCAGCGTCTGCAAAAACAAATGTAGCGCTATTGTCAAAAATCTGGCAAATGCTCATAAAAGGTTTGAACGAAGTCCAAAATGCTCCCGTGCCGATAGATGCGCTTGAGATGGTTTTGATTCGCATTGCATATTCGGCCAATTTACCAACTCCGGCAGAGCTGCTCGAGAGTGTAAAAAAAAAATCTAGCGTAGCCGCTCCAATCAATTCTGTATCAAAAACAACTCCTCAACCGACTTTTTCAAGTACACCGCCGCCGGCTTCAACTTCAACGTTTGCAAAAATCAATGACTTTGTTCATTATCTTGAGGAAAATAAGCAACTGCGCCTTGCTTATACTGTAAAAAACGACATTGAGGTAGTCGAGTTTACTGACGGAATAATGAAATTTAAGGCAACAGAACGAGTTTCTGCCGATGTTATACTTACCATTAATAAGTTTTTGGAGGCCGCTACCGGTAAAAAATGGAAAACCGACCTTATTCCCGGCGAAGTAATCTTAAGCATTGCCAATATTGAAAATGCACAAAAAGAGGCCGACAAAAAGAATGTTGCTGAAAACCCGCTGGTTAAGGAGATTCTTAATGAGTTTAAAGGTGCAAAAATTGAAACCTTAATGCGCAAAGTCGCCTCCGGCGAAAACGGAAACTTTGAAGAAAATAATGATGAATTTGTAAACGAGGACTTTAACTGATGATGAATATGCAAAATCTTATGAAACAAGCTCAAATGATGCAAAAAAAGATGAGCGAAGCACAGGAAAAATTAGCCCAAAGTGAAGTAACCGGCGTCAGCGGTGGTGGCATGGTCAAGGTCACGGTTACCGGCAAAATGGCAACCAAAAAAGTCGAAATAGACAAGTCCCTTCTCAATCCCGATGAAGTTGATATTTTAGAGGATTTAGTAGTAGCTGCCTGTAATGACGCACAAAACAAAGCTGAAAACATGATGAGCGAAGGCTTAAAAGACGTTACCGGCGGATTAAATCTTGGTGGTCTGAAACTTCCGTTTTAAAGGTGATTATTGTGGCAGGTCAAGATATTGAAAAACTGATTAAGCTTGCATCAAAACTGCCGTCTTTAGGCACAAGATCGGCTCGTCGTATAGTTCTGCATCTCATAAAAAAAAGAGATTCGGTTCTGTTGCCGTTGATAGAGGCTTTGCAAGATGTTGCAGAAAACATTAAAAGCTGTGAAATCTGTGGCAACTTTGATACCACATCACCATGCTCAATCTGTTCATCTGAAAAAAGAGAAAAAAATATAATTTGTGTTGTGCAGGACGTTGCCGATTTATGGGCGATGGAGCGCACCGGATTCTATCACGGACAATACCATGTTTTGGGAGGTGTTTTGTCAGCCCTTGACGGCATAGCACCCGAAGATTTAAATATCGATTCCCTTTTTATGCGTGTTGAGAGTGGGGCGGTTTCCGAAATCGTGTTAGCCCTGCCGGCAACCATTGACGGGCAAATAACCTCACACTATTTGGTGTCAAAACTGAAAAACAGTAATGTAAAAATCACAACCCTGGCTCAAGGTATTCCTGTCGGTGCCGAGCTTGATTATATGGACGAAGGCACAATCCAACTCGCCCTCAATTCTCGCAAAGAAATGTGATTTTTACCCGGCAACCATAAATCCCGAAACTTGCATACTGTACAATTTTGCATAAACACCGTTTTTATTAATTAATTCTTCATGTATTCCGTCTTCGACTATTTTTCCCTTTTCAAACACCAAAATCCTATCCGTCTCGCACAGATTTAAATACTTCCAAACAAAACTAAAAGCAGACTTTTCCATTTTTTTAACACAAAATTGACAGTTTATGGATATTATATTATTATCTTGCTCAAAATAAGTTTAATTTGAAGGGATTGAACATGGAAACGCAGTACTACACAGTCGTTGAAAAACAGGACTTTTTTGAAATTATTGAAAACAAATACGGTGAATTGGCAATATTTATTGATGCCCGTGACGGCACCCCGGTCAATCCGATTCTTGAATATGACGGCAAAAAAACAGCTTTGTTAAAACGTGACGGAAGACTGGCGGTAAAACTTGATAATATTGACGAGGAAACCAAAGGTCCTCTTGCCGAAGCTGAGTTTGTCATGATTGTTGAATTGCAAGGCAAAATGGTTGAGCGCGTTTATGCCGTTCCGGTTGACAACGTTGAGGAAATCGTGTTTAAAGGGCGTCAAACTCGGGCAGACGAGCTGATTATGGCCAAAAGCAAAGAAGATGTTATTAAAAATTTCGGCGCCATTCATGTTTGGTCTGGCGGCAGCTCCGAGAAAAAATAAGGACAAAAATAAATGTTGGGATTGGTTTTGGTTACACACGGCAATTTAGCCAAAGAATTTGTGTCGGCAATGCAGCATGTGGTCGGCAAACAGGAGCAGATAGAAACAGTTTGCATCGGTCCTGAAGATAACATGGAAGATCGCCGCGATGAAATTCTTCACAAAGTCGAAAAAGTCAACAGCGGCGAAGGAACGATAGTTTTAACCGACCTGTTTGGCGGAACCCCGTCAAATTTGGCGATTTCAATTATGGATAAAGCAAAAGTTGAAATTCTTGCCGGTGTCAATCTTCCGATGTTGATAAAAATCGCCTCGCTCCGTAAAGAAAAAAATCTTAAAGATACGGTATTAGGAGCGCAGGAGGCCGGCAAAAAATACATTAATATCGCATCACAGCTGTTAGGTTTATAGAATGAGCATCAGTAAGGAACTCGAAATAAAAAATCGCAAAGGTCTCCACGCTCGTGCTGCCGCGGCCTTTGTAAAGACCGCCGAAAGCTTTGGTGCCAAAATAGATGTTGAGAGGCTGGGACAAAAAGTCAGCGGCTGTTCCATCATGGGATTAATGATGTTGGCGGCATCGCAGGGAACAACAATCAAGGTTACCGCTTCCGGTGATGACGAACAACAGGCCATGGAGGCGATATCTTCTTTAGTTGATGATAAGTTCGGGGAAGAATAAAACAAAAGATAACATTGGTTGAAAAAACACAAAATTAACCTAAATCTGTTTTTGGATTTAGGTTAATTTTTTGAGGAGTTTTTAAATGAGCGTTTGTAAAGAAACACCCAAAAAGCCGACTGATAACACCAAATCAAAACCCGGCGAAAAAGGACAGGGTTGCGGTTGCGGCTGTGGTCACGGCAACAAAGACAAATAAACGAAAGCCTCTCCGAAGAGAGGCTTTCAAACTTTTATAATTGTGTAACCATATTGTTTTTAATTTCAAAAAAATCTGCATCATTTTTCAGGGTTTGGAAAATATCGCGATTCGTTGCCGTAATCCAAGCCTGTAAACCGAGATTTTTTATTTTATCTAACAGAGCCTCCTTTTTTGTGTTATCAAGATGAGCGGCAATTTCATCAAGCAACAAAACGGGAGCAAACCCCTGATATAAAATTTGGCATTTAGTTTGTGCCAAAATAATGCTTATCAGCAACGATTTCTGCTCTCCGGTTGAACACAATTCCGCCGGCATGTGTTTTCGTTTGTAAGTAACCTTAAAATCGGTACGGTTTACACCGTCAACGCTGTCATTGTATAAAACATTCCGTCGTTCTTTTTTGAGTTTATCAATATAAAAATCTTCAACATCTACGGCGGGCATTTTATCAAGCATTTTTTCAATTGTTCCGTCCAGCTCCAAAATCACATTCGGAAAAACGTCGTCAGGCTCGTTTTCAATAAAACTGTTCAATCGGGCAATTTGCTCTCTGCGAGCCGCGGCAATTGCCACGCCGATTGCTGCCATATTTTCTTCGATTCCCTCAAGCCATGCATTATCTGCACGCCCGTTTGTACTTTTAATCAACTGATACCACTGCTTGTAAAGATGTTCAAAATTAGCGGTTCTTTTAGCGTGTTCATTATCAAAAGCAAACACCAATCGATCCAAAAAACTTCTTCGCGGTTGTGAGCCGCCGCGGAACAGTCGGTCCATTTGCGGAGTGAGCCATATTGCCGAAACATACTGTCCTAATTCACCCTGAGAAACTGCTTTTTGTCCGTCAATCTTAACGATTCTCTTGTTATAGCTACTGATTTCGTCGTCTTCATCTTTAGGAGAATTTTCAACAGCGGTTCCAATCTCAAAATCTTCGCCATTTTTATAAACCATTGCCGAGACCGCCCACGAGCCGTTTGACGGCACATAATCATCTTCAACGACAGCCGGAGTAAATCTTCTTATGTCGGCCAATCTGGCTCCGCGCAAACCTCTTCCCGGGGTTAGAAAAGATACTGCTTCCAAAATATTTGTTTTTCCGCTTCCGTTTTCGCCGGTAATAATTATCGGGCGCAAATTTGTATTCATGCGCAAAAAAGCATAGTTCCTAAAATCAGTTAAAGTCAGACGCGTAACGCCTGACTTTTTACTGATAACTGACTGTATGTTTTGCGCCAAACTGTCCAACTTATACCCTCATCGGCATCAATACATAAATAGCACTTGAGTCGGAGGTGTCATGAATTACTGACGGAGAAGACGCATCAGAAAAACTGATTTGTACGGATTCCCCTTTAATCTCGGACAGGATATCCAGCAAATAACGGAAATTATAGCCGATTTCCAAAGATTCGCTGTCATATTTTGCATCAATTTCTTCCAACGCTGATCCTAAATCCGGACTTGTTGTTGTAATAACAATTTTTCCGGTTTGAGCAATCATTTTGATTGCACGGGTGCGCTCGGCCACAACCGAAACACGGTCAACGGCATTTGACAATTCCTTAACCGAAACCTCAAGCAGCTTATCGGTATCTGTAGGAATAACCCTTTCATAATCAGGATATGTTCCGTCAATCAATTTTGAAGTTAGGGTAACTTCTTCAAGAGTAAAGCGAACTTTGTTATCTGACAGAGCAACAGAAATGTTTTCTGCCTTGGTGTCGTCAAGCAGCTTACGAACTTCGCTTACGGTTTTTCTCGGAATAATAACGCCGGCAATTTTTTCGGCACCTTTCGGCAGCGGAGATTCAACACAAGCCAAACGATGTCCGTCGGTAGCAACAACGCGCAATACTTTGGTCGCCCCTTCGCTTTTGGCGTGGACATAAAGACCGTTCAGATAATATCTCGTTTCTTCGGTCGAAACCGCAAATTGAGTGCGGTCAATAACGTCTTTAAGCTCTTCTCTGGCGATACTGAAATTAATCGGCAACTTATCTCCGGCAATAATCGGAAAATCTTCAACTCCAATGGTTGATAACGCAAATTTTGAACGTCCGGAAGCAATAGTCAACTGACCTTTATCGTCGGGGAAAGTCAGTTCAACCTCTGCTCCGTCCGACAATTTGCGTACGATATCATACAGCATATGGGCAGGAGCGGTGGTTGCACCGGTTTCGGCAATTTTAGCGTCAACAATTTCGGTGATTTCCGTATCCATATCGGTAGCCTTAAAGCTTATGCCGTCACCTAATGCTTCAATACGGACGTTTGACAATACCGGAATGGTATTACGTTTTTCGACAATACTTTGAATGTGGCTCAAAGTTTTTAATAAAATAGCGCGTTCTATAACAAATTTCATGGCATTATTCCGAAAAAATTAAATTATGAGCAAATTTACACTCCATGCAATAATAGCACAATATATTGCTTTCAAAACTTAAAATAGTAAATATTCAACAGCTTTTTTACGGATTCGGTTACAGGCTGTATTTGTTCAAAAAATTGCGAATTGGCAAAAACAAATTGTCTGGCAACCGGTCTTTTGCAAACCACCGCCACTCGGCACATTTGTCCGGCTCGACAACCCTAGGCTCTCCGTCAAATTTTGTTGTGGTCATCATCACCGTAACATAATGTTTTCCGCTTTCTTGGAAAAAATCGTTCGTAACCCCTAAAACGGTAATGCGGTCTTTGCTTAAAACCAAAGAGGTTTCTTCCTCAGTCTCTCGGACAGCGGCATCTTCAAAACTTTCTCCGTATTCAAGATGTCCGCCCGGAGGACACCAGGTTCCTTCTCCGTGCTTAGATTTTCTCAACCCCAGTAATATTTCATCCTTGTTGTTATAAATCAGTACGCCCACACCGACTTTTACAATTTTTTCTTCCATAAAACCTCTCATAAAAAAAGCCGGAATAAATCCGGCTTTGTTTTTTTATGCCTCTAAAGATCGACGCAAAACTTCAACGCTCTCGGCAACGCTTGAATCTTCTTTTATAAGTTCTTCAACTTTGCGCACCGCGTGCATTACCGTTGTATGATCACGGTCAAATTTTCGCCCTATTTCCGGCAAAGAACGCAATGTCAAAAGCTTGGCCAAATACATGGCAATCTGACGAGGTCTGGCCACGGTTCTTGCACGGCGTGATGATTGCATTTCTTTGACCGATATATTGAAGTGTTCAGCTACTTTTTTCTGAATTTCATCTATTGTTGTTCTGCGGTCATAAGAACGCAACATATCCTTCAATACATCTTGAGTGTTTTCAAGGGTTATCTCTTTACCCGGCAGCAATTGTGTATGAGCAATTATGCGACGCAAAGCACCTTCCAGCTCACGGATGTTTGAAGTAATTTTCTGCGCCAAAAATTCGGCAACTTTTTGTGGCAGTTCGCAATTAAGCTGTTTTGCTTTGGCTTGCAAAATACCGATTCTGAGGTCAAAATCAGTCGGATGAATATCAGCGACCAATCCGCAACCCAAACGAGAACGCAGACGGGTTTCGATTCCCTCCAAATCAGAAGGAGATTTATCTGCAGAAATAATTATCTGACGGCCTTCTTCAATCAAAGAGTTAAAGGTGTAGAAAAATTCTTCCTGTGTGGTGTCTTTACCGCCCATAAACTGAACATCGTCAACCATCAAAACATCAACTGAGCGAAATTGTTCTTTAAAAGCGGCGGTGTCTTTATAACGCAGAGCTCTTACAAATTTATACATAAACTTCTCTGCAGACAAATAAACAATATTTTTGTTTGGATTTCTTTGTTTAATTCTCCATGCAATGGCGTGCATCAGGTGGGTTTTTCCGAGTCCTACGCCCGAATATAAAAACAACGGATTAAACGGTATATCGTCGGATTCGGCAACCTTTCTTGCCGCAGCATAAGCAAACTCGTTAGTTTTGCCGACAACAAAATTTTCAAAGGTATATTGCGGATTCAGCGGCACAGACAACGATTGGTTAGCATCAGAAACATAACCGGATTCCAGCTGAATATTGTTTAACCCGGACTGATATATGTTTTGTGGTGCCGGACTTTGATAAACTTTCTTTAATAAAGATCTACAGGTAGAATTACGCACTCCGGTCATAATACCTTCGTCTGCGGCCTGAACAATAAAATTAATACTTTTTATATTAGGATTTTTCTTTTCCCATATTTTATGAATTCTGTCAGAGTAATTTGTGATAACCCAGTTGCGCATAAAACGCGTCGGCACACTGATGTTCATTACTCCGCTGGAAAAAGAGCTTATGCTCAACGGCTTCAACCAACTGTCAAAAGCCTTTTCTCCAACCTCTTGTTTTAATTGCGAGCAAATTTGTCCCCATTCATCTTGGACATCTTCGTTATTAGTAGTAATTGCTTCGCCAGCCATTATCTTCGCATCCTTATAAGTAATAGGTTAAAACAAAAATATTTTCATCTTCGATTTTCATCGATTTGATGGTCAGATAATAAAAGGTTAAAAAATAAAAAACAACAGAACAATTAACGAACATTGCAATTAAATTTCTTGACACAATATTTTTGTGATTCGCCCTGATTCTCAATGTTTTGGGCTATTTAAAAAGCAAAAAATCACCGACCCGATTCAACGAGTAGTGATTTGATTGCTAAAAATATTTTTAAATTAAAGAGCTTTAATTTTTGCCGACAGACGAGAAATTGTTCTCGATACGGTATTGCGGTGCATAACACCTTTATTTACGGCTTTCATCAACTCAGATTCTGCGGTAACAAAAGCGGTCTGAGCCAAAGCCTTGTCTTTAGCTGCAACGGCAGCTTCAACCTTCTTTACAAAGGTGCGAACTCTGCTTCTGCGGGCGCCGTTAATCATAGCGCGCTTGCTGTTTCTTCTGATTCTTGTTTTTGCCGATTTATGATTGGCCATTTTTCTTTATTCCTTAAAATTACGTTAATTAAAAAATTTTCTGATATGCTTTATAAACTCTTATAAGCTGTGAAGTCAACACAATTTTTTGCAAAAATGCGGTTTTTATTTTTTTTCTAACATTTTTTCGAGATTGATTTTGTATTCATCAGACTCAAGAGCGGTCTTATAAACCTGTTTTTCGATATCAAGCCCTTCTTCCAAATCGGTGTTTCCGACGGCGGTTTTAATCAACTCTTTTGACGTATTTGTAGCAACTTCCGGCATTGAGGCAATGATTTCTGCTGCTTTCATTGTTTCATCATGCAAATACATCAGAGGAATAATACGGCTTATAAGTCCGATTCTGTCAGCTTCTGAAGCATTCATTGCGCGTCCGGATAAAATCATTTCCATAGCCTTTGCTTTGCCGACAGCCTTGGTCAACCGCTGTGTTGCTCCGAAACCGGGAACCGTTCCGAGACTTAAGTCAGGCACGGCAAACCATGTGTTGTCCGAGCAAAAAATAATGTCTCCGGCCAAAGCCAACTCCAGTCCGAGTCCTATGGCATAACCGGAAATCTCGGAAATCACCGGCTTTTTTATATCGGCAATTTTATCAAAGTTATCAATCATATCATTAAGCGTTGCGGTGTTGACGGTTTTAACAAAATCCGTTGCGTTGATTCCGGACGAAAAAGCTTTTTCTGACCCGCGCAACACAATAACGCGTATTGAATCATCGTTATCAAGCAACGCCATTTTTGCGGCAAGATTCTTTAATGCGTCCGCATCAATAAAATTCAAATCATTGTCGCTTAACAATGTTACAAGTCCGATTCGATTTTTTTTCTCAACTTTAATATCTGTCATGACCATATCCTAATCTTTGCTTTTTAATGTCATTCTTACCAGAAGCGGTTTGCTTTTTTCTAATACTATATCCAAAATTTCCATATCGCGTTCAAAATGTAAAGAGTTTTCTTTTTTGCCAACAAAATTCCACCCCAATTGCGGCAAAGTATTATTATAAAACTCCGCGACTTTTGCAAACGTTGCCTTTTTGGAGCTTATATAAGCCTCGTTAAAACGGCTTTCGTCGTTACCGAAAGAAATGCTTGCGCTGTGAATTTGCAACATTCCCTCCGGAAGCGGAATGTCGTCCATTCCGTCAACAAACTCTGCGCCGAACGCTTCCGGCACTACCAAAAACAATGCTAAAAATAATGTGCTTAATATTTTCATGTTTCCTCACTTCTGTAAAGTCGGACAATAAAAAGTTGACCGCCCGGCCTGAATCGTTTTGCGGATTCCGCCGGTATTTTTTATATTGCATTTACAGTTTGGACATTTTTCTCCTGTCTTGTTATATACGCAATGCAGGTTTTGAAAATATCCCAAACTTCCGTCGGGTTTATGATAATCTCTCAAAGTCGAACCGCCGTTATCAATCGCTTTTTGCAACACGGCGCGAGTGTTACAAATAATTTCTTTACACTCTTTTATTGAAATTTTGTTTGCCGGACGCAATGGTGAAATTTTTGATGCATATAATATTTCCGAAGCATATATATTGCCAATTCCGTTAATTATTGATTGGTCGAGCAACGCCGGTTTTATCGGGATTTTTTTGTTTTTTAAATGCTCAAACAAATATTTTTCGTTCAAACTTGCATCAAAAGGGTCTTTCCCCATTTTTTGCAATCCCCTAAACATGAGCAATTGATTGGTTTTTGCGTATGAAAACAGTCCGAACCTGCGCGGATCGTTATATACTAAACATCCATGGTTTGTACTCAATACGATGTGGTCATGCTTTTCCGGAGCCGTTGGTTTTTCAGAAAAGGTTTTTATCTTTCCGCTCATTCCCAAATGCCAAACAATCGAATAATTATTGCTTAAATCAATTACGATATATTTGCCGATACGACGATATTTTTTGATTTTTGTTCCCTTGATTTTCGATTCCGTATCTGCCGGCACAATCTCGCGGAAATTGCGATTACGTATGTTTACGTCAACGATGGTTGCGTTTCCGATAAACTTTTCAATTCCGTTTTTTACTGTTTCGACTTCGGGCAATTCAGGCATATCTAACATCTCCCAATCATCGACCAGTATAAAATATAGAGTTTTTTTTGCAATTACTTATTGGATTGTTGTAACAACTTCGTTTATAAACGACTTGCTTCCTATCCCGTGTCGTCGGGTTTTGATGTTGCCCAAAGATGATTTGTTGTAAAAATATAGCATGATAAAAAGCCGCGTATAATACGTAAGACCTAGCCCGCAATGGTTGCTGTTTTCCATAATTTCCAAAAAATCGTTTCTTGATATGTGTTCTTTGGTGCAAATCAAATCAAGCAACTGCCATTCGGTTGAACACAAACGCATACTTGTTCGACGGTTATTGATAAATAAAACCTTATTGAGTAGTTTGGTCATTTTAGAAACCTTTATCACAACACTATTGCCATAACTTCAGATAAAGAGTATATTAAAATAATATGTAACACAACTAAAAAAAGAAAAAAAATAACAACAAATGATAAAACGTGTAAAAAACGGCGTAAGAAGCAAATATTATAACCCTCAGCGAGAGAGCAGGGGCTGCAAGTGTGATTTTCCCGGTTGCAACAAAGCCGGAGAATTTCGCGCCCCCAAAGACCGCTCATTAAAAGAATATTACTGGTTTTGTCTTGAACACGTCCAAGCCTATAACGCCAAGTGGAACTATTATGATGGCGAATTTAACGAAGAGACGGAAAAGAAAAACAATTCTCGTATGCATTTCGGCTCGTTTAAGTCGCGCGTGAAATATCAATTCGGATATGATTTTGCAAAAGAGTTTGACTTTTTTAATACCTATTCTGACGACTACAAACCGCGTCGTCCGACCTCTCCGATGCATGATGATTTTTTGAACATTATGGAAATATCCGAAGAAGAAATAACGATTCCTTTGCTTAAAAAGCAATATAAAAAACTGGTTAAAAAATATCACCCCGATGTTAACGGCGGCGACAAAGATGCCGAAGAAAAATTCAAACGCCTGACAATAGCGTATCAGGAACTTCTTAAAGAACTTTCTTAAACACGTTTTCTTCTTATCAAAATTTTGATTACGCCGCTTCCGCCGTCTTTGGCTTGCGGGTGGTTTATTGCTAAAATAAACGGACGAATTTCCGGCAGATTAAGCCATTGCGGAACGCGCTCTTTGAGCACCCCGCGTGTTTGAAAAATTTCATCTTCATTTTCAACATGCAGACCTTTTCCGGTAATAATTGCAACACACCTTTTGCCGCGGATATAAGCGTTTTTTACAAAACTTATTACTTTTTCAAAAGCTGCATTTTCCGTGCAACCGTGCAAATCTAGTTCTTCCTCGATTCGAAAACTTCCGTCCTTAAATTTTTTTGCCGTATTGGCATCGATATTATCTGTTTTCCCGAACTCCAAATCATCAAGACGATTGCCGTGATAAACGGTGTTTGCGGATATTTTCGGAGTAACAGACAGCTCTTTTGTTTTTCTGCTGTTATCACGCGGTGTTTTTTTCAAAGGAGACACCCCTTTGGTTGCCGCAATCCACGATTCGTCGTCATTAAAGACCATCGCGCTGTCCTTTAGGCAATAAAATAAAATATTTTCCGACGGAATTCATACTGCCGGCTTGCGCCAAAACTTCATCACCGCCGCTTCCCCAAAAATAATCGCCTCTGACCACGCCTTTAATGGCGCTACCGATATCCTGCGCCGCCACCAGTTTGTTAATAGGTTCGCCGTCAGGCTTTGTCGTAACAAGCCACATCAAGCTTCCTAGCGGGATAATGTCGCGATCAACCGCCAAACTTCTCCCTGCCTGCAAGGGTATTCCGAAGGCGCCTACGGGACCGCTTTCTTTTATAATTCGATGAAAAATATAGCGGCGATTTTGGTGCATATATTTTTTTGCTTTTTCAGGATTTTCGTTTAGCCATTTTTTTATTTCAATCATATTTGCCTTGCCTGCGGACAGTTCTTTATTTTCCAACAGGATGCTGCCGATTCCCTTAAACGGCAAACCGTTGTTGTCAGCATAACCTACGCGAACTTTTTTGCCGTTGTCCATTATTGCTACTGCCGACCCCTGAATTTGCATAACATGGACATCTACAAGGCTGTCGGCATACATCAAAACCGGTGCGGATGCCCCGCTGGTTTCAATGGCTTCTCTGTCAAAATAGGGAACAACTTTCTTTTTGGTAATTCTTCCGACCAGGCGCTTATTAGGTAACGATTCGTCAAAATCTTTAAGATTAATTTCTACCAAATCGTTGGGTACGCCGTAAACGGGATATTTATATTTTCCGTGTTTATGAAAAGAAGCGTTTATTTGTGATTCGTAATACGACGTAAATTTTCCGTCCGCATCTCCGTCGTTTAATACTAAAAACGGATTAAAATTCTGCTCCAGAAAAACTCGCAAATCATCATCGTTGGCAAATGTTTGTTTTTCAAATTTCTCACAAATTTTTTGATACAGTTTCGTATCAACTTTTATGGCGCTGTTTCCCAGCCAATCTGTTTTTATACTCGCGATTCTTTGGCAATTTTTTTGCAAAGTTACATACATTTCCGCAATATTATCGTTTTTCCACCCCTCAAGTTCATCAAACGCGGCGGCTTGCAGTTCAGGTTTTGCTCCTGACACAACTGACAACTCATCAGGCCGATTATCTTTTTTCTGTGGGCATGCGGTCAGCAAAAAAACCAAGAATAGTACAGCTAAGTTTTTCATTTTTTTGTAGATACCAAAAGCCAGTTAGGGGAGGTTGCGTTAATGCTTCTTTCAAAAGTCCAAACATCGGTAATCGACTGAATAAAATTTTCATCTCCTTCAATCACATTACCTTTGGCATCTTTCAGCACATTAGCTTGTTCGCTTACAAAACGCACGGCAATTTGTGCATTGCTTTTGTTGTCGATTTTTGCATTGATTATTTCGGCCGAATTAAAGCCGACAAAATCGGTTTCGGCGCTGATGCCGTCAGCTTTGCGCTGTTTTATAATTTCATCAAACTTTTTAACCAAATTTTTTCCGACCAAAGTTTTAAGAGTTGCCGTATCTCCGTTGGCAAACGAAGTAATGATTATTTCAAAAGCCCGCTTTGCTCCGTTTAAAAACGATTCCTGGTTAAATTTCGGAATCTGGCGCAAAACTTTTTCCGTCTCGCTCAGTTCGGAATTTGATTCGGCATTCAACTCTCCGCCGTCAACCGTGTTTTTCTGTGAATGCCTTAAGTTTTCTTTCATCAGAATATCAAAGATTTTTTCTGCACTTTCTTTGCTTATCGGACGTGTTTCTGTGGGTTTTGTTCCCAAAACGCTCCACAGCTTTTGGAAAACGACCACCACAACAAGCAACAGAATTATAATATCTAACGCCATCATTACCTCTTCATTAAAAGCCTTATTTGCCTATAATATAGCTAAAATGTTAATATTATCAACCTATTTGTTTGACCTGTAAAAAATATTTATTATACTCTAACCAAACAAAGAATAAGGAGAGTATAAATGGATGAACAATCTGTAAAACCGGCGATAGCGATTCACGGACAGTTTATCAAAGATTTGTCTTTGGAAATTCCCCATGCGCCGGAAATTTTTGCCGAAATTAAAACTGCGCCGAAAATGGATGTACACATTGATGTAAAAACCGACCCCAAAGGTAACAATTTATATACCTCGCAACTTGATATATCCATGACCGGAAAAGTTGAAGAAAAAACCCTGTTTGTTTTGGAACTTTCTTATATGGCATATGCCGAAGTCAACGTTCCCGAAGAGCATTTGGAGCCGGTATTGATGGTAGAACTGCCGCGTCTGATTTTCCCGTATGCGCGCAACGTGGTTACTCAGTGTCTGTGCGAAGGAGGTTTGCCTCCGTTTATGCTAAATCCGATCGATTTCGGAGCTATGTATATGAGCCGCAAGCAAGCCGAAGCAACCAAAAAAGACGCATAATCGAAAGCAATAAAAAAACACCCGCAAAGCGCGGGTGTTTTTTTTATTTTTTGTTCTTCCGTTTATGGGTTAATCGCGGAGTTTTTTGTTTTTTTGACCCGATTTGCAGCCTGTCTTCCTGTCCCAAGAGAGAATTAATAATGTCCATCGGGTTCTTACCTTGCGATAATTGTTGTTTTGCCACTTCTGTCGCAACAGATTGCACCACCGCATTACGGAAAGCGTTTTGCGCCTCAATCCTGCTTTGTTCTGCAATTCGATTTTCTTTTTCCGTAAACTTGCGATGAAAACGAGCAAATTCGTACAACGGATCACCGCCTCGTTGGTAGGTATCAAGACCGGTGAGTTTTGTTTTTTCATCAACCAGCGCCTTAATTCCGCCACACTCGTTGTCACGATAGAGTTTCCAATCTTCGACAATATCCCAGCTGATTGCTTCTCGCACATTAAAAGGATCAATTTCGCCAAACCTAACTTCTTTAACGTTATTGGAATGATGATAAACGGTAATGTTTTTTTCAAAAAATTCCTTATTTTCTTTTACTTTTCTTCTTGGGTTTGTCAGCGACTGACACAAGCAAAAAGCAACTAAAGCAAGCTTAAATTCCTCGTTACTTTTGTAGATGATTTTGAGCGGCTCGCGCATAACTTCCGGTGTTTGCAACACCAATCTTACGCAATAATCGCTTAAGTTTTGCAACGCATCAATTTGATTGGGATACAGCTCGACATCGCATACAATTGTGCATGTGAGAGCTTGTTCCACCAAATTTTGAATATCGTTTTGATCCATTACAAATCCTTTTTAAGATATGGTCTGAATATTTCTACCATTTTTGAATAAACGACCTTCTTGAATTCTACAATCTTTTTTGGCGCTTCGTCAATATCTACCCATTTCCAGCTCCGAAATTCAGGCTCTGAAGTTTTTAAATTGATTTCCGATTCGTCGCCGACAAAACGGAATAAAACCCAGTTCATCGCCTGTCCTTTTTTATTAAAACGAGCCGCAATTTTGGGCGGAAAATCGTATTTTAAAGGGGCGTCAATTGTTGCTACAAGTTCCACGGAAACGACAGAAGTTTCCTCCCGCAGTTCTCTTTTGGCGGCATCAACAAACAACTCTCCGTTTTCGATTCCGCCTTGTGGAAATTGCCATTGTCCGCGCAAATCTTTTCTTTCGCACCACAGCACCAGATTATTGCTGTTGCAAAGAACAATACCCACATTACGTCTGTACAAATCGCCCATCTGAAATCGCTATCGTTTGTTATAAATACTCAAGGCTCTTATAGTATCAACAGCTCTCAGCAATTGATAATCTTTCTTCAGCTCCTCGTCTTGCGAATTATTATTTTTATCGTCTTTTTTGTTTTCGGCTGTTTCGTTTTTCAGAGCGTTCTTCAGCTCAGCCTCGCTGATGGTCAAACCGTCGGTGTTGATTTCTTCAACCTTGGCCGGTTTAACCTCAATATCCGGCTCGATTCCCTTTGCCTGAATAGAACGTCCTGACGGGGTATAATAGCGAGCGGTGGTCAAACGAATGGCTCCGTATTTGCCAAACGGAATAACGCTTTGAACCGAACCTTTGCCGAACGATTTTTCGCCCAAAATAACCGCACGTTTGTGGTCCTGCAATGCGCCGGCAACAATTTCCGAAGCCGAGGCCGAGCCGTCATTAATCATAACCACAACCGGCAATCCGTCAACAATATCGCCTTTTGTTGCAGTGTACTTTAATGTGTCTTCCTCATTACGAGCGCGAGTAGAAACAATTTCTCCTTCATTCAGGAATAAGTCCGATACAGCTACAGCCTGATCCAACAAACCGCCCGGATTGTTACGAACATCTAAAATAACGCCCTTAATGCCGTTTTCGGTTTTCTTCTGCATCTTTGCGATTTCTTTTTCTATAGTTTTATCTGCATCTTCGCTGAACGAAGAAATACGAATATAAGCAATATCATCGGCTTTTATATCACTCTTTATTGACTGAATTTTTATTTCTTCACGTTTCAAAACAACATCAAACGGTTTTTCGCTGTTGCGGCGAATTGTCAACTTAATTTTCGTGCCGGGTTTGCCGCGCATTTTATCAACGGCTTCATTCAGAGTCATACCGATAACCGGAGTTCCGTCGAGAGAAATAATATAATCTCCGGGTTGCAATCCTGCTCTGAATGCCGGCGTGTCATCAATCGGTGATACAACTTTGACCACGCCGTTTTCCATTGTAACTTCAATTCCCAATCCGCCGAATTTGCCCTGTGTCTGCTCGTTCAAATACTTAAAACTTTTTGCATCCAAAAAACTCGAATGCGGATCCAAAGACGACAGCATGCCGTTCATCGCCGATTCCAATAACTTTTGGTCACTTACCTCTTCCACATAAGAAACTTTTGTTCTCTCCATAACCTCGCCGAAGAGATTTAACATTTCGTATGTATCAAACGTTTCTTCCTTTGATTGAGCGGTCTGTTTGTCCGCTGCGGTCACACAGCCTGACGCAAACAAAAGATTAAAAGTTAAAGCAAAAATCATCAGTTTTTTTAACATGTTCGTATTCCCGTTTTAAGTTGTTTTTCAGTTAGCAATCCAAGCCAAAGGATCCAAAGGCTTATTGTTCTTTCTCAGCTCGACATAAAGGTGAGTGTTGTCGCTTTTGGGCATTTGTCCCACCGGTTCTCCGGCCAAGAGCATTTGCCCTACTTCACAATCAATGTCTTCCATTCCGGCTAACAAAGACATATATCCTTCTCCGTGTTCAATAATAATTAGTTTTCCGTAGCCGCGGAACGGTCCTGCAAAAATAACCGATCCGTCATACGGAGAAATTACTTGTGCCTGTGACCGGGTTTTAATCGAAACACCTTTTGAGGTTACGCCTTTTGAAGTTTCTTCTCCATACGAAACTACAATCGGTCCTCGTGCCGGCATAGGCAATTTTCCGCGAGCCTTAACAAAGCTCTTTCCGGTTTCTTTCATAAAATTACCAGAAGTCTGAACCGTTTCTGTCGGAACAGGTTCAGCAATATTCTGCTGTTTTCTGTAAGTTTCAAGCTCGGCTCTTTCGCGCGCTTCTTTCTCTCTGCGCAACCTTTCGGCTTTTTCTCTCGCCAACCTTTCACGCTCTAACTTATCCAATAATTCTTTAACATCTTTTGCCTGTTCGGCAAGTTGTTTTATTTTTTGTTTTGTTTCTTGAGATTGTGTTTGCAGTTTTTTCTGCATGGCTGATTTTTGAGCCATCAAATTGCGCATTTTTGCATGTTCTTTTTCAAGAGAGGCTTTGCTTGACGTAATTTTTGCCATTTGTTGTTCAATGCTTTTCTTTTTATTGGTAATGTCCTCCAGCTTACGTCTTATTTTTGTTGCTTCTTCAGACAAATAAGGAACGGTCTCGCGCAAGAGCATTGCGCTACGGATTATTTCGACCGGCGTCAACGGCTGCACAAACAACGATTCTGTCGGTTTAAGCGCCAAATTTTGCAAAGCATAAAGAGTTTGAATCAGGTTTTTGTCTTCAATCGAAAAGTCAGCTTCTGCTACCTTCAGTTCTTCTTGCAGTTGCAAAAGTTCTTTTTCCAAACTTGAAGTTTTGTCCTCAATATTTTGAATCTGTTTGGCCTTTGTTACCATAGTCTTGCTTATTTGTGATAACTCCCGCCCGACTTTTTCACTCTCCTGCTGCAGTTTCTTTTGTTTCGTATTTTGTTGTTTAACCTGCTGTTGCACATATTCCAAATCTTGCTTTGATACAGGTGCGGCATTGGCGCTGCATGCGAGCAGCCCCAATGCAATCACGTATATAAGCAAAGTTTTGGTTTTCACGGCAAGTTCCTATTTTTTTACCAGCAAAGATTTTCCGGTCATTTCCTTCGGTTGTTCAATTCCCAACAAATCGAGCAACGTCGGGGCAATATCGGCAAGTTTTCCTTTTTGCAAAGCGGTAATATTTTTCGGGGCATTAATCAACACTGCCTGCACATCACCGACGGTATGTGCGGTATAGGGCTGTCCGGTATTTTCGTCGACCATTTTTTCGGCGTTGCCGTGGTCTGCGGTTACCAAAATAACGCCGCCAACGTCTTTTATGGCTTTAACAACCCTTCCCAGACATTCGTCGACGGCGGCAACAGCCTTAAGCGCCGCCTCCATAATTCCGGTATGTCCGACCATATCTCCGTTTGCAAAATTGCAAATAATCACGTCAAATTTTTGGTTTTCAATAGCATCAACCAAATTATCCGTAACCTCATAAACCGACATTTCCGGTTTCAAATCATAAGTTGCGACTTTCGGACTTGGAATCAAAATTCTCGATTCGCCGTCAAATTCTTTTTCTTCGCCACCGTTAAAAAAGAAGGTTACATGAGCATATTTTTCGGTTTCGGCGATGCGCAATTGAGTTAAACCGTGTTTAGAAACAACTTCTCCGAAAATATTTATCAACGCTTCCGGCGGAAACATTGTTTGCATAAAACGGTTGTGGTCAACTGAATATTCGGTCATACCGACAGCCATTGAAAGGTTGAGAACCTTCTTTCTCGCAAAACCTTCAAACGTTTTATCGGCAAGAGCGTACAAAATTTCTCTGGCTCTGTCGGCGCGGAAGTTTGCCATCAAAACGGCATCGCCGTCTTCCATTCCGGCATAGTTCCCGACCACGCACGGAACGACAAATTCATCGCTTACTTTGTCGGCATAGGATGATTTTATGGCTTCATCTGCGGTTGCAAATCTTTTACCGTCGGCAAACACCAAATTATTATACGCTTTTTCGACTCTGTCCCAGCGTTTATCTCTGTCCATAGCATAAAAGCGCCCGGAAATAGTCGCAATTTTTACAAGCCCCAACTCGGCAATATCTTTTTCAAAATCTGCCAAAAAATCAACAGCCGATTCCGGCGGGGTATCGCGACCGTCCAAAAAAGCATGAACATCGGTTTTAATGCCGTTTTTATCCAATATTTTGGCTAAAGCCACAATATGAGCCTGTGACGAATGAACACCGCCCGGTGACATC
Organism: uncultured Azospirillum sp.; assembly: GCA_947301965.1. Lineage (GTDB taxonomy): Bacteria > Pseudomonadota > Alphaproteobacteria > RF32 > CAG-239 > JAFUYI01. Next base: position 15,922 of record CAMYUM010000001.1, on the reverse strand, counting down.
AAACCCATTAAATGACAGGTCTTTCCGTTTTGTTTAAGTGTCGAAATAAGTTTTTGTAAAACGTTATTTTTTTCAAGGCTTCCGTCTTTAATTGCCATATCTATCTTGGGCAAATCCTGCATAACTACACGACCGGCACCCAAATTGGTGTGTCCGACTTCTGAATTACCCATTTGTCCGTCCGGCAATCCCACGGCCAGACCGGAGGTTTGAATTAAGTTGTGAGGATATTCTTTCAAATATTCGTGCCAATTTGGAGTATGTCCTTGTTCAATGGCGTTGTCCGGAGTAATCTTTTCACGATAACCCCAGCCGTCAAGAATTAACAGCATTACAGGCTTCTGTCTCATTTCTTTTTCCTTTTTATGGTTCTTTTTGTTCAAGATTATATATAATTACGGAAAGAATAAAAGTACAAATGTACGGTTATTCAATTTGTTGCATAAGTTCTTTCCATATTTGCGCCGGCAAAGTTCCTCCGCCGACATTTTTCATCGGCGAATTATTGTCGTTACCCAGCCAAACAACGGCGGTATATCCTTTTGCAAAACCGGCAAACCACGCATCGCGATAATCTTGAGATGTTCCGGTTTTTCCGGCGGCAAAACACGGTAATTGCGCTCTTTTTCCGGTGCCGGATTCCACCACCTTTTGCAACATTGCTGTAATTTTTTCTGCACTTTCGGGACTGATGATTCTTTGTTTTTCATCAGCTACGCGTTCATAAATTTTATAACCGTCTTTTGTATAAATTTCCGTAATAGAATAAGGCCAGTTTGCAAAACCGCCGTTAGATATGGTTGAATAAGCAACCGCCATATCAATAATTTTTACTTCCGAACTTCCCAAAGCCATTGCCGCACTGTTTTCAATCGGGGTGCTGATACCCATTTTGTGTGCCAGGTTAATAATTTTTCGCTTTGAAAATTTTGAACTCAAATCAATTGTTGCCAAATTAAGCGAACGACGAAAAGCGTCGCTTAACGTTACTTCTCCATAGTATTTTTTATCATAATTTTCCGGTTTCCACTTACCGACGGCTATCGGTTTGTCTTCAATAATGTCGTCAGGCTTAAACCCGTTTTCAAGCGCGGCTAAATACACAAATGTCTTAAAAGAAGACCCCGGCTGACGCAAAGATTGTGTTGCCCGATTAAACTGACTCTTGTTATAATCCACCCCTCCGACCATAGCTCTTACCGCGCCGCCGTTATCAATAACAACGATTGCTCCGTTAGTAACATTTTTATCTCGATTCGCGGCGATAGTTTTCTGCAAAATTTCTTCAGCGGCTTTTTGGATTTTGCCGTCAAGAGTTGTATAAACATTTATATCTGTATCGCGCTCGCCGATGTAGGCATTTACTTCGTTATAAACCCAATCGCCGAAATATTTACCGATTCCGAAACTGTATTTATTGTTTCCGATGGGCATTTTCAAAGCCTGTTGTTTTTGCGCGGGAGATATTTTTTTGTTATTAACCATATTTTGCAAAACCACATTGGCACGATCGATTGCCCGCTGACGATTCGATGACGGATTATATCTTGCCGGAGCTTTTAATAACCCAGCTAAAATTGCCGCCTCCATCATATTTATATCATGCGCCGGTTTGTGGAAAAATTTTTGTGATGCCGCTTCGATTCCGTAGGTTCCTGCTCCCATATATACACGATTGAGGTACAAAGTTAAAATTTGCTCTTTATCAAAATGCTTCTCAAGCCAAAAAGCCATTAACAACTCTTGTACTTTTCTTCGAATGCTTTTTTCAGAACTCAAGAACAAATTTTTGCTCACCTGTTGGGTAATGGTGCTGGCGCCCTGAACATAGCGACGATGAATGAGGTTTACGACCATAGCTCTCGAAAAACCTATAACATCAAATCCGAAATGTGAATAAAATCTCCGGTCTTCGGTTGAAATAACCGCATCTACAACATATTGAGGCAAATCTTTGGCATAAACAATGTCGGAATAAACGCCTCCGTACGATCCGATTTCTTGTCCGTTTTCGTTCAAAATGGTTGTCGCCGGCAATCGTGTGCGTTCAATTGCCTTTTTTATATCGGGCATTGTAAGCCAACAATAAAACACATATGCACCGATGGCTAAAGTAAAAGCCAGTATTAAAATCAGCAGGGGTTTAAGCCACCACCTGTTATGGTTGTTTTTTCTGCTTTTACTTTTTCCGCGTTTAAGAGTTTTCTTTTTTGCGGTAGTCTTTTTTACGTTGTTTTTTTTGTTATTTTTTTTTGGTGTTTTCGGTGTCATTTTATGCCTCTTGCGATTCGCTGGCAATATAGCAAAAATAAGTTAAAAAAGCCTAACCTTTTACACAAACATCGGGAGCGCGCAAATACAAAGGCTTGGGATAATCCAAATTCTTTTTTGCATATCGATTCTCTCCGCATTTTGCCAAAGCGACAACGGGAGGAATTTCTTCCATTCTGATAGCATGCAGACTCAACCCGGACGGCTGATTTAAAAAACGTTCAACACCGTCACCGATAAACGAAACCTTGTGATTGCGAAGCTGATTTATAATATCGTCATACATCAAAGCCTGCGGTTGGCAAATCGGTTTTTTGTGTTGATCAAAAGCCTGAAAATAAAAATCGCTTCTTTTGGTTTCTATAATCACGGCATTAATTTCCGCCAACTCGTCAGGCATCATATCCTCAATGTATGTCTCAAAAGCCGAAACCCCCGTTAGTCCTACGTTAGGTAATGCCAGACCAAAAGTTCTCGCCGCCGAAAGTGACGAGCGAACCCCGGTAAAAGACCCCGGTCCGGTGCAAACGGTAATTAAATCAACATCATTAATTGTTATTTTATTTTCATCGAGAACTTTTTGGATTGCCGGCATTAACGCTTCAGCCTGCCCGAAATCCATCTTTTGTATTGATTTTGCAAGTACGACCCCGTCCTTTGTTAAAGCAACCGAACAGCTTTGAGCGGTGGTGTCAAACGCTAAATTAATCATCTTTCTGTTTACCAATTTGTTTTTATAATTTACTTACGATAGCATTAATTTATATTATATACAGCAAAAATGACAATATCTTTTTGAATACCGATGAGTAAAGAACTGCTTTCAAATATGTTTTATGCGGCTCCCGAGTTGTGGTACACGATTCTGGTTTGCTTCATTGTTCTGTTTGCGGTGATAATTTTTTTGTATTACACCATATTGGGGCTTCGTAACAAAAACTATTTCATCAAACGCGATGAGGATCGTTATGCCGAAACCATGAACGCCTGCAAAGACGGATATTATATGTTTATTTATCCCGACGACCGCATAAACGACCAGCATCCCGTGGTTGAATACTGCTCTCGTCGTCTTGCGGTTATTCTTGATTTGCCGAACGGAATCAATTCATCTCTTGCCGACGTTATGCATCTTTTTTACAAAGACGATGTTGAAAAAATTCGAAAATACATCGCTCTTTTGCAAGAAGACGGCGTTTCTTTCGAAGACAAGTTTTTGCTTAAATCGGGCAAAACGCTTAACTTAAGCGGAGCTCGGGTCAGCGGGGCTGACGGCAGTATATACGGTGATATAATTTGGTTTCGCGACATCAGCGGGGAAGCCGTATACTTTGACAAGCTGATAGAAGAGCAATCACAGCTGAAAAACAAACTCATAAGACTTGAAGACCTGGTCGACAATCTGCCGTATCCGGTATGGTTGCGAAATTCGTCACTAAATTTAGAGTTGGTCAACAAAAAATATGTTGAATTCGTGGACGGTGCCGACAAATCGGCAATTGTTGCAAATAATGTAGAAATCGACAACGGTGCCGATGACGGTCAAATCAAACAACTTGCGTTGGCCGCACAGAACGATAACCGCTCGCACAGCTGTAACATCAGCCGCAACCGAGGCGGCAAGCGTTTTTGTTTTGAGGCAATTGAAACCCCGTTTCATAGCGAAGAAAGCCTGGACAAGATTGCCACTGTCGGAACCCTTTATAACATAAGCGAACTTGATGAACTTAAGCACAACATCAAAGAAAATCAAAACGCAAACCTTGAAATTTTGGGAACACTCGGCACGGCTTTTGCGGTCTTTAACAACAATTTCAAATTATCGTTTTATAATCAGGCATTCAAAACTCTGTGGCGGCTTGACGAAGATTGGCTCAACACCGGCATAACCTACGGCAACTTTTTGGATAATTTGCGTGAGCGTCGCCTTTTGCCGGAAGTTCCCGACTATCCATATTTTAAAAACGAAGAACAAAAAATGTTCGGAACAATCATCGAACCCAAGGAAGATTTGCTCCACTTGCCCGATGGTCGTTCGTTGCGCCGGGTTCGCGCTCAATATCTAAAAGGAGGCATGGTCTTTGCTTTTGAAGACATATCCGACAGACTGGCCGCCAGCCGTGAATACAACTCTTTAATGAGTGTACAACAGGAAATTTTGAACAACATAGAAGAAGCTGTTTTAATCTTTGGCGGCAACGGACGCCTGAAACTGTATAATCAGGCGTACATTGAACTTTGGAATGTCAAACCTGAAGATCTTGACAATGAGCCGACCTTCAATGACCTTATTGAAATGCAAAAATCATTTTTCAGCGATGTTGCTGATTGGCGCAGCCTCAAAAAAGACATTGTCAAACATCTGTTCAGCAGCAACACCAAAACCTTTAGTTTGCGCAGAAGCAGCGGTGATACGGTGGAATGCTTTTCAACCTTGCTTTCAAACGAGTCGATTATGGTTTTGATGCGCAAGCTGCCGTCAGCTTAATTGTTTGACAAAGGGATTAATTTTCCTTACACTGATAAAAAGGAAACACTGGGACACACCACATGGACGACGATATTTTTTCTGATCCGAAAGAAACAAAAGATGTTAAAGAAGATTCCAACATGGATTGGAAGAAAAGCGGCATTGACAAACACGAACGCCTGACGCTGAAAGTCAATGTGAAAGAAGCCAACATGTACAGCGCCAACAAAAAGCGCGATACCAAACCGAAATTCAAAGCCCGCACTCCGCTTGATGTTCCGCAGGGTTTTAAAAAAATCCGAAAAAAAATCAAGGATTCTTATGACGACGAGGACGAAGATGATGCCGAGTATATTTTGGTTCCGGTTTTCATGGATAAAGAAGTGTCATCTCTTGAACTGGCATTAACTCCGCAAGAGAAGAAACAGCTTGAACAGATGGAAAAACAACAGCCGGAAGAAATCAATATTCGTCAGTCTGTTAATCGTGACATTCAACTTCAGCGTGCGGAAAAAGTTCTCAAGAACGCCGGTCTGGAAGCAGATCGTAAGATTACGGAACAAAAACGCACTCGTGTAGAAGATGTTAAATCCAAAGATTTAGCCGAAGACAATCTTAAAAAACGTAAAAAACAGAAAGAAAAAGCAATAACCAAAAACAAGGAAGAAAAACCGATTAAACCGGCAAAAGAACTTCCGAAGATTAAAGATGCCGAAACTAAAGAAGTTCGCAAGGCAATTATTGATGATGCTGAAAAAGAAAAGAAATCGACCAAAAAAGAACTCGAAAAACAACTGCAGAAAAAAGAAGAGATTAATGCGGTAACCAAAGAAAAAACCAAAAAACAAAAAACCGAAAATCCCGAAAAACAAAAAGAAAAAGAACAGGAAACTGCCGCCGAAATCATTCAGCAAAAAGAAAAACAGGAAAAAATTATTCAAAAAGAAGAAGAAAAAATCAAACAGCCGTTGCCTCCTGAACAACAACAGGAAAATCCGCAACCGGAAAAACGCGAACTTGATGAAAAAACGGCTCGACAGATTATTTTGGAAAAGAGCGGTCGCACAACCAACTCTTCAGATTATCTTGATGCTGAAATATTTGAACAACAGGCAGAAATAGAAAAAACCGAAAAAGAGATTGAAGAAGAAAAAACCAAACAGCGTCAGACTCAATTTATCATCAACAGAAGCGGACGCGGTCGATAATCATACATACCCGGAGGTTTGATTATCCGTTTTGTTGAAAAAATGATCAATTATGTCTTCCATTTTTTCGCGTTCTGTTGATTCCATAATATAAACAATTTTGTTTTCCCTGTCGGTCAACGGCGTGTTTATGCCGATACTGTCATAATATTGCCGACTTTTTTGAGCCAGGGTTTCGGCTTTTTGCCGCTGTCCTTTTTCGTTATACAGTCCGGCCAGCATTTTGTTGGCATTGGCTATCTGCTGGGTATAAATCCCCTCATCAGCCAAATTTAATACATTTGAATAAGCCCATACGGCATCGTCAAATTTTGCGCTTTGTGCGTACATATCACCAATTCTGCCCCATGCCGTAACGTTACGAGGATTAAGCTCTATTGCCAATTCAAAGGCTGCCGCGGCTAACTCTTTGTTTTCAAAAGAGGCTAAAGTTCCGAAAATCGTTGCACAATTTGAAGTCTCGCTCCATTTACGCTCTTTTTCCTCTCCTTCAGACATATTCTTAATTTTAGCTATATTATTATCGATTAACGCCTCCAACAAAACCAAAGCCAAAGAACAATCTCCCTTTGCCAAATGGAATATTGCGGCATTTTCTTGAGGCAGCATTTTATCGGAATCAACTTTTCTAAACCGCCCGCTCAAGCACATATAAATAAAAAACTTTACCGCGGTAATCGTCTGAATTATTTCGTCTTCGCTGCTAAGGTGCTGATTTTTATACATAACGGTTTGCGAAATTTTTGGTTCGTCAATTCCTCTTTCCAGCAAATCGACAATCAACCCCAATAATTTTTCCAGCTTTTGAGGTTTTAGTCTGTATTGAAAAGCCTCAGCGGAGCGAATTGTATCCGAAGCCGAAAATCGTGTTTTTCGATTCCAATCAAAATCAAGCGATTCGCCGCCGTTTGCATCATTGTTTTTGACGTTGCTTTTATGTCCGTCGTCAAAATCAATGTTTAGCTCGTTGTAGTTTTCGGGCATTTTGCGGTCGAGGCGTGTGTCAATGCTTTGCATAATTTCTTGTTCGCGGCGAGTTTCTTCTTTTATTGTTCTTGCAATGGCTCTTATGTACCAAACCAACACCAAAATAAAAAACAATATAATTGAAATTAAAAACAACGAAATCGCCAGCAATTTATTGTTGGGTAAAGACACAATGTAAGCGGCGACATTATGATACAACGCTTCCGTTTTCTGGGTTATAGGGAGCAGAATTTTAGAAAAATCAAAAATATTATTCATTGCCGGTCCGCTGTTATTTACAAAAAGCTTTTTTCAATATATAAGACTATTATATCAGTTATTAAAAAACAATGAAAAAGAAGATCTGCAATCATGAGATATTTGGAAAACAAAAAACGTCAGGCACACATAAACGCTTTTTTGCGATTTTTTACACTGATTTCAGCCTTTATAACTTTTTCGGCTTTTGGCAAAAACAATTTTGCGTTGTTTTTGAATGAGTTCCGCTGGCAGTTGCTTTTGGCGTTGGCGGTGGTTTTGGTTTACACGGCATTTCGTCGTTTTTATGGATATATGATTACATTTTTCATATTGCTGACAATTAACTTCTTTGCTGTTTCTTCAATTGCAACGTTTCACAGTCCTTTTCAAAGCGGAACAACAGTGTTTTTTGCCGGCAAACAAGATGATACGCTCCGTCTGTTTGATTTTATAACCGCTGATTCGCCGGATATTGCTTTTGTTTCAAAAGTCGATTCCCTGCCTCGCCAAAGTGAAATTCCGTCACAATACAATTTCCTGCATGCATCAGATGAAGACAATTCCGGTTTTGTGCTGTCACGTTTCAACGTCGAACAATCCGGAAGAGTAAACATTGGTCATGCATATGCCGAATTTGTTAAAACGAACGGCGACGCAAATGAAATAATGTATGTCGCAGTTGATTTTTCAAAACTTTCGTTCACCCAAATTAAAGATTGCCTGAACAATTTATCAACCTTTGTTGCCGAACAAGACAACCCGGTTGTTATTTTCGGCGACTTTAATATGGTTGCATGGTCTGCTCCGCTCAGCACATTTATTCTGAAAAACAACCTGGTTGTAAAAAACGGGTTATGGGATAATTTACGCAATCTTGTTATTCCGCAGCATTATTATATTTTAGCCTATGAAAAAAGCGACGTATTCGGAACAATTATGTTAAATAGTCTAAATTCTTTTCCGATATTTACCAGATTTTAGTTTTTGTTGCTTATATCTAAACAAAAATAGTTTTCGTAAGGATATGCGCAAAATGAGTATTTCTAAGTTAAAACCAGGTCAATTATATACGGTATGCAATCCGCAAAAATTTGATTTTTCAACCACCGCAGAACTTGAAGAAAGAATGTCGGCACTGGGGCAGGATAGGGCCATCAATGCGGTCGAACTCGGCATTAACATCAAGTCAAAAGGCTATAATCTTTTTTGCCTTGGTCCCGAAGGAACCGGCAAAACAAGTTTGGTCAAAAGGATTCTTGAAGAAGAATCAAAAAAACGCCCCACACCGTGTGATTGGGCATATGTTTATAATTTTGATGAGCCGTATAAGCCGCACAGCATAAGTTTTCCCGCCGGACAGGCCTGCGAGTTTGCCAAAGACGTTGATAAACTTATTGAAGATTTCAGCATTGCGATTCCCGCCGTTCTTGAAAGCGATGAATATAAGGCCGGCATCAGCATAATTCAGGAAAAATATAAACATAAAAAAGACGAATATTTACGCATTTTACAAAAGAAAGCCAAAGGCAAGAGCGTATCTTTGTTGCATATGCAGGTCGGTCTGGTTGTTGCGCCGGTAAAAAACGGCGAAGTCTTGAGCCCCGAGGTGTTTGACAACCTTCCTGAAGACGAGAAAAAACAGCTCTTAAGCGACCTTAATATGATGCAGGAAGAAATAGAAAAAGTTGCCAAAGACCTTCCCGAATGGGAGGATAAGCAACGCCGCGAACGCAATCTTTTGCGCGAAAAGTTTATAAAAATTGCGGTTAAAAATCCGATTGATACTTTGCGTCAAAAATATAAGGGTTTCCGCGAGGTTATCGACTTTCTTAAAAACATTCAAAATCACATCACCTCAAATATAGATGACTTTTTGCCTGCCGAAGGCGAAAACGGCAATTCTCCGGCGGAAGAAGACGCTTTGACAATGTTACTGTCCAAAATGAACCGGCAGGAAGAAGATAAATTTGCCAAATTTAAGGTTAATGTAATTGTCAAGAACGAACCAGATTCGGGCGCCCCGATAATTCATCTTGATCACCCGACACAAGGCAATTTGGTCGGACGAGTTGAGCGTATTCAGCAATACGGCGCACTGCTTACCGACTTTACATTGATTAAGGCCGGCGCTTTGCATCGCGCCAACGGAGGCTTTTTGCTTATAGATGCTCGCAAACTTCTTTTGCAACCGTTTGCCTGGGATTCGCTAAAGCGTGCGCTTGCTTCAAAAAGCATCAAGATTGAGTCTCCCGGAGACGAAACCAGCTTTACTACTATTTCTCTTGATCCTGAGCCGATACCTTTAGATGTCAAAGTCATCTTAACCGGAGACGAAGAACTTTATGATTTGCTGTCTGAACGTGATCCGGATTTTTCTGACTTTTTCAAAGTTGAGGCTGATTTTGGCACCATCATGGATCGCAATGACAAAAACGAGATTGAATATGCCAAACTGATAGGCTCTCTTTCCAACAAAAAGAAACTGCGCAGCCTTAATAAGCAGGCGGTTGCCCGTATAATTGAACATTCTTCGCGCCTTGCTGATGATTCTAAAAAGCTGACGGCCCATATTGCCTCAATCGGCGATTTGCTGCGTGAGGCTGATTATTGGGCACGTAAATCCAATTCTAAACAAATCGGCAAAAAACATATTGATATGGCAATTGATGCCCAAATCTATCGTAGCGACCGCATCAAACAATCTATGCTTGAGCAGATTGACGAAGGTACGATTTTGATGGACACCAAGGGTTCAAAAGTCGGACAAATTAACGGTTTGGTTGTTTATAATTTTTCGCGTTTTTCATTCGGAAAGCCGGCTCGCATTACTGCCCAAGCCCGTATCGGTAACGGCGAGTTCGTCAACATTGAACGTGAGACCAACATGAGCGGTCCGATACATACTAAAGGCGTACTCATTTTGCAGTCGCTTATCGCCAATCGTTTTGCTAAAAATTCACCGCTATCACTATCCGCTTCAATTGTGTTTGAACAGTCTTACGGCGGCGTTGACGGCGATAGCGCTTCATCAACGGAATATTATTGCCTGTTGTCGGCAATAGCAAATATTCCGATTAAACAAAACATCGCCGTAACCGGTTCTATCAACCAATTTGGTGATATTCAGCCGATTGGCGGAGTTAATGAAAAAATTGAAGGTTTCTTTGATGTTTGCAAACATCGCGGCTTAACCGGCGACCAAGGGGTAATCATTCCCCGCACCAACATCGGCAACCTTATGTTGCGTGAAGATGTTATTAACGCCGTAAGCGAAGGAAAGTTTCATATTTACGCCATAGACAATGTTGATGACGGCATAGAAATTTTGACCGGTGTCAAAGCCGGCAAACCCAACGCCAAAGGCGAGTTCCCGAAAGGAACGATTAATTGGCAGGTTAAGCAGAGTTTGGATAAATTTTATGAACTTTATGCTCAATATGCCAAAGAAACATTTGGCCGCATCGGTTGTTAAATTTGTTGTAACAATTCCTCTCGTGACAGGCTGAAATCGCTGTTGACCCAATTTTGTTTCAGCCTGTCAAGAACGGCGCCTATTTGGGCGTTCTCGGATTTTCCGGCCTTAATAACATCTCTACCACTAATCGGGAAAATCGGCACAATTTCATTGAAAATTGCATCCCTTATATCAATCAATCCGTCAGGAATTTCCATCTGTTTTGCCGATTCAATTATCAATTTATCAAAACAAAATTCTTTGCCGTAATAATAAATGACCTTTCTTCGTAATTTTGGCTCAAGAATGTTTTCAATTCCGACTTTATTATTTGCCCATGCGACCAGCATTTCCTTTTGTCGCCTGGTCAAATGCAGGCGTACGGCAATATTTTCGGCCAAGTTCTTGTTTGGAAAATACAGAACAAAAAGCCTGCGCATTGCATTAGGAAAAATATTGCACGACTTTTCGAGCTTGCTTAAAAAGTCCAAATTATCAATATATTCCGATTTTCCAAGCCAATTTACCAAAATTCCGTTATCAAGCATAACCTTAATAACGCTGGCCGCATTTGGAGTTAAGAGGATTTTGATAAACTCGTCACGGATACGCTCAATCGACACTTTTTTCAAACCGTTTTTGTTATCAATACAAGCTTTTAAAGCCTTTTTATCCATTGGTGTTTTGGCAAACAGGGAATGGAAACGGAAAAACCTCAAAATCCGCAAATAATCTTCTTTGATTCGCTGTTCTGGTTTGCCGATAAAACGTACGACACCTTTTTCCAAATCCTGAATACCGTTATAGTAGTCAAAAACATTTCCGCTTTCGTCGGCATATATTGCATTGATGGTCAGATCACGACGCATGGCATCTTCTTCCCAGTTATCCGTAAACTCAATCTCCGCATGCCGTCCGTCGGTTTTTATGTCTTTTCGCAAAGAAGTTATTTCAAGCAATGTATCATTAATCAGCACCCCGAGGGTTCCGTATTTCAGCCCGATTGGCACGGTACGCACTCCGGCGTCTTCACACGCCTCTGCCAGTTCGTCCGGTGACAAATCGGTTGACAGGTCAAGGTCAAAACCTGTTTTTCCGGCCAAAACATCACGCACGGCACCTCCGACAAAGCGCACGGTTCCGCCATGATTTCGCACAATGTCAAAAATCTTCAATATATGACTATCAGTAGTAATTTTACTTATGTCCAAATATTTGTCTTTTATCATTTTAGGCCTGTTGCAAAATACGGGTTGTAATGTTTGATATTTTTTTGTATTTATATAACCAAACCCTAACCATAAAAAAGGATAAACACAATGAAAAAAATCGGATTTCTCACCGTTGTCTTTTGTTTTTTTGCATTTTTTGCTCATGCCGAAGCTCCGCAAATGATAGGTGAATACAATGACTGGTCGGCATTTTTCTATCGTGAAGGCAAAAACATTGTTTGCTATATGGCCAGCTCTCCCCAAAAATCCGAAGGAAAATATACCCAGCGTGGCAATGTTTATATGGTAATAACCCATCGTCCCGCCGACAAAACCTATGATGTAGTTAATTTTGTTGCCGGATACACCTATAAAAACAGCACTCCGGTTACTGTAAAAATCGGCAAAGAAACCATTACTGATCTTTTTGTCGACGGAGACAAAGCTTGGGCGATGAACGCCGCGGCTGATAAAAAACTGGTTGATGCCATGAAAAAAGGTGAACGTTTATTCATAGAGGGAACCTCGAGCAAAGGAACTTTAACCAAGGATTCTTATTCGCTCAAAGGCTTTACTGCCGCATATCGTGCAATTAGTTCAAAGTGCCGTCGATGAGCGATAAAATCGAACTTATCGGACTTTCCAAAGAAGAACTCCAAGAGCACTTAAAATCTCTTGGAGAACCCTCGTTTCGCGCCAAACAAATTTGGCAGTGGGTGTATTTTTACGGCAAAACCGATTTTGCCGATATGACTAATTTATCTAAACCCCTGCGCGAAAAATTGGCTGATTATTTCGAGCTTTCCCGCCCCAAGATTGTTGATGAACAAATTTCCGTTGATCGTACTCACAAGTGGTTGCTTGAGTTCAAAGACGGCCAACGGGTTGAAATGGTTTATATTCCTGAAGAAGACCGCGGAGCCGTGTGCATATCTACCCAAGTCGGGTGCGCCATGGGGTGCAAATTCTGCCATACCGGCAGTCAAAAACTCACTCGCAATCTGACCGCCGGTGAAATTGTTTCCCAGTTTATGGTTGCCCGTGATGTTTATAAAGAATGGAATTTGAAAGAACAAGCGCGCATGCTTTCAAATATTGTGGTTATGGGCATGGGCGAGCCTTTTCAAAACTATGACAATCTCTGCCGTGCGGTTAAAATCATATCTGACGGTGAGGGCATAGCGCTGTCCAAACGCCGTATAACCGTTTCAACATCGGGCATAGTTCCGCATATTCCGAACTTTGATACTGAGGTCGGCACTCGTCTGGCAATCAGCCTGCACGCCCCGAATGATGAACTGCGCTCACAAATAATGCCGATTAACAAAAAATATCCTTTGCCCGAACTTATGCAGGCCTGTCGCCAATATCAGGATAACAACGGCGGATACATTACTTTTGAATATCTAATGCTTAATAACTTTAATGACACTTACGCCCATGCGGCTGAGTTGATAAAATTGATGAAGCAATATGGCATTAATGCCAAATTTAACCTGATAGGTTTCAATCCGTGGCCGGGGTGTAATTTTGCTCCGAGTTCCAACAATCGCATTCATGCTTTTTCCGAGGAACTGCAAAAACACGGCTTTGCCGCTCCGATACGCACTGCTCGTGGTCAAGATATTCTCGCCGCCTGCGGACAACTGAAATCCAAGAAAACAGAACAATAAAAACAGGCACCGTTTTTATGACGATGCCTGCCGAATTGGTGGAGCTAAGGAGGATCGAACTCCTGACCTCTTGAATGCCATTCAAGCGCTCTCCCAGCTGAGCTATAACCCCAAGGTCAAGACATTTAATAAATAAAATCTCCTCAAATGTCAAGCACTAAATATCCAAATCGTCGACGAACTTTGCCCGCTCAACAATAAACTTAAAGCGCAGTTCCGGGTTCTTACCCATAATCCGCTCAACCTGCCGCCTGGTTTCAAAAGCCTCTTCTTTGCCTTCTTCAGTACCGGTATCCGGCAACATAACGCGGAGCAGGGTGCGCTTCTGTTTATCCATAGTTGTTTCTTTGAGCTGTTGTGCACTCATCTCGCCCAAACCTTTAAAACGGCTGATATCGGCTTTTGTATTACCTTTTGTAACTTTTTTCAAAATCAGTTCTTTGTCATCGTCGTCGAGAGCATAATAGTTTTTGCCGCTGGCAGCTATTTTATACAGCGGTGGTGTAGCAATAAACAAATGTCCGTTTTCAATAAGTTTTGGCATTTGCTGATAGAAAAACGTCATCAGCAAAGATGTGATATGCGCGCCATCTACATCGGCATCGGTCATTATAATAATTTTCTCATAGCGCAAATTATCTTCTTTATAATCATCTTTAATTCCGCAACCTAATGCCTCAATCATATCCTTAATTTCTTGATTCTGTGCAATTTTATCGAGAGAAGCCGCTGCTACGTTCAAAATCTTGCCCCGCAGAGGCAAAATGGCCTGCGTAGCACGGTCGCGCCCTTGTTTTGCCGAGCCGCCCGCAGAATCACCCTCAACAATAAAAATTTCGGTATCGTCGGCGCCGTTACGCGAACAATCCGCTAATTTTCCGGGCAAACGCAAACGTTTGGTCGGAGTTTTGCGCATTTGTACTTTTTCTTCTTTTTTCTTACGTCTGAAATCGGAGCGTGCAATCACATATTCCAGCAATGCCGAGGCGTTTTCGGCATCAGAAGACAGCCAGTGGTCAAAAGCGTCTTTAACCGCCTGTTCGACCAGCCTTGCAGCTTTTGTTGAGGTCAATTTGTCTTTGGTTTGTCCTTGAAATTCCGGGTCTTTAATAAACACCGACAGCATAATACAAGCATCACCCAAAAAGTCTTCATTGGTAACATTTGCGGCTTTTTTGATGTTTGCCATATCGCCATATTCTTTCAGTCCGCGGAGCAGGGCAGATTTAAATCCCAGTTCATGAGTACCGCCTTGCGGTGTAATCACGGTATTGCAATACGAATAACAAAATCCGTTTTCGTCCTCCGGCCAGGTTACCGCCCATTCAACTTTTCCCTCATCGTTAGCCAAAGGCATTTCGCCGGTAAAAGCCGAGCGATTAACTGTTGTACGGGTACCGATTTGATAGTTCAAAAAGTCTTTCAACCCGTCGGGAAAATGCAGTTCGCACTCGACAGGCGTTTGCTCTCCTTCACCGATAAGCTCCGGTGCGCATTTCCACAAAATATGAATTCCTTTGAACAAAAAGGCTTTTGACCTTGCCATACGGTACAGTTTATTAGGCACAAAGCAACAATTGGTGCCAAAAATCTCCGGATCCGGTCTAAAGGTAATACTCGTGCCGCGGCGGTTAGAAATCGGACCGACCAATTCCAGTTTATCCAAAGGTTTTCCTTTGGCGTAATGCTGACGATAAAGTTTTTTGTCGCGAGCAACCTCAATAGTCATGGTTTCGGATAGCGCATTAACCACGGAAGCGCCCACACCATGCAGACCGCCCGAAACCTTGTATGCTCCTCCTCCGAATTTTCCGCCCGAGTGGAGCATTGTCATAATAACTTCCAATGCTGATTTTTTCGGATATTTCGGATGCGGATCGACCGGGATACCGCGCCCGTTATCGACAATGGTCAACGAATAGTCGGAGTTGAGCGTAATTTCGATTTTATTGGCAAAGCCGGCAACCGCCTCGTCCATGGAGTTATCAATAATTTCTGCCGCCAAATGGTGCAAAGCCTGCTCATCGGTTCCGCCGATATACATACCCGGTCTGGCGCGTACGGCTTCCAAACCTTCCAAAACCTGAATATCTTGTGCGGAATACGAACTTGTGGCCGAAGTTACGCCATCAAACAAATCAGTCATTTTTTACCCTTAAAACTGTAACAAATTAAGCTCAAAGTATTATAAAACCCTAAGTTTTGCAAGCAAAAATAAAAAGTCATCCCTCACTTTCGCAGTCAAATGAGAGATGACTTTCGGTTGATTAAATTAGTTGCTCGCCGGACAAGAATATATTACCAAGCGTAGTTCAAGCCTGCACCCAGGGCAATAGCATCATAGCTTGAACCGAAGGTGTAGTTAGCCCAGGCGTAGGCAGATAAGGCATCGGTAAAGCCATAACGTC